>JBBRMI010000458.1:0-1500 GCA_038230915.1 Polyangiales bacterium | reverse complement strand
CGCAATACCGTTTGACGAAGCGCAAGTCACAGCCATCTGATACCTTGTGTTTATCACGAACGCAAGTATCAGGGAGGCTGTGACCAAGATGGACGAGGAACTGTGTTTGCTGCCGGTCGGCGAGATGGGGCGCGTCCTGGACCGCCTGCTCCTGTTGGAGCAGGTTATCGGTCCGGACCAGGTCCGGCAAGCCCTGGAGGAGACAGCGTGCTTCGATACGCGCCGTTGTCGCTTGACCCGCGAAGTCATCTTCTGGGTCGTCTTGGCCATGGGCATCCTCACCGAGTTGCCCATCCGCCAAGTCTTCAAGTACGCCCGCCGGCTGCAGCCGGGCGAGACGACGCCGCACCGCTCCAGTCTCTGTCTGGCCCGCCAGCGTCTGGGGCTGGCCCCGGTGCGCCGCTTGTTCGAGCGGCGCGTCCGCCTGTTGGCGACGCCGCAGACGCCGGGGGCCTTCTACCGGGACTGGCGGCTGATGGCCATCGACGGCACCGTCTACAACGTGCCGGACTCGCTGGCCAATGCCGCCGCCTTCGGTCGTCCCACCGGCTCGCGTGGCGACGGCGCCTTCCCGCAGGTGCGCAAGCTCAGCCTGGTGGAGATCGGTACGCATGTGGAAGTGGCCTTCGTGGCCAAAGGCATCAAAGCGACCGACAGCTGCGAGCAGCGTCTGGCGCCGGGCTTGTTCCGCCATCTGCGCCCCGACATGCTGCTGCTGTGGGACCGCGGTTTCTTCAGCTATTTGCTGTGGAAACAGCTTGTGACAACGGGTTGTCAGTTGCTGGCGCGGGTCAGCAGTCGGTTGGTGCTGCGACCCGTCCAGTATCTGGCCGACGGCTCGTACCTGGCCAAGATTTATCCGTGCGAATCGGAACGGAACAAGGATCGGCAGGGGTTGGTGGTGCGCGTCATCCGCTACACTCTGAACGATCCGCAACGGGTCGGCCACGGCGTGGCACACGTGTTGTTGACGACGTTGGTTGATGCCGCGCGTCACCCCGCCCGAGAGTTGGTGCTGCTGTACCATGAGCGCTGGGAAATCGAGTTGGTGTACGACGAGCAGAAGACGCACCAGAATCCGTGGCGGGTGACCAAGTCGGCGGACCTGCGCAGCCAGACGCCGCTGGGGGTATTGCAGGAGTTGTACGCGCTGTCGTTGGGTCACTTCGTTGTGCGTTCGGTGATGGCGGAGGCCGCCAGCACGCAAGGGTTGGACCCGGATCGGTTGTCGTTCGTCGGGTGCCTGCAGATTCTGCGTTGTCGGTTGCCGGAGTGCCCCGCGCCGGACTCGCAGGCGTTTGCCGTGTGGTACGCGGTGCTCCTGTGGGAGATCAGCTGCGAACGGACCGATGACACGGTGCGCCGCAACCGGATCAATCCGCGCGTCGTGAAGGTGAAGATGTCGAAGTTCAGGAAGAAACGTCCCGAGCATCGCCCTGTACCACCCTTGCAGCAAACATTTGCTGAGTCAGTAGTTATGCTTTGTTAAACGGTATTGCG
>JBBRMI010000457.1:0-1510 GCA_038230915.1 Polyangiales bacterium | reverse complement strand
TTACCGGTCCAGCCCTGGAGTCGGCAGACACGGCGCTTGATGCGCCAGCCCTGCTCGGTGCGTACGAGGTCGTCGTCGTACCAGCCCGTGCCGGTCCAGGTCGGGCCGCCCTCGGCCACTTCGCGTCTGAGCAACCAGTTGCCGTAGCTGAAGGCGTGGGCGGTGTCCCCGTCGACGACGACGAGATGGCCCATCATGGTGTGCTGATGGCTGTCGAGCCTGGCGTGGAATTCCGCGAACGAGGCTTTGAAGATATTGAGGCCGTTCCAGTCGGCTCCGGCCGGACCGAACACCGCGACGACGTCTTCGGTGAAGACGCGGTCGAACAGGTCCCACTGGTGGGTGTCGAGTGCGAAGGCATAGAGATTGATGATCTCGATGATCTCGGCTTTGTCGTCGTTGGTCATGCGTGTAGTCCTCGTCTTTGAGAGAGCGGCCGGGTCGGAATTAAAACATCCGAACCTTTCGTATAGTTACGATTATACTCTGGGGCTTCTCGCCTGTCAAGACGGCGTGTTCCCTCAAATGAAAATGTTAGGGGGAGGGGAAGGTGGGTGGCCGAGACGGACGAGATGACGAGCGACGCAAATACCTCAAGCGCCAGTGTCCGCGTTACGAGCGGGCGGGTCGCGCGGGACGGAGTCAGTTGTTGAGTGAGATGGAGATGGTGTCGGGGCTGCACCGCAAGGGCCTGTTACGCTTGTTGCATGCGCCCAGTCTTGAGCGTCGGCCCCGCACGCAGCAACGCGGACTGACCTATGACGCGGACGTGGAGCGCGTGGTGGTCCAGGTCTGGGCGAGCCTTGATTATATCTGTGCCGAGCGGCTCACGCCGACCCTGCTGACAACGGCGCGCCACATGGCGCGCTTTGGGGTGGTGCGGCTGAGCGACGCGGTCGCGGCGCAGCTGGGTCAGATCAGTGAGGCGAATGTGACCCGCCTGTTGGCGTGTCACCGGACGGAGCGGTTGCGCTTGCCCCGCAAAGGCCCCGAACGGGCGAATAGCGTGACCCGCGATGTGCCAATGACGCGCATTCCCTGGGATACGACCGAGCCCGGCCATTGCGAGGTGTATCTCGTGCATCAAGGGGTGGCCAGCAGCACCGGGGAGTACGCCCATACATTGCAACTGGTGGATGTGGCAAGCGGGTGGAGCGAGCGGATGGCGCTACTGAAATCGAGGCCAAGCGGCGATGGAAGGCGGGTTTCGCACCGCGCTCACGCGGCTGCCTTTCGCGTTGGTGGAGCTGCATCCTGACAATGGGCGCGAGTTCTTCAACGATCATCTCAAACGGCTCTTTCCCCAGTTGGTTCCCGGCCTCACCCTCTCGAGCAGCCGCCCGTACCACAAGAATGACAACCGCTTCGTCGAACAGAAGAATGACGCATTGGTGCGCCAGTATGTCGGCTACGCCCGGTTCGACACACCGGAGCAGGTGGCGGCGCTCTACGCCGACATGAGTGTCTACTACAACCTGTTCCAGCCAGTGTTGCACTTGGTTGAGAAGAC
>JBBRMI010000456.1:0-1511 GCA_038230915.1 Polyangiales bacterium | reverse complement strand
GCGCCAGTCTACGACGTCTGCGAGAACTTCTGCCGGGCCGGCTTCGGCCTTGTGATTTCGGGGCTCGGCCATCATGGCGATGGCAGCGTTGGCGCGTGCCTCGATCGTGATCTCGTCTTCGCCGATGACGATGTGGTCCACGAGGTTGTGAAGGTAGACGCGCGCAGTCGAGCGGTCGCCTGAGAGGAAGGCCTCGCGCAGGCGTAGCTGGAAGCGCTGGATGGTTTCCGCCTTGTACAAATAGGGTGGAATCGAGTGGAGTGGCTTGAGCTTGGCCAGGGTGCGGAGCACCTCGTCGCGCTTGGCTTTGAGCTCTTGTAGGCGCTCGGCGCCAACTTCACCGAGCGCGGGCTCCGTTTCGATGCGTTCGTACCAGCGCTCAAGGCGCTTGCCGAGCTCTTCGCGCTCGCGTTCAAGCAAGCGCCGCTGCTCGACGGTCTTTAGCTTGAGGACGCCCTGATCTTCCAGGAAGTCGCGCAGGATTTCTCGGCAGCGCTCTTCAGTGAAAACGTGCTCCGCGATGTGATTCAGGATCGCGCTGTCGAGGGTCTGGACGGCAATGCGATAGCCGGCGCAGGCCTCTTTGCCGCTCCGGCAGAAACGGCGGCAATTGTAGTAGCGATACGGTTGCCCGCTTGGGTCGCACTTCCCTGAGCTTTCAAGTTGGCACGTGTCGCCGCAGCGACCGCAGCGCAGGAGGCCCGCCAAGAGTAGCGGGCTCGACGGCAGGCGACCCGCGCTCCGCCCAGGGTCGCGACGCTCGCGAAGCTTCTGTGCCATCTCGAAGATCTCGTCATCGACGATGGCCTCGACCGCGGTGGCGATCCACTCGCTCTCGGGCCGCGGTTGCTTGCCCCGCTTGCCCCAGTAGTAGGTGCCGACCACTCCTGGATCGCTGATGACATGAAGCACGAGGTCACGGGTCCAAAGATGCTTGCGATAGAGCAAGCCGCGTTGGTTCAGGCCACGGGCGGTGGCCTTCGCGCCGCTACCCGCCAGGTATTGGCGAAAGACCTCGCGCACGAGCTCAGCTTCATCCGGGTTCACGACCAGCTTGTTCTTCTGCCCAGCGGGCGTCGCGATCTTTTCGACGCGGAACCCAAACGGTGGCATCGAGCCGTTGAAGTAGCCCTGCCGTGCGTTCTCGGCCATGCCGGCGCGAGTGCGCACGCCATTGGTTTCGCTCTCGAGTTGATCGATGAGCTCGAAGACGCCCTCGGCGAAGCGACCGTTGGGGTCGTCGGTCACTTCCTGCTGAATCGCGACGACGCGAATACCGCGCTTTCGAAGCGCTTCTTTGTGAATGCGAGCTTTGGTCGCATTGCGCATGAAGCGCGAGCCATGCGTCACGATGATGCAGCCGACCTCCGAGCTCGGCTGGAAGATCTCCTGAAGCATGCGGCGGAACTCGGGTCGGTTGTCGTCGGTCCCGCTGATGCCGCGCTCGACGTATTCACCGGCGAGCACCAAGCCATGGTCCTGGGCGTAGCGGCGGATGGCTTTCATCTGCG
>JBBRMI010000455.1:0-1548 GCA_038230915.1 Polyangiales bacterium | reverse complement strand
GCCTGAGCCAGGGCCCGGGTCGCCGCCACTCTCGGCGGTCTGCGGCACGAGCGGCACGCGAAGGAAGTGGACGACGACGGGCGAACCCGCCTCGCCCTGCGGTCCTGGTGCGCCCTGCGGCCCGGCAGGTCCGGTGTCGCCTTTGGGTCCGGCGGGGCCCGTGCAAGTCGGCCCACTCGCCCCTTTTCGGCACTTGGCTTCGCGACTGGTCATGCGGCTCCTCGAGCGCGCCCGCTAGTGCGCGCCGTTCTGCGGCTGGTTCTTGTCCGGGGCGACGCTTTGGAGCGCGGTGCGCAGCACCGAGCCAAGCATCCGCGTCGGCTGAGCGCGAAGGTTGTAGACGGCAGCCTCGACTCGCGCCGAGACGACGCGATCCACATCGTCGAGCGGAATGCCGAGTACTTTGCCGAGCTGGACGAGGCCGCGCGCGCCGAGGTAGGAGCGAGCTGCTGCGACGGCGGCATCCTTGGCGTCTTTGCGCTCGTCAGCCGTCAGCTCGCCGTCGGCGCTGGCGCTCTTTAGCCTTGAGACGTAGAGCTGTTCGATCTCGCGAACGGCAACCAGCACAGCGTCGTCGACACGGGCGAGCACACCGCGCAGGCGCTCGTTTCGTACGTGCGTATTGATGAACGCGGCAACTTGAAGTGAGAGCCAGCCCAGCGCGGCGAGTAGCAGCGGCGAGAGCGCTTCTACAGCTCTTGCTAGGTGGGCCCACAATGTATTGTTCATGCCATTTCCCCTTTTCGTGTGCGTAATCCGTGGAGTGCCGATTGGAAAAATCCTCGATGGAGTGGCTGGCTACTTCCGGCGGTTGCGGTCACGCAACGGCCGCTCACCGCGTGCTCCGACGAATGTGCTCAAGCCAACTGCGGTAGCTCGCCTCGTTCTCTGCTGTGCGTGGCAACTTCGACGCGAGCATTTGCTTGCAGAAGCTCTCGATTCGAGCGGCGACGCTGACCTTCTTGCCGCCGTGGCAGCTTGGATGCTGAAGATCGAGCCGCGCATCCCAGACATCACCGGTCGGAACGTGCACCACCTTGTAGTAGGTCTTGTCGTACGCGCCGCTTCGAGGTGCGAGCAACGCGGCCGCTTGGAGATCAGAGTCAAACTCTGCGAGTGAGTGGTACCTGGGCTTGAACTTGAATGCGCTCTCAGAGAAATCGAACTCGACGCGATAGGTGGAACGCGCGGCTTTCTTGTTGGCCATTCGAGCTACTCGTCCCTCGTCGGTGTGCGGGATCCCTTTTTCGGTCCGTCGTATTCAGTGGCGTACCAATCGAGAAATTCCTCGGCGTAGCTGCTGGCAGCCTGGCGCCGGTCGATGGGCGAGAAGATGAGGTTCCATCGGTCGCCCGGGCTTCCGAACTCGTGGATGTATTTCTTCGCGGCAACGCCCATGAGGATGGCGAAGGCCTTGGGCGCGAGCGCGGGGTTGTACTTGCCGCGGTCTTTCTTCTTCGCGAGCGCGCGGAAGATGACCATCTTCTGGCGATAGAGGGGTTCGTCGTTGTCGAGGTAGAGCGTGAGCTCGTTGGCTTCGGGACTCAT
>JBBRMI010000454.1:0-1561 GCA_038230915.1 Polyangiales bacterium | reverse complement strand
GTATCTGCTTAGCGGTCCCCGCACGTCCGCGGATCGCGTCGTGACTTCAGCGCGGGAGAAGCGAGCGGGCTAATTGGCAAAGACGGAGGGTGGCGGTTTTCCGCGCAAGTGATTCGCGTTCAGCTGGATGACGAAGCCTCGCAGTGGGAGCGCGTTCTTGCGACGCGTCTGCGTGATGCTCAGCCAATGCGCGAGCGTTGCGCTGCCGCCGGGCGACCGCGTTCCGCCGGTCATGGCGCGATGCCGCGCGGGCGCGCGGATGTCGCGTTCGGTCGCGTTGTTCGTCGCCGGGACGTCGGGGCGATTGATGAAGAGCGTGACGCCCGCGTAGTGCACGTCGAGCCGCTCCTGGAGGCGGACGATATCGGGGAACGCGACCCAGTTGGTGCTGCTGATGATGTGCCCGAGGCGGATGCGAGCGCCTTTGCGCGCGCCGCGATCTCCGCTCTCTGCCGCCTCTTTGCCCGCGACGTAGAAGGCAATCAACCGGTCGCGAAACTCTTCGGTCGCGGCGCACGGCTCGACCTCGGCGATCTTCTTGGCTTCGCGAATCGTGTGCGCGCCGCAATAGGCATGAAGCCAATCGTCGTGGCTCGTGTAGACGCCATAGAAGTCGCTGCACACGACGCCCTTGAAGTCTTTGCCCAGCATCGCCTCGGCGACCCACGCGCCGCGCGACAGCTCCACGCGGAACACCGACACGCGGTCGGTGCGCATCAGCCACATCCAGCCCGGCACGCCGTCTTGCCGCTGGCCCGTCTCGTCGAGACCAACGACGTCGGAAGCGCGCGCCACGGTGACCAGCTCGTCGTAGCTCGGTGCCGAGCGGCGGCGCAGGCGATCGAACATCTGCGACAGGCCGCTCGATGTGATCGAGATGCCGAACCACTGCCCGAGGAACGCGCTGATCTTGCCGAGCGGAACGTCCTGCTCGAAGCGAAGGCCGAGCGACATCGCTTGCACGTTGGGGCCGAGCGATACCGCGGCGACGCTCTTGCCCGCGGCGACTGCGCCAGGCAGCTTCGCGACCACGCGCTTGTTGCAACGCGCGCAGCGGCCGACGGGCGCGACGTGGCGCGTGTGCTGCGGCACGACGGGCGGAATGTCGATCACCACAGTGCTCTCCGTCTCGCCCGTCGACTCGACTGCGCCGCCGCAACTGCACGACGTCGGCATCGGGTGCTCGACCTCATCGTCGATGCGATCGGGAACGGGACGCTGCACTCCGACATGACCCGCGGCACGACCGAGCGGCTTGCCCGACCGCGCTCGCCGGCCCTCCGTACGCGACGTGCGTCGCTTGCCGCGCTCGCGAAACCCGCGCTTCCATTCCTCGATCTCCTTGCGCACCTTCGCGAGCTCCTCGCGCAGCGCCGCCAGCTCGCGAGTGCGTTCCTCGTCGCGCTTGCGCAGCACCGCGATCTCTTCTTCGAGTTCGGCAATCCGCTGCTGCTCGGGTGTCACGCGATCGGTGATGCACTCAACCGCGCATTATGGAAAGAAGTTTCCGCCTCACGAGCGAAGAATGGACCCACACAGTGGGATGCCGCTAAGCAGATAC
>JBBRMI010000453.1:0-1573 GCA_038230915.1 Polyangiales bacterium | reverse complement strand
GTAGCGCTCGCGCCAGCGCGAAACTTGCACGCGGCCCACGCACAGTTGCTGGGCGATGTCCTTGTTCTGCAGACCCTGCGCGGCCAGCAGCACGATCCTCGCACGCTGCGACAGTCGCACACTCGCACGCTTGGAACGCGCCAGCTTGCTCAACTCGGCTTCCTGCTCTTCGCTCAACTCAACTACCGGGGCAACTCGCAATCGCTCGCTCCAATGCAAACCGACGTACAGCATTGGAGACACGTCGCTCATTTAAGTTCACTCAAGAGTCAAACACCACGCTAGGCCTCGATAGGCCGAAGAGGAACCCAGCGAGCCCTGCCGCACCGAATTCGCCGGCCGGAGTTCCCCACGAGCGGGCGCGGCTGCCGTCGCCCGGCACAGGCAAGCTCCTCAGTGCGAGCGGCTGCGCGGCTTGCTCGCAACGCCTGGCGTGTGGAGCACCACGTGCTCCACTTGAAGGTCAGCATCGGCGGCTGACAGTAGTTCCTTGCGCATCATGACCGCTACCGTTGCAGGGTTAACCTTGCCGTCCGGGTGCGCCGCGGCTTCGACCATCGCGCGGTAGATCTCGCTGGGCAGCACCATGGCAAGCTCCAGGCTCAGTTCGTTGGCGAGGTCGTAGTCGTCGGGCGTGGCGTTCTTGTCGAGCGTGCCTGCGATCACGAGGTAGCGGGCGACCTTTTCGGTCAGGTCGATTTTTTCGCGGGCGGGAAAGTCTTTCATGGGCTTGTCTCTGGGGCTTGAATGGGGCGAGCGTACAGGACGGCAGAGACACCGCTTGCGAGCGGCCACCCAGGGCGCTGGCGTCAGACAGCCAGCGCTCGCGCGGCCGGGGCGAGCGCGTTGAACACACGCTCCGCCGCGTAGGCATCGTTGGCCGCATACAGCAGCTGTGATTCGGTCAAATGGCGTGCCGCCCAGTTCGAGGTGGTGGCCTTGCCCGACTTCAGGAAGCGCCGGTTAAAGAGAACCGCCACCGCGCTTTTCACGCCGAGGTCCTTGCGGTAGCCCATGCGGTTGAAGACGGTGTTCAGATCGACGACGTTGCGCGCTTCGACACCGAGCTTGTCGAGGATGCGCCGGCGGTCGTCACCCAATCCGAAGCCCACCTTCAGCGCCGGGTGGGCTGCGAGCAGTTGCGCCACACAGGCACGGCAGGCCAGGTCGTGCAGCTGAAACACCCAGGCCGTGTCGGCCGTCGAAAGCTGCACGATGTGCGGGCCGTAAGACAATTCACCTTTGGCGAAAGTCGGTTTCGACTCTGTGTCAAAGCCGAGCACCGCTACACCCGCCAGGTCGCGCCTGGCCTGCTCGGCCTGAGCCTCGGTGCCCACCACGCGAATGCGCTCCGGCCCAAGCCGTTCGAAGGGTTCGAGCAGTGCGATCTCCGGTTTGCTGGGAGCAGGGTGCAGGCAAGTGTCCATGCTGAAGGTTGGACGAAGCCGCTACGCGGAGCAAGCCCATCACCAGTCTCGTATGGTGCCCATACACGCGCTCGATTCTGAGGCGTGAGTCAGTGCAACCCAGCGAGGAGTTTTCAACATGGCGAACTTTCCGGAGCATTTTGAGC
>JBBRMI010000452.1:0-1582 GCA_038230915.1 Polyangiales bacterium | reverse complement strand
GTTTCGGGCATGGCGCCGCAGTTTGCGGCATTTCGGTAGCGGTGTTCGTAAAGAAGTGTCGAGCTGTTGCTGGTTTGCGTCACCGTCCGGAAGCGCCGTTCACGGCCGCGTCGCAAGCCTGAATTTTGAGCCCAAAAGACGACGTGTGACGCTGTCTCGTTCGTTCAGAAGCGCCCGCAGTTGGCGCACAATGCCGGTCGGGATGTACACCGGGTGCGGCGTCATGCCGCTCTGCACGGTCTTGGCCAGCCAAAAGGCATCGCGCTTGTCGGTCTTCTTGCGAGAAGCGGCGATCACCCGCAGGTGGTAGGGATTGAAGGTCAAAAGCTTCACATCCAGCGGCGCAAGCAGGTCAGACTGCCGCGCCAGTCGACGCCCGCTCCCGCTCGCGACACCCGCCAAGCGCCAGCGCTGTTCACGGCGGCCCGCCGCAGAAACCCTCATGGCACTCGTTAATGAAACCCGCCGCACATTGACCGCAGCTCGCCCCCATACAGTCATTGGCAGCAGCCTGAATTCTTTTCCATTCGGTGGACGCTGCGGCGGTTTGGTTCAGCGCTGCCTGGCCGCACAATCCGCGCTCCACCGGGATGCAACCTGTGCTCACCACCACGCAATCCTCGGTCCCCTTGCACGTCAGGTGCGAGGCGTCGGTTAGAAAGGCCTGCATCGCGTCCTTCTCATCCAGACAACCATCATCGCAGCCGACCTGAGTCGCCGCGAACATCAGAAACCCCAACGTCGCCCACTGCCTCCTTGTCATCACCGTGCTCCTCTCGTGCCCAATACTACATGATTAAACGGCGTTGGCCAGCCGCTTTATGGACCAGGTTGCCGCATCTGGCAGGGCGATTTTGATCACCAAGCGTGGTCAACCTGTTGCGCGCTTGGTTCCGGTCGACTCACCGTCTGCCCCGGTTCTGGGCTGTGCCAAAGGCTTACTGGAGTTTATCGAACCGTCGGCGCCGGTCCGAGCCAGGCCAGCTCGTGGCGTTCGCAAGCGACGGACAGCGCTATTGGTCGATGCGCTCGGAGCCGTTACCACGACAGTCGTGAACAAGAAACGCGTGTGATGATCGTACTCGATACGCACGCCCTGCTTTGGGTGGTCCTCGACTTGCCCAAGTTGGGGCGGAAGGCCAGGGCACATGTCGAACGCGCGCCCGGCGCCGCGAGGTTGCGATCTCGACGATCTGCTATTCGGAAATCGAGATGCTCGTGGGCGCGCGCCGGCTTCGTCTCAAGGTCGAGGTCGAACAACTACGGAGCGCCAGCGACTACGGAACGGAGCGCCTTCGGTCCCGAATTAGCGCGTAATTTCTCGCAGGTTAACGAAGGTTTAGGTGCATTCGTGAGATCGAGAGCCTGCCAGTTCCGCGGCTGCGCGGTCAACGGCCGGCACGGGCTTCGCGCCCGCGTAGCGTTTGGTCTCCTTAGTCTCACGAAGACTTTAAGGCGCGTGAGCAGGCTGAGCGCCGAGCGTTCGGCGTCGCTCAGCTTGCGCACCGTGAAGACGTCGTACGGGCACACCTCCACACAGTCTGCTTTGGCTTCGCAGCGACTCGAGTCGATGACCGGGACG
>JBBRMI010000451.1:0-1588 GCA_038230915.1 Polyangiales bacterium | reverse complement strand
GTCTTCAGCGAAGGCCTCGTCCGCATTCGCCCAATCCTTTCTGGCTTGGAGCAGCGTGCGTTTCAGCACCGCCGCGACGGCTGCTTCGTCAGGCGCGCCCAGTTCGACGAAGTCGCCATTCGCCGCCCACATCGCTGCCGGTACCAAGAGGTGAAGATGGGGTGTCAACTGGAGCCGGCTGCCGAACCACTGGGTGAAACACACGGCCCCGCCATTGACGAAGCCCCGGCCCTGTTCCGCTGCCAGACGTCGCTGATGCCGCCAGATGGCCTTCACCAGCCGCACCTCAAGCCGCTTGAGCAGCCATGGCCGCTTCACCACCGCGTACCTCAGCGAGTAGGGCAGGCTCAGTGTCCACTGACGATGGGCTACAAGGGGCAGTACCGTGGCCAGGTGCAGACCCGTCTCGGCGGCCCGACGCGCCGTACACGATGGGCACCACCCTCGGCCTTTGCACGAGAACGCCACCAACCGTGACTCCCGGCAGCTGTGCACGTCACTTCGACGAAGCCGAATCGCAACTGACCGCAGTCGAAGTAGCGCTCGGCCTCGAGCTTCACTCGCTTTGGCAAAACTCCAGACACCGACGCAAAGCCTCGCCTGAAGGCCTCCAGCAGCACCGACTTTTCCGGCGCCCGACGCCGGTCCTCCTCCACGCCACCCAACACACCGCTTCACCTACTCGCCACCTCTGACATGCGGGGCGTGCGCGCGACGGCCCAGCCCGAGCATCGCAGCGCCGGTCACGGTGTCGATTTCGGGTACCTCAGCTGACGGAGCGGCGGTCAGTCTGACCGGCGACTGCGCCGAGCCGAGCCCGTGCGGCTACACCCAGCTTGCCAAAGACGAGCCGTTGACCCTGACCACGACGTTCTCGGTGCCCAAGGGGTTCAACAAGAAGGTCACGGTGACCGCGACGGTGACGTCTGGCACGCCCGATTCGAACTCGGCGAACAACACCGCGACCACCACCGCCATGCACGCCGGGTGCAGCTCGGTCAGCGGGTCTGACGTGAGCTTGTGGCTCGCCGCGTTCGTGCTGCTGGCGATGATGCGGCGCCGCGCGGTTTAGGGCGCCAAACGGCTGGCGAACACGCCTCCGTCGCGGCCGATGGGCCCCGTGCCCAGGTTGACCGAGCCATGAGCTCGAACGGCGCGCCCGAGAGGGTCGTGGCGCCGACGGTCACCGGGCCCGTGCTCTCAGCAGCCGGCCACGTGCTCCCCGCTCCGTCGAGAAGCGGCCACTGCCACAAACATCAAGCAAGAACACCGGGCTCGGGTGGAGCTCTCAGGGAGAGGGAAGAAACTGGGCAGTTCCGAAAAGTCGCATCTGCGACCTTCGCCGAAGATGAAACGCTCCGTTTGTTGTCGGCGCCAAGAAGCGAAAAACAGGGCAATGCCGAAAAAACGCGCCGCCGATGTTCGCCAAGGTGGAGGCGCTCCCTCTTTCGGAGGCCCGGAGCAGCCAAACGTGGAGCGTTTCCACAAAATGGCACATCGCGCCTGCTCGGAGGCGGGAGCGGGCCCCAAACCCGCCCGCAAACCCATTGAATTTCTGAAAAGTGCCACTTCCGAGAAGACCGCAGAC
>JBBRMI010000450.1:0-1690 GCA_038230915.1 Polyangiales bacterium | reverse complement strand
TTGCGTCCGGTGTATGGCTTTGTGTAATGCAATCACCCTGACATGGGGACTGTCGCAAGATTGGGGGTCACGCCGCGATAGCTGTTGGCGGATGCGGATCGTTAGCGGCTTGGAAGCGCTGCCCGAAGCCGGAGCCAGGCGTGCCGTTGTAGACGGCGCACCGAACCTGCAGCAGCAGGTCGGCCCCACGTCGCGACCAACGCATTTGCTGTGACTTGTTCATCCGGCGGTTCACCAAGAAGTTGGCCGTGCCCTCGGTGAGCGACGTGCCGACCCGCAAGCCGGCACGGTGGCGTTCGGCGTAGTTGACCAGCCAGGCGCTCTGGCTGGTCAGATAGCCGTCCAGCGCGTGCAACGCGGTCCACAGCTTTCGTGAGGGTGCCACAGACCTTCGCCGATCCGGCTCGCCCCGGAAATGGTGCATGACCGCGCGGATGCGATCGGTGCTGATCTGGGCGTCCTGGGCTTTGCCATTCCAAATACGCCAGTGCAGCCGTTCGACTTCGTCGACGATCACCGCCTTCGCCTCCGCTCGCGCCGGGCCATCCGCCGACAGGCCGTCGGCAATCTGCTTCAGGTGCTGCAGCCGCATGGCGATGTGGAACCAGTCGAGCATCGGCCGCGTGGTGACGCCGGCGTCGGCGAGAATGCGCCGCAGGCCAGGGCAGCCGTCGGTGAAAGCGGTCAGTGCCGTGTCCTTGCCTTTCCCGACAGCATCAAGGTTGCAGCGGATCAGCGCTTCGAGGTCGGTATCGGCTTTGGCGACGGCGCCGAAAACCTGGCGGCCACCAGACTGCGCTTCGACGTTGCCGACCCGCACCTCCAGATGCCGCCCGCCCTCGGCGCAGCTGCGGATGAACGTCGAATCCAAGGTCACCACAATCGCCGAAGCTGCCGTTTCCGGCCTGATCCCAGCGCCCTCATCCAGAGCCTCGCCGACCCTCAGGGTATGGCGGCGCAAGGTCTCATGATGCGCTCCCGCGTCGACCGGGAACATCTGCTCCAGCAGATCAGCAGCCGTCCGGTAGGTCATCAGGGCGCAGAGCTGCGCCTGCAACCGGTCCAGCTCGGGTGTCGACCGGCAATGCGCCGGCCATGCAAGGCCAGCCTCGATCCCGCCACACGCAGGGCAGCGGAAGCGGGGAAGCCGCACCGTGACCTGGCCAAACAGCGTTGCGACCGCATGGTCCCGGTAGTCCTTCACACGGCAAGCATGGTCACAGTGCGGGCATTCCGGTCGCTGAACGGCGTGGTCCCTGGCCTGCCCGGCAACGATCTCTTGTTGAACGCCCGCCAGCAACCGCTTCGCTTCGGCCAAGGTCAGACCCAAATCAGCGATGTCACGGAAGTCATTGGGCCGGTTGATCTCCAGGATGTCCGTGCACGGACCCTCGCCCTCAACCCCTATTTCCACCAACCTCAACACCCAAGCCACGCATCCACCCTCGGCCAGAGAACAAATGCGAAAATAGCCACCTCGCCGCCGCACCCCCAATCTTGCGACAGTCCCCACCTCCAATTATGGAGCCGTGACGTTGGAGTAGTGATCTTTGGCAAACGAATCCGGGACGCACTCCGGGTGGCAGCGCAGAACGTGACTGGCGCCACGGCTGTTGGTGACAAGTTGGTGGTAGCCGCGCCTGCTTCGGGCAGGGTGGTCCCAAGGATATGAGCACTGATGCACGCCGCT
>JBBRMI010000449.1:0-1732 GCA_038230915.1 Polyangiales bacterium | reverse complement strand
GTAACCGTCCGGTCACCGACGTCTTGAGCGCGGAGCCTTCGCCGACCGAGCCTTGCGCGCGGAGGTGGAGTCATGACGCAGGCAAAAGGCAGAGGATTCTGGGAGCGGGTCGTGCACGAGGTCGAGGTCGGCGCGACGCAGGCGGCCATTGCGGGCCGCTACAACGTAAACGTCTCGACGGTTGGCTATTGGGTTCGACGCCTGCGTAAGGAGTCTCAAGCTGCTCCGAGCTCAGCTGCTTTGGCGGTTGCGCCGACGCTGTTGCCCGTGCGCATCAAAGGCACGGAGCGTCGCCACTTCGGCGTCGTTCTGCCTGCCGGGCGCGTTGAGTTTGAGGAGGGCACCGACCCCAATTACGTGGTCGCCGTCGTGCGCGCCCTCGCCGCATGTTGACGCTGCCCTCGAGCGTTCGAGTTTGGCTCGCGGCGGAGCCCGTCGATCTTCGCCGCGGGCACGACGGTCTCGCCGCGATCGTTCGACAGCGGTGGGGAGACGCGCTGTTCGCTGGACATCTTTTCGTCTTCCTTGGCCGGCGACTCGATCGTTGCAAAGTGCTCTTCTGGGACCGAGGCGGCTTTGTCCTTGTTTACAAGCGTCTCGAGCGAGGGCGCTTTCGTTTGCCGAAGCTCGACGCGGATGCGCGCGAAATTGAAATGGACGGCACTGCTTTGACCATGCTGCTTGACGGCATTGATGTCAGCCGCGTTGTTCGACCCTCGGCGTGGACGCCGACGCGGGCCGCATAGAGCCGCCGCGACGCCCACACTCTTTCGAGTGCCTCGCCGAAAAGATGGATAAAATCGATCGCTTGCGCGAATGGATGGACGTCCGCGCAGGGCGATGATCAAAGCTTGGTGTTGGCACCGAGCGACGGACACGACTGTAAGTTTCGGGACGAGAATCTCCAGCTGCGCGAGGACCTGGAAAGGCTTCGCGAGGAGTTCGAGGCCCTGAAGCGACGCCTCCTCGGGCCCAAGAGCGAGAAGATGCCGCCGATGGCCGGCGAAGTGCGCAAACGGCGACCGGCAAAGCCCGAGGACGCAAAGAAGCTTCGCCGGGAAAACGCAGCTTCCCGAGAGAAACTCGAGACCGAGATTCTTGAGGCGCGGGTGCCTGCAGTGGCTCGGTGCTGTCCAGCGTGCGGCGGCGATGACCTCAAACCGGTCGGCGATGGTACGCCGTCGATCACGTTCGCGTACGTCGCAGCGCATTTCCGGCGCAGGGTTCATCGACGCGAGACCCTCGCTTGCTCGTGCGGCGACTACATCGTCACGGCGCCGTGCCCGGAAAAAGTCTTCGAGCGCAGCCCCTACGAGCCGAGCTTCATTGCACACCTGATCGTCGCCAAGTGCGCCGACGGCATTCCGCTTTATCGCCTGGAGAAACAATTCGATCGGCTCGGCATTCCAATGGCGCGGAGCACGATGACCGATCTTTTTCATCGCGCAGCGGAGCTCCTCGCGCCGCTCTCGGCGCGGATCCTCGCGCGAATCCGCACCTGTGAGCTCGTCTTTGCCGACGAGACATCCATTAAGATGCTCGGGTCCGACAAGCGCGCTTTCATTTGGGCCTTCCTGGGCGACAAGCTCGTCGCGTTCGACTTCAGCACGAGCCGAAGCGGCGAGACGCCAATGCGCGTCCTCGGCGACAGCACGGGCGAGCTGATGGCCGATCTCTATTCGGGCTACAACAAGGTCACCATGCCAGGCCGGCGCCGTCGCGCAGGCTGCCT
>JBBRMI010000448.1:0-1757 GCA_038230915.1 Polyangiales bacterium | reverse complement strand
AGGGGTGTGGACCACGCACGGATCTCGGTCACGCCGCTTCGGCGACGCTGGCGGTGTAGCGGCGTGACAGATGGGACCAGAAGCGCGGGAGGCGCTCGCTTTGCTGGAGGGCTCGCAGCGTGAGTGCGCCGCGGAGCCCGGGCTCACTCCAGCGCTGGCCGCTGTTCTTGGCGCGACGTCCGACCACTGTTTTTGCGGCACTTTCAGTGACGCCGCTACCGATAGGCAGGTTGCTTGCGCTGAGGGTCACGTAGCGCATCCGGTCCTTGTTGTTGGCCAGGTAGACGAGGTGCTCCCAAAGTTGGTCACGCTTTGCGGCGGGCAAGTCGGAGTAGTAACTCTCCAAATAGCGCTCAATGCCGTCGATTGCCGAGTCCTGCGCGTCGAGCCGTTCGTTCCATTCGGTCAGCTGGCGCGAGCGTTCGGCGGCGCTCGGCTCGATCAGCTCCAGGGCAGCACCGAGTCGTTCAAGCAGGTGGTAGCGGTCGATGCCTTCCTCCCAGCGGCTGATCACGCCTTGCTGTCGAAGCGTTGCGAGCCCCTCGCGGGTCAGCGCCCACATCTCGGGTGCCCCGTCTTGGACGGTACCGACGGTCAGAGTGGGGTCGCGTCGCACTGCCGAGCGCACGTCAGCGGTCATCTTCGCAACAAGCTTGGATGGGTCATCGCAAGCGGGCGCCGCATAGCGGCGCGCCACGAGCGCCTCGCCCTGTTCGTCCACGATCGAGACGGTGCCGACGTACGCCATGCGAAAGTTTACATCGAAGGGCTTCGGTGCTCGGCGTTTCCGCGGATTTCGGCGCTTGCGCTGCGGCTTCGCAGGCGCGCAGGCCGCTCGCTCTTCCGCCATTGGCACCGAGGTTCGATCCAGGCCAATGCACACGCCCCGCGCTGCTTCAGGCAGTTTCTCGGTCTGGCGCAAGAGCGCCTCGATACGCGGCGCGGTCTCGTGCACCGCCTTGGCCAGCCGCTTCGCCATCCGCTCGAGCGTGGCGCGCGGCGGAGGCATTCGGTGCGCTGCGGTCAGCGTCTCGGCGTGCTGTCGCATGTCGCGGTGCCCGTAGCCATGCAACACGTTGAATGCGAGCGCGGGCGTCGCCCCTTCCGCCAGCCCGGCCACCAGCTCCAACGGCACCACGGTCGGTCCGTTGTGGACGCCCACGCGGCGGTAGCTATGCCGCAGCACGCGAAGCAAGCCGCCCAAGCTGTAGTATTGGACTTTCCCTCGCTCGTGCCGCTTGTACTCGACGCCGTCAACCAGCAGGCGATCACCGAAGCCATTGGCCAAACCTTGCAGGTCCTCTTCCAGCAAGCTGCGCCCGGCTTCGTCCATCAGGACCAGCATCGCTTCTTCGCGCTCCGCGAAATTTGCTGCGGGCAGCGCTCGCCGCGCAGCCTTTTTCAGCTCTGCCAGCGCCTGTTTCACTTCGGCCTTGGCGAAAAACTCGGTTCGGTTCAGCGTGCCCATGGGGTTCCTTTGCCGTTGTGTCTTGAACAACCCTTCGACGAAGGACCCCGCCTACAAAGTCACAAGAACCTGCTCACCACCGCGCTCCGGCGGCGATCCCCACCCCTCCCAGAATGCGTTGTGGTACGGGCTGTTCGGATCAGCGGACGAGAAGCTCGCGGCAGACAGCTCCGGATATGGCTCACTCTTGCCTTGAGCGGTAACTGCAGCCCCGATCATGCGCGTGCTGTAGGTATTCCCGCCCACGAAATGATGGGAAAACGTGACCGGGCGCTCGGGTGCTCCGGTT
>JBBRMI010000447.1:0-1779 GCA_038230915.1 Polyangiales bacterium | reverse complement strand
GACACGCGCAGTCGTTGAAGTTCCCCTGCGCTATCACCGCCGGTGGCGATGTGGGCGGCAATGCCAGCTCGTCTGCTACGTCTGATCGGGATGAGAGCGGCGCCGAGACATCCTCCACGGTCGCAGCGTCGGGCCGCGCTTCAGCTTTGTTGGCTTCGCTCATCTCACATGCCGGTCCCAGCACGGCGAACAGACCCAAGGCGACCGCTACGTACATTCGGTTCATCGTTTACTCCTAGAAAGATGGTGGCTGACTGATGCACAAAGGGTCTTTGCGGTTCAGGTGCCCGTCGAGCTCGCTCGAGGTCGGGGGTGTATTGACCGCAAAGGCTCGGCTGTTTACTGGCACGACTGGCCACCCCGATACCAGCCCAAGCCCGAGGATTGACACGCCGCTCGAATCTGAAGTTGTTAATCTCATGTTGAACGGAAGGCAGAATCAATCGCGACAGAACGAACTTGTTCGCAAGAGCGCACACGGGTGTCCGTACGCTGCACCGCAGGTGCCCGACTGCACCTACTCGTGGGACAGCGCGATACTCTCCGCGACTTTTCGCAACGGGCGGGCCGAGGCCCGACGACGTCTACTCCGCGGATGTCGCAGCGTCGCGTCGAGCTTTCCAGCGGACCGGGAGAAGCGTCGGCATGTCGGCCAGGCGGATGTCGCGGGTCAGGATCGGCAGAACGTCGGCGAGATACTCGAGAGGATCGACGCCTGCGAGACGGCAGCTGCCGAGGATGGTGAAGGCGATCGCGGCGCGCTCGCCGCCGTCGTCGCTTCCAGCGAAGAGAAAATTCTTACGTGCGATCGCGCAGCGGACGTGGAGCCGCTCGGCGGGGCCGTTGTCGATCGGAATCACTCCATCGGTGAGGAATCGACCGAGCGCGACGTGGTGATTCAGCATGTAGCGAATCGCGGTGCCGAGCTTCGATGACGGAAGCACCGCCGGCTGGTGGGCCCGACACCAGGCAACGAGCTCGTCGAAGACCGGCTTGATCTTCTCGACTCGAATGGCGAGGACCTGCGCGGGTGTCAGCGGCGGATCATGCTCGCGGATCTCTTCCTCGACTTGTCGCGCCACGTTCGCCGATGAGGTCGATGCGATGGCAGTGCGCGGCGAAGCCCTCACGGGCGCGACGACGCACGCGGCGCCCGGGAACGTGTTGCCCCACTGCTTCACTGCTCCCGAGAATTGACCCGGGTCTGCTCACCAGAAATGACCCACCGACTGTTCGGGCGTGCGGGTGTTTCGTGCGTCGACGGACACCGGCACCGCCCGTGCACAAGCTGTTGTCGATACGGTCTCGTTGGCGCGGGCCAACACGAGTGGCAACGAGAACGCACAGCACGCCAAACCCGACCGTAGACGCACGCATGATTCACGGCCTGCTCGACGTTTTCGTCGAGTCCCGGAGAGCCTTCGCTCGCCCTGGGCGTTCAAGGCTTCCCTCGTTGCGCGAGGCGCTTCGCGGCCTTTACCCCGGGCTCGCTGTGGCTGGAGAGCAAGGAGGAGGGCCGGCGGCCCTCCTCGCTGTACGGAGTGCGCGACCCGTACGCCCGAATCGATCGCGAGTCGATCGCGCTACATCGTCACGTCGACCGACGCATGAGGCCACGGTGCTCGACCGACCTCACTTCGAGACGTGTCGCCCACAAGATCAAATGCTCAGGTCGGTTGCTTCTGGCGCGCAGACCCGGGTCAATTTTGGTGAGCGCTGAGGCCACGCTCCATGCAGCAGCTTGAGCGATTGGTGACGTTCGAGCGCCGAACAACCGGT
>JBBRMI010000446.1:0-1786 GCA_038230915.1 Polyangiales bacterium | reverse complement strand
CGCGCAACTACGCAGTGAGGGGATCCCCGTCGAGGTCGCCACGGCAGACGCAAGATGGCTCCCGAGCGTATAGCGGATATCTACTGGAACCTCCACACCCAGCCACCCGCTGAATGGGCCGCGGAAACCGTCTTTGACGGGCAGTGAGTCGAGCGAACGGAGCAGGTCTTCACCTGGCTCTGGCCTTGCCGCAAACGCTCAACCGGAGAACGAACAAGGATGGGTGCAGACACCACTTTGCACCGGTATCGGCGGGTGAATTCTGCTGATTCTGCCGGCTGAATGGATGGACAGAGGCTTCCTCGTGATGGATAATGCGCTTGTTCAGGACGCAACAACCAGCACGAGAAGGCCCGATGCCTACTGTCTCCGAACTCCACATCGAAGTCCAGCGCGAAGTGCAGGGGCTGCTCGCCCTCGTCCATCGGCAGTCGCCGCAAAGCGCGACTGAGGCGGAGATCGCCCTCTGGGCCGGCGTGCTCCGCCTGGGAGCATCGATGATGACACTCTTCTTTGCGCACCAGGCCGCGAGGTGGCCCACCGGGCGTCGGTACGAGGTCAACGGCATCTCCCACGAGGTCGAAGGCGTGGACGTCGTCGAGGTTGGCACCAGGTTCGGCAAGATCAGCGTGCTTCAGCCGACGGGGCGCAGAGTCGGCCGCCCCCGCTCTCGTCGCGACATGCCGATGTCGCGCGCGCTCGGACTGCCCGGCGGTTTCACGTTGCCACTCGTGACTCTGGTGGCGAAGTTCTGTGCGTTGATGGCGTTCTCGCCGACGCGACAGATCCTGCGAGATCTCCTGGGTTGGGCGCCCGCGCCGCGCTCGGTGCTTCGCATGGTCGATACCGTCGGTGCCGAGGCCCGAGCCTTTCTGGAGCAGGCGACCGTGCCGGAGGGCGATACCGACGTGTTGCTCATCACGGTCGATGGCAAGGGCGCGCCCGCGATCTCGAGCGCGGAACACGCGAAGCGACGACAACCCCACAGGAAGGGGACCGGCGGTCTTCGTCAAAGGAAGAGTGGCGCGCCCAAGAAGCGACGTGGTCCAGGAAAGAAGTCCAAGAACGCGAAGATGGCGGCAGTCGGCGTCATCTGCACGCTGAAGACCGACGAAGGTGGGAATTCGCGGCCGGTCAACAAGCGGATGTACGCGACGTTCAAGAGCTACCGCGCGCTGTTCGAGTGGCTCAAGAAGGAGGCGGTTCGGCGCGGTTACGGCACGACCAAGTTCAAGAAGGTTCAGTTCGTAGCCGACGGTGCAGACACGCTGTGGGCGCTGCAACAAGAGTTCTTTCCGAACGCCGAGGTGTGCCTCGACTGGATTCATGCCGTAGAGAAGCTCTGGAGCTGCGGGAAGGCCGTCAATCGCGGGACGCGCACGAAGCGGACCCCTCTCGAAACGTGGGTTCATGCGCAGAAGAAGCTGCTTCGACACGGCAAGTTGAACGAGGTGCTCGCGACGCTCCAGACGGCGCTCGATGGCACTGCCGTCACCGGTCCGGGCAATAAGTACCGACGGACGGTGCTGGAGGACACGATCAACCACTTCACCAAGAACCGAGTGCGGATGCGCTACCAGAGGCTTCGCCAGCAAGGCCTCGTGATCGGCAGTGGCCTCATCGAAGGCACCGTGCGCCATCTCGTCGGGATGCGCCTCGACGGCCCAGGAATGCGATGGGGCAAGGCCCGCGCGGAGTCGGTCCTTCACCTGCGGTGCGTCCTTCTCAACGGGTTATGGGCGGACTTCGAGTCGTACCTCGCGCGCCGTGCTTCACTCCGGCTCGT
>JBBRMI010000445.1:0-1788 GCA_038230915.1 Polyangiales bacterium | reverse complement strand
TCGATTGATGAACTCGGTGACCTCCGTGGGCCGCCGCTGCAAGGTGACCTTGCCCTGCGTTACGCGGGACACGTCGAGCAGGTCGTCCAGCAGGCGCACCATCTGTTGAACCTGGCGCCCAATGATGTCCAGAATCGGCCGCGGTATTGGTTGCCCGTCCTCCAATCGGGCCAGGATCTCCACGGCGCTGCGGATTGGTCCGAGAGGGTTGCGCAGCTCGTGCGCCAGCATGGCCAGGAATTCATCCTGGCGCCGGCGAGCGATCAGTGCAGCCTCCCGAAGCTCCTGGGCTTCGATGGTGGCGAGGATCAGGTGCTGGTTGGCTTGACGGAGCTCGCTGTTTTGCGTCTCGACAGCGGCGCTTCTTTCCGCCTCTGTGCGTTGCTCTTCCTCACGCATCCAGGCGCTGTCTGCCCCGTCGTTCGCGATCTTTTCTCGCTCTTGGAGTGCCTGTTCGCGTTCGCACAGAGCCTCCTCGCGTCGGTTCGCGGCCGCTTCCCGCTCATCAAGGATGCGATCGGGCGGACCCAGCATCCGCTCGGGGTCGCTCAACTCATCTGTTGGGCGCACGGCGACATGTCCTCAACGGGATGTCAGAGCCGTCGCGGGTCGCGGATGGCCAGTCAGCAGCGCTTCCATCTCGGGGCGATGCTCGCCGATGACGATTCCCTCGTCGGTGATCTCGTACAGGCGCAGAGCGTGGCTGTGCTTGCTGTTGCGCACCTTGACCACCCCCATGACGCGTTTCAAGTCCCCCCGCAGTTCGACATACCGTTGTACGATGATCGCGTCGGTCAGGAAGGCGGCGCCGTAGGGACTGAAACGCAGATCGCTGTAGCGATCCTCCAACTCGGAGACCATCAGCACGGTCGCGCCCAAAGCTGTCAGGACCGCCACCATGCGGTGCAGCGACTCGCGGAAGTCTTCGCGGAAGGTGGGCGCGAGCGCCAGCTCGAAGCCTGACAGTGAATCGATGACGACCCGCGTGGCGCCGGTGGACTTGATCATCTCCGTAAGGGCGTACAGGGTCTCGTCGATGGAAAGATCGAGCGCCCGGGTGTCAATGACGCCGACGTGGCCCCCGTCGACGAGTTCCTCGAGGCGCGGGTTGTGCGTCTGCCCGGGTCCGATCTCGAAGGCGGCAACGACGCCTTTCTCGCCAAGCCGCGCACCCTCCGCCAGGAAGGCCGTCGCCAGCAGTGACTTACCGGAACCGGAGGGGCCGGCCACCAGCAACGAATAGCCGGCCGGCAGGCCGCCGCCCAACATCTCGTCCAGCACAGGCGTCCCGGTCGATAGCGCTGGTCGCTTCGCGGCTTTGGGCTTTGCCGTTGCGCCGCCCTTGGAAGCTCCGCTCGAGAGGGTGCGTGGAAACACCTGGATGCCGTCGTCCGTGATCCGAAACGTGTGCAGCCCGGCGATGGTGGCCTGGCCGCGCATCTTTGCGACCTGGATCTTGCGCACCATCGAGTTGCGGGTGAGGCTCTGCGTGAGTATCAGGATGCCGTCAGCGATGGTGAACACCGGGTGCGCCTCGCTGTCGAGGAGGTTGTACTCGCCGATCAGGAAGGTCGTGGCTTGCCAGCTCGTCATGAGAATGCCAAGGTGCTGCACGAAGTTCTGCAGGGCGCTTGGCTCCCCTATGGCACCAGCCACCTGGGTCACTGAACGAAAGGAATCGACGAATACGAAGGCAGGCTCGAAAACCTCGACCTCCTTGACGATCCGGGCCAGAACGCGCTCGAAGTCGCCGCTCAGCACTTCCTCGCCGAGGTTGATGAAGCGGAT
>JBBRMI010000444.1:0-1820 GCA_038230915.1 Polyangiales bacterium | reverse complement strand
GTTGATGGGCGCCGCGCGCGTGGCCATGGTCGCCCGCGCGCTCGCTCGAGGCAAACCGGTCATCTTCGGCATGTTCGTCGACACTGCGTTCCTGGACTGGAAGGGCGCCACGGCTATCGATCACGTCAACGGCAGTGACCCGAACGGTGGGGGTCACATGCTGAGTGTGCTCGAGGTCACCGCCACGGAGATCCCCCTGTGCCAATGTGAAGTGAGACAGCTCCCCCTCGTAATCTAAGTGCCGAAGGCGGAGACTGGACCCACGATCGTGCCGAAGCCATCTCAAATTTCAGATCCTAAGATCACCTCGCGGACCGAGGACAGTGGCCGCGCCCCTGAGGTAAGTGGCGCTCGCCTGGAGTCGGTGTCCCGGCCGCGCCGCCGTCGGGTGTTCACCGCTCCGGAGAAGCTCCGCATCCTGCAGGCCGCGGATGCGGCGCTCGCATCCGGCGAGCGTGGCGCGCTGGAAGCGCTCTTGCGCAAGAGGGGCATCTACAGCTCCCTCTTGTCGTCATGGCGCGCACAGCTCGAAGCTCAGGGGGCGGCGGGGCTCGCCGCGAGGAAGCCGGGCCGTAAGCCCAAGCTCACCGAGACCGAGCGCCACTTGGCAGCGCTCACCAAGCGCAACGAGGTGCTGGAGCGCAAGCTCCACATCGCGAACGCGCTCATCGGACTCCAAAAAAAAGCGTATGCGATTTTGGATATCGCGCTCCCCGAGAGCGAAGACGAGACCTGACGGACCTCGTCGAGGAGCTCGCAGACCCCATGGTGTCGGTGTCCAGCGCCTGCGGCGCGCTGGGCCTCAGCCGCGCGACCTTGTACCGATCGACAAGCCCGCCGTTGCCGCCGACATGGAACGAGAGGGCACCGAGCCCACGCAGTCTGAGCCCCGAGGAGCGGCAAGCGATTCTTGATGTCATGCACAGCGAAGAGTTCAAGGACCAGCCGCCCCACGAGGTGTTCGCGACGCTGCTCAGTCGAGGCGTCTACCTCGCATCGATCCGCACGATTTACCGCGTGCTCACCGTCCACGGCGAGTCGCAGGAGCGACGAAACCAGCGCCTGCCGCACGCCTACGTGAAGCCGTCGCTGACGGCAACCGCGCCCAACCAGGTCTGGACATGGGATATTACGAAGTTGGCAACACTGCAAAAAGGCATATTCCTTCACGCATATGTTATTATCGATCTGTTCAGTCGGTACGTCGTCGGCTGGATGGTGGCAGCCAAGGAGTGCCAGCACCTCGCCGCACAGCTCTTCGCCGAAAGTGTCGCGCGTCACGGCGTCGAGCCGGGCCTCACGGTGCACTCGGACCGAGGCGCCGCGATGAAGAGCGACACCCTCGCACAACTGCTGGCGACCCTCGGCGTCAACCAGAGCTTCAGCCGGCCGCACGTCTCCGACGACAACGCTTTCAGCGAGGCGCAGTTCAAAACTCTCAAATATCAACCCGACTACCCGGGCCGCTTCGGCAGCCTCGACGAGGCCCGCCGCTGGCTCGCTTGCTTCTTCGGGTGGCACAACGACGACCATCACCACTCCGGCCTGGCGCTGTTCACGCCGTCCGAGGTCTTCTTTGCGCGCATCGACGCCGTGCGCGCGGTCCGTCAGGCGGCTCTCGATGCTGCGCACGCCGCGCATCCCGAGCGCTTCCCGAACGGGCCGCCACGGGTTGCGCTGCCTCCTGCCGAGGTGCACATCAACCCGCTCGAAGCCTTGACCCTTACGCTCGCCCCCGGCGACAGCGCTCAGGCCCTGCCTCCCGCGATCGCTTCATAGAATTCTCGCACCTGCTGTCTCAACTGCGTTGACACGTTCCG
>JBBRMI010000443.1:0-1838 GCA_038230915.1 Polyangiales bacterium | reverse complement strand
TGTGCGAGTCGACCGCGGGTCGGCACATAGCGGCGGCGCGCGTTTGTCGGAATCATGCGCAGGCGTTCGAACTGGTGGCGCGCGGGGATCTGCACGCGTCTGCGCTCAGTTTGATGAAGAAGCACGTCACCCCAGAGAACGGTGCGGAGCTGCTCGAGCTGTGCACGCGCAAAAGCGCTCGGGAGGTGGAGGTGTTGCTCGCGGCCCGCTTTCCGAGACCCGACGTGCCCGACTCAGTGCGTCGCTTGCCTGCGCCGGCCCGGGCCACGCTCGACGTCGGGAGTGCAGCCGAGTCGCGCGCGCCCGTAGACGCAGCGGCCACGCTGGAGGGCGAGCTGCCAACGGCCGAACCTCGGACGCTTGAAGCTCGGCCAACCGAGCCGAGCGCGGCGGCGGAGGCGCACAAAACGCGCCGGCTCGAACCGCTTTCGGCAGACCGTTACGGCGTGCACTTCACGGCCGATGGCGAGTTTCGCGATTTGCTGGAGCGGGTGCGCGGGCTCGCGGAGGTGTCAGAAATTCCGTGTAAGGGGCGGCATCAGTTCACGCCGGGAGCCTTCCTGGAAAATAGATCACGAGTTGATTGAGTGCACTGTTCCAGAAGCGGGGCACCATGGTCCACTTCTTTTCAGCATTTCGTAGGGCCAGGTAGAGCAACTTGGTGGCGGCTTCATCATTGGGGAAATGACCCTTGGCCTTCGTGACCTTTCGCAATTGGAAGTTGAGCGATTCGATCGCGTTCGTCGTGTAGATCAAGCGTCGCAGGTCTGCCGGGAAGTCGAAGAACGGCCGGACGCGCTCCCAGTTGCTGCGCCACGATGACGCGATAGCTGGGTAGCGTTGCGCGTACTTGGCCTCGAACGCATCGAGCTCGGCCAGGCCAGCCTGCTCAGTTGGCGCCGAGTAGACGTTGCGCAGCTCGGCGCAGACGGCCTTACGTTGCACCCAGCCGACGAAGCGCATGGAGTTGCGAATCATGTGCACGATGCACGTCTGAACGACCGTCTTTGGAAACACCGCCTCGATGGCTTGAGGGAAGCCCTTGAGCCCATCGCAACAGGCGATGAGGATGTCTTGTACGCCGCGGTTTTTCAGCTCGCTGATCACCTTCAACCAGAACTTCGCGCCTTCGGTGCTTTCGAGCCAAATTCCCAGCACTTCCTTGTGCCCGTCGACGCCCATGCCGAGCGCGATGTAGGCCGATTTGTTTTGGACGACACCCTGGTCGCGGACTTTGATCACGAGCGCGTCGAGGAAAACGATCGGCCAAACGGCGTCGAGCGGCCGAGCCTGCCAAGCTTGCACCTCTTCGACGACCGCGTTGGTGACACTCGAAATCAGGTCCGGCGAAACCTCCGTGCCGTAGATTTCGGCGAGGTGTGCTTGGATGTCGCGAACGCTCATGCCGCGCGCGTACATGCTCAGAATCTTGTCGTCGAAGCCCTTGAACGACCGCTGGTGCTTCTTCACCAGCTTTGGCTCAAACGTGCCGTTGCGGTCGCGAGGCACCTCCACGGTGACCTCACCTTGGTCTGTCCGGAGCGTCTTCTTGCCGGCGCCGTTGCGTGAGTTGCCGCTACCCTGGCCTTCCGCTGCTCCCTGCTCGTAGCCCAGGTGGTCGGTCATTTCGGCTTGGAGGGCGCGCTCCACGAGTGCACCCGTAAGCCGTTTCAGCAGCCCCTCCGGCCCAGTAAGGTCCTCGGGATTGGCGTACTCGGCCAGCAGCTCGTCGAGCAATTCTTTGCGGATCGGTTTCTTCATTAGGCTTCTTTCCTTTCTCAGGAAAGGCGGCCCGGCGCGAATCAATCCGCCCGCTTACACGAAAATTCTGACAGGCT
>JBBRMI010000442.1:0-1906 GCA_038230915.1 Polyangiales bacterium | reverse complement strand
CGATTCGAGCAACGAGCGAACAGGAAGGCGGGAAGGCGGGAAGAATTCCAGGTGTTCGAGCAGGCAACTGAGGCCCAATTGCTATCCCTAGCGTCGAGCTTACCCGTACCACCCACCCCCAATCTGCGGGTTCTCGTCCTTTCCCGGCTTCCCGCCTTCCTGTTGTTCCCTGCTCACTCGGGCAAGATGCGATGAGTGGTCAGACATGCCCGTGCCCGACGGTCCGTGAGGCTCGCTTTTGAGCGTTGCTTGGTGTGTAGGCCTTGCCTGCGCGCCCAGCTGGGCGCGGCGCGCGCGGGCCAGAGGCCCGCGCCAGGAACCTCGGCCTACCCAGGAGCCGTCGTGCGGCTCGCGCGGCGGCTGCGGCTCGCGCCCACCGGCTGCCGTTCGCCCCAGCTGCTGCTCGTCCGCTCGCTTTCGAGATGCGATCAAATCACGATCCGCGATCGAGAGTGGGTCGCAACGAACTCGGCGAGCCCGAGCGCCCGCTGCGCCACAGGTCAAAACGTTCGCAATGCGCCCTCAGCAAGGCGCCAATACGAACTAGACCAAATTCATCCCGTGCTTCTTGGCGTATGCCAGGAAGCCGACCTTGTCGATCGAACGCACGTCGCTCGTGGTGAGCTTGAGCGTAACGTGGCGACCGAGCTCGGGCACCCACAGACGGCGGCGCTGCACGTTCACATTCTGCCAGCGCTTGGTCTTGATGTTCGAGTGAGAAACGTTCTGAGCTGCCAAGCGGCGCTTGCCGGTGATTTCGCTGCGAGCCATGGGGAAGGCCGCGGAACGTAGTTCATGGCCCGCCCAAGTCAAGGGGACAAGTCCTCGCCAAACGCTCAGCCTCGGCTCGCACGCACCATCGGCACCTGGCGCAGCACCGACAGCTCCTGCACTAAAGCCCCGCAAAAATTCCGGACAACTCTGAATTCATTGGGTTTTTTGGCGAGAGTCAGCTCGTCCATATAGAGCTTTCGGTTCAGCTCGATCTGGATCGCGTGGATGCCGGTATTCGGGCGACCGTAGCGCACGGTCGTGTGGCCGCCTCGATAAGGCTCGTCGTGGGCGACGCCGAAGTGGAAACGCGCGGCCACGCGCTCGGCCGCCTCGATGACGGCAGGCGCGGCGGTCGTCTGCTGGCGGGTGCCGGGCACGACGTCGGCGCGCTCGCGCCCGGGGTCATCGTGCCCGTCGCGGCCGCGGCTGGGCATCGAGTGACCGGAGACCACGATCACGAAGCCGTGACGCGCGAGCCGGTCGCGCACCAGCTCGTCGAGGCGGTCGTGGTACGGCCGGTAGTAGGCGAGCAGCCGTCGTTCCAGCTCGGCCTTGGGCAGCGGTCGCGCGATCGCGGCGCGGTTGTCGGTCGTCGAGCGCCAGATCAGTCCGTGTGGACTGGCGCGACCGGTAGCTCCGAGCACCGTGTCGCGGTCCACGTCGTGCTCCGAGCGATTCAAGTCGCAAACGTAACGGCTCACGCGCGCCGTCAATAACGTGGCGCCGGCGTCCGGCGCGTCGGCGTAGAGCTCGTCGACGTAGAGATCCGCGTCGCGGCCAATCGCCAATGCGGGCGCGACCAGCGTAGCGAGGGTCTCTGCGTCGACCTCCAGACCAGCGTGGGGGACTTCGACGATGATCGGCACCTCGGGGGCGCGTGGCTCAGTGAGAACGAACGACAAGGGTGACACGCCTTTTGGGGACCGGGCTAGGACGCTGCTCGGTCACAATACTAGCGACCCGGCGCCGTTCAAGCGCCGTCGGCTCACGCCCAGTCCTGATCCGTTGTCGGGGCCCTGCGCGAGGGCGGCCCCAGGAAGGGGTCCGGCAGCGGGATCGGGATCGGTCTCGGCAGGGGCTTCGGGCAAGCCAGAGGCGGGGCCGGGCTCGCGCAGGGCCTTTCTCGGACTCG
>JBBRMI010000441.1:0-1913 GCA_038230915.1 Polyangiales bacterium | reverse complement strand
GGCTAACGGAGTGGAACTCGGTCGACTCCAACCCAGGATCGCAGATCTTGCAGCACGTCAACGCGCTGTTCGTTGCGGACTACCTAGGACACTTGGCAGAATCACCGATTCAGCTGGCCAACCTGTGGGCGATGTACAACGGCCGCGACAAACGCCTGGGCGACTATGGCGTGCTGTCGATGAGCTCCGACCCACAGGGCGCCAACGTGCGTCGCCCGACGTACTGGGCCTTCGAAATGCTAGCAAATACGCTGACCGGGACGCTGCTTCGCGGGCAGACCGATCAGGAAGCGTTGTCGGGGTGGATGGCGAAGCGCGCCGACGGCAAGCTGTCGTTCGTATTCGTCAACAAGAACCCCGACACCGCGTTCAAGACTACGCTCAAGGTACCGGGTCTCAAGGGCGAAGCAACCGTCGAGGTCCTGAGCGCGGACACGTCGGGCGGCTTGGTCGGCGGCGATGCCACCGGCAAGGTGTACCCTTCCAGCGGTCCCAAATCGCAAAAGCTGAGCCTGACCGAAGGCTCGGTGATTACGCTACCGAAAGCTTCGGTCGTGACGGTTCGGCTGTGAGCGCTATCGCTGCGAGTAGATTGATCGCGGGGGAGCCCATTTCCATTACTCTGGAATGTCGCAAAGACGCACTTACGCCCGCCCTCTAGCTCCGCCGGTCAAAACGGCGCGACTGCGAACAGGTCGGACAGGTCGTTCACGCCTTGGACGGGCATCAGTACCGGTACACCCAGGATGCGTTCGATGGTTTTGAGCATCGAGCTGTGCGTGTACTCGACGTTGCCGACGTAACCGTGCTTCACGGTTGGACCGAGTGCCAAGAAGGGCAGCTTGAGTGTGTTCTCTCCCTCGTCCCAGGTAACGAAAAGCACGCCGGCGTGCTGATCCAAATAGCTGAGCAGCGGGGGCAGGTTTTGCGAGAGCCATTGATCGCCGGCCTTGATCGTGTTCGATTCCGGACAACCGCTCTGCCCGTGCATGTCGTGGCACTGATCGGGCGTGATGAAGTTGAAGCTCGCCGTCGCGTTGCCGAGATCTCCCGCGAGACTACCGATAGGTTTGTGATGATCCGCGCAGCGCTGGTTCGTGGCCGACGGTGGGCTGCCCGATACGTCGCGAAAGAAGATGAAGGGATCGTGCTTGGGGGCGTAGTAGCCTGCATCGTGAATCGGGCACAGCCCAGTCGTTTGATCCAGGCCCTCTTGGTAACTCATCCATGACAGGCCCGCGCCATCGAGCTGCGTCGAAAGGTGCTGGGTGTCCGCGGTGCTGTTCGTTGCGGAAGGCACGTCGTCGCTATCGAAGGTGTGGTCAGCGAAGACATTGGTGCCCGCCTCCATCCACACGTAGTGAGGCTCGCTGAGCAGCGCCAGCGGCAGCTCGTCCTTGAAATTGGCCGCGCGAGCCGCCGTTGCCAAGAGGCCGTTGAGATACGGCGCGTCGGTGGTGTTCCCGATCACGCTCACCTCGTCGTGATTCTCCAGCGTCAGCACGAACACGTGGAGTAGCGGCCCCGGATCGGCGCCGCCCGTTCCAGCGTGCCCGCCGCTACCGTTACCGCTGCCCGCGCCAGCTGGCGCCGTGCCGCCGCCGCCGAATGTCGCGCCACCGACGGAGCTGCCGCCGATCGTGCCACCCGCGCTGCCATCAGCGGAAGGAGAGCCAGCGCTGCCACCCACGCCCGCGGCAGCGAAGCTCGAGCCAGCGGCCCCGGCTCCTGCGCCGGATGGTGTAGCTGAGATCTCGTTACAGCCGACAGCGTGTTGCCGGCTGTCGTGACCCGCGTGATTCCGGCGCCAAGAAATGGCTGTGAGGCGCGCTTTTCGGCGCTGGGCGCCGGCTAGCTGGCGCGCTTCTTGGAGCGTGCGTCGGATTTGGAGGCCGCGCGTTCCTTGGCTTCTT
>JBBRMI010000440.1:0-1942 GCA_038230915.1 Polyangiales bacterium | reverse complement strand
CTAGGCATGGGCTCTCGTTTCATCCTCGTCCATCCCGAGGCCCGCCGTAGGGCAATGGCGGCAGTAGCCGAGGCAGAGCCGGGGATGGTCGTGACCATCAAGGAAGCGACCCGCAATGCCGAACAGAACGCGCGGTTTCATGCCATGTGCGGAGACATTGCCAAGGCGGGCGTCGAGTGGGCTGGGAAGAAGCGAACTGCCGTGCAGTGGAAGGTCTTGCTCGTCTCCGGGCACGCGACCGCCACAAAGGAAGGCAGCGAGATGATCCCAGGCCTTGAGGGCGAGTTCGTCAACGTGCGCGAGAGCACGGCCGAGATGAGCGTGCGCCGCAGTGCGAGCCTGATCGACTACACGCGGGCATTCGGCGACATGCACGGGGTTATCTGGATCGACCGCCGGCAAGTCTTTGAAAACCGAGAGGAACTATGCAAGCCACCTACATTGAAGTGAGCGCAGGTGTGCGCTACTGGGAGGACGCCACCGTGAACGGCACAGAGGACGCCGATGGCACGCTGATACCCGCGCGCAAGGGTGATGCCTGGACGCCGGTTATCCGACTTGCCGACGGCATGGTGATGGACTGGCCGCAGGGAACAACGGCAGACGTGCACTACAAGGTGTGCGACGCTGGCGAATACTGGCTGCTGGACGATGAGCGCAAGCGCGCGGCGAAGTGGGCCGGGTTCTACGTGCCGGGCGACTTCTTGTGCCACGGCGACAACGGCTACGGCGACTACATCATCTTCAAGGTCGGCGCCGATGGGCTGATTGCGAAGTGGCGCACGCCCGAGGTTCGCATGGTCTGCCCATGCGACGAGGACGACCAATCTGGATGGGCCGCTGTGGCCTAACGCCGTGCTAACCGGAACCCAAGCCCGAACACTCCGCACCAAATTAACAAGGAGCGAGCATGACCACCGAACACGAGAGCGCGAGCCAGCCTGACGGGATTCACTCGTGCAGCTACTTCTGCAACCGGCCAGCCTGCGTCTTGGCCCAGCGCAACGAACTACGCGACATTATCCTCGACAGCGCCCCGATGCCCGCCCTCGCCGCCCCTCTCGCCGCCCCTCCCGCACCGGCAGAGCGAAGACGTGACGATGCAATCGCGCAAGCAGTCAAGACTTGCATCGAGTTCGGCTTCTACGGCGTGGAGCCACCTCCGTCCGGGCACTGGCTGAACGAGATGTGGGACTTTGGGCGGAAGCTGGCGACCGAAGAGCCAAAAGAGGCAGGGGCGCTCACCGATGCGGAGACGCGGGGCTCATTCTTGGCAATGAACGACGCCACGTTTCTGCGCACGATGGCTGCGTCGTCAGAACTGCGGCCCGGTGTCCGGTCCCGGTTACTCGGAATTGCCACCCTTCTCGCTAAATCAGGGGCAGGGGAAGCGCGAGACGCGGCGCGCACGATCACCGAGCGAGAACTTTCGTTCGCGCTGAACTACCACAGCGATGACACACGGATCGACGACGCGGATTGGAAGATCGCGCGGCGTTACTTCGAGGTGATCGAGCGCAATCGCGGCTTGCATCCATCACTCGGCGGACCCGATCCATCCGGCGCAGCTATGACCCCAGAGAGGCCCGAGTGAGCGACCTCTCGGTTCATTTTTCCAGCGCCAATGACGTTTGGGGTACGCCGCAATGGCTGTTCGACGCTCTCGACAAGGAGTTCGGTTTCACGCTGAAATTCCTTTCTATTTACGTAGCCCAACCCGCACCGGCAGCGCCGGATGAGCCCCGCATGGAGAAAACACAATGAACACCCTACGCGCCTATCACAATGACCCAGCAGTCAAAGCCAAGTATGTCGCCCGCTTTGCCGCTCATCGCGCGGCTGACGAGGTAGTCCAAGGCCGAGGGTACGAGCGAGGGCGAGGCTGCTTTGTCGGCTGCACGCTCGATGCCTACGATCATTCGCGCTTCCCAGTCGAGCTCGG
>JBBRMI010000439.1:0-2005 GCA_038230915.1 Polyangiales bacterium | reverse complement strand
TCGGGCGAGCTGTACTCGGCGAGCAGCTCGTCGAGCAATTCTTTGCGTATCGGCTTCTTCATCGGACTTCTTTCCTTTCTCAGGAAAGACCGTCCGGCGCGACCCCTTCCGCCCACTTACACGAAAATTCTGACACGCTCAGATACACCGTCCGGGCAGCTCACCCGGAAAGAGAAAGGGGCGGACGGGGCGCTCCTTGCCCCAATACTCGCGCAGCACAGCAAGTACGCGCTCGGGCAGCATCACGAAGCGGTCGCGCTTGCCCTTGCCTTGGCGAATATGGATAACCATTCGTTGACTGTCGATGTCTTGGACGCACAGTGCGCACACCTCACTGACGCGCAGGCCTGCACCGTAGGCAGTCATCACGATCGCCCGATGCTTGAGGGACTGGATACTCCGAAGCAGGAGCTCAACCTCGCTACCTGTCAGTACATCTGGGAGCCGCTGTGCGATCCTCCGCGGGTGAGGGATTCTGTCTGCCAACTCTGGCCGCTGAAGGGTCACGCGGTACAGAAACTTCAGCGCCGAGGCGTAGACGTTGAGCGTTGATGCACTCGATTTCTTTGCCTCCAAGTGCAGCAAGAACGCCCGCACTTCAGCCTCGCCGAGGTGCTCAGGCGAGCGCCGGTGATAGGCCGCAAACGCCCGCACACAGCTCAAGTACGACTCACACGTCGATGGGGCACAGCCCTGAAGTCGCAGATCTTCCGTCATCTTTTCGCGCAACTTGCCCATGGGTTTCTCCTGTTTCAGGCGGCAACTGGCGTTGCCGGAACCACACCAGGATCACGCCGTAGGCACGCAGCGCGAATCATCGGCTCCGTACGGTCGTCCGCAGTGCTTCAATGGCCCGGATCGGGCTCAGAAGCGCGCTTGAACAGCTGCCGCGGAGCGGCTTCGTTCAACTATAATTGGATTGCGAGCGTTTGGGTTGGGCGGCTTTGTTGCGCTGGATAAACGCGGCGGGGGCGGGACGCGCGGTGGCGATTTGGTCGAAAAAGGCTGGTCTCGGCGAGATAAGGGCAGGTCAGGATAACGCCCTAAGGGGAGTTCTGGGATTTAGGGAGGGTGTCGAGGGGGCTGCGGACGCCGACGGGGCCGCGGTTGAGGACGTGGGTGTAGATCATCGTGGTGGCGACGTCGCGATGGCCGAGCAGCTCTTGGATGGTGCGGATGTCGGATCCGGACTCGAGGAGGTGGGTGGCAAAGGAGTGGCGCAGCGTGTGGCAGCTGACGCGCTTGGAGAGGCGTGCGGTGATGGCGGCTTGACGTACGGCGCGTTGGACCACGGTCTCGTGCAGGTGGTGGCGCCGGACTTCCCCGGTTTTTGGGTCAAGGTATTTGCGGGTCGCGGGAAAGAACCATTGCCATGGCCACTCGCGTGGAGCCGTTGGGAACTTCAGCCGCAGTGAATCCGGAAGCTCGACGTAGCCTGCGCCGTCGCGGAGGTCTTGCTGGTGTTGTCGTTGGACCTGCTGGAGGTGGAGCCGCAGGTTGGTTGCTATCGAAACCGGCAGAGGGACGAGCCGATCTTTTCGACCTTTGCCGTCGCGGACGCGGATCTCCCTGCGCTCGAAGTCGACGTCCTTGATGCGCAGCCGTGCGCATTCTAGAAGCCTCAGTCCCGCGCCGTAAAGTAAGCTGGCCATGAGCAGAGCTGGCCCACTGAGCTCGGCAAGCACGGTTGTCACTTCGCTGGGCGTGAGCACGACTGGAATGCGTTCGGGCCGTTGCGCGCGCACGAGCGAGAGCTGCTTCTCCAACGTGATTGCGAGGACATCGTTGTAGAGGAAGAGCAATGCGGCGAGCGCTTGGTTTTGTGTGCTCGCGCTCACCGCTCTGTCACGAGCAAGGTGGTCGAGGAACTGCTGCACTTCACGTGCGCCGAGCTCGTTGGGGTGGCGCTTCTCGTGATGCAGGATGAATCGACGGATCCACGCGCAATACGCCTTTTCAGTCCGCATGCTGTAGTGACGGACACGCAGCGCACGTCGCACGAGGT
>JBBRMI010000438.1:0-2048 GCA_038230915.1 Polyangiales bacterium | reverse complement strand
CGCTCTTCGTCGGAAGTCGGGGCGGCGTTTTTGCGGGGATAGTCGCGTGATGGGGTAGGAGCGCTGGCTCATCGACGCCGCCGAAATGCGGTGGCTCTCTCAGGTTGTTCAACGACCACGGGAGTTTGCCAGGATGAGCCAGCGCACGAAGATTCTCACACAGATTGTCGGATTTCGAGGATGGATCGTGGTCGAGCATCGATGGGAAGGACGAGGCGGAGCGCGCATCGAGCCGGTGGAAGGCTACGACGTGCCGCCTGACGCTCGTCTCGTGCTTGTTCTCTCGCGTCGCTTCACGCCGCGCTGCGCAAAATGCTTGGCGATTGTCGGCAGTTGCCACGAGCAGCAACCGGTGCGCCGCTGGGCGGACCTGCCGTGCAGCGGACATCCGGTCATCATCGAGTACGCCCCCTGGCGCCTCTTCTGTCGGCGTTGCGGGGCGCGAGCAGTGGAGCTTTTGGCGTGGGCGGAGCCGTACCAGCGGCAGACACGGCGGCTTCAGCAGCACCTGGCCCTGGACGCCTTCTCGATGCCGCTGGTTCACGTTTCCACCAAGTGGGGCCTCAGCTGGCACACCGTTCGCCGAGCAGAGCTCGACGCCATCCAGCGCTGGGATCGGAATGTGCCGGCCCCGCCGCTGCGCCAAGTCGGCGTCGATGAAAAGTGGCTCGGCCGTCGGCACAAGCGCAAGGAAAAGTTCGTCACCGTCGTCAGCAACCTGGAGACCGGCGTCCCCGTTTGGATCGGCTATGGCCGCGGTAGCGAGACGCTCAAGAGCTGGCTCGATACTCTCAGCCCCGAGCAGAAAGCCGAGATTCGACTGTTCGCCTGCGACATGCACGAGCCGTTCAAGAAGGCCATCCGCGACGACTCCGCGCTCGCCCACGCCGCCATCGTTCACGACCCGTTTCACGTCATCAAGCGGGCAGGCGAAGCCGTCACCGAGCTGCGCCGATCCATCTTCTTCCGCGCCGGTCCCGAGCTTCGTGAGGTCGGACGCGGTGCTCGCTGGCTCGTGCTCCGCTCCTGGGATCACAGCAACGACGAGCAGCGTGCCCGATTGCGTCTGATTTTTCGGCTCAATGGCAAGCTGGCTCGCGCCTATCAGCTTGTCGAGGAGCTTCGCGCCGTACTGCGCGCTCCAGACCGAAAGACCCTGTACGACGGCATCTGGCGCATCCTGCGGCGCACCGAGCGCCGCGACAACGTGCCCATGCGCAAGCTCCACCAGTCCCTCAAGGCGCATCTCGACGAGATTGTCGCTCTCGGCGAGCACCATCCTCCGACCGGGCGCATCGAGGCCCTCAACAACAATTGGGAAACGCTCGTCCGTCGGGGCCGCGGCTACCGCAATCACGCCTACCTGCTCGCCAAACTCCGATTCATCACTGCCAACCCCGTCCGCAACTCCGACGGAATCAAGCGCTTCTTGGCACTTGGTCTTCCGACGCCTCTCGCCAGGGCCGCCTGACTGCCTCAGCTCGCAGAAACCGGCGCCTGGCGCGGGCCTCGGCTCGTGAGACGCCACGTCGATCTCGCGCTGCGAGGGCCGTGTCAGGCGCCGAGACCGACGCTTTCACGCTTCCCCTGCTTTCGACGAAGAGCCGGAATTTCGGACCCGGCTCGCTCGTTGATCCGTTTGCTTATGACAAAACCACCAAACGCGCCGGGCACTTGGAAGGTGCGACGAGCGACGCTGGGATGCAAGAGGGCAGCGGGCTGGGAGTGGCAGAATTCCGGCCGTCGAGTCCGCCGTGCTGATGTCCGAGAGTTGGCACGCGGACCGGATGATTCTGCCCTATCGGGGGTCGGCGGCCTCGTCGATTTCAATGCCTTTGTTCAGCGCGAGAAGCTCGGCCAGCGCTTGGCCCGGGACTTCGGCCATCTCAAATCGGGCAAGCAGGTGGTCTATCCGATGCATACCCAGATGCAGCTGCTCATCGACGCCTCGATAGTCGGCGCGCGGCGCGTGTTCGACTTCGAGTGGCTCGCCGCTGACCCGCTGTTCGAGCACTTGGCCGGCGGAGCCGTGCCGAGCGTCGACACGG
>JBBRMI010000437.1:0-2083 GCA_038230915.1 Polyangiales bacterium | reverse complement strand
TCGACCTGTACGGTTGCTAATGGGGCGGATTTCCCATCCGCTCCCCAATGGAGCGTTTCTCCACGGTAGGGACCGTGCGCTGACAGGCGCATGTTTACTCACCGGAACAGATGAGCAGGTGTTCCGCTCGGGCGGGAGGCGAAGTGTCACCTCATGGCGCCGATCTCGGACGACCCACAACCTTCGAGGTGCATTCGAAGCGTGGATGTGCTGAATCGACGGGATGGCCAAGGACAAACTCAGCCCAGCCGGGGACACGGTGAAGGTGGTGCGCCTTGGCGGGGAGATGTACCGCGTCCGAACTCACGTGACGGTCGAGAAGATCCCCGAGACCGAGATGGCGTCCATGGGCGAGGCCCAGCCCCAGCCCGACGGTAGCTTCGAGTTGCTGCTCTCCGAGAAGGACGGCGAGAGCATCGATCGTTCGGAGCAGGCGATCCTCAACACGGCCTGGCCAGCCATGCGGGCGGCCTTGCAGGAGCATCTCGGCACCGTCTCAAAAAAAAAGCGGAGAGCGAGGTAGCCTGCCAAGGCGGAGCCCTCGTCGAGGATCGTACACCCTACCGTGTCGACGGCGAAATCGGGCGTCTCTCCTTCCCCTGTCATCTTGTGGTGCGTGAGGAGAAGGTGGTGCTGGACACCTCGCGCGACGTGTTCCGCAGTCTGACGGGCAAGGAGTGGTACCGGACGATCGGGTTCAAGGAACTCGCGATCGTCCAAGGTGCGTTGGGAGGCTCCTATCGTCAGACCGCGCGCCGACTGGACCGTTTTCGTCACCAGGGAAAGGTTACACCGCTGAGCACGACGCAGGACTTCCTTGAGGCAGAAGGTCAAGCCGCCGAGCGAGCGCTGCAGCAGGAGGCCAGGCGTGTGCTCCAGGCAGAGGGCCTGCGGGACACAACCCTGGCTCCTCGGACCCCGCGGAAGGCGGCGAGCGCCGTGTGTCTCGCGCCCGAAGTCGTCGACGAGGCCGTGCGGAAGGTGGCGCCGGACGAAGCGACGTTGGAGGTCATGCGGGCGAACCCCGTGCGCTACGAGGACCCGAGCGTGGCCGTGCAGGTGTCGATCGACGAGGTGGTTGCAAAGAAGCAAAGGGAGCATCGAAGAAAGGCCGGCAGCACGGATTCCGATGACGATGCAGAGGACGAAGGGGACACAGACGAGACGCCGGACCCGGAGTCACTCAAGCGCGTGCACACGACGGTGGCGCACGTCCAGATGCCGCAGGGCACGCGAATCTACGCGAGCGGGGATTTGATGTCGACATGCCTGTTGGTGCTGGCGTGTTTGACGGCGAATCGCCACCTTCGTTCCACCTGGAACTTTCACGTCGACGGCTTGACCAGTCTGCAGGATACCTTGCTGCGCGTGTTTGCCTGGGTGGGGACGGTGCAGCTCATCCTTGATTGGTTTCACCTCGTGAAGAAGTGCCGGGAGCGGCTGAGTTCTGCCATGAACGACCGGCACGAGCGAAATGCAATGGTCAAGCTTCTTGTGCGCCGCTTGTGGTTTGGAGATGTCGACGGCGCGATCGCCCTGGTGCGCGCCATCGACAGACGGTTCATCAAGGACTCGAGGGCGCAGGAGCGGCTCATCGGGTACTTTGAGCGGAATCGACCGTACATCCCCTGCTACGCCGTGCGGAAGGAGCTCGGCTTGCGGAACTCCAGCAACCGTGGAGAGAAGGCCAACGATCGCATGGTGTCCTCGCGCCAGAAGCACAACGGAATGGCGTGGTCTCAATCCGGGTCCAGTGCGCTCGCCACCTTGCAGACGCTGGTGGCCAACGACAACCAGGCCGAGTGGTTCGAGACCCGGTCGGTGAACTTTCGCCTGGCGTCCTGACCCCGCGGAGGCCGACCCAGAGGACCGCCCACGCCGCTTAGGCGCAGGCAGAGCTCGGGCTCGCGGCTGCCGAAGGGAACCGCGACTCAGCCGCGCCCTCGGCCCCGCTGCGCCCGATCGGGACGGCGACAGGCGAGGCGCGTCGCGTCGCGTCGCGTCGCGTCGCGTCGCGCCAGCGATGATCCCACTTCCGGCAGCGGAGGCGAGAAAGTGGCCCACATAGCAACCGCACAGGTCG
>JBBRMI010000436.1:0-2107 GCA_038230915.1 Polyangiales bacterium | reverse complement strand
TTGTGCCAGGCGAAGAAGTCTCCCAGCCAGGCCCGTGCGTGAAGCGGCGCCTCGAAGCGACCCGGGTAGTCAGGTTGGGACTTGAGGGTCTTGAAGTGCGACTCGCTGTACGGATTGTCGTTGGAGACACGTGGTCGACTGGTAACCGTTCAGGGGTGGGGTTGAGCGCGTGATCGCCGCGTGCGATTTCCGACGCATGACTACGAAGACCATCGAGGATCTGCAGAACCAGATCGAGGAGCTGGTGCGCGAGCACCTGGCGGCGCAGCGGAGCGCGGCGACCGCAGCCGTAGAGCGCGCGTTCGCGTCAGCCTCGACGCCGTCGAACACGCGCGCACCCCGGCGGGTGATGAGCCGTCGTCGGCCGCCAACCGAAGTGGCCGGGCTGGCCGAGGAGCTTTACGCTGCCGTGCGCGCAAACCCTGGCGAGCAGATGATCGTGTTCGCCCGGCAGCTCGGTCAGACGCCACGGGCGCTGAACCGGCCGATGTTGCTGCTCAAGGCGACCGGACGTGTGCGTAGCGCCGGCCAGCGGCACCTGACGCGCTACTTCCCGATGACGTTGTCGAAGGCCGCGTAGCTGGGATCAGGCCGCGTGCGCGAACAACGACGCCGGCGGTTCGCCATCGAGCGCCGCGGTGCAGCAGGAAGTCAGGAATGCAAGCACGTTCTTGTTTTGCTTGCGCGCGGTGTGCGCCACGGTCATTAGCCGCTCGGCGAACAGGTTGCCGCGGTCGCTCTGCGTGCCGAAGGATCGCTTGCGCCAGAGCACGAAGGCGCGGAGCTCCCGCTCGGCATGATTGTTCGTCGGCTCGACGTCGTCACGATCGACGAACGTCCACAGCGCCGCAGCGTGCGCCAGGATGTCCTTGCACGAACCTGAGACGGCGGGGATCTTCGCCGCGACGGCGCGATGAAGCGCAGCCTCGACCTGCACGCGCAGCGGCGCCATGTGTTCGCGAAATTTCTCGCGGGTCAGCTCGCCGCGTTTGAGATCGTCCCAGTACGCGAACATGATGCCCATGTAGTCGAGGAGCTCATGCCCGATAGCGCCCGCCGGACCTGCGCGCTCCGAGAACGCGATGAATTTTCTCAGGAGGTGCGCCCAACAGATCTGCCGGCGCTCCATCGCCCAGAAGTTCAAGGCTGTCGCGCGATCGCTCACCAAGATGCCGCGCTTGTCGCCGAACAGCGGCGCCAACGTATCGCTCTTTCCGTTCGCGAGGATCTTGAACACCGTGGCCACCGTCGTGGCGATGGTCCACAGCGAGCGCATGATGCCGGCCTGGAACCAGCTCGTGCCATCGGTGTGCTTGACCTTGGCCTGCTCGACTTTGTTCCACGCCTCGTCGACCGCAGGCTTGACCGCGTCGCTTACTCGCGCCTCGACAGCGCTCACGGCACCGAGCGAGATCTGGACACCGACGACGTCGGCGAGAAGGCTCACGGTGGCGCGGCGGCTCAGGTGGTAGACGCCGGTGAGCAACGCCACCACGCTGGATAGCCGCGGACCGAACGGCGAGAGCTGACTCTGGTCGCACTGCGCCCGTGTCCGGTACGCGCAGCAGGGGCACACGACGGCGTGCTCGCGGTACTCGGTCGTATGCGGCGTCACCGGTGGCAACTCGGTCGTCTGGTAACACTGCGGCGTCGGGTCCGGCGTCTTGGGTAGCGCCGCCCAGCAGTTTTTGCATTCGGGTGGGAACACGTCGACGATGGCGTCGACCTGCTCGGGTGGCAGCAACTCGCGCTTCGATCCCAGATGCCCCGGCTGCCCACCGCGCCCGCGCTTGCTCTTCCTATCCCTTTCACGACGCTCGGCGCGCGTGCTCGGTGGATCGCTCGACGGCGGCTTGTTCGAGTTGCCCGAATTCTTCCCGAGCTTCTCAGTGAGTTCGGTTACCTGCTTGATGAGCGCCGCCACCTGGGCCATCAGCCCCGCGATCTCTGCGTCCTTGGCGACGAGCGCGGCCTTGAGCTCGGCGATTTCTTGCTGCGCGTCCAACGCCCAACGTAGATCACGTTTTTGATCGCCGTGCGATCGACATCTTCGACGAACTCACAACTGATCGAGATGATCCGGATTTTCGATCCCCTGAACGGTTAC
>JBBRMI010000435.1:0-2125 GCA_038230915.1 Polyangiales bacterium | reverse complement strand
TATCCCTAGCGTCGAGCTTACCCGTACCACCCACCCCAATCTGCGGGTTCTCGTCCTTCCCGGCTTCCCGCCTTCCTGTTGTTCCCTGCTCACTCGGGCAAGATGCGATGAGTGGTCAGACGTGAACGTGCCCGTGCCCGACGGTCCGTGAGGCTCGTCTTTGAGCGTTCCTTGGTGTGTAGGCCTTGTCTGCGCGCCCAGCTGGGCGCGGCGCGCGCGGGCCAGAGGCCCGCGCCAGGAACCTCGGCCTATCCAGGAGAACCTTGACGAAACCGCGGTCATTTTCGGCGCAGACACGGGGCACGTTTACGTGATCCGGAACTCAGCGCCACGCCCTAGAATGCTCACGACGTGACGTTCGACCCCGCCAGCCGCTCGCGCCTGACGAGCCACGATCTCTACCGCTTCGAAGGCACCACGCTTTTTGAACGCGTCGCGCGGAGCTTGTGTGAAGCCGGTTGCGTGCCGAGAAAGGAGCTTTACGAAGCGTGGGAGGTCGCGCGTCGCGCACGGCGGCGTTTTCGGGGCGGTCGCGTGGTCGATCTGGCGTGCGGCCACGCGCTGGTGGCGCACTTGATGCTGCTGCTCGATGACTCGTCGCCGGGCGCGTTAGCGGTGGACTCGAAGTTGCCGCCGAGCGCCTTCCGAGTCGCTGAGTGCCTGAGCCGTACTTGGCCGCGCTTGGTTGGGCGCGTCACGTTGCGCGAGGCAAAGCTCGAAAGCGTGGTCATCGAACCGGGGGACGTGCTGGTGTCGTGCCACGCCTGCGGAACGCTCACTGACGCCGTCCTCGACCTCGCGCTCACGGCACGCGCCAAGGTCGTCGTCTTGCCATGCTGTCAGTCGACCGGCAGATGCGATCTCGGCGGGCTCGCCGGTTGGCTCGACCCCGCGCTCGCCATCGACGTTACCCGAGCCGCCAGGCTGCGCGCTGCCGGCTACCACGTGCACACCCAAACCATTCCAGCCGCTATTACCCCCAAGAATCGTCTCCTGCTCGGCGAGCCCGAGCCGGAGCCCGAGCCCGAGGTGCAACCGCCGACGCCGTAGCTTTGTCTTGACGCCTGCCGCTAACCGGCCACGCACAGATGGCTCTTGCACTTCGGGATCGGCGGCACGATGCAGGCGATAGCCGGGCAGGGGCGCGGGGTGGCGCCGCAGGTCTTGGTCCATGCCTCGTGATTGCTCGCGCACGCGGTCTTTGACAACGGTATGCCGGCGCAGCTCGCGCAGTAGCACTCGGCTGCCGTTTGCGGCGCGGTCGGGTAGGCGCAGGCCACGCAGTCGGTGTCAGCATCGCACTTCAGCGGATCGCCGGTGGTGCCGCCACTGGCCGTACCGCCGCCGCCACTCGCGGAGCCGCCACTCGCCGTGCCCCCAGTCGCGGAGCCGCCGCTCGCCGTGCCGCCACTCGCAACGCCGCCGCTCGCCGACCCGCCGCTGGCCGTACCACCGCTGGCCGTACCACCGCTGGAGCCGCCACTTGCCTTGCCGCCGGTTCCGGACGAATTGGCGCCGGCGCTCGGCGCGCCCGAGCTTCCACTCGGCCCTTCGAAGCTGGAGCCTCCACAGGCAACGACCAACAGTGTCACGCAGCCCAGGGCTGCGGCGAGCGAGCCAAAGCGATGCTTCATGGGGATGCCAAACAAGGTAGCACACCGATCCGCGTCAGGCCGCGCGTTAGTGCGGTCCGGCGCCACTCATGATCGCGGCTGCGAGCTTGTCGGTTGGCTCCGGTGCGTAGGTATACGGCGGCGTGAAGCCCTTGCCGATCGCGGTCGTCGTGCCGGTCGTCTTGTCGAAGACGTTGCCGCGCGCCAGCATGTCGCCGTTGGCGTCGGGCGAGAGCGGATTCTTGACCCCGGCGTACACGTTGTTCTCGACCAACAGATGCGTTTCAAAGCCCGAGTTGGTGCAGTACGAATCGCCGACCGACGTGTAGAGGCTGTTGACGACGTGAATGTTGCCGCGGCGCGTCCGCGGCATGCGTTGGTTCACGCTATCGGCCCACCAATCATGATGCCACGTCACGTTCAGGTGACCGACGTCTGCTGGCACGGTGTCACTCGAGCCGATCAGGTTCGAAAACCGGTGCCCTTCGGCACCGGTCGAGTCGTTGCCGACG
>JBBRMI010000434.1:0-2161 GCA_038230915.1 Polyangiales bacterium | reverse complement strand
CCGGCCAGCAGTTCCTTGGTGTCGTCGTCGTAGACCTCGACCCAATATCCGCGCTGCAAGAAGAATCGCGCACGTTGGTTGGTGGCCGTGCGGGTCGCATGAATCTCGAAGTCCGCCAGGTTGTCGCGCCGGTTACCGCGCTCCAGGCCGTGGCAGGTGGCCGGATCGCTGTTACTGGCTTCGACAACAAAGCGGCTGCCGGCGCCGGTGCTGGGTGTTTCGATCATCGTGATGGTCGTCGTGTTCATGGTGGCCAGGTGGGTCAGATCAAGCGCAGTGCACGAAGCCATGAAGGCACGCCATCGGGTCCGGTGCCGTCGGGCTCCACGCGGTGGCCGGTCGGTGTTTCGCAGATACCGTCGTCGTTCCAAGCCATCAACTCCTGCATGCTGGGTAACTCGTCGACTTCCAGCTGCCAGCGGGCCATCGAGATCAGCGCCGCTTTCTTGTTGGCCACCCACTGCGCGAGCGGGATGTCCACCTTCTTTCGCGACAGCACCTTCCAGTCGTCGTCGATCTGGTGGAACAAGGTGACACCGTTGGACCGGACCGAGATCAGGGCGCCACGCGCGACAGAAAAATAGCGGTGCAGCTCCGAGCCGTTGGCATTCAGTTCGCTGCCGCGCTGACTTTCACCCCCTGCCTTCCCTTCTGCCTGTTGGCCAGCCTCGGGGCCGAGGAACTGCGGATCAGTGGTGTCGGTGCTGGGATGGTTGGTCTGTGCGTTCATGCTGGTGGCCTCGTGTGGTGGTTGAAATCTGCCCGTCGGTTTCGCCTTGACGCATGAACAGCGGCAAGCCAGGCAGGACACAAGGGCACGACCGCAAGCCGCAGCTCGAAGCGGAGCAAAGCGAAGTGCAGAGACCGGGTGAGGAGCGTGGGCGCCAGCCTTCACCCTTGGGGCCTGACTGGATGCCGCTATGCGTCGGAAAGAGGCGAACCGACAGGCAGATCAGCCGCCCCGAGCCCAGGGACGCACAGGTCGTCTTGCCACCCCAGCAACGACACGTGCGAAGCTTCCCAGCTGAGCGATCCCTCGCCGCACTGCGGCGCACTTCAGACTCTGGTCGTCGGGACCGTCATCGGCTGTTGTGCTAGCCGTCCGCCTGTAGGTACAGTGCCTTGCCACGCCCACCTATCCAGCATCACCGCATGCCGCTGGCTCTGTTGACGACGCCGTTGCCGCGGCGGTCATGGACGACGCCTTGAAGCTCCGCGCGTCACATTCGGCGGTGTCGCCGCTGGGCATCGTGGACCTGGTCCTGTCCTTGCCACAACAACGCCAGCGTGCGCGGTCTCTCAATTTCGGCGACATCTCGGCCGTCAGCGCCTTCGGTCTGCTCGTCGTCGAGGCCTTTGACCGTGGCATGCCGGTCAGCTTCCGGATCGGGTTCTATCGCTATCCGGATCCCCGCGTGATCGCCGCGTTCAACGACGTCTGGCGTAAAAAATTGTGGCCGGCGTTCACCGCTCACTTTGGGATTGCATAGGCCCCACGCTCTGGCGCAAGCAAGCTTGCGGCCTCAGCCCGCACGAAAGCACGGCGCAAACAGTTACGTGATTCGGTATTTTTTATCGGTTTGGTCGCGTACAAAGGGCGATATCAGATTGCAGTCACCTAGGAAATGCATGAAACGCAGACTGCTACTCGGCTCGATGGCCATTGCTACCCTGCCGAGCCTCGCCTCGGCAACACAGTCAAAGGCACTTCTCACGGTGAGCGGCCGCATCGGGCGGGTCAATAACGACACGGCCGACACCTTCGATTTCAGCGAAGCCGAGTTTCTGAAACTGGCCACGACCAGCATCACGACCGCCACGCCTTGGACGCCGACCTCGGTTTTTGCCGGACCCCTGTTGGTGGACGTCATGCGGGCTGCTGGCGTCACCTCGGGCACGCTAATCTTCAAGACCCTGGATGACTACTCGGCCCCGATCCCGTGGGAGGACCTTGTACGCTACGGCGTGATCCTGGCGCATAGTCAGGACGGGCAGCGCCTGAACAACAAGCGCTGGGGTCCGTTGTGGACAATCTATCCTCGCGATCAGAATCCGGCCGCGTTGAGGGGTCCGATCGCGGAATCGAGGTTCATCTGGCAAGTCGACAGGATCGAAGCGGGCGGTTGAGTGAAGTGACGGAGCGCCGCAACCCGGCGCAGCT
>JBBRMI010000433.1:0-2175 GCA_038230915.1 Polyangiales bacterium | reverse complement strand
CGTGCTCGGGCGGCAATTGTCGCGACGCCAACTCGGTGCACGCCTGGATCACGAGCAGCATGTTGTTGAAGTCGTGCGCTACGCCGCCCGCCAGGCGACCGAGCGACTCCATCCGCCGCGCGCCTTCGAGCGCCTCGCTCAAGCGCTGTTGCTCGGTGATGTCACGGGCGCTGACCGCAACCGTGCCGGCGACCTGCGAGTCGGGATCGATCCGTGAAAAGCGGACATGAAACCAGCGGTAGCTGCCGTCTTTGGCGCGCAGCCGCGCGACCGTGAAAGTAGAGCCTTCCTGCAGCGCCTTCGAGAACGCGTGCGCCAAGCTTTGGTAGTCGTCGGGATGCACGAGCTCCGGTGCGGTCTGACCGAGCACGTCGGCCACCGGCAGGCCGAGCACGCGTTCGTGCGACGGGCTCACGTACACGAAGCGACCTTGGTCATCGAGCACCGAAACCAGATCACTCACCTGCTCCGACACCAAACGATAGCGGCCCTCGGCTTCGCGTGCCCCGGCCAGCGCGTGGGCGGCGCGCAGCTCTTCACGCACATGTGACCGCAACGCGCGTTCCGCCCCGATCGCCGCCACCACCGCGACCAGCCAGGTCGCGGCAAAGTAGTAGCTGGGTCCGACGAGCTCTCGCCAATGACCGGCGGCCGCCTTGTCGCGTAGCCACCCCATGACCAGCAACGTCACGACGCACGGCACGCCGCACAACAGCACGCCGCGCGCGCGCATCGTCGCCTTCGCCACCAACGGACACAGCGCGACGAAATACGCGATCGCGATCACGTGCTCGGCCTGACGCGCGACGTAAGACGACACCGCGTACTGCAGCAGCATTACCGAAACCAGGATCGCCCCCGAGAACGACGCACGCTCGGGCGCTTTCGCCACCGAAAACGCCGCCCCAAAACCAAGCGCCGCCAGCAACGACGGCAGCGCCAACGCGACCTATTCCCACGAACGCGGCCGCCACGGCACGTGCCGAGCTCGCCCGCAGCGCAAAGTCCGAAACCAAAGCCTCGAGCCTCACGCGCGCCACCTTCGCCGCTTCGTCAGTCACGGTACCAACCGAACCGTAGCCAAGAGTCCAACGGCTAGCTAGCTTAGCTAGCCGGGTGTCGAAAACCCGCTACGCAGGGGGCTGGGTCCGACCGAGGCCAGGCGGCTGCCCCCCGCCCCAGGTTCGATTTCACTTCCTGCAATGGCGGCAACGTAAGGCGATCCGCCAACGGCCGCCGTTTGACGCCGGTTAAGCTCGCGCCGCGGGGTTGAGCCCGCGATGGCGTTCAAGTCGAGCACGGCGAAACTGATCGCGAGCGACTTCGCGACGCCAGATCTCTTAACCGGATTAGGCGCTTGATCGCCGAGGTGCCGGAGGGGGCTGGCTGTGCCGGTCTCGACGATCATCGCGCTGTTCACGAACGGGCCGGCGCTCGGCGGGCAGGCGTTCTCGATACACGCCACGCCGCGGCATTTCGGCACGCAGCCTTCACAGTACGCGACGGCAGGCTACGACAATACGTAGGCCGCGTCGCAACTCATGAGCGGCTGACACGTCAAGATTGCTGCAGCCGAGCTGGGACGGCGGGCAACTCGGACAGCACGCGCCCGCCGGAGTGATCGGCATTTGGCGGTCGAGCACAGCGGGAACGCGCAATCGACGAGCGCGCAAGTCTGGGCACCCATCCTGCTGGTACCGGCCACTGCGCCGCCGCAGCCAACACTGCAAAGAAACACGAAACCGAGGCATGGCGTAGGGAGATGACAGCTCCTTACTCGAGTTGGCATTGTGATCAACCTCGAGCAACCGCGCAATGGAGCCGCTGTCGTGAAGACGACGCTGGATGCGCACCGAAATTTGTCAACGCGCGTGAGACAGCGGTCACGTTTAATCTATGAATGAAGTGCTGCGGTTGCGGTGGCTAGCGCCTCGCGTCGCGGCGTCTTCGCTGCGGCGTGAGACGCCTTCTGCGCTGGGCTCGCTACGAGCTCAGGCGGTGAGTTGGTGTTCGCCACGGTCGCGTCGTTGCCGACGGTGACGACTAGCGCTTCGAGCGGGTTGATATGCACGCTGGTAGGCGGCAGGGCGGCCCTTGGCGCGCCGTTGGGGAAACGCTCTGGCCGCAGGGCGAACGCGGCGTCGAGCGCAGCCTGGCGCACGGCGTGCACCGCTG
>JBBRMI010000432.1:0-2186 GCA_038230915.1 Polyangiales bacterium | reverse complement strand
GGGTGTGGACCACGTACGGATCTCGCTCACGCGGCTTCGGCGATGTTGGCGACGTAACGGCGTGACAGATAGGACCAAAATTGCGGGAGTCGGTTACTTTGGTGAAGTGCGCGCAGCGTGAGTGCGCCGCGGAGTCCGGGCTCGCTCCAGCGCTGGCCGCTGTTCTTGGCGCGGCGGCCGACCACGGTTTTGGCAGCGCTTTCGGTGACGCCGCTACCGATAGGCAGGCTGCTGGCGCTGAGGGATACGTAGCGCATCCGGTCCTTGTTGTTGGCAATGTAGACGAGGTGCTCCCAGAGCTGGTCCCGCTTGCTGCAGGGCAGTTCGGCGTAGCACCTGTCCAGGTGACGCTCGATACCGTCGATGGCCGAATCCTGCGCATCGAGGCGTTCGTTCCAGTCGCTGAGTTGCCGCGCGCGCTCGGTGGCGTTGGGCTCGATCAGCTCGAGAGCCGCGCTGAGCCGCTCCAGCAGATGGTAGCGATCGATGCCTTCTTCCCAGCGAGCGATCACGCCTTGCTCTCGAAGCTTCGTGAGGCCGGTGCGCGTGAGCGTCCACATCTCGGGCGCCCCATCTTGCACGGTGCCGACGGTCAAGCTCGGATCGCGACGCACGGCCGCTCGCACATCAGCCATCATCTTCGCAACGAGCGTGGCTGCGTCGTCGCACGCAGGCGCGGCATAGCGTCGCGTCACGAGAGCCTCGCCGTGCTCGTCAACGATGGACACGGTGCCGACATAGGCCATGCGAAAGTTGACGTCGATCGGCTTGGAAGCCTTACGTTTACGCGGTTTCCGGCGCTTTCTCGCGGGCTTCGCAGGCGCGCCCGCAGGTCGCTCCTCGGCCATCGGCACCGAGGTTCGGTCCAGGCCGATGCAGACAGCTCGCGCCCCCTCAGGGAGTCTTTCCGCCTGACGCACGAGCGCCTCGACACGCGGGGCCGCCTCGTGGGCCACGTTGGCCAGGCGCTTTGCCATCCGCTCCAGAGTTGCCCGCGCCGGAGGCACGCGGTGCGCGGCTGCCAGCGCCTCGCCGTGCTGGCGCATGTCGCGCTGCCCGTAACCGAGGAGCACGTTGTACGCGAGCGCGGGCGTTGCACCCTCCGCCAACCCGGCGACGAGCTCCAGCGGCACGACCGTCGGCCCGTTGCGGACGTCGACTCGACGGTAGGTGTACCGGCGCACCCGAATCGTGCCTCCCAGGCAGTAGTATTGTACGAGTCCTGGCTCGTGCTGCTTGTACTCGACGCCACCAATCAGCAGCAATTCGCCGAAACCATCGGCCATACTCTGCAAGTCCTCTTCGACCAGCCCGCGCTGGGCCTCCTCGAAAATCGCCAGCATTGCCTCCTCCCGTTGAGCAAAGCTGGTTGCCGGAAGCGCGTCGCGCGCCGCAGTTTTCAACTTCTTCAGTGCTTCCTTCACTTCGGGCTTGGCGAGAAACTCCGTCCGAGTCAGCGTCTGCATGGGGATCCTTTGCCGTTGGTTCTAGACAACCCTTCGACGAAGGACCCCGCCTACAAAGTCACGCACTCAGCTCACGATCGTGCTCCGGCGGTGATCCCCACCCTTTCAGAACGCTAAGGAAAACACCCCGCACACCGCACGCATGGCCCACGACCAAGCACTCGGCAAAGTGATGCAAATCCTGCTCAAGGACGACACTCAGGTGTACAAACAGTTCGTCGAGAACGAATCCTTCAAGCGGTTCGTGAGCGACATGGTCTTCGGAATCGCCAACGAGTCGAAGACGGGGTAGTCGCGCTTGGCGCTTGGAGGCCCGGGCACCGAACAACGAATTTCCAAGAGAAGGTCCCGTGGCGGTATCCGTTTTGTCGCGTGTGCTAGGTCTCCCGTTGTCGCCCCGCTTTCGCGGCTCGCAGACGAAGCTCCGAACCGGCTTTTTGTGGCCAGACTAGAGGGGCATCGCGGTCACCGAGCGGGATCGCTAACAGTTCACACGTGCCTTTCTAGCGCTGCTGTCTGTAAACTGAGCTGCCTGGCCGGTGGCGGTTGCACCTGAACGGGCGTATGCCTAAGCTGACGCCACACGCAAATGGCAGGCGAGAAACAGCCATCATTCCCAGAGCTTGCGAAACCGCCCATTGCGGAAGTCGTATGCGGAGTGGTGTTCGAGTCATTTCCAGACCTCGACGCTTTGCTTCTCGGCGTCTATTGGGATTCGCG
>JBBRMI010000431.1:0-2188 GCA_038230915.1 Polyangiales bacterium | reverse complement strand
TCGCGGGTCCGTCTGTTTTGGTTTGCTACTTCTTGAGCCGCTTCGTCGGCTTCGCCTTCACCCCGAGCTTTTCTGCGTAAGCGCGAATCGCTCGCCGCACCACGTCGGAGCGCGAACGCTCCTCATGCGCGGCCAGCGCCTCAAGCAGCGCAAGCTCATCAGGGTCAAGCCGTATGCCGACGATCGGCTTCTCTGTCATGCCGGGCCGTTGTATCACTCTGTTAAACGCTGCGCAACACGCGACCGTCGCGCCCGCAGGCCAGCTGGTTCGTAGTAGGTTTTTCACTACGTCTCGTCTTGATACAACCGCAAGTTGCGACGTGTTAAGTCGCCCTCGCCAGAGCGATCCGAGCGGCCAGCATCAAACCGTCACTCGAGGGACGACGAGCTGACGCTGACAACCCGTGACGCACCGCCTGCAAGGGACGCGCGACTGAGTGCACGATCGCAAATGGGGGCGTACACCTGATGAACTGGTCTCGGCGGTGGCGGGGTCGAGCCCCCAAGGCGGTTCGCTAGGCCCCCCAAGGCGGTTCGCTAGGAATGAAGACGCGGTTGCCGACGTTCAACGGGGTGCCATACTCCCGCGGGTTACAGCGAGGGTTGGGCTCGTAGCGATGAAACCGATAGCGAGCGGCGTGCGTACTTGCTGCGGCTGCGCCTGCAAGCGTTAGGCACGGGGCGCTAAAAAGACCAAAGGGTCAGGGGCTGGGATGCGACCAGGGCAGGGCTTTTCGAGCTCGTCTGAGGAAACGTGCGCGTTGCCTGCCAAGGCAACGTGGTTCCGCAGTGTCGAAGCGTGCGTCAACCCGAGCAGCCAACTTGGTTGCAGGCAGACTCAGTGCCGCTATCACCTCGAGCATCGCGGCCACTACGACCACCGCCACACGCCGACGCGCGACTGCTCGCTGGCCGTGGCGAACGAAGGCGCTCACACGCTCGAAGAAGTGGCGGCCGTGCTCGGCGTAAGTGTTGAGCGCGTGCGCCAACTCGAAGAGCGCGCGCTGCGAAAACTTCGAAGCAGTCCCGAACTCGATGGCACCACGCCGATAGTGGGTGAGACGCCGCAGCCGAAATAGGCTCGAATCTGACTTTTTTCAAGACATTCTTGAGGTTTCATTTCCAGATCTGTCATTGAGGAAGCTGGAAGGCAGGGACCATGTCCAAAACGCTTTCGGGGAGGCCTACGTGCGTTCCCATAGCAGCGTGCCAGAGTGGTGCGCCCGCAGATCAGGTTGAGTCGCTCGCGGCGGAGCACACGCTTGAGCAGCCCCGTGCGGCAGCGCTTCCGCTGCCAGTCACGGAAGCACCGCGTCTGCCTTTGGCGCGGCGGCGAATCGCGAGTAACCTAGGCGAGCCGGCGGGCATGTTCCTCTGGGAACGCGATTTCCTGCTGGGCCTCGCGGTGGATGTGTTGGAAGGCTTCGTCGAGAATCACGAGTCCGTCGAGAATGACCATGAAGAAGACGAGTAGTCCGGTCGCGGCTAAGGCCGCAAAAGCTGTCGGGTACGCAAGGGTGAGCACTCCCGACCAAGCGGAAAAGGATCTGTCGCTACCGGCGCAGATGAAAGCCATCCGCCGCTACGCCCAGGACCATGGCTTGGTGCTCGCCGGTGAATACGTCGAGCGCGGCATCAGCGGGACCGACGACAACCGACCCGAGTTCCGCCGCATGCTTCAGGAGATTTTTCAGCCGAGCTCGGAGGTCGGCTGCATCATCGTGACGCATGGCTCGCGCTTCATGCGCAACGCGACCAAAGCTCGCATTCATAAAGAGGCGCTAAAGAAGCGCGGTATTCGCGTCGTCGCGATTCAGCAGGCAGTGACCGACGACCCGAACGGTCGCTTCGCCGAGGGTGTCTTCGAGCTCATCGATCAACTCGAGAGCGAAACCAACGGCGTGCGCACACGTGCTGGCATGGTCGAAAATGCACGCCAAGGTTACTTCAACGGCTCGATGCCCCCGTTTGGCTTTCGTGTTGAAAAGGTCGCGACCCCCGCGGGGCAAAAGAACAAGCTGGCCGTGAACCCGGATGAAGCTGAACTCGTGCGCGAGGTCTTTCGCCAATACCTGGCGGGTAGCGGCGCGAAGGCTACCGCCCGAGGCCTGAACCAGCGCGGCTTGCTCTATCGCAAGCATCTTTGGACCCGTGACCTCGTGCTTCATGTCATCAGCGATCCGGGAGT
>JBBRMI010000430.1:0-2203 GCA_038230915.1 Polyangiales bacterium | reverse complement strand
CGACCCGTGCAGCGGATCGGACCGCGAAGAAGCTCTTCGCGTCTCCGTTGACCCAAGGTGGGAGCCCGGTGCGGGAAATCCGCTCGCCGGGTTCTGTCCGGGGGGCGGCCCGAAAGGGCCGTCCCTACCGGGTTAGAATTTTTTGGCTCGAGACGAACGATGTCGAACGGATCCTGCGCAGTCGCTGCGTGAGCCTCGTGCGGCTCGAACAACAAAACCTCCCGATCTCCCGATCTCCCTGTGAAAAAATCTCGGGCCGTTACGGCGTGGCCGGCGGAGCCGGGGCGGGGGCCGCGAGCGCTGCTAGGCATTCGTAGGCGGCGTATTTGTAGGAGTCGGAGAGGGTTGGGTAGTTGAAGACCATGTCGATGAATAGATCGACGGTGCCGCCGAGCAGGATCGCAGTTTGGCCGATGTGCACGAGCTCGCTGGCGCGCTCGCCGATCACGTGAACGCCGAGGATCTTGCGGTTGTCGCGGTTCACGACCAGCTTGGTGATGCCTTCGAGATCACCCGTGATTTTCCCGCGCGCGTTGTTCTCGTACAGTGCGCGCCCGGCGACGAACGGGATCTTCTTCTCGGTGCAGCTCTCTTCGGTTTCGCCGAACGAGCTGCACTCGGGGATCGTGTAGATGCCGTAGGGCATCGCCTGCGCGACCTCTTTCTTATACGAAAAGCCGAACGCATGACACACGGCGACGCGGCCTTGCTCCATCGACACCGACGCCAAAGCGGGAAAACCGATCACGTCGCCCGCTGCCAAGATGTGTGGCACCTTGGTGCGAAACTGCGCGTCGACCTGCAGGTAGCCGCGTGAATCCGGCTCGATGCCGACGCCGCTCAGCCCCAGGCCTTGGGTGCAACCGGTGCGGCCGGCGGCGAACAGCAGCTGCTCGGTCACCAACTTCGTGCCGTCGGCCATCGTTGTTTCGACGCCGCCGGAGCAGCGTTTCACGGTCGTCCACTTCTGGCCCTGCCGCAGCGTGATGCCGGAGCTGACCATCGCCGCCTTCAAGCGCGCGACGATCTCGAGATCCAAAAACGGCAAGATCTCACTGCGTGCGTCGACCAGCGTGACGGCCACGCCGAGCGCGGCGAACATGCTGGCGTACTCGCAGCCGATCACACCACCGCCCAAAATCGCCAGCGACGTCGGCAAGGTGTTGATGTTGAGCACTTCGTCACTGTCGTGGATGAAGTCGTCGGCGAAATCGATGTCGGCGGGGCGGTGCGGCTTGGAACCGGTGGCGATCAGGATGAAATCGCCCTGAATCCGGCGCGTGTCGCCGAGCGCGCTTACCATCACCGTGTGCTCGTCCACCACCTGGCCCTTGCCGTGGAAGTAGGTGATGTGATGCCGCTCGAAGTTTTGGCGGTACGAGCGCGCCTCCGCGGCCGCGATCGCGTTCTTGCGCGACATCAGCCGCGGCACGGTGGCTTGCGCGTCGAGCTCGACGGCCACGCCGTACAGCGCGCGCGCGCGGTGCCCGGACAGGTAGAGCGCGGTCTCGCGCAGAGTTTTGCTGGGCAGGGTGCCAGTATGAACGGCGGCGCCGCCGGGCTCCGCCTCGCGCTCGATCACCGCCACCTTCTTTTTGAAGTACGCGGCTTGCGCTGCAGCCTTCTCGCCTGCAGGTCCTGCGCCGATCACGACCAAGTCGAAGCGCTCATTGTCGCCGGGAGTTGACACGATCGCCGAGCATAGCCCGCCCGCAACCCGTTGTGCCCGTTAAACTTATTCTTGGTCTCGGGCTCGCTTGGGCTCGCTTGGGCTCGCTTGGGCTCGCTTGGGCTCGCTTGGGCTCGTCGTTGCGGCTGCGCCGCGCTGTGGCTTATCGGCTGTCCGCCAGCCTTGATTGGTGAACGGGTTCGGGTTCGGGAGCGGGATCGGCTGATCGACAGGCGGGATCGGGGTCGGTCGGGGTAGCGGTTTCGGGTCAGCACAAATTCGCAGTCGGCAGCGGTTTCGGTGACGGCAGCAGGTTCGGTCGGCTCGGGCCTGCTTGTCTTGGGGACTCATGCCGAGAGCGCGCACCCGGTGCGCCAGCGCCGGGTTATGCACCGCGGAGGGTGCGGCTCGGCAAACGCTCGCGGACAAGAGCCGCGCCTACGCCATCGCACTGGCTGAGGGCTGCGAATGCTGCGCGGCCGTCGAGGTGGCCGGAATGCTTGGCGCCTGCTCAGCAGCGCACGTGCACGAGGT
>JBBRMI010000429.1:0-2244 GCA_038230915.1 Polyangiales bacterium | reverse complement strand
TCGAATCGACCCGCTCCCGCGGCCTTCGGTCGAGACTCACGTCGTTTGGCGAGACCGCGCGCCGCCTGCCATCGGTCCGCCGCTGTTCATCAAGCACTGCTCGTTCTTGAGCTGAGACGCTCCTTTCGTGCCTGCACGAGTCCGCTGCGGCGTGCTCGCGTCACGTCTGTCGCGATGGTTGCGCTGTGCGCGCGTCGCCGACCTTGGCCTCGATAGGAGTTTCCATGCTCACGTTACCGTTTTCTCGGTCCCGACCGCGCGCGCGTGCCCTAGGCGCCGACGGTTCGCTCACTGTGCTTGCGTTGCTCTCGTTGGTTGGGTGCGCCGGCACCTCCGGCAGCGCTGCGTATGACTCGCTCAAAGCCGACTATGACCGGTCAGCGCCGGTTCCCTCCCGTTCGGTCTCACGCGAAAAGCCAATCAGCACATCGGCGCCGGTGCTCGAGCGCGCCGCGTACGTGCGCGCCGTGCTGCTCCGCAACCCTTCGATTGAGTCGGCTCGCCAAGCTTGGCGCGCCGCGATCGGCCGCGTGAACCAGGCCGGCGCGTTCGAAGATCCGATGCTGGATCTGGGAGTCGCGCCGCTCTCGATTGGCTCGTCGAAGGCGCCGTTCGGCTACGAAGTCGGGCTCAGCCAGAAGCTGCCGTGGTTCGGGAAGCGCTCACTCGACGCGTCGATCGGGGCCGCCGAAGCCGAAGCCGTCAAGAGCGACTACGAGTCGGTCAAGCGTGAGCTCGCCATGACCGCGCTGGTGCTCTACGACCAATATTTCATCGCCGTCCGCGCGCTCGAGATCAACGCGCACCACGTCGAGCTGATGCGCGCGATGCGCGACGCTGCGAGCGCGCAATTTGCCGCCGGTCGCGGCTCGGCGCAAGACGCGCTGCAGGCGGAGAGCGAGCTCGCGCACATGGAGCACGACACGGCGGTTCTGCGATCGCAGCGCGATGTCACGGTTGCGCAGATGAACGAGCTCTTGCATCGGTCTCCGGAGCAACCGCTACCGCCTCCGCCGAGTGAGCTGCCGCTGCCGCGGGCGCTCGAACAGGATCCGAAACATCTCGAAGCCGAAGCGCTGCAGCAACGCACCGATATCCAGGCGGCACGCCAGCGCGCGCGTGCCGAGCAAGCCCGCGCGGACCGCGCCGGGCGCGAGTACTACCCCGACTTTACCGTCTCGACGTCGTACAACTCGATGTGGGACATGCCAGAGCATCGCTGGATGGTCGGGCTCGGCTTCAACTTGCCGATCCAGACCGGCCGGCCTGCGGGGGCTGCCGACGAGGCGATGGCGATGCGCGCGCAGTTCGACGGCGACGCGGCGCGCCTGACCGACTCGGCACGCACGCAGGTATTCGTGTCGCTGAGGCAAATCGAAGAATCGCGGCACGTCATCGAGGTGTTCGAGAAGCGGCTGGTGCCGCTCGCCAAGGACCAAATCGACGCCGCCCGAGCTGGCTTCATCGCCTCGAAGAATCCGTTCGTCTCCGTCGTCGACGCCGAGAAAAATCTGCGCAGTGTCGAGCTCGACTACCAGATGGCGCGCGCGGACTACGACCGACGTTGGGCCGAGCTGGAGCGCGCCCTCGGGCGCATCCCAGGACTCAATTCGAGGGAGGCAGACCGATGACTGACACGGTAAAGGTCGGCGCGCGGCGTCGCTGGATCTCGACTGCCGCATTCGTCTTGGCGTTGGTCGTAGCGGCCGTCGCCTTTCGTCGTCCACTAGTCAGCTGGTTCAGCGGCAAGAGCATGGGCAGCTCCGCAGCGGCAGTCATGACCGCGCACGCGGGACCGTTCACGCTCAAGGCGTCACTCGATCCGGATCCTCCCTCCAGCGAAGCCATGTTGGGAGATCCTAACGCCATCGATCACTACACGTGCTCGATGCATCCCTCGGTGAAGCAGCAGACGCCCGGAAAATGCCCGATTTGTGGCATGGATTTAGTGCCGGTCACGAAGGCTCAGCAAGAGCAGGGCGTCGTCATGATCGATGAGGCGCGTCGCCAGCTGATCGGCGTCCGCACCGGCCGCGTGGTTGAAGGTGCGATGCAGCGGACCTTTCGCGCGGTCGGGCACGTCACCTACGACGAGTCATCGCTGACCGACGTGAATCTCAAGGTTGGTGGCTGGATCACCAAGCTGTTGGTCAGTCGAACCGGCCAGCATGTGACAGCCGGGCAGCCGTTGTTCCTTTTCTACAGCCCGGATCTCTTCAGCGCCGAGCAGGATTTTCTGCTCGC
>JBBRMI010000428.1:0-2266 GCA_038230915.1 Polyangiales bacterium | reverse complement strand
GATTCAACAACAAAGCCCGCGTCACGACCAAGTTGGCCTACGGATTCAGAAGCTACGACCACGCAGAGATCGCCTTGTTCCATCGCCTCGGCGCGCTACCCGAGCCGCACTGGCACGCCCACAGATTCGCGTAAGGAGGCCGTTTTCCTCGATGAAATCGACGATACGCCGCCGACGTTGCAGACCAAGCTGCTGCGCGTGCTCGAGGACCGGGTGGTGGCGCGGCTCGGGCAGAACGACTGGCACCACGTCGACTTTCGGATCATCGCGTCGACGAATCGCGATTTGGAGGCGTTGATCGCGCGCGGCGACTTCGCTCAAGACTTGTACGAGCGGCTGGCGATCGTGCAAGTGAAGTTGCCGCCGCTGCGCGAACGCAGCGATGATCTGCTCGCGCTCACTATGCATTTCATCGATCGCTTCTACAAGGAGGAGCCGCCAGCAGCCGGCCAGACGCGCGTGCGCCTGGTTTCGGAGCGCGCTCTGGCAGTACTGAGCGACTACCGTTGGCCAGGCAACGTGCGCGAGTTGCGAAATACGATTTACGAGAGCCTCGTCGGCAAGCTCAGCGGCGAGGAGTTGCTGCTGAGTGATTTACCGCGTCGTATTTTGGAACGCCCCACACATCGGCCAATCGAGCAAGCGTTGGTCGACGACGAGCGACTGAACGCGCGGTTCGAAGCGCGGAGTATGAATCTGCGGCGTGAGCTCGAGAACTTGGAGCGCGCGGCATTGAACGAAGCGCTACGGCGCAGCGCCGGAAATCCGGCGCGCGCCGCGCAGCTGTTAGGCGAGGTGGGTCGCGGCGCGTCGCAGGATCCGGCCGGCACCGTGCGCGCGATGATGCGCCGGCTCGGCATCACTACGGCGGGACTTTGACGCCCGCTGACAAGCTCAGCGCCAACGTGCGGGCGGTGCGTTGGAGGCGGTTTGGGTCGGCTGGAACGCGGAGTTGCCGGGGAAGCGGTAGTTGATGTCGCGGTAGCCACCGGCTTGGCGCACGGCTTGTGGTGAGCGCGCGGGAATGTTGCCAAAGCGCCACGTGATGTCGCGGTATCCACCGCCGCTCTGAGTGGCGTGGGCGGCCGCCTGTTGCTGTTTGACGAGCGCGGGTGGGTTGCGCGCAAACGCGATGCTGCTGGAGAAAACACCCAAAGCGACGATCAGGATCTGACGAAACGAACGGATGGACATAGGTTGGCTCTTGCTCACGGAAGGAGCGTGATGGTCGTACGCAGGCTGCTTTTCCGGCGCGCCGTCTTTGGAGCGCCGCGGGCAGTCGATAGCGACCGTGGTTGCTATTGCTACGGCAGCGGTGCCGCTCGGTTTCAACTCGTCGCACGAATTGCCGGAACCGGCGGAATTTCAGCGGTTTCGCCAGCGGGTTCAGGCCGACTGGCCTGGAGCACCTCTCGCCTCTATTGTCCGTAGCCGCCCGCCATGAGTGCCTACGACGACGCCGTCGCAACCTTGTTCCAAGCGTCGCTCAGTGACTTCGTCGCCGAGCGCAAACGCATAGCGGCCGAGCTGAAGGCCGCGGGCGACGTCGTTTCTGCTGCGCGCTTGGTCAAGCTGGGGCGGCCGCCGGTGTCGGCGTGGGCGGTGAATCAGCTGTGGTGGCGCGAGCGCGCGGCGTTCGAAGCGCTGGTAGCTGCCGCAGCGCGCGTGAAGATCGGCGACCGCGAAGCGAGCCGCGTGCATCGCAACGCGCTTGCCGGGTTGCGCGAACGGGCGACGCGGCTGCTGCAGGAGGCAGGCAATGCGGCGGCCGAGGCGACGCTGCGGCGGCTGACAACGACGCTGTCGGCGGTTGCGGCGAACGGCGGCTTCGAACCGGATCCGCCCGGGGCGCTCGGCGCCGATCGGGATCCGCCCGGATTCGAGGCGCTCGGTTTCGGAACCGCGACGACGAGCGTGACGGCGACGGCCAGCGCCGTGGAGCCGCCCGCAGACGCCAGCGCCGTGGAGCCGCCCGCAGACGCCAGCGCCGTGGAGCCGCCCGCAGACGCCAGCGCACGCCGCGCCGAGGAAGCCGAAAAGCGCCGCGCCGAGGAAGCCGAAAAGCGCCGCGCCGAGGAAGCCGAGCGGGAGCGTCGGCTCGCCGAGCGCGAACGGCTTTCGACCCAGCTCCGCGAGGCTTCGCAGCTGCGCGACGCCCAACAGAGCGACGTTTCACGGCTGCGCTCCGAGCTCGAAGCAGCCGAGCTGGGCCTGAAAAAATCTCAGGCCGTACTCGCGCAGCTCGAAGCCGAGCTGGGTAGGCCGT
>JBBRMI010000427.1:0-2308 GCA_038230915.1 Polyangiales bacterium | reverse complement strand
CGCCAGAGACCGGCGCCTGGCGTGGCGGATGCGGGCGAGACGCTCAACCGATCTCGCGATGCAGCTGGCGCGACAGGCGCCGCGCGCCGCGCTAGCCCTGCGCGTGTCACTCGTGCGCCCACAAATTCCCCCGGGGAACCCCAAAAAGCTGTTGTGCACGACCTCCGGCGCAGCCCGGTAGTCATGCTGCAAAGTGAACCCGAACTTTGCGGTTTCGAGCAACGACGCATCGGCCGGCTCGAGCCGAAACGGCATCGGCCAACGCACGCGCGTTGCCGCTCGGCTATCGAGAGCTAGCTCAACCATCGAGGTGCTTTATCATCCCCGCGAGGCCTCTCGCGTCGTGAGTGACCTGCCACGCGCCGTTGGCGAACACGACTTCGTCGTCGAGCAAGACGCGATCGGTGACAACGAACGTATCCACGTGATAGCGCACCTCGCGAGGGTTGAGGTGCGGCTTCTTGTAGACTCCGTGGCGCGCCCCTAGGGACAGGTGGACGCCGCACACGCGCTCGAATGCTCCTACGTCGGAGACGCGCCGGTCGCGGGAGAATGCTCGATTCATTCCGAAGCCAAGCTCACGTAGCCAAACCTCGCCTTCATCAGCTCGGATGGCGCTCAGCACCCGCTCGAACTCGCTCGTCGAGTTGAGCGCGCCGATCACTCGGCCTCGTTCGACCAGCAGCGTGATCGGCGCTGCAGGCACGTTGAGGCGGAACGACGTGTCGGCGAAGCCGTAAATATTGACGCGACCGTTGACGGCTTCTAGATCGCGCGCTTCGGTGAACACTTCGCCGATCGGAAACTGGCTGCCGATATTCTTGAGCCCCGCGAAATCGCCGATATTGAGCTTCGCTAACTCGAGCGGCGAGTCGAAGTGCAAGGTCTCGGCTTGGCTTTCGATCCGAGCTGAGCGCGCGGCGTCCATCCGCGCTTTCAAGGCGTGGCCGACGCCTCGGTAGTACTCCGGGTCGTAGGCTAGCGCCGCGACGTAGTGCTCGAGCTCGTGCGGCTCGATTCGCTCGAGGTTGGAATGCTCGATGACCTTGACGCTCTTTCGAAAGAGCTCGACGCGCGTGCGGTACTCCGGCAGTCGAAACACCGACGACTGAATCAATACCGCAAGATCGCCCGCGCTCAGTTCAACGCACGCCGCCTTGACGGCTTCGGGCGCGACTTGGTCGAATGAAATGACGCGCGCCTGGGGCAAGCAGTCAGCGTAAGTAGCGGCCAGCAAGCGAGAGAGCTCGCAGCGATCGTCGGCGACCAACAGCGCGGCGTGCTCGCCAGAATGCTCGATCGCGAACGTGAGCGTGTCCCTCACGTTCCTCGTTGCGGCCGAGCTGATCGCGCTCATCGCGGGCTTCTAGCACGTGGAATGCGGCCGCGAACGGCAACCAAGCCGCCCGCGGCCGCGGCCGGGCATCTTGCCGGCAAATTGGCTAGAGTGAGGCGATTCATGGGTCAGCGCTCGAAACGTGCGCCTCGCTGCGAGGCGTGTCGCATGCACTGCGAGCTGTGCTTGTGCGCGGAGCTCCCACGGCTGGAGCTTCGGACCCGCGTAGTCGTGATCATGCATCACCGCGAGGTGTCGAAGACAACCGCGACTGGGCCGCTCGCGCTGCTCGCCCTCCAAGGTTCCCGATTGTGTGTGCATGGCGAGCCTGGCACGTTCGTCGATCTGAGCGCGGAGCACGCGCCCGACCGACGGGTAATGCTGCTCTTTCCCCAAGGGGGCGCCAAGCTGCTAACGCCTGAGTTGCTCGCCCAAGATGCACGACCGGTGACGCTGCTCGTTCCAGACGGCAACTGGCGGCAGGCAAGCCGGGCGTCTCGGCGCATCCCAGGTGTGGCGCAGGCAGAGTGCGTCGTGCTCGCCCCTGGGCCACCGACTCGCTACCGACTGCGCCACGAACCCAAACTTGGCGGGCTGGCGACCTTCGAAGCGATCGCGCGCGCGCTCGGCGTGCTCGAGTCACCCGCGGTGCAACAGCAGCTCGAAGCGCTGTTTGAGCGGATGGTGGCAGCCACGCTCAGCACACGCGCCCAGCCGAAGGCTGCCTGCGCCCGTTGAGGTTACGGCAAACGACGTTTGCAGGGTTCGAATCCATCCCTCGCCATGCCCCGCCCCGCCCCGCCCCGCCGAAGCCGAATCGCGCAACTCACTCCTAGGTGGCTGGTGTTTTTCGTTGACCCGTTGAAGGGGGCTTGATCTAACGGCGTCATGACCCTCGGGAAGGCGCCTTCTCAGTCGGACATGTTCTCGTCCGGAGCGGACTTGTGCGAGGAGCGGCTGGGCGAAGGCTCG
>JBBRMI010000426.1:0-2321 GCA_038230915.1 Polyangiales bacterium | reverse complement strand
CGAGGGCGGTCTTTCCGTGCCCTTGCCCCAAACCCGAGTGCCGCTGAGCATCGTGAAGGTCGGCGTGCCGGTCGACAACGCCGGCATCGTGCGCATCGACGTCGGCCGCGCCGTGGACCGCACCGGCGCCACCCCGCACGAGCGTGTCGAGGTGTTCGCGGAGGTCGCCAGTTTCGCCCACGCGCCGCGTGACGTCTTCGTTACCCTCAAGCAGCGCAATTCGCCGACCGTGCTCGCGTCGCGCAAGCTGCGGCTCGAGCCGGGTCAAAAGGCGCCGGTGGTGCTCGGCTTCGAGGCAGTACCGGGCGACGCCGGCACGGGGCTGACCGTCGAGCTGTCACCCCACGATGCGCTGGTCGTCGACGACAGCGCCTATGGGCGCGTACCGCCCAGCCGCAAGCTCACCACCATCAGCTCGCCCGCGCACCAGAGCCCGTGGTTCGAGCGCGCCCTCCTGGCCGACCCGGATCTGGAGCTGCTCGGCGCGCCGCTGGCCGACCTTCTGACCAGCGGCATCAGCGACGATGCACTGGTAGTGGTGAACGGCGCCTGCCCCACCGAGCTGCCCGGTGCCGATTTCGTGATCTTGAACCCGCCGGCCGGTGCGTGTCGCGGTGCCGTGGTCGGCAAAGCGCTGGATGCCCCAGTCGTCACGTCGTGGGATCGCACCGACCCGCGGCTCCGCTTCATCACGCTCGATGGCGTCGCGATCGCCAAAGCGCACGCCATCGACCCGCCTTCTGCACAAAGCTTGCTGGTCAAGAGTCGCGAAGGCGCACTGATCGTCGACATCTCCGAAGCGGGTCGGACCGGCACGTTGGTCGGCTTCGATGTCGGCGAAAGCAACTGGCCGCTGCGGGCATCCTTCGTGCTTTTCGTGCGCAATTTGGCCGAAATCGCCCGCTCGCATCGGCAAAGCCACGTCGTGGGTCCGGCGCGTAGCGGCTCGCCGCTGCGGCTGCGGGTGCCGAGCGCACTCCAGCAAGTGACGCTCACCGATCCGGCGGGCGTCGAGAGTCAGCTCGAGGCGCGCAGTGGCGTCGCCATCATCCCTCACCCCGACCAACCCGGTTTCTACCTGGTCAGCTACGCCGGCCCACATCCCGGCACGGCACTCTCGGTCGTCAATCTGACGAGCGGGAGCGAGAGTGATTTGCGCGCGGCCGCGCCTGGCAGCGTAGCCCAAGCCGACCAAGTCCGCGCCAGTCGCTCACCGGTCCTGGAGTCGCCGGGCGACTGGGGCTTTCTGGCCGCTGGTCTCGCGCTCTTGGCGATCGTGGTGCAGGTGGTTTGGCTAACGCGCAGCCCTGGTCGCGTCGAAGCAGGCCGGATTCGTCCGCTACGCCCCGAACGTCGAGGTGCAGCTTGAGGCCACTGCTGACGTTGCTGCGGCTGGTCGCGCTGGTGCCGGCGGTCGTGTTTGCGCTCGAATGGTTGGGCGTGGCTGTCCCGTTCTTGCGACTGTCGCGTCCGCTGCTGGCGATCCCGCTCGCGGTACTGCTGCTGTGGCTGACGACGCGCCTCGGGCGCTTCACCGCGCGGCGCACGCGCGTTCGGGCGTTCGGCATGGCGTTCTTGACCGGTACGGCCGCCACCGCCTGCGCATTCGCGGTGCTAGGCGTGGAGCTCGGCCGCAAGCTCGATCGACTGAGCGTGCTCGTGGCGATCGACCGCAGCCGCAGCATCGATCTGGTGCCTGGTGCACAATCGCGAATCGAACAGGAAATCCAGGTCGCCGAGCAGGGCATGCGCGACGGCGACCGGATCGGCACCCTGGCCTTCGCGGCCGAAGCGATGGTCGAGGACCCGCTCCGCGAACGGCGTCACCCGCCCGCCCCCCAACGCGCCGAACTCGGGCGCGACGGCACCGACTTGGGAGCCGCAATCCGACGCGGCTTAGCCGAGGTGCCGCCCGACTCGGCAGCACGGATCGTGCTCTTGAGCGACGGCGTTTCGACGCGTGGCGACGCGCTGGGCGAAGCTGCGCTAGCGGCTGCCGCCGGCGTGCGCATCGACGTGGTGCCGCTCGACCAGCGCAAGCTCGAAGACATTCGCGTCGTCACGGTTTCGGCCGGGGGTCGCGCCAGTGAAGGCGAAGCCATCGATCTGCGCATCGTCACCGCCTCAGCTCACGACGCCAACGTCGAGCTGCGCGTCTACCGCGACGGCCAGCTGGTGCGTCAAGGCGACGTGCAGATCGCGGCCGGCGAAGACGTCGTGCACCTGCGCGAAGTGGCGACGGAGCCCGGGCTGCACCGCTACGACGTCGAGTTGAGCGCGAAAGACCAACGCCAAGACGAAGCTGCCGAGGACAACCGCGG
>JBBRMI010000425.1:0-2355 GCA_038230915.1 Polyangiales bacterium | reverse complement strand
TCTGCGGTTCCTTCAATCACTTTGCATGCCCAGTCATTGCGGGGCCCGAAATGGGTGTTCCGAGCCTTGAGCCCCTCGCTAAGAAGAAACTGGTGGCGACGCGCCCCAGCGATACCCGGTTTCATCCCATCAGGGCGGCGGCTCCTGCCGCCATCCGGGGGACTAGGAAGAAACTGGCGGCGACGCGCCCCAGCGATACCCGTTTCGTCCCATCAGGGCGGCGGCCGTGCCGTCATCAGGGACTCCCTGTGAAATCTCGGAGGCCCTCGACACAACAGGTCAAGACAACAGCAGCGCGAAGCCTCGCGTTGAAGGAGGCCCGGTGAGCTACGGCAGTTTCTGCAAGAAGGCTGCGGCGAGGCAGCCCCCAATGTGATGGGTGACGAGGGCTGCGTTTTGGCAGGCCCCGCGCTTGTCACGCGCGGCGGGGCGTGGTGCCCTTCGGCGGATGAAGGTCATCATCACCGGCGCCACCGGCATGGTCGGCGAAGGCGTGCTGCTGGAGTGTCTGGAGAATCCGGCGGTCGATCGCGTGGTCGCGGTGAGCCGTCGGTCGTGCGGGCATACGCACGCCAAGCTGAGCGAGGTCCTGGTGCCCGATTTCCGCGAGCTCGGCAGCGAGGAGCAACAGCTGTCCGGTTTCGACGCTTGCTTCTACTGCGCCGGCGTCAGCTCGATTGGGTTGAAGGAGCCGGAGTATATCGCCATCACTTACGACACGCCGCTGCAGTTTGCGCAGGCGCTGTTGCGCCTCAATCCAGGCATGGTGTTCGTGCACGTATCGGGCGCTCACACCGACGGCACCGAAAAGGGCAAGGTGATGTGGGCGCGCGTGAAGGGCAAAGCCGAGAATGCGCTCGCTCGCCTGCCGTTCAAGGCGGTTTACAATTTTCGGCCTTCGTTGATGAAGCCGACGCCCGGGCAGAAGCACATCAAGGCCGCTTACAAGCCGATTCTCGTGCTGTACCCGCTCTTCAAGTTGTTCTTTCCCGGCATCAAGTTGAGCGATGTCGGCCGCGCGATGATCCAATCCGTCCGCGTCGGCGCACCGAAGACGGTGCTCGAAGCGAAAGACATTCAGGCGCTGGCAGTCAGCTGACCAGCTACGAGAGATGAGCTGCGGTCGGAGGCAGCGGGAACTGACGGGCAGTGAACGCCAATCTGCGTGCCGCTCTCGCGTTGTTGCTGAGCGTCGGGTGCGGTGACGGCGCGGCGGGCTCGAGCCAAACCACGGGCGGCGCTGGCGCGGGCCACGTTGACGGCGGAACAGCAGGCTCCAGCGGTAGCCTGAGTGGCGGCACTGCCAGCGGCGGTACGACTGGCGGCGCTACGAGCGGTGGCGCAAACACCAGTGGCGGCGCCAACGCCAGCGGCGGCGGCACGACTGCAGGCGGTGCAGCGACCGCGGGGGCGGCTCCTGGTGGCGCAGCTCCGCTTGCCGGCGCGGGCGGCGTTGCTGGGGCAGCGAACACCGACTGCATGAGCTCGCCCGCGGGCTGCGGCAACGTACTGTACGTCGGCGGCGAAATGCCGATGGTTGGCGTCGATCTTCAGCTGCATCAAGTGCTGAAAAGCATGAAGCTGCAGGTCGAAGACGTGCGCGAAACCGCCACGCCCGCACAAGCAACCGGGAAACGACTGGTGGTTCTCTCGTACAGCATGGCCAGCACCGAGTTCAAAGCGGAAGATTGGGCGAGTCTCGCTGTCCCGATCATCGTGCTCGAGCACTACCTGCTGCCGCGGCTGGGCATGACCACCGCCGCGAATCACGGCTACCACGACGTCGTGACCGATCTCGCGCTCGTCTCGGATGATCCGCTGATGAGCGCCGGCATTCCGAAGGGCAACGTCACGGTCTATTCGAAGACAGGCGAGTTTTTCTGGGGGCTCCCCACGGCTGACGCCGTCACCGTCGCGACGGTGGTTGGTACGCCAACGCAAGTGGTGACGTTCGGTTACGCCGCCGGCAGCAAGATGGCGGGCATGGTCGCGCCTGCGCGACGCGTGCAAACCTTCGTTGCCGTGCACGCGCCGCCACCGAATCCAACCGAGCTCTTGACCGCGAACGGGCTCAAGCTGTTCGGCGGCTGCGTGACGTGGGCGATCCAATAATCGGTGAGTGTCTGGCCTGCGCGATGCGAAAGTGCTGCCGTCGGAGCCGGTCACGGTGAAGTCGAAGGACGAGTACCGCCGGTATTTGAGCTAGGGCATAGCTTAGCTAGATCGCGGCGACAAAAGTCGAAGCGCGCGAAAACAAAAGGGAATTCGCGCGCAGGCGGCGATGGAAATAGAAACAGACGGGTATCCGTTCTCGGGAAGCACGCCAATGCACCCCAAAAAACGGAGACCCGATGC
>JBBRMI010000424.1:0-2363 GCA_038230915.1 Polyangiales bacterium | reverse complement strand
TGGACGATCTCCGATCGAAACGAACTGGATGCCGCGCAAACGGCATGGCGCCGCTCCTTCGAGCGGCGCGTCGCAACAGTCAGATCAGGCGATCGGAGGTCGTAGCAGAGAGCCGTGGTAGGCGGAGGTGACGCGGTAGGCGACAGGTGCTGCTATCGCTTCGGTCGGGGGCGTGCCTGGAAGCGTGAAGAACGCCATCGACACCGCCATGCTGGGCGATGCACAGGCACCCATTCCGCAGCCGCACACGCACCTGTGCTTGCAGTGCCCATCGGCGCAACCATCGTTGTCGCCGTCGTCCTGGTCGCAATCGACGAACTCGTCGGCCACGGCAGTCATTACTGGCTGATGCACCAGCTCACCTTGTTCGATGACCGAAGCCGCGCCGAACGCGGTCGAAGCCCACTGCGACGCGCCGGCCGGCAGCGAACGCATGCCGGCAAGGGCGGTGGCCAGGCAGAGGAGCACGAAACACAGGGCGCGCAGTGACATGCCCTCGATTATCGTCGCGCGAGGTCGTCGACGGCAACCCTGGGTCTCGATCGTGCGACGAGCGTGTTCATTTTCTCGGCGGGACGACACGCGATCATCTCGACCGGGAGCCAGTCGGATACCCGAAAGCTGCCGGTCGTAGGCGGCTCCTTTGGGTCGCAAGCTGCCCTTGAGTCAGCCGTTTCCGACAGCGTACGATTTGTCCGGAGAATTCTCCGGACACCGCGAGCACAGCCACCTTGTACATCACCGACGCTACGCATTTCCTAGACGTCAAGGGCGCCACCGGCCCGCAGCGGGGGCCGGGGCGCAAGCTGGCTGAGTTCGTCGGCAGCGTGATCGTCGCTGCGACCCTGCAGAACCACGATGCCGCCCAGCCCGCGTGCAGCAAGTGTTCGGGGCAGATCGAAGCGGCGGTGGGCGTGGCAGACAAAATACAGTGGCGATGCTCCGCTTGCGCGGAAGCCGGTCAAATATCCAACTGGCGTCACACGCTGTGGGACATGACGACGAGCGGCACCGCGCGGCCTTCCTGAGGTTGGCCCGAACAGGGTCGGCCGCGTGTCCGCCTTCGGTGCCAGCGAAGTTCTCGGCTTGGCGTCGTGCAGCAAACGAACGTTTCCTGTACGCCCAGAAATCAATCCTGAAACCCACCGATTCCGCTTGCCAATGCGCAAGAATTGCCGTACAAAAATCAACGTACAACCAAGGTACGTTTGATGATCATTGGCTATGCTCGCGTCAGTACGCAGGATCAGAACCCGCAGCTCCAGCTTGACGCCCTGAGCGCCGCTGGGTGCGAGCAGGTGTTCCAGGAGAAGGCCACGGGCAAGTTTCGGGATCGGCCAGAGCTGACGGCTTGCCTTCGTTCGCTCAGGAAGGGGGACGCCTTGGTGGTCTGGAAGCTCGACCGTCTGGCCCGGTCCCTCAAGGATCTGGTCGAGATCATCCATGACTTGAATGAGCGCGGCGTCGGTTTCCGGTCACTGACCGAGTCGATCGACACGCTCAGTTCGGGCGGTCGGTTGGTATTCCACATATTCGGGGCGTTGGCCGAGTTCGAACACAGCCTGATTCGTGAACGCACCATGGCCGGTCTGACCGCTGCCCGAGCACGAGGACGCAAAGGCGGTCGAAAACTCAGCCTCTCGAAGGCGGATGTGCGCAAGGCGGCGGCCATGCTGTCCGACCCAAAGATCACCAAGGCCGAGGTCGCCAAGCATTTTGGCGTCAGCCGGGTCACGCTCAATACCGCCCTCGCCCGCGAGAGCCAAGCCCCAGCGAGCCTGCCGTCGAGTGAGATGGTGGCCTGAAATCATGCACGATCAAGGACAACACCAAGGCACGCCATGACAAACGAAGAATTCAAGCGAACGCTGTGGGATACCGCCAACAAGTTGCGCGGTTCGGTTTCGGCGGCCGAGTACAAGTATCCGGTGCTCGGTCTGGTGTTCCTGAAGTACGTGTCCGACATGTTCGACGCGCAGTCGAAGGTAATCAGCCACCGCGTGTCGGAGCCCGAGTCCGACCTCTATATCGCCGACCCCAAGACGCGCAACGAGGCCGCCGCGGACTTCGCCAAGGACAAGACCTTCTACGATCAGGACAATGTGTTCTGGATCCCGTCCGGCGCACATTTCAACGTGCTGCTTGCGCAAGCCACGGCACCAGATATCGCCCAAAAACTCGACAAGGCTCTGGGCGAGATCGAAGCCGAGAACGCCAGTCTCAAGGGCGTGCTCTATCGCGAGTTCTCCCGCCTGGCCCTGGAGCCCGGCAAGCTCGGCGAGCTGATGGGGCTGGTCGCCCGTCTGAAATTCGATCCGGACAAACACGGCAGCCGCGACGTATTCGGCGAGGTGTACGAGTAT
>JBBRMI010000423.1:0-2379 GCA_038230915.1 Polyangiales bacterium | reverse complement strand
TCGGCAACTTCGTGCTGCCGTCGAACGAGCGTATCTGATGCGAACTCAAGCACGCATCGACGCCGCCGATTGGCCCCCAGAAGTTTTTGGCGCGCGCTCCGGGAGCTCGGCCAATCTCGCGGCACTTCCTTGGAACGAAGCCCAGGAGTTGGCTCAAACTGACGCGGCTCGCCACTATCTCGAAGAAGTACTCAAGCGTCATGGCGGTCGCGTTGCCGACGCTGCCGCGCACGCCCAAGTGGAACGGGAAAGCTTCTACCGATTGATGCGCCGGTACCAGGTGCGCGCCGACGAACAAGACCAGCCGATGGGCGACAAGGGCGACGACTAGTCAGTGTTCGACGCGCCGCTCACGCTGCAGCATCAGCGTGCCGGACGGCGCCCAGTCGTACAGCCAAGCGAGCGAGCGCCGCGGTCAGCGCAGACAGGACATCAGATTGCGCTTCCCAAATCTCGATCTGACGCTCTAGGCCGTGGGCGATGAGGTGAACTTGCACGCAACTCTCCCGCGACCCTCGCAGCCGTAGATGCCGAACCACGAGCCTAGGCGTCCGGTCGATAGCGAACGCGTCGCACCACCGATCCAGCGCGCGATCGATCGCCGCTGAAACGCCGGAGGCGTCGGCGGAGCGTTCGCTTGGGCGCCGTCGCCCGATTCCTCCTGGCCTCGATCCTAACGACTCTGTCGACGACATGCGATCGCACTGCCTCGCAACCCTCGTGCCAGCAGCGACAACTGCCCGGAGCCCACGTTTTTCGGCTGTCCGACGCGCTGCCGCGCAAGACCTGCACCGCAGCATAGCGACGCGCGCAGCTCTTGCGCCGACAAAATGGGGCGGCGCGGCGAGTTGTCGCGCGCAATAAGTGTAGGGGATGCATCAGTCCGGCGGCGGTAAGATGGGTCCTTCCGACAGCACCTCGTCGGTTGAGCCGCCCACTCCGAGCGACGCGGCTGAGTAGGCGCCCACCTTTGCCGGAGGGTGCTTCAGACCAGGAGCGCCCAAATCACCCTCGCTAACACCAATCTCCGCGTCGAGCTGCTGGTCCCGTTTGGCGAGCTCGGCGTTGTTTCCTTCTAGAGCCCAGCTCGTCGACCCTCCGGCGGCCGCACCGATCACCGCGCCTGCTATCGCGCCGGGCGGGCCTGCCACCAATGCGCCCATGCCGGCTCCCGCGATCGCCCCTACCGCTGCCCCCGCCGTTTCATGCACGTGACGGCGCTTCGCATCTCGTTGAGCCTTGTTCTTGCTTGACCGCTTTGTCTTCATCGTCTTTTCGCCTTTCGTGGCACAGCCCTGGCACGGACCAAGAGACTTCCTCACGCTGCACGCTGCATGCCGCATGACGAGGCGCGAGGAGGACAGCGGGCATCCGCCTCGGTTGCGCAGAGTCACCGACGACAGCGCGTTGAGAAGCGGCCAACCTTTACGCAGCTTGGTCTTCGCGACACTTGACCGAACCGGTTACTCGTATCCAGGACGGTCACACTCCGTAAAGCCAATCGCCAGCCCGACCGAAAAGGCGCCCGAAGATTCGCCCGGGTTCGAGTGCGCTCGCGTCGACAGCGCCTCGCTGGCACGGCGATTGCTCACCTCAGCACGTCGAGAGCCTGATGCTGCAACCCCTTCGAACGCGTTTCACACCGGAGCCTAACGACGCCAGCGCGTTGCGTCGCGAGCGTGCGACACGCGAAGAGGCCGCCCTGAGCGCGCAAGAGTTCGTCGACGAACGCAAGGAGGAGACATGGACTGGAACATTTCAAGCTTGCTTTGGTTTCTCGGTATCGGGGGGCTGTTCTACTGGATGATGAAGCGAGGAGGCTGCGGCATGCACGGCAATCACTCACATGGTTCAGGTCAACACGGTTCAGGCCAGCATGCTGACGCGGGAGGCGGCGCCACGCATGACACCGGGGCGGTGCGCGATCCGGTGTGCGGCATGCAAGTCGATCCTCAGCGCGCCGCTGGCATGCGGACGGTCGGGGGCAGCAACTTCTTCTTATGCTCCACCAACTGTCTCGAAAAATTCGATAGAGAGCCGGAACGCTACGCCCAGCAGCCGGTCAACACCGAGCCTCCTGAATCTGGCTCACACGCGGGTCACCAACGCCAGGCCGGCTGTCATTGAGGTCCGCCATGCGTCTCGATTGGAAAGTACTCGGTTCGGCTGCTGCAAGCACCCTGGCGATCGGTTACGTGGCCTGCGTCGGCTACGATCTGCTCTTCGCGCAACAGATGTACCGCGCGTGGGTCGTGCTCTTGCCCGGGTTCCACTGGATTTCCTGGGGCAGCTTCCTGCTCGGCCTAGTCGAGCTAGTGGTTTACGGCGTGTTCTTTGGACTCGTCTTCGCGCCCCTCTACAACTTCTTTCTCGTCAAGG
>JBBRMI010000422.1:0-2420 GCA_038230915.1 Polyangiales bacterium | reverse complement strand
TCACCTGGGCGGACAAAGCTGTAGCGGGCAAGCACTTCACGACGTTGATCGGCGCTGTGCATTCGGCCGCTCTCGATGTTTGGCATGCAGGCGGATTGGCGACCCCTGGTGTGAAGCAGATGGCCGAGTCAGGCGGTACCCAGACTCTCTCCGCCGAGGTACAGGCTGCTATCGATGGGGGCAAGGCGCTTTCAATCGTCAAGTTCAACGGAGGCAGCCCACCCGCGAGTAGCATGGGGCAGATTCTCGTCAACGCTCAGTTCCCGCTCGTCTCCTTGGGCAGCATGATGGCTCCAACCCCTGACAATTTCGTGGGGCTGTCGTCGCTGAGCTTGTGCGAAAATGGCGAATTCGTTGGCAAGAAGACGATCGACGCGGTCGTGTACGACGCCGGCACGAAGGACGGCGACGGCTTCACCTACGGCTCCGGGCCGACGACGCCGCCGGCGTCGATCGCGCTCGCCAAGCAATTCTCGACGGCTCAGGGGACGATCACGCTCCAGAAGCTTTGAGCAGGGAAACGCCGCGACGGCCCTGTGGTGGAAATGGGCACTCGAAACCCCGACCGGTATCAACTGCGGACTGACAACTCGACGCCAGCGCGTGCCGTTCGTCAGGGTAGCGGAGCAAGTGGATACTTCGACATCAGGTAGGTCTCGACGCGCGAAAGATCGGCGTTCGTCTGGGGGCCTGCCAGCGCAACCACTGCCGCAATTTGGCCGCGCAAGCAACGCAGCGCTTGCGTGCCAGAAAAGGACCCGATCGAAGCGTCGACGTGCGGTGCGCTCACGTCTTGATGGCCGACCCCGTTGACGCCGCCCAGCTCCACGGCGTTCGCGCGCACGGTGGCACGGTCGCCGGCGCGCACGGCCGCGACTAGACGCAGCTTGCCATCGTTGAAGCCTTCCTGCTTGGTGTCTAAGCCGGGTGCCCCGGCGCCTAAGCCGAGGTGCAACTGGGAGCGCTCCTCGGTTTCCGACCGCGTCCAATTGCCGGTGAACATCAGCTCGGGCGTGCCGGACTTCCCGAAGAATGCGCCGTAACCGCCGTTGTGCGTACCGTCGAGCGCATTGTCGTAAGCGACCACGACCAGGATCGCAAAATCGCCCGTACCCCAATGCAGACTGTCCGAATCCTTGATACGCAGGTAGGGGCCGCCGCTGCCGTCGGTGCTCTTCGGGTTCGCCTTGCCCGAGAACGTTGGTAGCATCAGGCCATTCAACGCTTTGATGCTGGGTTGAAATTGGGGGTCGCCCTGCAGCGCATCGTTGTGTTTCGCGGAGCGGTCACGCCAGGCGTCGAGCTTGTCGCCGGACAGCTCGACGCCGAAGTCGTGCTCGAGCCGCAAGACGAGCGAACCTTCGACGCTCGGAAAAGTCGGCGTCGAACCACCGCTCGAGTTGAGCGAGCCGGCCGAGCCGGCCGAGCCGCCGCTGCCCGCACTGCCACCCGTCGAGCCGCCAACGCCACCTCCGCTCTGGCCCGCGCCAGCCAAGCTGGGGGGGGCGCCAGCCAAGCTGGGTGCAGCGCCAGCCAAGCTTTGTCCGCCGCCGGTCGAGCTCTGGCCCCCGTCACCCACTGCGGCGGGCGCACCGGCGGTGGCCACGATCGGCGACTCCGGTAAGTCGCCGTGGCTCGACGTGCACGAACAAGTGGCAAGCCAGAATATGACGCTCGATGTTTTCACCAAAGAGCTGATGGGACGCTACATGGGAGTTGATCGGAGATTCGCCCAACGCCCGCGTTTTGCGAAATCGGCGAGCGCGTGCAATGACGCTGCTAGCCTCACGCTCGCAAAAGGTAATCTTCAACAGCTGCGATCCGAGCTTTTGTTTGCGCGTCACCGAGGGCATCAAGTCGTACGGCACCTTCTCGTCCGAGCAGCTGTACGAAGTCTGGATTACCCGAGCCGGCTCGCCCGACTACGGCTACGTGGTCCACCGGTCGACACGAATGAGCAAGCCATCCGGAACGGGTCGCCGCAGTCCCGGGCCAGGGTGAGGGACTACCGGTGCCAGCCTTGATTGGTGATCGGGCCCGGGTTCGGGGTCGGGATCGGCTGATCGGCAGCGGGATGGGATTCGGCCGGGGCAGCGGCTTCGGGAATGTACAAATTCGCAAACGGCAGCGGCTTCGGACGCGGCAGCGGTGTCGGTCGGCTCGGGCCTGCTTGTCTTGGGGACTCATGCCGAGAGCGCGCACCCGGTGCGCCAGCGCCGGGTTATGCGGAGCCAACGAGCGCCGCGCCGTGCCGTGGAAGACGCTGATGAGCGACTGCTTCTTCGCGCTCATCATGACCACCCCAACCGACCTCAAGCGCCAGCCCAAATCAACCTGCTGAAAGGAGACCACTGAAACCCAGGGCCGAAGCCCGCAACCGAAACCGAAATTTCCGGCTCCGCGCCGAGTCCGAGAACGGC
>JBBRMI010000421.1:0-2441 GCA_038230915.1 Polyangiales bacterium | reverse complement strand
CGTGGTTTGGTGGTAGCCACGTCGCGCGAAAACGTCACGCGCGACGGTTAGGATTTGTTGGCGCCGCTCCGACTTGGGCAGCGCGGTTTTCTTCGGTGCGGCCTTGCCGCGTGCACGCTTGGTCGGGGCGGCCATGTAGGCACCCATCATAGCCAGAATTTTCAAACCGTCGCCGCTCAAGTCCTGCGCATCTGCGCCGTACCTCTGCGCATGACGTCGCCTCGTTCGCCGCTCGGATCGAAAGCCCGTTTCGCCGCGAGCTTTGGATTGTGTGCGATCTACGCTCTCACGCCCAGCCTGGTGCGAGCGGCGGTGCCGAAAACCGGCGTGGTGGCCGGCTCGGGTACCAGTGCGGGCGGGGTCTTCACGGCCGGCGCGGACGGCGCGGAATACCAGCTGCCCAGCCAGGCGCGACTCGTGCTCGCCCCGGGCGCTGCCGTGCGTGTGTTTCCGAAGTCGCAACCGCTGCAGCTAGGGCCAGGCGCGAAGACGACGACGTACAGCTTCGGGCTGGTTCGCGGGCGCGTCGACGTGACGGTGCCAGCCAAGCCGAACAGCGCCGTGTTGTGCAGCGTCGGCAAGATCTCGGCCGTGGTGAGCGCCGGACAAGCAACGGTACTCGTCCACGGCGACGACGCGACGGTCGCGAGCGTCCGAGGGGACGTGCGCACGCTCGCCGGCGATCATTGGCAAACGCTCGCGCCGGCCACACTGTCGCATTTCAACGGCGCGCGCGGCACCGCGCCCGAGCCGACCGCCGCTGCGCCGCTGCTCACGCCCGGCCAACGGCTGTGGTTCTCACCCGGCGACCCCGTCGCGGTCTCGGGCATCGGCTTCGGCAAGGTCGACGCTGCCGAGCACTACGAGCTGCGCTTGCGCGCCGTCGACGGTAGCGCCGAGCAGCGGCGCGCGGTGCAGGGTACGCGCCTCGATGATCCGTTCACGCCGGTCTTGCCCGGCCAATACGAAATCGACGTGCGCTCGGTCGACGCCGAGGGCATCGCCGGCAGTTGGTCAAACAGCGAGCCAGTGCGCGTCGTCGGCGTGACCTTGCCCCCCGGCGGCTACGCGGCGAGCGGCGACATCTTCATCGGCAAGGGCCAGGAAGTGCACTTCTCGAACATCGACGGCCTCGAGATGACCTACGAAGGCGCGGGTCGCTACGTGCCGGCGTCGCAGGCGGTGTCCCTCTATCGCGGCGAAACCACACTGGTGAGCTTTCGCGTCCCCGGCTCGGCGTTTCCGACCAGCGCGCGGCTGCGCCCGCGGGGTCTTTACGCCCACGTGGCGCTCGGGCCACGCCGCGCGGTGTGGCCTACCGATGCCGTTCAAATCGAGATCGAGCTGCGCAACAAGGACAACGAAGGCGTGCCGGCGTGGGTGCAGCTGAAACCGTCGGTGACGCTCGGTATCGAACCGATCCAAGTGGCGTTCACGCGCGACGGTAATCGTCTAGTCGGAACGGTTCCGCCCAACACCGAGCCCGGACCGTGGGTGCTGCGCGTCGAGGTGAAGGATCAGTTTGGCGTGCTGCTGGGCCGTGATTTCCTGGAGATCGGCAAAGCTCCGCCGCGCCCACCGACCAAGGTCGTCACGGCCCGCGTCGCTAGTAAATAAGCGCGCGAGCCCGAGCGCGGCGCCTGACCTTTAGCCGGATCTTTCCGCTGCCCACCCGCCAAAAGCTCAGGCGTGGCGCACCTCTACCCACGTTGCCGCTCGGCGCGCGCTCTGAGAAGCTGTGCGCCGAAGCGATGAGCCCGCGAGGATTCGGACTCTCTGTATTGGCGCTCGCGGGGCTGCTCGGCCCCGCCGGGCTGACGTTCGCATTGTGGCCACGCCAGGCGCCAGCGGCGCTGAAGCCGAGCGCCTCGCGATCGACGATGCAAGCTCCGACCGTGATTGCGCCGTTCGGTGCGGGGCCGCACGCGCCGACGCGCTTCGAGCTGCTGCGCCCGCTCAGGGTCGAGAACCAGACCACCCGCCAAACCCGTGAGCTCAAGCTGTACGATGCGAGCGGGCAGATCGACGAAACCGCCGCGAGCGCGCTCGACGACTTACTGTGCGACGCGCGCGACCCGAAACACCACGAAACCACGCGCATCAATCGCCGCACGCTGCAGCTGTTGTTCAAAGCCGCCTACCACTTCGACAGCTACGCGGTAGAGGTGGTGTCGGCGTACAGGAAGCCGGGGCGTCGCAGCGAAGGCCCGCACGGCACCGGCGCCGCGATCGATTTTCGGCTGCGCGGCGTCAATGCTCGGCTGCTAGCTAGATCGCGGCGAAAAATGGGCCGAAAGCGCGATCAGCTGAGGGAGACCTGGAAGGCTGGCGGGAATGTCAGGACGCGACCCACGTGGGTGGCGCGTGGGCCTCCGGCGGGCGGTCGAAGGTGCGAGTAGATTTTCGGCGCGCGCTAGGTGGCAGCGAGCAGCTTGCGCGCG
>JBBRMI010000420.1:0-2453 GCA_038230915.1 Polyangiales bacterium | reverse complement strand
GTGCTCGAGGAAGATGCGGCCGCGCGATAGCAGCGTCATGCCCCTCGGCGTGCGAGCAAAAAGCGGAGTCCCGATCTCGTCCTCGAGCGCCCGAATGTGCCGGCTGATGGGAGGCTGCGCCACGCGGAGGCGCTTTGCAGCGCGGCTCATGTTGCCCTCCTCCGCGACCGCAACGAAGTATCGAATTTGCCAGAGGCTCACGGTCTCGCGATCGTGCCGATCCATTCATTGCAGGTCAAGGCGCAGGTCAAGGCGCACGCCGCCAAGGGCGAGACCAAAACGGTATTGGACCGCCCGTACTCGTTCACGGCAGGAAGCATCGATGGCAATCGAGATCCTGAGCCCCGCGGAGATCCAGCGAATGCGACGAGCCGGCGAGGCCGCCGCCCAGACGCTCGCCTTCGTTGGCGCGCGGCTCCGAGCTGGCATGTCGACGCTGGAAATCGACCGCCTCGTGCGCGAAGACACCGCGCGCAGGGGCGGCCAGCCGAGTCAGCTCGGCTACGAGGGGTTTCCCGCCTCAGTTTGCACGAGCCGAAACGACGTCGTGTGCCACGGAATTCCTAGCCCTACCTTCGCACGAGCGCATCGCAGCGCGTGCTCCCCGGGCCTAATTTGCCGCCGGCCGTGGTCGCGTCTGCATACATGAGAGAAGCGATGGCATCCATCGATGAAGCTCACAGCGCTTCACGGCGCGGCGCTGCTCGGCGGAGAGCTCGGGTGGAAGCATCACCGTGGGGCGACGGCCATTTCCTCCGGTCGTCGTGCGGACGAGAGTGGCCGTGATGCCGGCGAGCATCTCCATCATCGCGCGCACCGAGGCGTCGGTCCCGAGCGCGATCCTCGCCAGGCTCACCAGCGTGAGTCCGAGGACGGTGGCGAAGGTATGAAGTCGTAGCGAGCCGTCGGCATGCTGGAATGATGGTCCCCATGGCGCGACTCCGCCCTTCTTCGCGCGGCGGAACAACTCTTCGACGTTCCACTGCCCACGAAAGGCATGGACGATCCGCTCGGTGCTCCAGCTATGTCGGTCGGTGCACAGCACCCGTCGACCCAAACGGGTCTCCTCGAGCGTGCGGCGTCGGTCGGCATCGACGTGCCAGCGGAGCGTGGGCGTTTCCTCGGCGCTGCCGATCTCGACGACGACGAAACTCGACAGGTGCTCTCGCCGCAGCGCCTTCTTCACGCGCTGCTGCAGGCCTTCGCCCTTGATACGTCCCGCCGCCGCGAGTCGCTGGAGGCGCTCCAACTCGATGGTCGCCTTCGTGAGCGCGACGGCGATGCCTCGCTTCTGTCCTTCGAGCAACTCCTTGCTCTCGACAACGACCATTGTCCGATCGAGCTCACCGTTGTCACCGAAGGTGATGCGGGTCCTTGCGGCGCGGACGTCGCGAAGGTCGCCGGACAGCTTCTTCATCGCGCCCTTGTCGCTCGCGAAGAGGAGCGCTGCCTCGGCGGCCTTGTGACTCATCGGCAACGAAATGAGGCTGTAGTAACCAATGAAGTCGAGGTCCAGCTCGAGCTGCGGGCTCCAGAATCCGCCGTCGCGTACCAGCGTCCGTTGGCCCGGCCGCACACGCGCCTCGCCTTGATCCAGCGCGTCATGCAGCCCGCTCAAGCCGTCGAGACAGGCTGCAAGGACGGCTTGGTCGGAGCTGTTGCCTGCATACGTTCGGTGCAGCAAAGGCACCTGCCCCGTCTCGCTGACGAGCACACCGAGACCGACGACGCGCAGGTCGCTGCGCTTGCTCTTGGCGTGACCTCGCCGTGCGAGCTCGCCGGGTGTGGTCGTCGCGATGTGCGTGTCGAAGTTCGTGGTGTCGAACGCAAGCACGTCCGTCGACAGCTCGAAGCGCGACACTGCGGCCTTCGCCAGCGCGACCTGGGCCGCCTCCAACTCCTGCTCGGTGACTCGCTGCGCGATCCGATGAAAGGCCTGGCCGGTGAACTTCGACGCGGGCAAGCAAGAGACCCGCGGAACGCTGCCGTCGAGAAACTCTGCAAGGTCGCGCTTCGGTCCCGGCGCGCAGACGCGCTGCAACGCCACCGCGAGAACCATCTCACCGATCGAGGGGCCGTCCTTCGCGCCGCTGCCCGCGCAGGCTCGATCGATGTGTCCGATGACGTCGAGCTGCTCGGCGACCCACAAGAGCACCCCGACATCGCCCACCGCGCGCGTGCCCACCGTGCGCGTGTCGCCGAGTTCCACCTTCGGCGGTGGATCCGCCGGACCCAACAAAACCTGCCGCGCGACCGAGCGCCCGAGCGTCGAGTCCCACACGGACTGCGCGACCACGCGGTAGCGGCGTCCGCTCATCTCCCGTTCGAAGAAGTGCATCTTTCATCATGTAGCACGGGCGTCGCGCAACAAAAAGCACAAACGCACGAATCTTCGAGCGCTTCCTGCGCTACGCCCGGCCAGGCGTCGCGGCGCTGCGAAGGTAGGGCTAGAG
>JBBRMI010000419.1:0-2473 GCA_038230915.1 Polyangiales bacterium | reverse complement strand
CCGCGGAGAGTGCGGCTCGGCAAACGCTGGCGGACAAGAGCCGCGCCTACGCCATCGCACTGGCTGAGGGCTGCGAATGCTGCGCGGCCCCTTGTTCGCGCTCATCACGACCACCACCACCGAGCTTTCGCGGCCACCAAGTCCTGTCTGGTAAGGAGACGACCGAAACCCAGGGCCGAAGCCCGCAACCGATACCGAAATACCCGGCTCCGCGTCGAGTCCGAGAAAGGCCCTGCCCGAGCCCGGCCCCGCCTCTGGCTTGCCCGAAGCCCCTGCCGAGGCCGCACCCACCCCCGCTCCCGAACCCCCTCCCGAGGGCCGCGCTCGCGAGGCACCAAGACAACGGATCAAGACTGGCCCCGCTGTGCGGGCGATTGACGGCGGCCAGCCGGCCCCACATGTTTGGCGGCCATGGCCAACCGTACCGTGTCCTCGACCGGCGTGGTGATCGTCGGTGATCGCCCGAAGCCGTCGCAGGACCTCTACCATCTGTGGCTGCGCACGACGTGGCTGCGCGCGATTCTCCTAATCGCCGTCGTGTACCTCGCCGTCAACGCGCTGTTCGCGCTGTTGTACCTGGCCGTCGGCGGAATCGCCAATTCGCGCGGCGACTTCTTCGATTCGATGTTCTTCAGCATCGAGACGATGGGCACGATCGGCTACGGCGAAATGACGCCCGCAACGCGCGCGGCGCACACCATCGTCATGTTCGAGTCGGTCACCAGCCTGCTCTTGACGGCGTTAGCGACGGGGCTGGTCTTCGCCAAGTTTTCGCTGCCGATGTCGCGGCTGGCGTTCTCGACGAAGCTCACCATCTCGCCAATGAATGGCCGGCCGACGCTGGCGCTCCGGATCGGTAACGAACGCTCGAACGTGATCGCCGAAGCGCGGATTCGCCTGGGTTTCGTCTACACCGAGATTTCCCAGGAAGGCGTGTTGATGTATCGGCTGGAGGATTTGAAATTGGTGCGCGACAGCACGCAGGCGCTGACGCGGTCGTGGACCGTGATGCACTTGATTGACGAGTCCAGCCCGCTCTTTGGCATGACGCCCGAGACGTTGGACGCGCGCGAGGTCGAGTTTTTCGCCAGCGTCGTCGGCACCGACGATACTTCGCTCCAGCCCGTGCACAGCCGGCACCGCTACTTGGGTACCGACGTCGTGTGGGGTGGGCGCCACGTCGACATCTTGAGCGAGTTGCCGAGCGGGGAAATCCAGATGGACGTCCGTAAGTTCCACCTGGTTATGCCGACCGCGCCGACCGCGACGTTTCCGTATCCGCGCGCGTAGCCGTCAGGGCTATGCGCCGAAGCCAGCCAGCTTGTCGATCAGCTTGTCGAGTGGCAGGTCACGGAACAGCTGGTTGAGCGTTTTTTGAAGCGAGCTCAAGAGCGCGGGAGGTTTGGTCAGCAGGCTGTCGCGTTCGACGACGCTATTCCAATCCAACTTGTTCGGATTCGCACCCGGCACACCGGCGATGGTGATAGTTCCAACCGGAGGTTTATCGTGAACGTAGAAGAGCTTCGCGCCGCCCAGGCCCCACTCAAGGCGCGTTACAAGACCGAGCCAGCGTCAGCGCTCGTCACGCTCACGGCCCAAGGCGTCCCCGAGGTACCGGCGCAGGCGTGCCACGTCGAAACCCAGCTGGGTGTCGTCGCGGCCGGGCTTCACCCCGCCACCGGCGGTGACGGCAGTGCGGCGTGCTCGGCCGATATGCTCCTGCAAGCGCTGGTCGCGTGCGCCGGGGTGACGCTCGGGGCGGTCGCCACGTCGATGGGCATCACCGTGCGCGGCGGGCGCATCGCGGCTTCGGGCGTGGTCGATTTTCGCGGCACGCTCGGCGTCTCGCGCGAAGCTCCGGTCGGCTTCAAGAACATCGCGCTCGCCTTCGAGCTCGACACCGACGCCAGCCCCGATACGCTGGCCAAGCTGCTCGAGCTGACCGAGCGCTACTGCGTCGTGTACCAAACCTTGAAACATCCGCCGGAGCTCAGCGCGGGGCGATGAGCCGCTTGGAGCTCGGCGGCCGCAGCGTGGCGGGGCTGGAGACGTGCATCGAAGTCGACGGCTACTGAAACAAAAGCTGCCCGATGACCTCGCGACTTTGGCTGCCAAGCTGCAGCTCCAATCGCAGAAACTGCCGTGTCGTCCCCAGGCAACCCCGTACGACCGCAGACCCGCAGGCTTAGGCGAATCAGACGCCTGCTCTCGGCCCTCGCCGCTGCCAAGATTTTTTCACAAAGAGATCGGGAGAGTTTGGGGTTCGAGACTTACGGCGCGCCGCGGATCCTGCGCAGGCTCCGCTCGCCATCGCACGTCTCGCACAACAAAATTCGGTTCCCCGGAGGGATTTGTGGGCGCATGAGTGACACGCGCAGGGCTAGCGAGGCGCGCGGCGCCTGTCGCGCCAGCTGCATCGCGAGATCGGTTGAGCGTCTCGCCCGCATCCGCCTCGCCAGGCGCCGGTCTGTGG
>JBBRMI010000418.1:0-2515 GCA_038230915.1 Polyangiales bacterium | reverse complement strand
GCGCCGCAGGCGCGCGGATGCTCACCATCTTCAGCCCCGGCGGCTTCGATACGTACCTCGAAGAATTGTCGGTACTAACCGAGAGTCAATACGCCGACGCCGCCTTCATGCGCGCGCTCGGCGAGCGCTTCGACATCTTTCATTGAACCGGCAGCAGGATGCCGAGACGTCGCCGCCCTGTTCTTCACTCGCCTTTGCATCGTGTTCCAGCGTGCGTAGCGCCCCCGCGCAACCACCAAAGTACCGCGAGGCTCGGCGCCCCCAAAAGGGCGCCGAGTCGAGCGTCGAATCGGTGAGTGCAACCAGCGGCAGGAAGCGTCCCTCGGCGACGTAGTAGCCCTCCGCGACTGGCGTCACGACGATGCGTCCGTCGACGAAGTAGCGGCGGAGTGCCTCGCGAACCTCGATCGGGTTGCTCCCGAACAGCCGCTTGAGACCGAGCGCACGTTCCGCCACCTCTGCGGGCGTTGGCAGCGCGATCGGGGTCGCCCCCCGGGCTTCCAGAGCGGCAATAGCGGCCTTTTCGGTGCGGGCCTGGGCGTGCAGGTCCCGGAGTGCGGTCACGACGTATTCGGAGTTGTCGCCGTCCGCGAGGAAGCGAATCAGGGCGGCGATGCGCTGCTCGGTGCGCGCAAGGCTCGCACGACGCTCGGCTAACTCGCGCGTCGCGTCGCGGTTGCTCTCGCCGAGAAACTCAGCGATGCGCTTGCGCAGGTAGTCGAGCGCTTCGGGATTGCTGAACTTCTCTTGAAGGGCTGAGAAGATGCGGGTACGCGCGAGCTCCTCTTTGACCCCGAGGGAGTTCGAGCACGTCCGACGTTTCTTGTAGTCGCCGCACTTGTAGTACGAGGCCGACGTGCCGGCGGTGATGACCATCGGCGCGCCGCAACAGCCGCAGTGAAGCAACCCGCTCAGCGGGTAGTTCGTGACCCGTCCGGGCGCGCTGCCGGGACTCCGCTTGCCCGTGTAGCGCGCTCGCACCGCGGCCGAACGAGTACGAACGGCGTCCCACACTTCAACGGCAATGATGCGTCGCTCGGGATACTCGCGGCGGATGATCTGCTCTGAGCTGCGTGCGCGCGGTCGCCGGTCGTTCGTGCCGGGCACCTTCTGCCATTGCTTTTTCTGGAACGTCCAAACGCCGACGTAGGCCTCGTTGAGCAACATCCCGCGAATGGTGCTCGCGATCCATCCCTTGCGACGATGCCGCGTCTTCGCGCGCGGCGGAGGCACGGATTCACCATTCAGCGTCTGCGCGATCGCCGCGTACGAGTTGCCTTTCAGGTACTCGTCGAAGATGCGGCGGATCGTCGCTGCGCTGTCCTCGTCGATCTCGATTCGATGCCCGACGAGGCGATCGTGCTCGTCACGCTGCGGGACGCTGCGATAGCCGAGTGGAAGCCCACCGGTAGAGAAGCCAGCCAAAGCGCGCCCCTCGAGCCCGCGGCGCGTCTTGTCGGAGAGCTCGTCGAGGTACATATCGCTGAGCAGCGACTTCACTGTGAACGTGACCTTGGCTTCTTTGCCCGACGTGTCGACGCCGTCCGCCACGCCAACCAGTGGCACGTCTAGATAGCGCAGCTCGCGAAACAGGTGACTGGCGTCGGCGAGATCGCGAGTGACGCGCGACATGTCTTCGACGACGATCGCGTCGACGCCGCGCGGTCGTTGGCGAACAAGCTTCATCAACTGCTCGAAGCCGTTTCGCACAAGACTTGCCCCGCTCTTCCCCGCCCCGCTGCGCTCGCCGAGCCAGGAAGCGACGACAGCTCGCCGATCCCGAGGGACCCGCGCAGACAAGCATCAAGGGCGTCGCGATGCCGCTGAGCATCGTGCTCGGCCGGCTCCGCTTCGTCGGCGTCGAGCAGACCCCGGCGCCTGAGCCAGCGCAGGACTCTCAGCTCAACCGCATGCCCTATCGTCTCGAGATCAGAGCGGTTGGGGATGGCCAGCTGATGAAACACGACGCCCGGCGCAGCCTCGGGCTCGCGGCTGAAGACGCCGTCCGGCACGGCAACGTGATAGTGAACCTTGAGGTTGAGGCTGCCGCCAAAGCGTTGGGGAAAGCAGACAGCGCCGCCGCGGATGTTCGGCGGAGGCGACGCATTTCCCTTTCGACCGTGCATGAGCGACGCCCCAAACTGTTCGCGCTGCCAACGCCAAATTTCGCGAACGAAGATGCGTCCGACGGCGCTCAACGCCGCGGCGTTGCGTGCCAAGAGTAGCCGCAATTCAAAAGGAACACTCAATACCCACTGGCGGATGGGAACATCCGGGAAAACCCGGTCCGTGAGATGTGCGGCCGTGCTGCACATTCGCCGCGCGTTGCAGGAAGGGCAGACGCCGCGCAACTTGCACGAAAACGCCACGAGTATTTCCGGTTCCCCGGAGGGATTTGTGGGCGCATGAGTGACACGCGCAGGGCTAGCGAGGCGCGCGGCGCCTGTCGCGCCAGCTGCATCGCGAGATCGGTTGAGCGTCTCGCCCGCATCCGCCTCGCCAGGCGCCGGTCTGT
>JBBRMI010000417.1:0-2550 GCA_038230915.1 Polyangiales bacterium | reverse complement strand
GCGCGAGCGCGGCCCAGCCTTTGCCTCGCCCGAAGCCCCAGCCGAGCCCGCTCCCGCTCCCGAAACCGAAACCGACCCCGCTCCCGAAACCGACCCCGCTCCCGAAACCGACCCCGCCCCCGGGGCCGCGCTCGCGCGGGGCCTCTTCTATGGATCAAGACTGGGTCGCGCGGTGTCCCGATTGCACTCTGGAAAATCCTTAGTACACTCGGCCATGTTTGACCGTAATCTTCGCGAGTGCCTGACGTTTGACGACGTCATGCTCGTGCCCGCGTACAGTGAGGTCCTTCCGGCGGAAGCCGACGTTCGCTCGCGTCTCACCCGAACGATCGAGCTCAATATCCCGATTGTCAGCGCCGCGATGGACTCGGTGACCGAGGCGCGCTCCGCGATCACGATGGCCCGCCAAGGCGGCATCGGCATCATTCACAAGAACCTCGGCATCGAAGAGCAGGCACACGAAGTCGATCGGGTGAAGCGCGCCGAGAGCGGCATCATCTTGAATCCGGTCACGGTCCGGCCGTCGCAGTCGCTGCGCGAAGCGCTCGGCGTGATGCGCGAACACGAAGTGTCGGGCGTGCCGGTCGTGGAAGGCGCGATCGCCGTCGGTATCCTCACCTCGCGCGACATTCGCTTCGAAAAGAACCTGGATCAGCCGGTCAGCGTGCTGATGACGACCGAGCTCGTCACCGTCACGCCCAGCTGCAGCCAAGACGAAGCGCGGCAGCTTCTGCACAAGCACCGGATCGAAAAGCTGCTCGTCGTCGAGAACGGCAAGCTGGTCGGACTTATCACGATCAAGGATTTGCTGCAGGCCGAGCGCAATCCGCTCGCCAACAAAGACGAACGCGGCCGGCTGCGCGTCGGTGCCGCGCTCGGTCCCGGTGCTGATCGCGTGCAGCGCGCCGAAGCGTTGCTCGAAGTCGGCGTCGACGTGCTGGTGATCGACACCGCGCACGGCCACCACAAGGGTGTGGTCGACGCCGTGCGCGACACCAAAAAGCGTTACCCCAACGTACAGGTCGTGGGCGGCAACATCGCAACGGCGGAGGCTGCGCAAGCGCTGGTCGACGCCGGCGCCGACGCGATTAAGGTCGGCATCGGGCCGGGCAGCATCTGCACGACTCGCATCGTCGCCGGTATCGGCGTGCCGCAAATCACCGCGATCGCCGACTGCGTCGAAGTCGCGGATCGCTCCGGCATCCCAGTCATCGCCGACGGCGGCATCAAATACTCGGGGGAGGTCGTCAAGGCGCTGGCCGCCGGCGCTGCGTGCGTGATGATTGGCTCGCTGTTCGCCGGCACTGACGAAGCACCGGGCGAGCTCGTGCTGTTCCAGGGCCGCAGCTACAAGGTGTACCGCGGCATGGGCTCCCTCGGCGCGATGAAGAAGGGCAGCCGTGATCGCTACGGTCAAGGCGGCACCGCCGACGAAAAGCTCGTGCCCGAAGGCATTGAAGGGCGCGTTCCGCACCGCGGCTCGCTCGCCAGCATCTTGGCGCAGCTGGTTGGCGGCTTGCGTGCCGGCATGGGCTACACCGGCAGCCGTACGATCGCGGATCTCCACGACAACGCCAAGTTCATCCGCATCTCCTCGGCAGGTCTCCGCGAAAGTCACGTCCACGACGTGATCATCACCGAGGAAGCTCCGAATTACCGCGCGTAGCGCGGAAATTCGGGTTGGTTTTTGTTCGCGTTTCGGTGGCCCCAACGTCCCAAGTCGTTCGCGAGTTTAACCGCGGGTTTTGCGCAGCCTTGATTGTTGATCGGGCCGGGCTTCGGGAGCGGTAGCGGGCTCGGACTGGGGATCGGGTTCGGACGAGCGCAAATTCGCAGGCGCCGGTAGCGGGAGCGTTTGCGGACGAGAGGGCCTGCTTTTCGGTGGGACTCATGCCGAGACGCGCACCCGGTGCGCCAGCGCCGGGTCATGCGCAGCCAAACGGTGGGGCGCTGGCACACCGGCTGCGCGAAGGGGGGCATGACCGAAAAGCAGGCCCAACTTCCTCACCATAAACTCATCGCCTACCAACTCGCCCTAGAGTTGGTGCAGCTGGTCGCGCGCACGCGCATCGGCGAAGCACAGCTCCGGGCGCAGGCTCGCAAGAGCGCCACGAGCGCGGCGCTCAACACCGCCGAGGGTGCGGCGCGGCAAACGCTCGCGGACAAGAGCCGCGCTTACGCCATCGCGCTGGCTGAGTGCTGTGAGTGCTGCGCGGCCGTGGAAATCGCCGGTGCCTTGGGTGCTTGTGCACCGGGCCACGTCCAGGCCGTGGTGGAGCTGGGCACGCGGCTCAGAAACATACTCAGTCGGCTCGTGCGCTGAGAACCGCGCAGCGGCAAAAGAAAGGCCTCGCTATCTGTCTGGCCGCGAGATCTGCTCGGGTTGCGACACGCGAGAAAACCACGCAACCAGGCAGCGCGAGGCTTCGGTCGAGAGTGTTCGCCCACGCCGCGCGCCGACGCCCGCAAACCGAGCCCACATACCGGCTTCTCGCCGAGACCGAGCCCAGGCCCCGCGCGAGCGCGGCCCCGCCTTTGCCTCGCCCGAAG
>JBBRMI010000416.1:0-2581 GCA_038230915.1 Polyangiales bacterium | reverse complement strand
GGTCAAAAACCGCTGCACTGCAGCATCCCTCAGCTCTTCCGAGAAGCGCCTCGTCGTCGGGTTTGAGTACGGTTTCATGCAGTTCCATTTTCCGCCCCGCTAAGGACCTGGCCAGCGCGACAACTATCCTGTCCCCTCGCGCCGGATCAGGTGGACGCCTCCGGCGAGTGGGTGGACGCCTGCGGCGAGGGGGTGAGCCCTACGGCGAGGAGGTGGACCGGCTGCGCCGGATTCAGGTGAACCGCCGAAGGCGGGTCCGCGGAGCGATATCGGGCGAAGCGCGCTCACCGACTCGCCCGAAGGGCGTTCACGCCATCCGCGCCGAAGGCGCGCTCACCGACTCGCCCGAAGGGCGTTCACGCCATCCGCGCCGAAGGCGCGTTCACCGACTCGCCCGAAGGGCGTTCACGCCGCAGGCGGCCCACCTTCCCGCCCGACCGCAGGTCGGCGCTCACCTGCTTGGGCCAACCAAAGTGGCCCGGCGCCGCCACGTGAGCTTCTGCAAATCAGGCTGCGTCGTGGCAGCCCCTGGATGTCAGCTAAAACACGAATGCGTTATCGCAGCTGGCTGGCGGGGTTACGGTTCCGAACTGGGTTTGGGGGACGTTCCAGCGGGAGCAGGCCATGCCATTGATTTGCGAGATTGCATTTGTCGTAAGTGTCGGCGACGTCGGTGACGTCGGTGCAGGGTAGGCCGTCTTGAATCCGCTGCACGCACTCGTCGATGTCGGTCTGCGCGGTGTCCGCGTCGATTCGCCCTAGTTGGACATAGCAACCGAGAGACTTGTTGCACCAGGTGGTGGCGTAGGTTTGGCACTGGGTCACCGGCGACGGTTTCGACGTTTCGCCGGCGGCGCCATCGGACGAGCTGCCTCCATTGTCACAAGAACCGGGTCCGGCCGCGACCAACAGCAACACGAAACCTAACGCACGCAACATCAGAGCCTCCGGCGGCACCGTAGCTGACCGATCGTCTCCCAGCAAAGGCCAGGCCAAATATCGGCCAGCTCGCCCGACGACGTCTTCGAGGGCTAACGAGCGCGCGGCTAGGCGCGGCCGGTGCGGGTTCGTGCCGCAGCGGGCTGAGCGTTCAAGGGCCGCACGCCTCCATCGGGCGAAGAGCAGACGGCGCTTTCCGCGTTGGGTCACGCGCGAGGGCGCCAACTCCATTGTTGCGGCTCCCAAGTCCCGTCGAAACCAGACGCCAAGACGGGGTCGATGAACGAGCGCGCAGCTTGCGTCACGTCGCTCAATGTCGGCCAGATCAGCTGATCTTCGCGTGCCATGGCTGCATACGGCTTGCTCCACGCCGACAACGGCTCTGGCAGCGTCGTCGGCAAAGCGTGCGTTTTACGGAATTCAAAGGTTTGGTCCAGCGCTGCCCGGAGATGTTTCGCGTCGAGCGCGCGCGTGGTGGCGAGCAGGGCGATGTCGGGCAGGTCTTTCACGCGGGTGTTTGGGCGTGGGCGCGGCAGCGTGTACGCATGCAGCTTCTCGGCAAGGTGCGTCTCGATCGGGTAGAGCCGCAGCGTCGGTGGCGCGATGCCGGCAAAGCCCAGCACGTCCTTCCCCACCACCAGGTCCGGCGCGCCGAGGATCGGATCGCCGAACGCGACATCGAGGCCGAATCGCTGTCCGTAAAGCTTGCCGGCTAGCTTGCATTCTGCACGATAGCGTTGCCCCTCGTACTGCATGCCATCGTTCTGAATTGTCGGGTGATCCGCGTCCGGCACGACCTCGAAGGTCATGAAGTCTCGCAGATCGAGCCGTCCGGCTTGCTGCAGTTTCGCAAGCGCGCTGTCCGGCACTCCCAACAGGCGGAGATCGACATCGTTGGTCGCGCGCGCGCGCTCCAGTCGAAGCTCCAGGACCAGCCCGCCTTTGAGCATCACAGCCTCACCAAAGACAGCGGCAACACGAGCTAGCAAGCGCTCAAACACCACGAGTTGACGCTGGCGGGCAAGCTGAGCGCCGCTCTGGGCTGCCACACGCAAACGCTGCTCGAGTGCCTGCTTGAAGGCCTCGGGCGATGAGTAGTCACGAGCCGTCACGCTGCGAGCCCCCCGAACGGCCGCAGCGCCTCGATTACGGCGCCGAGCTCGGCTTGGGTGACGAGGCCGCGGCGCAGCGCTTGCTGGGCGGCTTGCCGCAGCAGCTCGGGCGATAGACTTTCGGCGGCGCAATCGTTCAGGGAGCGTTGCGGGCTGGTGATCGGCACCGCGCCAAACCACGCGCGATCTTCCGCTGGCACGTCCGCATGGTGCAGCACTACGGATTCGGGCACACGGAAGCGACGCTTGCGCCAAGCGGCAGGTAGGGTCAGGTGAATGTGAGCCGGCAGCGCATCCGACAGCCCGTGCAGCGCGAGCGCTGTTTGGTGCGACACCACGCCCGCGCGCTCGGACCACAGCCACGCAGCGACCAGATCCTCGTGCTCGCCGGCTGGGAAGTGGACGAGTCGGTAGATGCCACGCTGCACCCGAACTGCGGTGCCCGCACCGAGGTGATGAACCAGCAGCTGCGACGAATACCCCGCCTCCGCCGCTTGTTGCGTGGTGAACAGCCCCTGTTGGCCGGCTGC
>JBBRMI010000415.1:0-2624 GCA_038230915.1 Polyangiales bacterium | reverse complement strand
GGATTCTTTGCGGCAACTCGGGTAGCTCTCTTCGTCATCGGGGTGTCTCGGTTGGTTTTGGTGGAACAAAAACAACTCGGAACACTCCCGATTTATTTCCATCATCCCGCTACGTTGCGCCTAAAGGATCTGGGCATGGGCTAGCTGGTGACGACGTCATCTACGTTGCGGACAAGAACAACAGGGTAATCCGGCGCGTCGCGGTCGACGGCACGACCTCTCTGTTCTGCGGACAGCCGGGCAACAATGCCATCGTCAATGGAAGTTGCCTGGCCGGGGGACTCCTCGAATTTCCTACTCACATCGTGGGCGATGGCGCTGGCAATTTTTATGTTTCCGAATGGGGGCAGCATGTTATTCGCAAGATTTCCGCGGCTGGAGTGATCACTACCTATCTCGGCCAGGCAGGTGTCATGGGCTGGGCGGACGGGGCGGCTAACACATCGGTGCTCAGCCACCCCTCCGAGGCGGTGTGGGACGGCGCTCGCGGCCTGCTCTGGTTCTTCGATCATGATGGCGGGAATCGACTGCGCAACTTCGATGGCACGCTCGTCACGACGCTCTTTGGGCCCAAGACTTCAATGTACGTTTCTGGAAGCTTCGCCGACGGTACTGATCCGCGCTTCTCCTACCCCGAGGGCTTAACGCTCGGCGGCGACGGCACACTCTACATTGCCGACGTAGGCAACAACCGGATACGGCGCACGGTTTCCAACTGAAGCCTCGGCGGCGTTCACGTCCTGTCAAACGACGCCTGGCAGCCGCCCGTTGTTTTGGTCGGCATCGCCAAAGACATCGAGCTTGACGTCGTACAGCGGGGCGAGCGCAGTCCACAAGTCCGCGGCGGTGCGGCTTCGGTAGCGAAGGCAGCGGTTGCCGGCGACGCCCAGGCTCTTACCGCCAAACAGCAGCAGCGGGATGTTCTCGTGCTTGTGAGCTTCGCTGGTTTCCGCGAACAGCACGACGAGGGTGTTGTCGAGCAGGCTGCTGCCGTCGCTCTCGGGGGTAGCCGCCAGCAGCTGTACGAATTCTGCGGTGCGCTGCATGTACCAATCGGTAATGTTGTGCAGCGCACTGCTGTCGATGCCTTCGTCACGATGCGCGAGGGCGTGTACGCCGAAGCTCGCGAACGGGTAGGTGATGTTTTCGGTAAACTGACTACCACCAATGATCGAGGCAAAGTCGGCAGCGCTGTTGGAGCTTCCAAAAGCTAGCGTTACGACTCGCGTCAGGTCGAGCTGCAGCGCGCTTCTGGCGAGTTGAAAATGTGCATCGAGGATTGCCGGATGGTTGGCGCTGTTGGCAACGTCGAGCTCCGCCGGCCGCGCGGGTAGCGTGATGTTTTGGTTGGCCAGCACCGACTGCAGCGAGGCCTCGAGCTCGCGCACCCCCGCCAAGTGGCTATCGAGCTGTGGACGCTCGGAAGCCGGTACCCTTCGGTACAGGTCATCGAGGTCATTGGTGACGAGATCGAGCACACTCCGCTCCGCCGCCAGAAGCTGCGCAGGATCGCTGCCTGAAAGCTCGGCGCCCGCGAACAGTCGGTCGAAAACTTGCTGCGGGCGGTGCTCCGCAAACCTGGGCCTCCCGTCCGCGCCCCACGAAAGGACGACGTAGATGGGGTTGGCGGTCTCTTGTCGGTTATCGGCAATCAGATTCAAAGACGAGAAGCGCGTGCCTTGGAGCGCTGGTGACTGCGCTGTAAGCGATTGATCGATGGACGGCAAGAGTGCCCATTCGCCCATCGGATTGTCGAGCGGCACGCCGCCGGTGACGCCGCCACCTGTCATGAAGCGGATGACACCAGCGGAGTGCGCATCGCCACCTTTCACGTCGAGATTCAATCCTTCGATTAACGTAAGCTGTGAACGAACCGTCTCCAGAGCCTGGTAGCCAGCGCCCAACGTGAACTGAGCGGCGTTGCCGGTGCCATCCACCGGGTACATACCCCCCTGCGGCAGCCAGAACCGCTGCTGGTTGCAGTTCGGCATGAACAGCACCACCAGGCGTTTCGGGGGGGCTTGAGTTTGAGCGCAGGCTGCGCGCGAGCTCAAAGCGTTCAGAAGCCCCACGCCGCCGAGCCCAGCCAAACTAGCGCCGGCGCCGCGCATGAGACTGCGGCGATTGAAACGCAGACTACTTCTCGATGTTTCGTGGAAAACGTGGCTCACGGCGCTACCTCGCGCTGGCTGAAGACCGGGTCGTGGACGATCGCTCTGAAAAATTCGGTGAGCGAGCCCGCCTGCGCCTGCACACGACTGTCGACCCCGCTGACGCATTCAGCCGACGCCGCCCTGCCCACGGCATAGCTCATCAGCTTGCGGGCGACGCAGCCGCGGACCTCCGGGCTTACCGCCATGCGCTCGGCTAGTTGGGTCACACCCGCAACGGGGACACGCTCTCCGTCGAGCAGCACGGTCGACGACGAGTCGATGGCGGCGCCGTTCGGGTCGACCGCTACGTAGCGCCCGAGCGCGTCGTGGCGTTCGTAGCTGAGCCCGATACCATCGAAGGAGCCGTGACAAGCGCCGCACGTGCCTTGGCTGGCTCGGTAGTCGGCAAATTCGCGCTCCGTGTCCACCTCGGCGTTGGGCGGGCTGGTGTTGATGCCCTGGGGAGGTGGC
>JBBRMI010000414.1:0-2628 GCA_038230915.1 Polyangiales bacterium | reverse complement strand
GCCAAGCGGATCGCGAAGCAGGACAAGCGGATCGCGAAGCAGGACAAGCGGATCGCGAAGCTTGAAGAGAAACTCCGAAAGAACTCGTCGAACTCGTCCAAGCCACCGTCCTCCGACGGGCCAGGCAAGAAGAAGAGGGTGTATCCGCCCAAGAAGCCATCAGGGCGCAGGCGAGGCGGACAGCCAGGGCACACGAAGCACGAGCGGATCCTTTTGCCGGTCGAGAAGGCTCGCTCGGTCCGGAATGTGAAGCCGACGTCCTGCGAGGCCTGCGGCAAGGGACTCCAGGGCGACGACCCCTGTCCCAAACGCCACCAGATCATCGACCTTCCGCCCATGGTGCCCGTGTTCGACGAGGTGCGGTTCCACACTCTTCCGTGTCTCGACGCTCGATGTGGCCACCGCACAGAAGCGCCCTGGCCGGAGGATGTGAGCACGCTGGGCTTCGGTCCGGGCGTGGACGCGATGGTGGGTCAACTCGCGGGCGAGTTGCGTCTGAGCAAGCAGACCACCTCCGAGACCTTGGAAACCGTGTTCGGTGTCCCCATGTGCGTCGGTGCGGTGATCGACGCACAAAACCGTGTGTCCGAGGCTCTCAAGGCCCCGTGTGAGGAGGCCCTCGTCCACGCGCAAGCGCAGGACATCAAGAACGCCGACGAGACGGGCTGGTGGGAAGCGAACAAGAAGGCGTACATCTGGACGCTGGTCACGAGGTTCGTCACCGTGTTCCTCATCATCCCCTCGCGCGCCGCGACCGCGGCGGGGACGCTGTTGGGCGTCGTGCGGGGCATCCTGGGGACGGATCGGTACTCGGGCTACTCCTGGTGGCCGACTCGGCTGCGACAGGTGTGCTGGGCGCATCTCATTCGGGACTTCGTTGCGATTGCGGAACGAGGCGGGACCAGCAAGGCTCTCGGCGAGGCGCTGGGGGCGGAAGCGCAGCGAATGTTTGCCTGGTGGAAGCGGCTCAAGGATGGGGAGTTGAAGCGAGCGACCTTCCAGGTCTACATGAGGTCGGTGCGCGCGAGAGTGGAGGAGCTGCTCCAGCAGGGGTGCAGCGACACCAACCCGAGGACGGCGGGAACGTGTAGGGAGATGTGGAACGTGCGGGAGGCGTTTTGGACCTTCGTGAGAATCGAAGGTGTGGAGCCCACCAACAACGCGGCCGAGCGGTCGATTCGATTCGGAGTCCTTTGGAGACGGATGTCCCACGGCACGATGTCGAAGAAAGGGAGCGAGTTCGTTGCGCGAATTCTGACGGTGCATGCGACGTTGAGACAGCAGGAGCGAAGCGTTCACGCTTTTCTTCGTGCGGCCTGCGCTGCGCACCGCGCGAAGCGTGCGCCGCCTTCGCTGCTCCCTGACACAGGGACATGATGCCGGGCGTCCTCGCGGAGGGGTCGTTCAACCGAGTCTCCGTGAGTCCCGGAACACGGTGAACGGGTACGTGTACGTCGGCGCGCCCTGGATCTTTGCGGTCAACGCGGCCCAACGGCTCGCGAAATCATTGATGGCCGCAGACTTGGGCAGTCCCTCCGCGGCCGCACGGACCGCGAGCCGTTTGAAGATACCCGGCTTCACTGCGTAGTGGACGTTCCCGGCGTCGTCGGTGTCGGCGCGCAGGCCCTCTACGAACTCTTCGTACGCGAAGGCCTGGTGGAAGGTGCAGAACACGATCTGACCAGCGCGACGAAGCCGATCCCACTCGGCCTGCACCTCCTCCATCTGGGCAGTGGCAGCTTTCGCGTCTCCCAGCAGTTCGAGGGCGCGCTGACGAACGCTGTACGTCTTCCCGGTGCCAGGAGGACCGTACAGGATGATGTTCGAGGCGGGGCCCGTCGGCGTGTATGTCTTTACAGGCGCCGACGGGTTGGGGGGGGCGACGGTGCTCGCCGGCACGTCGCGGAGGATGGCCTCGATGCCGATCTTGAACTGCTTCGCCTCCTCAGGAGTGACCTCGCGAAGCTCCGGCGTCGCCGACAGCTCCGGCGCCTCCAGCATCGGCAAGCGTCGCCAGTGGAGCGCTCCGGCGCTGTCGATCGCCAGCACCCGGGCGAGCGAGACCACGCTGTTGCCATCATGCAGCGCGAGCACGTGGCCCCGCCGAATACCCTCTTCAAAGAGCTTCGATGGAACGGTGTACGACGTGAGCAGGTCGGACGCATGCACCTCGTCACGCTCAGCTAGCTGAGCGCGCTGCTCCGCGGGCGCGACATCCTTCAGCGGGAGGTACCAGAAGCGCGCGTTATTCATCGTCGCCCCCGCGTCGGGCAAGCGTTATACTGGAAGTCATTTCGCCATCTCGCGAGCTTCCGGCGGAAACGCAGAAGACCAGCCCCCAAACGCGCCGACGATCTCATCGACTCGTCGCATTAGGACAATCGTGTGCGCCAGGGCACCGACGATTGCGCACAACAACTCCAATTCCGCAGCAGAGAGTTCGCGGCCCGGCCTGCTCTTCAGCCACTTGCGCACAACGGGGTATCCGCCAATGCCGAAGTCCCAAACCTCACTGGACACCGCTTCCACCCATTTGGTAGCACTGAGCATCAGCCGAGTCCCCACGTGCTTCGGGAAACCGGCGCCGACCACAGCCACGCCCGTTCCGCCGACGCGCCCACTGCGGTC
>JBBRMI010000413.1:0-2630 GCA_038230915.1 Polyangiales bacterium | reverse complement strand
ATCGGGTCTCCGTTTTTTGGGGTGCATTGGCGTGCTTCCCGAGAACGGATACCCGTCTGTTTCTATTTCCATCGCCGCCTGCGCGCGAATTCCCTTTTGTTTTCGCGCGCTTCGACTTTTGTCGCCGCGATCTAGCTAGTAGCTCTCGGGCAGTCATGACTGAGGTAGTGTGCCACCGGACCTGCAACGCGACCAGGGGCGTTTCGACTTGGGTGAGCGATGTCGCTTTGGCCTGTGTTCGCTCTGGTCTCGCAATATCTGCTCGACTGCGCCAGCGAGAAGAGCACGTCCAGTCACGGGTCGCGCGCGAGCTACGCTGCGATTGGAGCGAAGGTGACGACCGCCGTCATGTCCGCGGATTTCTGAGGAGAATGCAGATAGGATCGACGCCGAATGGTCAATTGTTGGGCGGATTGTTTGGGCGGATGCTCCTCGAAGCGAGCACGCCCCGCAGTACCAAGGTTGGAAGGACGCCGCCTTGCTGCAACCGTTCGAGGGTATGAAGTTCACCTCACCCAAGGGCCATCTTGCGCAGCACCTCAGAATCGTCTGGCCGAAGCATCAGCTAAAAACCGCCTAGGCGTCGTGAATCGGAATAGTCGAGGCTGCGTTGCGCGCCATCACCTGCAGCTCGGCGGGTGACGATTAGTCAGCAACTTGCTGACCAATCTACCTCGACCCAAAAAGTAGGTCCAGAGCGCGGCCATGGGGACCTGACGCGCTGAACTTCCTCCTGCCGCGGGCAAGTGACGCCCATGAAACTCCGCATTGCTGGCGCAAGTGCAGCACGGATAAGCTCCACAAGTATGGATACGAGCGCCGTCGTGCCGTTGGCCAGCAACGCGGGGAAGGTGGGGGACGTGTATCGCGACATCCTCGAATGGAGCGCCCCGTTGCCGCGCTGGCAAAGCGAGTTGCTGCGCCGAGTGCTACGCGGCAAAGAGCTCACCGCAGAGGACGTGAGCGAGCTCGCCGCGGCGGCCGTTAACGAGAACGAGCAGCAAGCGTCGAGCTACGCGGCACTGTCCGAGCCCGACCTACCGGCGGTCGCCGCGAGCGGTGAGCAGCGCGTGCTGGTCTCCGTCGGCCAAGTTCGCGACGTCAACGCTTTGCGCCCGGACCAGACGCTAAAGTTCGGCCCGCAACTCACGGTCGTGTATGGCGACAACGCGGCCGGAAAATCCGGCTACTGCCGCGTGTTGAAGAAGGTCTACCGCGCGCGCGTGGTCGACGATATTCTCGGCGACGTCCGATCGGAAGCCCCCGCCGAGGGCAAGCCTTCGGCAACGTTCACGACGAAGACGGTCGGCGGCGCTGACGAGATCGTGCAGTGGGTCGACGGCACGACGGTCGCGGGCGCCGGCCGATTCGCCGTGCTCGATAGCTCCTGCTCGCAGACTTACCTTCGGGGCGGGACGCTCGCGGTGGGACCGGCCGGCATCGACGTCCTGGACCGCTTCGCCCGCGAAATCGATCGGGTCAAGCGCTCGCTCGCGTCTTCGGCCGCAGCGGTCCAGCCGGTAAAAAAGACGCTGCAGCACCTCGAAAACGACACTGAGGCGGGGTATTTCGTTCGCTCGCTATCATCGTCGACGAGCGATGCCGCCATCGCGGCCTTCGCGGTGTGGAGTCCGGAACAAGAAGCTGAGCTGCAACGCGTAGAGGCCGCGGTCACGGCCGGCAACGCGAGCACGCCCTCCGCGCGGCGTGTCGAGCTAAAGGCGAGAAGCGAGGCGCTGCAAGAGCTTCGCGAGGGCTTCGCGAGGGCTTCGCGAGCGCGCTCCAACGGGTGTCCGCCGACGCGGTCGCAGATCTGAAGCGTGCCATCGCGGCGGACGTCGAAGCCGACGCCGCGCTGAAAGCGGCGCAGGCCCTCGGTGATGAGGACGTGTCCGGCGACCGGCTCACGGGCAACGCTTGGGTCGACATGGTCCGAACCGCGGCGCGGTTCGTGCAGTCGCTCGACTCGGACAGCGCTGCTGCGTTTTCACTCGATGGTCGTTGCCCATTGTGCTGGCAGCAGCTGGACGGCAAAGCCCAGGCGCGGCTTCAACGCTTTCGGAATCATCTGGAAGGCGCCGCGCGGGAGGCGAAGGAGGAAGCGGCACGCCGGCGCGACGAGCTGCGGTTGCGTCTCGACGTGACGGCGCCGGCACTGAGCGCGCAGGACGAAGCCTTTCTTGTGCAGAACACGGGGCTCGCGGGTCGACTGCGCGCCCTGGCGGCCAACATCGACGCCCATCGCGCCGCGATCCAGAAGTCGATGAGTTCCGGTGACTCGCCCGCCATGCCGGGCGTCGACATTGTAGCGTTGCACGACCTGCGCGTTGTATGCACGGGCATCGACGCGGAGCGCGCTGCGCTGCCGGCAACCGATGCCGTCGCCGCGGAACAGCTCGCGGCGTTGAGCAAACAGCGCGGCGAACTCGCCGCACGAAAGGCATTGGCGGCCGCGACAGAGGCCATCCGCGAATTCGTCAAGAACACGCTGTTGCCGGCTGTCGTGACCCGCGTGATTCCGGCGCCAAGAAATGGCTGTGAGGCGCGCTTTTCGGCGCTGGGCGCCGGCTAGCTGGCGCGCTTCTTGGAGCGTGCGTCGGATTTGGAGGCCGCGCGTTCCTTGGCTTCTT
>JBBRMI010000412.1:0-2640 GCA_038230915.1 Polyangiales bacterium | reverse complement strand
ACAGCGCGAACCCCAAGATCACGCTCTGCTCGGCCTCCCGATCTCGCGATCTCCCTGTGAAAAAATCTGGGCGCCAAGCGAGACCTGAGGTCGCCCCGACAGCCTCTGCGAGGTGAGCCGCGATGCGGCAGCCCAATTGAGTGCCGAATTGAGGCGACTGATGTGATGAATCCTCAGGATCGGGGAGGCCCAGGTTTATGCTGAGCTTTCATCGCCTCTCAGCTGTTAAACACGCCCGCCGATCCTCCTCACCAAGGCGTGGACGGCGATTCTATCGGCACGCGCGCGCTTTTCAGGCTCTTTCCAAACCGGCCGGTCTTTAGGACTGTCGGTTCTGGTTCCGCGCCGGCGCGGGGCCGGCCACCGCCAACTTGCAGCGTGAGACCGCCGGCCTTGATCCGTTCCGCGTAGCTGAAGATCGTAGCAACGTTTTCGGGAGTTGACGCACTGGATCGGGCGCTTGAGGGTGCGGCGCTTGTTCGGGTTGCGTGTCGCTTCCGTGCCTTTGCTCCTCGCCGCGTCGTGCTGGAGCTTTTCGGCGCGCGCTGAAGAGCCGCTGACCGTGACGGTGCAGGGCGAGGCGCGGCCGGAGGGGGAGATGGCGAGTGAGCCGTTCGTGGCGTCGAGTCGGGTGACGCGCGAGCGGTTGGCGGCGCCAGCGGTGCGGGCACCGGAGGTGTTGCGGTCGGAGGTGGGCGTGCAGATCGCGGAGTCGGGCGGCTTGGGGGCGCCGGCGACGGCTTCGATTCGGGGCGCGACCGCGGCGCAGACGCCGGTGTACTTGGGGGGCGTGCGGCTCAACGATCAGGTGGGCGGGGTCGCGGATCTGTCCACGATCCCGCTGTGGCTGGTCGAGCGCGTGGACGTGTACCGCGGCAATGCGCCGTTCGAAGCCGACGAGCTGGGCATCGGCGGCGCGATCCTGTTCGAGCCCAAACGACCGCGGCGCACCGAAGCGGCGGCGGGCGCGACGCTCGGCAGTTTCGGCACGCGCGAAGGCTTCGGCTATTTTGCGGTGGGCGACGACAACGCCGGCGTGTTGGTCGGGCTCTCGGCGGAGCGCGCCGACAACGACTACCCTTTCCTCGATGACCGCGGCACGCTCTTTCAGTCGGCGGATGACGCGCGACGCGCTCGCTCGAACGCCGACAGCCGGCTGCGCGACGCGTGGCTCTTGGTGCGCGTGCGTCCGAGCCAGCGCTCGCGGATCGAATTGACACTGAACAACGTTGTGCGCGAGCAAGGCGTGCCGAAGTTGGCGCTCGTTCCGTCGCGTTACGCGCGCGCGGAGCTGGGGCGGACGCTCGGCGCGCTGACGACGCGACTCGGCTTTGGCGCCTCGGGCCAGAGTCTGCTCACGCTGCGCACGTCCGTGTTGGACGGTTCGACCGCGATTCACGACCCCGCCCGCGAGCTTGGCACTTTGAGCCGCGAAACCGACCTCGACGGCCGACGGCTGATACAACGCGCGGCTCTCGAGCTGCCCGTTGCCGAGCGTTTTCGGCTGTCGCTGGCGACGGACGGCAGCGTCGAGACCTTGCAGCGCCGCGACAGCGCCGCCGAAATGTCGGCCAAAGCCACGACGCTCGGCGGCGTGACGCGCGTCGATTGGGAGTTTTTGCCGCGCGCCTCGCTGTTCGGCCTGTTGGCGGCGCAGTGCCGCAGCACCGAGCCGAACGCGCACGGCTGCGAGCAGGTCGAGCCCACCGGGCGTCTGGGCGCGGGACTGCGCGACCACGGTTACACGTTGTTCGCCAACCTCAGCCGCTACCAGCGGCAGCCCACATTGGGTGAGCTGTACGGCGTCGGCATCTTGGTGCGCGGGAATGCGGGCCTGCGTCCGGAGCTGGGGCTTTCGGCCGATGCTGGTGCCCGTTTCGTGGCGCGCACGGGCGCCGTGAGCGTGCACGCTGAAGCCAGCGCCTTCGTCCGCAGCGCGAGCGATCTCGTGACCTACGCGCGCGCCGCCCAGGGCTACGTCGTGCCGGTCAATGTCGGGCGCGCGCGGGTGGCCGGCCTGGAGCTGGGCGTGGCGGCGCGTGCCTTCGAGCACGCGGAGGTCGGGTGCAACGTCACCTTGCTCGACCCGCGTGACACGACCGCGGGTCGACGTTTGCAAAACGATTTTTTGCCGTTCATGTCGCGGCTGGTGCTGGCGCCGCGGCTGTTGCTGACGACGGGCGAGCTTGCCGGGCACGCCTTGAATCGCGCTGATTTAGGCGCAGATTTGACGTATTTGTCGAATCGCTTCGCGGACGCAGCAGGGCTAATCGTGATTCCCGACCAGGCGACGCTCGGCGTGACCGCGGCCGCTAGCTGGCTTGGCGGCGGAATCGTGACGCGGTTACGCTTGGCCAACGTGCTCGACACACAGCGGTTCGATATCGTCGGCTACCCGCTGCCGGGGCGCAGCGTTTACGGCTCGTTGGAGGTGCACGCACCATGAGGTTCGAGCGCTGGGTCATGCTGGTGGCGGGGCTGCTCGTGGGCTGCAACGTCACGGCCGCGTCCACGACGGGTGGCGTCGATTTGCCGGCGCGCGGCGATTGTCCGCGCGGCCTCGCGGTGGTCTCGAGTGATTTTCAATCCAGTGAAGTCGCGCTGCTGAGTCCGGCGGGTGACGTGAAGAGCGCGGCGTTT
>JBBRMI010000411.1:0-2674 GCA_038230915.1 Polyangiales bacterium | reverse complement strand
CTCGTGTCGGCAAACGGTACCTACTGCGCGGCCTGGATCACGCATTGACCGACGACCCGCGCCCAGGCGGCAAGCCGCTGCTCGACAGCACGCAAGAGGCGGCGATCGTCGCGATGGTGTGCGGACCGGCACCAGATGGACGGGCGCGCTGGACGACAAGCCTCGTCGCTCAGCATGCTGTCCAGCGAGGAATCGCCCCGAGAATGGGGCGGGAAAAAGCTCGCATCGTTCTACAACGCCACGAGCTGAAGCCGTGGCGGGAAAAAAATGTGGTGCGTTCCGCGAATCGACGGTGAGTTCGTCGAGCGAATGGAAGGGGTCCTTCGGCTCTACGCGAGGCCGTACAACTCGAATGCACCCGTCCTCGTCCTCGACGAGAGGCCCGTTGTCCTGCATGACCCGGCAAGAGACGGGATACCGATGAGGCCCGGGCGCGATGCGCGACGCGACTACGAATACGTTCGGCGCGGGACCGCCAACATCTTCTGCATCGTCGAGCCACTGACGGGCCGACGGCTGACGCACGCCACCGCGAACCGCGCCGGGCCGGCCTTCGCAAGAGCGCTTCGCAAGATTGAGCGCCGCTACCGACGGGCGAAGAAGATTCACGTTGTGATGGACAACCTGAGCACCCACTCGGAAGCGTGTGTCGTCGCGGCTCTTGGTGAGCGAGCCGGACGCGCACTGTGGAAGCGCTTCGTCGTCCACTTCACACCGAAGCACGCAAGCTGGTTGAACGCGGCCGAGATGGAAGCGAGTCTGGTCTCTCGCGAGTGCCTCGGCAAACGTCGCATCGGTAGCCTCGACGCGGTGACCTCCGAGGTCACTGCTTGGAATAAGGTCGCAGACAGGCAGCGCCGTCCTATTCGATGGCGCTTCCGTGTCAACGATGCGCGGCGGGTCTTCCGCTACGATGGAATCACTACTCCGCGGGCGGAGCACTAGAACACCGACCGGTTTGAAATCGGCGTAGTCACGCGGCGATGGCGATCAGCCCGCGATAGTGGATGGTCTCGAGGTTGGTGAGGGCGCTGGCGCGACGAAGGTCGAAGACGTTCTTGCGCACACCGCGGTAGCGAGCCCGACGGCCCTGCCGACGTGACACATGCGCGAGCCGGTGCTCGACCGGCACGCGTTCGCGTAGACGAGCGCGACCTCGCGAGGTCTGCGTGAGCTTTCGCAGACGATGCTGCAGCGCCTCGTTGTCGGCGATGGAAACCGTGCGGCCGTGCCCCGGCGAAGCGGTCGTGCAGCGCTCGCGAAGCGGGCAGCGGTCGCAAACTTCTGGTTCGAACTCGACGGTGGAGCCGGCGGTGAAGCGCTCGGTTTCACCCGCGGGGCAAGTGATGGTGCGGTCTCGCATGTTGAGCTGGAAGGCGCTCTTCGCGAAGAGCTTGCCGTTCCGCGCGACCCACGGCCTGCAGATGACCGAGCCGCGACGGCGCAGCACATCATCGACGAGATGCGCGTTAATGTACCCGCGGTCGATGTACAGGTCGTCGATCTCGTGGCCCCCGTGCGCGAGGTCGAGGGCGAGGGCAGGTGTGGCCTCTTCTTCGGGGCGATTGGCCGGCGTGATGGCGCAGGCGAGGACGAGCGCGGTGTCGAGGTCGGTGGCGATGTGGCGCTTGTAGCCATTGAAGCGCTTCGACTTCGATTTGCGGCCGTGCCGCATCTCCTTGTCCTCAACGGAGACGCGCCGCTCCGGCGCCACCTCTCGTCGAATGCGTGGTCCACCTTTGCCGCTCGGGTCGGGCTCGAGGTCTTGATGGATGATCTGGTGGAGCGTGTCGACATGCTCGTTCAGCGGCGGTCGCTTTGCTTCGAGACCAAAGTGCCCATCGACCCAGAGGTCGAGGCGTACGAGCTGCTCGACGAGTACAGAGAGGGCGGCGGATTTCTCCGCAGCATCGCTCCACGTCACGTCGAGCGCCTTCTTCACGCTCGACTCCAAAAGGAGCGGAATCCCGGCCTCGGTACAGACGCGTTCCTTGTCCCAATCGAGTAGCGTCGCGGCGCACGCGACGAGCTTTCGCCCGGCATGCGCCAAGAGGTTGAGGGTGTCCTCGACCCGTCCCGCCCCTTCGAGCGGGCTCGAATCGATCGCGACACGAAGGGTCTTGGGCAACTTCCTTGGATCGTACGCACCCGACTGACGCGCGATCTCGTTGGTGCGCTCGAGCAGACGACGATCGAGATCAGCCGCGATGATGCGCTCGCGAAAGGCCTGGAAGGCGCCCTGCGAGAAGGCGGGCTCGTCCGCACCGAGGCGGCCGAGCACCATCTGCCAACGAAGGTCGACGACGGTGAGTTCGACGGCTTCGGCGTCGGACGCGCCGACGTAGCCTTGGAGCAGCATCGCCATGGCCATGAGCGCCGGTGGCTTCGGCTCTTTGCCGGCGCTCGAGGAGCGGTACATCGTCTCGAGCTCGGCCTGGAAGGCCTCGTCGAACAACTCGTGCCGATGCTCCCGCAAGAAGCCGAAAAGCTTCCGCGTGCGGCTGAGCCGCTTGAGAAGGTACTGCTCCTGCCGGGTGACCGTCTGACTCGGTGTCCATCGCGTGATCGCCATGACTCGAGACGATCACGTTCCTAATCCCCTGTCGATCGCGCTGTGCGACGCCAGCGATAACCGATCGACTTTTCAGACCAACGTAACCGATCGGTGTTCTAG
>JBBRMI010000410.1:0-2687 GCA_038230915.1 Polyangiales bacterium | reverse complement strand
GAACTGCCGGGCGTAGGCCGACAGGGACTCGACGTAACGCCGCTGGCCCTCTGCGTAGATGGTATCGAAGGCGAGCGACGACTTCCCCGACCCGCTCGGCCCGGTGATAACCACGAGCTGGTTGCGCGGCAGGTCGCAGCTAACGCTCTTCAGGTTGTGCTGGGCGGCACCGCGGACGACCAAACGTTCCATGAGCAGATCGGCTAGATGTAACACACGCCCGAGGGCCGGGCCCGGTCGGTATTTGCGGATTTGGGGGGGTTGGGTTGGGCGCCCGACAGCGTGTTGCTACCCCCGGGAGCTTCCACTAGGCTCCCGCCGCCGTGAGGCAACGGGCCCATAGCTCAATCGGTCAGAGCCCCCGGCTCATAACCGGGTTGTTCCTGGTTCGAACCCAGGTGGGCCCACTGGCCGTCGCGGCGCGCAGCAGTTAGAGCTAGAGCTACTCGAGGAGCCGACACTTAACGTGAGCATTCAGTCCCAGATCGACGCACTTGAGAAACTGTCCGAGCTCGACGCCGAGCTGAAAGAGCTCAGCGATGTCCTGCGCAAAGAGCGAGGGGAGCTCGAGACCAAGAAGACTCGACTCGCCGGGCTCATCGAGCGCCTGAGTCGCGGCAAGCAGAGCATCGAAGAGATGGAGAAGGCTCGCGGCGACTTGATGGGAGAAGCGCGCCAGATGCTGATCCAGATCGAGCGCTCGCGCGAGAAGCTCTCACGCTGCCGCACCGAGCGTGAGTCGAACGCCGTCCAACGCGAGCTCGAGGAGCTGCGCAAGCTGCATCGCGACCGTGAGGTCGAGATGGAGAAGATCGACGTCTTGATTGGTCAGGGTCGCACCGACGTCACGTCCGTGCTCGGCGAGCACGACGCGCTCGAGGCCGATCTACTGAGCATCGAAGACGCGGCCACCGGCCGTATCGGCGAAGCGCAGGGCAAGTTCGACGAGCTCTCCAAGCTGCGTCTGGAGCTGGTCAAGGCGGTTCCGCCGCAGCTCTACCGGCGCTACGAGCTGGTGCGCAGCCGTCGTGGCACCGCCGTGGCATACACGCACACCGGAATCTGCAGCGCTTGCAACATGCACCTTTCGCCGATGCTGTTTCAGAAGCTGAAGCGCGGCGAGGACATGGATCAGTGTCCCAGCTGTAACCGCATCATTTACTTTCGCGCGGTGATGCCAGCCGGCGCCAGCGAGTCGAGCGACGCGTGAAAGCATGCCCCCTGTGTGGCCGCCTCTACCCCGACGACTCGGGTTTCTGCCCGGTTGACGGCGCCCAACTGAGCAGCGCGACGCAGGTTCCGGTCCTGGCTGATGACCAGGACGCGCGGATCGGTCAGCTCGTCTGCAATCGATATCAGGTCCGGCGCGTGGTGGCGGATGGCGGTATGGGGCGCGTGTACGAGGCGCTCGACATGCAGATGCGGCGCAACGTGGCGCTCAAGGTGCTGCACGCGGACGTCGCCGGCGATCAGGTCGCCGTCGAGCGCTTCAAGCGTGAGTTCGAGGTGAGCAAGCTCTTGCCCCACGATCACATCGTCGAGGTGCTTGACTTCCAGCCGACCAACGACGGCTCGTTCGCGTTGGTGATGGAGTACCTGTACGGCGAAGAGCTGCGCGCGACGATCAAGCGCGAAGGCACGATTGGGCCCGGACGCATGGTGCGCATGCTGAGCCAGGTGGCGATCGGTCTCGACGGCGCGCACGCCAAGAAGTTCGTCCATCGCGATTTGAAGCCGGACAACTTGTTTTTGTGCCAGACCAGCGAGGGCGACACCGTCAAGCTGCTCGACTTCGGCTCGGTCAAGGACAAGGGCGAGTCGGCCAAGAAGCTCACGGTGCTCGGAACGACGATTGGCTCGCCGTACTACATGGCGCCCGAGCAAGCTCAAGGGCTGGAGACGCTCGATCATCGCGCCGACGTGTGGGCGCTGGCTGCGATCATCTACGAATCGGTCGTCGGCACCGTGCCGTTCATGGGCGTCAACGGCCCGAGTATCTTGCTCGAGATCTTGACCAAAGATCCGAAGCCGCCGAGCATTGCCGCTGCCGCCGCCAAGCACCAAGTCCCGCCGACGCTCGACCGCGTGATGACTCACGCGTTCAAGAAGCAAGCGGCGCAGCGCATCGGCTCGGTCGGCGCGCTGGCGGACGCGGTCGGCGCCGCGTACGGCCTGACCGGCACCCACCAAGAATGGGCCAAGGCCAGCGAGGCGGATCTCGCAGCGCGCATAGCGGCCAAGATGCCTGAGCTGATGAAGGCGGTAGCGCCAGCGGGCCCGGCCAATGTCGCCGACTCCTTCTTTGGCGAGTCGGACGCGCTCGATACCTTCGATTCCCCGGCTGCTAGCGTTCGCCCGCAGCAGGGCGGCGGCTACCCGCGGGGCGGCATGCAGAACGACATGCCGATGGGCGTGCCCAAGGGTGGCGGGAATATGATGCTGTTCCTGGCCGTTGGCGCGGGCGCCTTGGTGCTTGGTGTGCTGATTGCGGTCGCTCTCGTTCTGCTTCGGTAGCGCAGCGAAACACGGCTCGGCGCGTGCGGCTTGTCATTGGTCTCATCTCAGCTGTTGAGCACGCCCGCCGATCCTGGCTTCTGGCTTCGTTTTCGCTCCGGTCCGGTGCTCACGTACCAACGTACGCTCCGCTCCGGTCCTCGCGAAAGCCTCGCCAGAAACCAGGCTTGGCG
>JBBRMI010000409.1:0-2744 GCA_038230915.1 Polyangiales bacterium | reverse complement strand
TTCGCGCACGTATTGCCGATATCGATTCGGGGCGCGTGATGCCTGTACCAGGAGAACAGGTCTTCTCGCGCATCGAGCAGCACCTCGACTCAATCCGCGCCTTGGAGCTGCGCCTCGCCTCGATGTCTAGCAATCCAACTGGCCTGCCGAGCGCATGCGCGAGCCCGCAAGCTCCTACCGTCGGCAAGGACACCTTGAGCGAGGCGCCGCCAGAAGTAAATACCGTCATGGCGCAGCTGACCACGCTCGCGCTCGCCTGCGAGCAGACGCGGGTCGCTTCGTTCATGTTCTCTTTACCCGCGGCACATGTGTACTACCGCCATCTCGCGGCCAACATGAATGACGACTTCCACGATACGATCTGCCACACGGATCCCGGCTGATCGACGTCAACTATTCTTGCACTCGAACGACAACTATTTTTGCAGAGCAGGGGCAGGTTGGATGGAGCGCCACGGCGACCAGCGGGCGTTCCGAATCGGGTTGGGTGAAGCGGTCGCGTAGTCATGGGTAATTGTCGTGCGTAGTTGACGTCGGTAGTTGTCGTCAGGCTGTGGGTTGCGGTTGTTCTTTGCGGCTTCGCTTCTTGGCCTCCTCGGCCCGAATGCTTGGGCCATCAAATTCGAGGATGACTGAGTGGTGAACGATGCGATCGATGGCGGCGGCCGTGGTCATGGGGTTTTTGAAGATTTGGTCCCACTCACCGAAGACCAGGTTGCTGGTGATGATCATGGAGCGTCGCTCATAGCGCTCGGCCATGAGGGTGAAGAGAACTTCGACTTCTTCAGCGCTTTGCTGCACGTAGCCGAGGTCGTCGAGAATGATGACGTCAAAGGCATCGAGGCGGTGCAGCGCACGAGGTAGTGCCAAGTCCCGCTTGGCAGCGAGCAGCTCTTGAACGAGCCGGAAGGTGGGCGTGAAGAGGACGGCGTGACCGTGCTGCACGAGGGCGTGACCGAGTGCGCAGGCGGCGTGGGTCTTGCCGGTGCCTGGCAAACCGAAGCAGAGCACGTTGGCTGCACGCTCAAGGAAGTCGCCGCTCTCGAGCTCGCGGAGTCGGGACAGCATGCCTTTGGGGAGGCGCTGCGGGTCGAGCGTCTCGAACGTCTTGGCCGGTGGCAGGTGAGAGGCGCGCAGCAACCGCTCACATCGGCGGATGCGTCGCTCACCGAACTCTGCCTCGAGTGTTTCGCGCAGCACCTCGAGGGCGTCGTCGTGATGAGCGTCGCGAAAGCGACGCACGCACTCGGTGGCGAGCGTGGGCAGTTTGAAGAGCGTAAACAGCTCCTTGATTCGGTCTTCGATGTCGCTCATGACTGACCTCCTGCGCACGACAGCAGCACGTCGTAGTCGGCGGGATTTGGCTTTGGAATGCGCACTTCTGGCACGGTAGCCTGCTCGGGGGCAGCGATGGCTTTGACCTCGGCGTAGTCAAAGCGCGTCCCTCGGCTGAGGAGGACTTCGAGCGCGGCTTCGACGCGAGACTCGAGCGTGCTGGCGGCTAGGTGCAGAATGCGAACGTATTCGATGTCGGCGCGCTCACCGCGGGCGTCGACCAGTGCGTCGTAGGCGCGGCGGAACGTGAGCGATGGGAACAGCTCTTCCCGGTAGCGGTAGCGCGCGAAGGCACCTGGTTTTTTGACGAGCGACCAAATCACGTGGCGGTAGTCGATGCGGTGGTGCTTCTCGCCACGGAGCCGCGGCATGCTGGCTGCGAGCTTGTTGCGATAGTAGACCTCGACCACATCAGGGTGCTGTCGCACTTCTACCTCGCAACCGATGAGGCGCGACGGCACGGAGTACGTGCGTCGGCTGAAGTGGACCGTGCTCCACTTGCGCACCACGGCGTCGTACTTGGAGTAGCCAGGCAGACGCCCCGCTGGCAGTGGCTTGAGTCGCGGGACCTCCTCCGCTAGCCGGGCGCTGGACGACTCGTTGAGCCGAGAAACGAGCACTTGCACGAAGGCCATGTACGCATCGACGTTGGCGAAGTCGCGGCTGCCCCGAACAATCAAAGCCTGCTCGATCGCGGATTTAAGCAGATGATTGGCCTTTTCGACTGCGCCGTTTTGGTTGGATTTGCCGGGCTCGATGCGAGTCGAACGAAGCTGGTAGTGGTCGAGCACACCGGCGAAGCGCTGATTCAGCTCGCGGCCGCCTTTGGGAAGCTCGTGGGTGGCGGCGGAGAGATTGTCGCTGCGCAGCACTTCGGGCACGCCGCCAAGTCGCCAGAAGGCGTCCTGCAGCCCGCTGACGAGCGCCTCAAACGTTTCGCTGAAGGCGAGTGTGACCGAGCGCCAACGGCTGAACGTCATCAAGAACTGGAACAGCAAGTGCGCGAATAGCTCGCCGGCAATCCGAACCCCCAGCGATGAGCAGTCGGTGAAGTCGATAGCAGCCTCTCGACCAGGCGGATGCTCTTGCTGGAAGAAGACCTCGCGCTCGGGGCCGTGCAGCGCACGCCAGTCACGTACACGGCGCTGCAGCGTCCGTAGGTGCTTATCGGTGAAGCCTTGCCCATGCTTGCGGCGAAGCTCACCGATAATTGTCGTCGCCTCGAGAATGCCCTCCTCATCGCGCTCCAAGAGCGGCACGACCTCGGTGTCCCAGACGGTGGCGAAAGCGTCCTCACGCGTGCGCCAGTGCCTGGGCTGCTTCGCCTGCGACGGCAGCGCCCCGGCCTTCCAGGTGTGCGCGCTGCGCGCGCTCATTCCGGCCGCCGCTGCGGCGGCCTCAACAGTCTT
>JBBRMI010000408.1:0-2757 GCA_038230915.1 Polyangiales bacterium | reverse complement strand
CTGCACGGCCCCGAGCGCGAGGTGTTCTTCGAGCAAGAGCATCCGCCTGGTCGAGAGGCGGCTATCGACTTCACCGACTGCTCGTCGCTGGGCGTGCGGATTGCCGGCGAGCTCTTCGCGCACTTGCTGTTCCAGTTCTTGATGACGTTCAGCCGTTGGCGCTCGGTCACGCTCGCCTTCAGCGAAACGTTTGAGGCGCTCGTCAGCGGCTTGCAGGACGCCTTCTGGCGACTTGGCGGCGTGCCCGAAGTGCTGCGCAGCGACAATCTTTCCGCCGCCACCCACGAGCTTCCCAAAGGCGGTCGCGAGCTGAATCAGCGCTTCGCCGGGGTGCTCAACTATTACCAGCTTCGCTCGACTCGCATCGAGCCCGGCAAATCCAACCAAAACGGCGCAGTCGAAAAAGCCAACCATCTGCTCAAGTCCGCGATCGAGCAAGCCCTGATTGTTCGGGGCAGTCGCGATTTTGCCAACGTCGATGCGTACATGGCCTTCGTGCAAGTGCTCGTCTCTCGGCTCAATGAGTCGTCCAGCGCCCGGCTGGCGGAGGAGGTTCCGCGACTCAAACCACTGCCAGCTGTCCGTCTGCCTGGCTACTCCAAGTACGACGCCGTGGTGCGCAAGTGGAGCACGGTTCACTTCAGCCGGCGCACGTACTCCGTGCCATCGCGCCTCATCGGTTGCGAGGTGGAAGTGCTACAGCACCCGGATGTGGTCGAGGTCTACTATCGCAACAAGCTCGCAGCCAGCATGCCGCGCCTCCGTGGCGAGAAGCACCACCGGATCGACTACCGCCACGTGATTTGGTCGCTCGTTAAAAAACCAGGTGCCTTCGCGCGCTACCGCTACCAGGAGGAGCTATTTCCATCGCTCACGTTCCGCCGCGCCTACGACGCACTGGTCGACGCCCGCGGTGAGCGCGCCGACATCGAATACGTTCGCGTCCTGCACCTAGCCGCCAGCACGCTCGAGTCTCGCGTCGAAGCCGCGCTCGAATTCCTCCTCAGCCGAGGCACGCGCTTTGACTACGCCGAGGTCAAAGCCATCGCCGCCCCCGAGCAGGCTGCTGTGCCTGAAGTGCGCATTCCAAAGCCAAATCCCGCCGACTACGACGTGCTGCTGTCGTGCGCAGGAGGTCAGCCATGAGCGACATCGAGGACCGAATCAAGGAGCTGTTTACCCTGTTCAAACTACCGACCCTCGCCACCGAGTGCGTTCGCCGCTTTCGCGACGCTCATCACGACGACGCGCTCGAAGTGCTGCGCGAAACACTCGAAGCGGAGTTCGGCGAGCGACGCATCCGACGATGTGAGCGGCTGTTGCGCGCCTCTCACTTGCCAGCGGCAAAGACGTTCGAGACGCTCGACCCGCAGCGCCTCCCCAAAGGCATGCTGTCCCGACTCCGCGAGCTCGAGAGCGGAGAATTCCTTGAGCGTGCAGCCAACGTGCTCTGCTTCGGCTTGCCCGGGACCGGCAAGACCCACGCCGCCTGCGCACTCGGTCACGCCCTCGTGCAGCACGGTCACGCCGTCCTCTTCACACCCACCTTCCGACTCGTCCAAGAGCTGCTCGCCGCCAAACGGGACTTGGCACTCCCTCGTGCGCTGCACCGCCTCGATGCCTTTGACGTCATCATCCTCGACGACCTGGGCTACGTGCAGCAAAGCGCCGAAGAAGTCGAAGTCCTCTTCACTCTCATGGCTGAGCGCTACGAGCGCCGCTCCATGATCATCACCAGCAATCTGGTCTTCGGTGAGTGGGACCAAATCTTCAAAAATCCGATGACCACCGCCGCAGCCATCGACCGCGTCGTTCACCACTCCGTCATCCTCGAATTCGATGGGCCAAGCATAAGGGCCGAGGAGGCCAAGAAGCGAAACCGCAAAGACCAACCGCAACCCTCCGCCTGACGTCAACTACCGACGTCAACTACGCACGACAATTAACCATGACTACGCGACCGCTTCACCCAACCCGATTCGGAACGCCCGTTGGTCGCCGTGGCGCTCCATCTAACCTGCCCCTGCTCTGCAAGAATAGTTGTCGTTCGAGTGCAAGAATAGTTGACGTCGATCATCTGTGGCTTGTGGTGATGACCGCGAACCAGTGCCTCGCGCTCGCCTGGCTCCTTGGCTACGCTTTTATCAAGGATTGGACCTACGCGAGTTCCTCCGGAGACACTATCAGTGCCCTCTACTTTGGGACGAGCGCGATCGCATCGTCTGCCTTAGTCTACAAGTTTCGCGATCGGCTTCAGCGTACGCTCACGTGAGCCGTCGACGTCACGTTGTCTCGCACGCGATGGGGTTGCGACAGAGATCGACGAAATGACCCGCCAGGGTGTCGTCACTCGGCAAAGTTCATCGCGTTTTGCGATATTTGAGTCCCCATTCAAAGCAGAGACTTGCACGATCTCCGTGAGGAGATCATTTGCACTTTCCGCGGCTCCGATCGCGCCGGCGCACTCACGGCCTGAGCGGAACGGAAACGCACCGTCAGGCAGTGGAACCGACGACCGTGGACGCCGCCGCCCAACAAAGGTTTGCAGCAGACGAAGACCTCGCTGCGCTCGGCCTTCGCAGCTGAAGCCTGATACGTTGTGCGGACGAGAGAGCCCAGCATGATCGCCGAATCCGAGATGATGCAGCCGCTCCTCCAAGCCTGCCCCTCGTTTCAGTCCGACTGGGAGGCCTTCCTTAGTAACTGGTCTGACGAGACCGACAAGCCGATCTACCTCGCACTCGGCGCTCTCGCGTG
>JBBRMI010000407.1:0-2785 GCA_038230915.1 Polyangiales bacterium | reverse complement strand
GTCGCCCTCCGAAGCCGCCGGCAGGTCAGCCGTGATTTACAAGACCGCGCTCCTCGGTGCCGCCGTGCTCGCCTTCGTCGCCATCCTCACGAGCAAGACCGTGCGCTCGCAGCGCATGGTCACGCTCGGCGGGCTCAAGTACGAGCTCACGCGCTACAGCAACGATACGCTCGATGTCGTACGTGAGGACGGCCTCCGCTTTGGCGTCGACATGAAGGACGGCAAGCTCGCGCTTGAGGCGGGCACGCCCGCGCAGCTGGACGATGCCACGGCTCGCATGCGCCACGACTTTCTCGCGGGGCTCCCGGGGGCTAGCCCATGACTACGGTCGGAGATCTGGGCTGCCAGGGTGTGGACGTGGCCGAGTGGCAGAAGCAAAATCGCGCGCCTCTCTTCCCGGGGAAGCTCAATCGCTGGGTGCTCGTGCGCACGCTCCGCGACGACCCAACCCCGGATGACCTGAAGCAGACGCTCGCGGCGACGTTTTCAAAGTGGTTTTCCGGCACGCCATTCGATCCGGTGCTGCCCTCGGACGACACCACCCGGAGCGCCACCGCCGACCTCATCAAGCTTGAGCGCGTATCGAAAGAGCGCCTTTCGTTCCCCCAGTCCGCGCGGCGCCGAGAACAACTGCCGGGCCAACTGCCGACCTTGCGCCCCGGGGACGTCGTCTGGATCGAAGTGAGCTTTGCTTATCGCGGGCAACTCGTAGACATGCCCTGGCCCGTCCGCACGGGCGCGGCCGTGCAGCTCGACACCAGCGCGCGCTGTCCGATTGATGCCGACTGGATGCTCGATAGCGCGGCCGTGCCCACGCTCGACGCGCCCCCCGAAAAGTCCTCCACCGACAAGGCGGGCGATGCGCTGGGCGGTGCCGCGACCAAGCTCGGCGGCGGGCTCGTGAGCGCGCTCTGGGTGCCCCTCGCTTTGGTCGGAGCCGGACTCCTCATCTACTTGGTCGGCGTGCGCGCCTCGACTTCCACTCATCACGAAGCGGAGGCGGCATGACCGCGGATCCCGCCCAAACGCTCGTCAAATGGCTAACGCGGCTCTTGTCGGACATTACCGAAGGCGGTGCTATCGGCCGGTTCGAGCTCATTCACAAAGTGGAGAGCGAGCACGCCGAGCGGCTCGATATTTGGCGCAACGAATCGGGCAGCCCGCGTAACCCTGACGAACTCGCCCAGGAAGTCCAGGACGCGGCGCAGCGCGACGTGCAATCTCGGGCCACCGGTCTGCCCCAGCGCTACGTCGTCTATGCCTTCCGCGGCCAGAGCCAAGACCACGAGAGCCAGCACGCTTTCCTAGTGCGACCTGGCGTCCACTTGTCTCGGAACGCGGACGATTCCGAGCCCCCGACCGAGAAGGGCGTCATCGCCCAGAGCATGCGGCACGGGGAAGCCGTCCACCGGCTGTTCATCAGCGGCGGCGACGTGCTCATCGGCAGACTCGCGACCGAGCTTGAGCGCGAACGCGATGCGCGCTCGAAGGCCGAGCAGCTCAACTGGTCCATGTGCGAGAAATACCAAGCGCTCCTCGACCGCGAGCACGAACGCCGCGTCGCCGAAGCCAAGGAGCTCATGAAGGCCCGCCGAGTCGACGAGCTCATGGGAGTGGCAACCGCACTCATTCCGATTCTGGCGACCAAATTCCTGGGCGGCCTGCCCCAAGGGGCGACGGCGCCGTCGCTACTCGGCGCCGACTCAGCGGCCGCCATTGATCCCAAGGACGTTGCAGTCCGCCACTTCTTTTCGTGCCTGTCCGAAACGGAGATCACGAGCATCTTGGGCTGCATCTCGAGCTCGAGCCAAATCGCGCTCGCCCAGATACACAGCTCGTTCGCGAGCGACGCTCACGCGCCCGCCGACGTCATGGCGCGGCAGCTGGCGATTCGCAAATTCCTGAAAACGCTCAGCGAGCAAGAGATCAAAAGCATCCTCGCCTCGCTCAGCGAACAAAACCGAAACCTGCTCATCGCCCTCTACTCGCAATACCGCGACCTCGAGGAGCAAGAGCAAGCACGAAAACCCGAGATTCTGCGCTCCTGACCGGGCGCCGAGGAGAGCCGCCATGCACAAGAAAAAGTCGAAGCACGTCAAGAGCAAGCGCAAGACTCGAAGCAAGCGCAAGACTCGAAGCAAGCGCAAGACGCATCACTTCGCGCTCGGTGCCCACGACCACGCACCGCATGGCCATCATGCGCGGCTTCGCAAGCAACACCACGCGGCAGGCAAGCGCCATGCTGGCAGCGGCCACACGGTCGCTTACCACTCGGCGTCGCCTAAAAAGGCCCACGCGGGCCATGCGCGCAAGCGCTCGGCCCTCATGGAACGGCTGCACGCCGCAGCGGCAGGTGCCCGAGAGCAGCTCCGCACCTTTGGCCGGCGCCGTAAGCATCACCAGCCTGAGAAGCTCGTCAACGAGCAAACCCTGCGCGACCAGATGGCGCTCAAGCGCGTCCGCCTCTGTAGCCACTGACGGTAGCTCCGACCGAAAGGAATGCCGACCGATGGACTTGCTACTGAATTTTGGGGCCGGACCGAACAAGCTGCCTAAGCCTTGGCAGAACCTAGGCCCGACCGACGATATTCGCAAACCGCTGAAGTTCCAGAACGACTCGGTTGCGGCGATCCTCGCCGAGCACGTGATCGAACACGTTCCGTTCCTTCAGGCGTTCGGCTTCTTTCAGGAATGTCGGCGGGTGCTCAAGCCGCGCGGCGTGCTGCGCATCGCATTCCCGGACGTGGGCCGCTTCTTGTCTAGGTCCGCGGGACTATTCTCCTTC
>JBBRMI010000406.1:0-2810 GCA_038230915.1 Polyangiales bacterium | reverse complement strand
GTCATTGCGGGGCCCGAAATGGGTGTTCCGAGCCTTGAGCCCCTCGCTAAGAAGAAACTGGCGGCGACGCGCCCCAGCGATACCCGGTTTCATCCCATCAGGGCGGCGGGCGCGCCCGCCATCAGCGACTCCCTGTGAAATCTCGATCTCGGTACGAGTAGCCAGGTCGACAGCAGCACCGAAGCGGTCGAACAACGTGGCCCCGCGACGACACAGCAGCTTCTGCAATTCGAGCTGCGGCTCGGCAGCCCCCACTACAAGAGCCCGTACTCTTCGAGCTTGGCGTACAACGTGGAGCGGCTGACCCCGAGCAGGCGCGCGGCGAGGCTGCGGTTTTGTTTGGCGACCGTGAGCGCGCGCTCGAGCGCCTTTTTTTCGGCGGCGCGCACTTCCATGTCGAGCGGCAAGACGGGTTGTACAGCCTCGGTTGGTAAGCCCGGTGGCAGGGCGTCCACCGAAGTCGGATCGCTGGCAGGCGCTGGATCGGAGCCGGGCGCGGGCGTTGCCGGCGCGAAGGCGGTCGGCTTCATTCCGAGCGCGGTACCGGGCTGAGTCGCGAAGCGCACCTGGCGTGACAGCTCCGAGCGCACGTCGGCTTCGGTGATCGCAGGCCCGTTGCTGAGCACGACCAAGCGCTCGACGAAATTCTGCAGCTGGCGCACGTTGCCAGGCCAGCGTTGACCGCGCAACGCCTTGAGGGCATCACGCTCGATGCCGATGTGTGGTTTGCCGTTCGCGCGCCCGAGCACCTTGCAAAAATGCTCGACCAACACATCGATGTCTTCGCGCCGCGCGCGCAGCGGTGGCAACCACAGCGGCACGACGTTCAACCGATAGAACAAGTCGAGCCGAAATGTCTGGCGCTCGACCATGCTCTCGAGATCGCGATGCGTGGCCGCGACCACGCGCACATCCACCGAGATCGTCTTGGTGCCGCCCAGCCGCTCGATCTGCCGATCTTGCAACAGCCGCAGCAGCTTGGCTTGCAACGGCATGCTCAGCTCGCCGATTTCATCGAGGAAAAGCGTGCCTTTGTCGGCCAGCTCAGCGCGGCCGGGCTTGCGCGCCACAGCGCCGGTGAACGCGCCTTTCTCGTAGCCGAACAGCTCGCTCTCCAACAGATGCTCGGGTAGCGACGTGCAGTCGATCTTGACGAACGGCCCCGCTGCACGCGGCGAGGCGTCGTGGATCGCGCGCGCGGCGAGCTCTTTGCCGGTGCCGCTTTCGCCGCGCACCAGCACCGTCGCCGTGCCCTGCGCCGCGCGCTCGAGCGTGGCGTACACCTGGCGCATCGTCGGCGAGTCGCCAATGATGCCGGCGCGCTCGTGCGAAGAAGGCGGCGGCGGCTGCTCAGCGCGTCGCTCGACGACGGTGAGCGCCTTGTTCAGCGCGAACATCATCTCGTCGGCGTCGATCGGCTTCTGGACGAAGTCGGATGCGCCGGCGCGCAGCACGGCCATCGCGTCAGGCACCGAAGCGCTAGCGCTCATCACGATCACCGGCAGACCCGGCCAAAGCCGTTCGAGCGCCTTCAGCAAGTCGAGCGCCATCGTGTCGGGCAGCTGCAGCTCGCTCAGCACGACGCGCGCCGGCTCTTTCTCGAGCAGCTCGATCGCCTCCGCCCCAGTGACGGCTCGCGAAACCGAGAGCGCATGCTTCGCCAGGAGTTGCGTGAGGGCGTTCGCGCTCACGGAGTCGGGTTCGACCAACAGGACCTTGCCTGCTTTGGCGTCTTGCGGCATGTGCCTTGGCGCTTCGCTGAAGGCACCAAGGTACAACAGCGTCGTCCTTTCTCGAAAGGTTCTCGTGAGATGGTCCCGGCGAACGCACTGGCGGCCGCCGGGCCGACTCGGCTACTGCTGTAGTCTGCTCAGTTTGCGGCGGTATCCACGAGCAGGGCCGCAGGCACCGCCTTGCCGGTCAAGCTGCCCAGGAATGCGATCAGGTCCGCTTTTTCCTGAGGGGTAATCGCGAACGGAACCAGCTCGCCCGTGCCGGTGTCGAGCGAGCCGCCGACCGCATAGAAGTCGATCACCGCCGACAGCGTCGCGAACTGCCCGGAGTGCATGTAGGGGGCGCTCTGGGCCACACCGCGCAAGCTCGGCGTACGGAACAGGCCCTTCATGCTGTCGGGCGGCGGCAAGGTCGTCAAGCCAGCCAGCTTGCCGGTATCAGTCTTGTCGCTGAAGACGCTGTTGATGTTCATACCGCTGTTGATCAAGCCCGGCAGATCCTTGAACCGCCCGTCATCACTCGCCAGCACGCCGGGGCCGGTTTGCGGAACACCGAGATCGTGGAAGCCCTCGTCGGAGAAGTGAGCGCCGTTGTGGCAGTTGGCGCAGCCGTGGTCGACGAACAGCTTGGCGCCGTTGAGTGCCGAAGCGCCGAGCGCGGCGTCGTCACCACCCATGAACGTGTCGAACGGTGCTTCACGGCTGACCAATTTACGCGTGTAGGCGGCCAACGCCTTGCTAAAGTTGACCAGAATACGGTTGATGATCGTCTTGTCGTCGGCCGTCATGCCTTCCCACGCACCATCCGGGTCGGCAACCGCAGCCTTGGGCTTGCCAGCCGCCGGAAAGCGCGCCGCTGACGTGCCAATCTCGGGCGTCATGGCACCGAACACCGCTTCGTAGTCCGCTTTGTAGACATCGAAGATGCGATGCGCGAGCGCCAGCCGGTTGCCGTTCATGATCACGCCGCTCTCGACCACGGCCAGCGGCAGCTCCCACTGCGCCGCGAAGCGCCCACCCCAATTGGTCCACGTGTAAAACGAGCTATTCACCAGCGCCGGAGAGTTGCGCGAATGC
>JBBRMI010000405.1:0-2813 GCA_038230915.1 Polyangiales bacterium | reverse complement strand
CGAGTCCGAGAACGGCCCCGCGCGAGCGCGGCCCAGCCTCGGGCTTGCCCGAAGCCCTTGCCGAGGCCGCTCCCGAACCCGCTCCCGAACCCCTTCCCGGGGCCGCGCTCGCGCGAGGCCCCGACAACGGATCAAGACTGCTACCGGTGCCAGATCTCGGGCGCGGTTCGAATCCCTACGCTATAATCGGCGCGATGGGCGCTCGGCGACCGCGCGGCTTTGCTGAGTTCGCCTGTTGGACGGTATTCGTGGCCGGTTGCCGCATCGGTTACGATCCAATCGGACTCGCGAGCGTCGGAGTGGCCGGCACGTGCGGCTCGACACATGGCGGCGTGCCGAGCAGCGATGGCGGTGCGCCCCACAGCGGTGGCAACCGTAGCGGTGCGCCGAGCGGAGGCGGTGGCGCGCCGAACGGCGGTGATGGCGGCGCGCCAGTGGAGCGGCCCCGTTGCACGGTTCCTGTTTCGCCCATCACCGACTTCTGCAGCAGCATTCCGAAACTGACCGAAGCGGTGGCCCTCGATGGTGAGGTCGATTGCGGCTTGATGCCGGTCGACGTCGAGCCGCAAGGCTGGCCCTACGACCCAGCCCAGCTCGACGCCAAGGTCCGCTTCGCCGTCGCATGGAACGAAAACGGCCTCTATTTCTTCCTCGATGTCCGCGACCCGTCGCCCGTTCCGGCCGCCCTGACAGATCCGATGTGGATGGGCGACAGCGTCGAGCTCTATGTCGACACCGACGCCACTTACGCAAATCCCCCTGGCTACGATGCAGTAGGCACGCGTCAAATCAGCATTAGCCGGACCAATAGCGACGGCAGCGGCCTGCGCGGCCAACTGAACGGCCACTTGCTGACGGGCTTTCCGATCGACTGGCCGCCAGAGGGCGTGAGGGTGCAGTCAACCAACGCCGGCTACATCGTCGAAGCCTACATCCCAGGCAGCGTGCTCGGCGCGCCCGACTGGAAGCTCATCGCCGGCGCCCACGTCGGCATGGACATCGCCGTTAACGTCTCCTTCCCCGACCCCCAAACCACCGGCACTCAAGGCCACCGCTGGAGCCAATACTTCTACCACCAAGAGCCCGCGCCCAACGAACCCTACCGCAACGCCGCCGGCTTCTGCACTCCAGTGCTCGCCGAGTGATGTTTGACAACGAACATGAGCCACATCCCGAGCTCATCGAGCTGCTCGCGCAATACTTCGCCAAGTGAGATGGGCAGCATTGTGTTTCGCGTCATGGCAGCTTCCTTCAATGATAATCCACGATTTCGACGTCGTAGGCGCCGTCAGCGTGCCTTCCTACGTCGGGAAACCACCGCGCCACTCCGTACCGCAACACTGCCGAGAATGTCGTAACTATTTTCGCCTTACTCGCCATCCTAAGACGCGACTATCGTGCAACCATGCGCGCAACAAGCTGCATGCGATCGGCAGCGCTACTCGCGCTCGCAGCAGTCCAGCCCGCGTGCGGCATCCCGCCCACTCCCCCCGCGCCGCTCGCCGACGCAAAACCCGACGCGCACCCCCGCCTCCCCGCCGCCGCCCTCAATCGCGAGTGCGAAGGCTGCCATCAGCAGATCGCGCAACAATGGCGAGCATCGCTGCATCACCGAAGTTTCACCAGTGAAAGCTTTCAGCGCTCCTTCGAGCGCGAGCCGTTGGCGTTTTGCCAGAGCTGTCACGCGCCCGCAGCCGACCCGACATCACCGCCGCCGCCCGCACTGGCGGAGCTGGGCGTCGGCTGCATCAGTTGTCACACGCCGACAACGGATGACGTCGACCAGCTCCGTGTTGGAACCCCGGCCGTGCTCGCAGCGGCTCCGCCAGGAGCTGTGCCCACCATCACAGCACCACACGGCGTGCTGCGCTCTCCCGCATTCGGCAGCAATGCCGCCTGCGCGCGCTGCCACGAGTTTGCATTTCCGGACGCCGCGGAGCGCGGGCACACCGCCTTGATGCAATCGACCATCACCGAGCAGCGCACCGCGCAAGACTCCTCGTCGCCTTGCGCGAGCTGCCACATGCTGCGCGTCGCCCCCAATGGCCAGCGTAGCCATGCCTTCGCGGCTTCACGCGATCTCGCTTTCCTGCGCGGTGCGGCGCGGGTGACTGCCGACCGCGTGTCGTCAGAGCGCGTTCTCATCGAGCTGTCTCCGGCGCACCTAGGGCATGCTTTTCCGACGGGTGATCTGTTCCGGCGCTTGCTCGTCGAGGCGGAGGCGGTAGGTCCCGACTATCGGCTGCTCGCCTCACGCCAGCGCTTTCTCACGCGCCATTTCGTGCGCACGCGCAAGGGTCCGAGCCTCGAATTGCTTGAGCTGCGCCGGGACGATCGCGTGGGGCTTGCTAGCGGCACGCCGACTCAAGTCGAGCTCGACTTGGGCCCCAACGCCGTGGGCAATCCGGTCGCCTGGCGCGTGGTCTACCAACGCGTCGCCTACCCGCGAGGCGTCGACGAAGCAAACGCGGTCATCGAAGGCGAAGAAGAGCTAGCCTCCGGTTCTCTGCCGGCCCCCACCAGCCCGTCGACGAGCCCAAAGCGCGAACGCCGCCTGCCACCGTGAACCCATCGCCTGACAGCTACTGGACCCGTAGTGTCCGAAAATTCGGAGCGGGGGAGTCATGCGGCGGCTCGATGGTAGAAGTTGAGCAAACCTCCGAGCCGGGAGCGGACTCGAACGGCGCCGAAGGCAGCGTTGTCGTTGCTCGGCGCGGGCGGCGAATGAATGAGTCGGCCTTCGATACCTTGATGATAGCGCTCGGCCTGGTAGTGGCGCACGAATTCCTTGAGGAGGTGCCGGAGGTGCGGCT
>JBBRMI010000404.1:0-2824 GCA_038230915.1 Polyangiales bacterium | reverse complement strand
CCGTTTGCTGGCGCTCTCGGAGCTCTTGCGCGCGTTCGGCGTCTCGGTCAGCGAGAAGCCGGACGGGTTGCTGATCGAGGGTCAGCCGGATCGCCCGTTGGCAGCGGCGCGCGTCAGCTCAGGCGGCGATCACCGCGTCGCTATGGCTGCGGTGTTGCTGGCGCTTGCGGCCGATGGCGAAAGCGTGATTGATGACGCGGACCCGATCGCCGTCAGCTTCCCGCGCTTCGTGGGCACGCTGCGCGCGCTGGGCGCAGAGATCGAGGTGCAACATTGAGCCCGCCGCGTAGAAGTAGACCGGTCGTCGCCATCGATGGGCCGGCTGGAGCCGGCAAGAGCACTGTGACGCGCAAGGTGGCTGAACGGCTCGGGTACGTGATCGTCGACACAGGTGCGCTGTACCGCGTCGTGGCGCTGGCGGCGGAGCGCGCCGAGGTGAGCTTCGACGACGAGGCGGGTGCTTCGAAACTGGCCGAGACGCTGGTCGCCGAAAACGCCGTGCAGCTGCGGCGTGCCGAAAGCGGCGCAATGCAAGTGTTATTGCGCGGGCAAGACGTCTCGTTGGCGATCCGTGCGCAGAACATCGGGCAAGGCGCAAGCAAGGTATCGGCGCACCCGGGCGTGCGGCAGGCGTTGCTCGAATTGCAGCGCGTTCAGGGCAGGGAGGGCGGCGTGGTGCTGGAAGGCCGCGATATCGGCACCGTGGTGTTTCCCGAGGCCGAAGCGAAGTTTTACCTCACCGCCAGCGTCGACATCCGCGCCCAACGCCGTCGCGACGAGCTGGCGGCGCGTGGTACGCCGCCCACGTTGGCCGACGTGCTGAGCGAGGTCAGCGAGCGTGACCGCCGCGACAGCACGCGTCCAGTGGCGCCACTGCGCCAAGCTGCGGACGCGACGCTAGTCGACAGCTCCGCGCTCAGCATCGAGCAAGTCGTGGAGCTAGTCGTCGCGATGGTGAAGACCGTCGAGCGGAAGCTCGCGGCGGGCGCGTGACAGCATGCAGCGACGCGCATTGCTGCTCGGCCTGAGCGCAATCGCGTGCGGCCCGAAGCCGCTGCCGGCGCTGCCACCAGCGCCCGTGATCGCCTCGGCAGCCGAGCTGATCCCGCCCGATCTCGACTTGGTCGTGCGGCTCGACTTGGCGCGCGTGAAAGCGGCGCTCGGCGCGACCACGTTAGCGGCGCTATCGCGCGAAGTCTTGGCGCGTGGCAGCGGCGGCCAAGAGCCGGACGAACTGGTCGTGACTTCACTCTTGGCGGCCGAGCAGGTGTATCTCGCCTACCGTCCGAGCCCGCTCTGGGCGCCGCTCGATCGCGTGCTGGCGGTGCAAGGTCATTTCGACGAGCTGGTGCGGCCGCCGACGGGCTTTTCCGGCGCGACGGACCTGGGCGCCAATCTCCGCTACTGGGACAACAAGTCGACGCCACCGCGCGCGGGCGTGGCGCGGATTTACGCGCTCGGCCAGCGCGTGCGCGCGTTCGTATCGGAGGCCGAAATCGACGCGGTAGAGCGGACGCTGGACGGCTTTTCGTCGCCGCGGCGCTTGGATCCGCCGGAAGAAGGCACGCTGTCGTTGGCGGCGCGCCCGCGCCTGCTCGGGCGCTTGTCGGGCACCGGCACGCTGCGCGACCTGCTCGAGGACGCCAAGGCGCTGCACGCTGTCGCAGATCTCGAGTCGGACGGAGTGCGGCTCAAGGTCGAGCTTCTGATGGCCGGCGCGGACGAGGCCGAGCAGCTGGCGGGCGCAGGTAAGCTCGTGCTGTCGCGTGCGCTCGGCGACACGGCGTTGCACGTCGAGCTGCGAGCCGAGAGTGATCGCGTCGTGTTGTCGGCGCAGCTCAGCCGCGCCGAGCTCGCGCCGGTCTTGGCGTGCTGGTGGGGTGCGCGGGGTAGCGCGGGGCGATGCCCGTGGTAGCGTCCGCCGCGATGAGCGAAGCCGTCGAGCGCCCAGCCTGGCGAATTTCGTTTCGGCTCTTGATGGGGATCGCGCTCGGGCTGGCGCTGGTCGCGTTGTGGGCCGGCCGACACATCTACACCCGCTACGGCGGGTACCAGCCTTTGGCGTTGACGCACGTGCCGCAGACGGCCCGCTACCGCGCCCGCGTCGACCTTGGCGACACCCCGCGCGTCGCCGCGATCGAGCCGCTGCTCAACGCGCTCGATCCGCGCCACATCCGCGTGCCGGCGTTCGAGCAGAAGCTGGGCGTCTCGCTGAAGCAGGCGGCGCACGAGGTGGCGTTCGGCGTCGGGCCGGATCCGTTCGATTTCGTGCTGGTGCTGGGCCTGCAGCTGCAGGCCGGGACCGGCCTCCCGGCGGCAACGGCGTTGTGCGAGGCGCTGAGCAGCGACGGAATGCGCTCAGAACCGACCCGCGGTGGCGACGGGGGAGTGACTGGTTGTCGGCTGAGCGACGGCGCGATTGTGGCCGGAACTCCCGACGGCGCGCTGGTCGTGGCCAGTCGGGCGGAGCTGGTGAAAGGGCTGCTCGGTCGGCCTGATCTTGGAGATCGTTTGGGTTTTTCCGGCCCATCGGTGCGTGGCGTCGCCCCCAAGGTGAGCGAGCTTTCGCGCGAGACTTCCACGCTCGTCCAGCGCCTCTCGGCGAAGTACCCCTGATCTCGATGTCATAGCGTCAATGTCATCACGCCCCGTGGGTCCAGGCGGGCGAGGGACCGCCCGACCCCACGCGAGCAAGCCCGCCTACCCACTAGGAAAGACAGGCGAAGCCGACGTTTGACGTGCACCCCTCCGTGCGCTACCAGAGCGCGTCCGTCGCGAGGCGTGCGTCCGCCCTCTGGCTCGTACCAGTGGCGCTACCCACAGT
>JBBRMI010000403.1:0-2838 GCA_038230915.1 Polyangiales bacterium | reverse complement strand
GTGAGTTGGTACCTTCACGACCCGCTACCGGTTCACGAAATCCGGTGGGGCGCGCGCTTCGTCGCACCCCCCGATCCGCAGGCTACGGGGCAACGTAGCCAGCAGCCATCGCACGCGATTGATAGAGCGTGTTCTGTTCGTTGTCCTCGTAGACCTTGGTCCAGCTGCTGCCGTTTTCCGAGCGCGATATTTTGCCTTGCCAATCCGAGCGCAGGTACGCTCCGCCGAACCACGCGGCGTCGAAGCAATCACCTTGGCTCTTCCAGGTGTCTGCGCAGTATGTCGCTTCCGAAATACCCGCGAGTGCGTGAAAGGTGAGAGCGTCGGTCGATTCGAAACTGTTGTGGTTGTCGCCGTAAGCGACGAACTTTCCCGCGCGGAAGGTCATGAACAGGTGGCCTTGCGTGGATCCAATCGTCCCGTACTTGATCCACTTTAGCCCGTCCGTGGAGCGGTAGGTCAGCGCAGGATCCTCCGCGCACGCCGCGTAGAACCAACCGCCAGCGTAGGCCAGACCTTCGACGATGTTGCACGGCATGAAACCGCCGTCGTTGATCTTGCCGCGCTCCTGCCACAGCTTGCCGTCGTTCGAGGTGACTAGCTTCCAGCCCGTTGCGAGCCACATGCCCTTGCCGTACACGACCGCGCGCAACAGGTTGTCGTCGTCTCCGCCGTTGACGCCAAAGGACTTGCGATCCCCCCAAGTCTTGCCGTTGTCGCGCGACACGACGCGGATGCCGCCGTAACCGACGCCGATGATCGCCGGCACGAAGCCGGGCGGAATTTCTGGATCGTTGCCGACGGGTGCGCCCCCCGCGCCGTTTGCGTTTCCGCCCGACCCCGCGGCTCCACCGACATTGGCACCTGCGGTGGGTGCGCTGCCAGCAACACCGCCCGCCGCGCCGCCGCCGTTACCGGCGAGCAACATCGCTGCGGTACCCGCGCCCGACGCGGCTGCGCCACCCGCTGTGCTCCCGCCTGCCGCGGCTTGGGTAGTCTGGCCCGCTTGGGAAAAATCAGCCGTCGAATCGCCGTTCGGCATGCTCGAGCAATGCAGCTGCAAAAATCCAAGGGCGAGGAATAGCTGAGCTCTCATCTGGAAAGCACGTGCCGCGAGCACCGAGTGACGGGTCGATCCGCGCAACAACCATCGCCTGAACTGCTTGCAGTGGGCCGAGGTACGTCCTGCTTGAGCCGCATGAGACAAGACGACCTTCCGGGTGTTCGCGCCCCGCTACGCTGGTTTTGTGGCGCCATCTGTCTGGTCTCAGCGTGCACGGGCACTCTCAAGGGCGAAGCAGGCTCGGATTCCGGCTCGCCCGCGGGCGGCTTGACGGGCACTGCCGGCACGTCGTCGTCGGCGGGCACGGGCTCGACGACTGACGGCGAGCCGCCGGTCGTCACGGCCGCCAGTTGCAAGGCTGCGGCCGTCACTGACGCCGGTGTAGGACGATGGCGCCGACTCACCGCACCGCAATACGAGAACACGGTGCGCGACCTGCTCGGCCTCTCGGTCGATCGCAGCGCCTTCTTGCAGGATTCGAAGACTGGCTCGTTCGCCACCAACGCCGAGCTTCCAGCGCAGAGCACTGATATCGACAACTACCAGACTGCGGCCGAAAAGTTGGGCGTGCAGGCGGTGGCGAATCTCTCGGCCTTGCTCGGCTCGTGCGATCCGAAGGCGCAAGGGGACGACGTGTGCGCCGACGCCTTCATCACCGACTTTGGGGCGCGCGCTTACCGGCACGCCCTCACGCCCGAACAGAAAAAGGCGCTCACCACCGTCTATCAAGTCGGTAAGGCGGAGAGCTTCAGCAAGGGCATCCAGCTAACCGTCGAAGCGGCGCTGCAGGCACCAGAGTTCCTTTACCTGATCGAGCTCGGAGGTGACTCCAAATCGGCGCTGCACGAGCTGGACGACTATGAGCTTGCTAGTCGCCTTTCCTACCTGTTCTGGAACAGCATGCCGGACGCCGAGCTTTTCACCAAGGCGAGGGCGGGCACGCTCAAGAGCGCTACGGAGCTGACGGCGCAGGCTCAACGCTTGATGCAGAGCGAGCGGTTCCTCGGCAGCGCGACCTCTTTTCACGATCAGTTGTTCCGCGTCGAACGCCTTTCGCAGCCAGGCGTCGTCAGCAAAGATCCGACACAGAGCGCGGCGTTCGACGCCTCCCTGAAATCGGCCATGACGGCCGAGGCCGCCGACTTTGTCCGTTACTTGTTTGCCGAGGGCGGCGCCACCGTGCGCTCGCTGCTCACCGCCAAAGTGGCGTTCCCGAACGGGCCGCTGGCGGCCGTGTACGGCCTGGGCGCGGCGCCCGCTTCCGGTCGCTTCGACGTGACGGACGGGACGCGCAGTGGCTTCTTGAGCTTGCCGGCCGTCATGGCCGCGGTGCCGCCCCTGCCCACGCGCCACCAAGCGGTGATGCGCGGTAATCTGGTGCGCCGCGAGTTGCTGTGCGACGTCGTGCCGCCACCCAATGTTGCCGTCAACTTCATGCTGCCGCCGAACGCGGCCCAGCTCAGCAATCAAGAGCTGCTCCGCGTGCACAAGGACAACCCCAGTTGCTCTGGCTGCCATGAGCTGATGGACCCGATCGGCTTTGGTTTCGAAAGTTACGACGGGCTCGGCCACTACATCACCAAGACGGCTAGCGGTGACAACATCGACTCGACCGGCTACGTGCAGGGCCTCGACGACGCCAAGGTCGATTTTGCGAATGCCGGCGAGCTCAGCGAAAAGCTAGCCGCCAGCCCGCAAGTGCGATCGTGCCTCGCGACGCAATGGTTCCGTTTCGCACTGGCTCGAGACCCGCACCCGGGTGACGAGTGCTCGTT
>JBBRMI010000402.1:0-2964 GCA_038230915.1 Polyangiales bacterium | reverse complement strand
TGAGGACGAGCGCGAGCGCGTCGTGCCCCGCGCGCTTGTCGTGGACCAGATCGATCACTGGCTGTCGGACCACTGGTGCCAGGTGCCGGTGAAGGAACTCTTGCGGGCGTCCTCCGGACTTCGCAGTGACGGAATGGACCTCCTGCCTACCTCGCCGCTTTACGTCGAAGCGCGGCGAACACTCCGGGAACTCTTCTCGCACGGGCGGTACGTCGCGGTGCTCCGTCGACCGGTGCTGCCAATTGCAATTCGCGCGCAGCACGCGGGGCGCGAAGGTCCGCACCTGTTGGCGCCCGGTTATGCGCGCCGGCGGTATGCGTCCGCTGGATCGTACCCCGCTGGCGCGCCCCGCGGCGCTTGACGGGCCCCATCACGATCGCGGAGGGGTCGCAGATTCCTCGCCGGCGGCTCGCGTCGCCCCCCGCTCAGCCGACAGGCGTAGCCGCGGTCGTCGACTTCGCGTCGCGCGCGCGCTTCCACGCGGCGGGCAACATCGCCGGCACGTCGGCGATCGCGACGCCGTCGCGCGCAAGGCGCGGCAACAGGTCGGCCAGGTACTCGATCGGATTCACACCACTGAGGTGACAGCTTCCGAGGATCGAATACGCGACCGCCGCGCGCTCTCCACCTGCGTGCGAGCCAGCGAAGAGAAAGTTGCGTCTCCCGACGGCTGGCCTTCTGTGGAGACGCTCGACGATCCCGTTGTCGATGGGGAGCGCGCCGTCGTCGAGAAATCGCATCAGGGCGATCCGATGGTTGGTGAGATATCGAATCGCGATGCCCAACAACGACGAGGGTGGTTCGAGCGGCTGGTGCTGTGCGCACCACGCGACGAGCTCCTCGTACACCGGCCGCGATCGCGCCTGCCTCGCCGCGAGGCGCGCTTCGTCCGTCGCATCGGCGACGGCGGCCTCGACGTCATAGAGCGCCTGGAACGCCTTGAGTGGGACAGAGGCGCGCGCGTCGTTCGCCTCGAGCGCCTTCACGAAGTACCGGCGCGAATGCATGTTACAGCCGCACTCGATGAGGTCCGCGCGCTGGAAGCTCTTGTCGAAGATCTGCGCGGCGTCTGCGACGACGTAGCCCTTGCGATGTTTCAGGAGATCCTCGGGACCGATCTCGCCGGGACGCTGGCCGTTCTTCTTGCCCGTCGAGGTGTACAGATAGAGCGCGTACTCGTCGTCCGCGACGTATCCCCAGAGCGAGCCGAGGACGACCTTGTGAGCGGTCTCCTTGTCGCGCACCGGCAGGCTCGTCGCGTCGACGTGCAACACGACGGCGCCGATCGCGCGCTGAAGGAGTGCGCGCCACAGCGGCCGGAGAAGATCGGTCGCCCACTCGATCTGATCGGCCATCGAGCTCGATGGCATCGACAGGCCAAGCCGTTCGAGCTCTTGCGCCTGGCGGTTGAGCGGCATCGAGTCCCAGTACTTGCCGACCACCAACTTCGCCACGAGCCGTGAGCCGTACGCGCCGCCGCCGACGACCTTGTCGCCGATCGGCGCACGCACCATCTCGCCGTCGCACTTGGCGCACGCAAGGACCTCCCGCTGGTCGATGCGCACAATCACCTCGGCGGGGATCAGGTCGATGACCTCCGTGGTCTCGACGCAGACGCACGTGCGCTCGGTGCCGCACACCGGGCACGCGCGCTCCGCCTCCGGCACCGCAATCGGGTTGTCGACGCGACGAAGCCCCGGCGGCGGCGGCCGGCGCACCGACGGTTGCTTGGCAGGCTTCGATTCCTCGGGCCTTCCACCGTTGGTCTTCGCCGCTTCTTCGAGCTTGCGATTTGCCTCGGCGAGCGCGCCCTCCGACTGCGCACGCAGCTTCTCGAGAAAGATGTCGAGCTGCGTCGGGTCGATGTGCTCGCCGGGGTGCTTCCCCGCGCGCAGCGTCGCCACCAGCTTCTCGAGGTCACCGTTGCGCGCGACCAGCTTCGCGAAGAGCGCGATCACTTCATCGTCGCGGCCGACGGTCAGCAGCTCGCGGAGCACGTCGAGCACCGAGCCGCGTAGCTCGCTCTTCGTGTCGCCGCCCGCCGCGTTCTCCACGTCGACACCATGCGGCCGATGATCGCAATCGACAAGCGCTGTTCGTTGCGCGTGCGTCCGACAAAGAATCGTACCGTGTGACGATCATTCGTCGCATCAAGCGCGTGCATGCTGCATAGGGCTCCAGCGATCCGCACCGCGTGCCTTCGACACGACCAGCCCCTCGAGCAGCGCCGACAGCTCGTGCACCGCGATCTCCACGTTCGTCACGCCCGGCGACACGTCGCGAGCGAATGCGAAGTGGCCACGCTCGAGGCGTTTGTGCAAAATCGTGAAGCCACCGCGCGTCCACATCAGGACCTTCAACTGCGTACGTCGACGATTGAGAAACAGAAACAGGTGGCCAGACAGCGGGTCCCGCGCGAGCAGCGATCGGACCTCGTTCGACAAGCCTTCGAAGGACTTGCGAAGATTGGTCGGCTCGGTCGCGACGTAGATGCGCACCGCGTGAGGCAACAGGATCATCGCGCGCCCGACGACTGAAGCAGCGTTGCCACCGACGAGATCCATTCCGGGGACACGCGCGTCGGGTCGAGCACCTCGATGGTCGCCGCGCCGAGCACGAGTCGCACGGCGACGATGTCGTCGACGGAGGAGATGAGCGCGGATGTCACCGTGACCGGTGCCAGCCCCGGACCCGTCGACGGCGCCGCCAACCGATCGCGCCACCAAGCGAGCCGTTGCGCATGCAAACCGTGCTGTCGACAGAAGCCCGCAAGCGACCTCCTGCTCGCGCGCCACGCCTTCAACGCGGCTGCGGCGTCGCGCTCATCCCAGTGCCCGCCGCTCGCCACCTTCCGCTGCCATCCGCTCGCCATCGCCGCCTCCAATGCGACGCTCCCGCGCGCCGCGTGCGACAACGTCGGCCGTCACGCAAGGGACTGGCAGGTACGATCCAGCGGACAGATAC
>JBBRMI010000401.1:0-2966 GCA_038230915.1 Polyangiales bacterium | reverse complement strand
GCTGCCAGGCGTTGCAGGCTCCGATAGGCAGGCTGCGCGCGCCGAGCAAAGGGCCGGTGTCGTAGTCGGCCGTGAGCCGGTGCACCGTGACGCCGGTCAGCTCATCGCCGCCATCGATGCTCCAAAAGTAGGGATTCGGTCCGCGATGGCGGGGCAACAGCGACGGATGCACCCCGATCGCACCGCGCGGCGCTTGGCCGAGCCAGCTTGGCGGCAGCTTGCGGGTCCAAAACCAGGACACCAACAGGTCGGGCCGCGCGCGTTCCAGCGCTTCGGACGCCCGGCTCTCGAAGTCTGTCGCGGGTAGGCCGGCGCTGGCGTCGAGCAGGTCGGGCACCAGCCGCGTGAGGCGGCGACGCCCAGGCGCCTCGATCGGCGAGAGAATGACGGGTCCCAGCTGATGGCCGTCGCGCGCCAGCAGCAACGCCCCGAGCGGCAGACCGAAGTACGCGATCTTCAAGCCGGATTCCTCGAGGCAGGAGCGGGCACCGGCCAGGCGCAGGCGTTCGCAGAAAAGTTTCCCACTTTGCCCCTCCCTGATTACCTCGGGGCGCCATGGAACCGGCTGCCAAAAGTCGTTCGTACCGCCCCGCGCTCCGTGAGGGTGGGCGTTTCGACCCGCTCGCGGCTGGACGCCCGATCCTCACTTTCGAAGATGTTCACAAGTGTTACCGCGTGGATGCGCCAGTTCTCAAAGGCCTCAGCCTGAGCATTGCGCGCGGTGAATTCGTGTTCGTGACCGGGCCCTCAGGCGCCGGCAAGAGCACCCTTCTGCGCCTGCTCTACGCTGCCGAGTCGGTCGATTCCGGACGGATTTTGTTCCTGGGTCGCGATGTCGGGCGACTCACCGGTGGCTCAATTCCGTTTTTGCGTCGCAATATCGGCATCGTCTTCCAGGACTTCAAGCTGGTGAAGAACTGGACCGTGCTCGAGAACGTGGCGCTGCCGCTCGAGGTGCTCGGCTTGCCCGAGCGGCTGGCGCGGGCGCGCGTGGGCGAAGCGCTCGAGCGCGTTGGCTTGTCGGGTCGCGGCCAAGAGCTGGCCGGCACGCTTTCCGGTGGCGAGCAGCAACGCGTCGCGGTGGCGCGCGCGATCGTCGGTGAACCAGCGCTTTTGCTCGCCGACGAGCCGACCGGCAACCTCGATCCGCAACTCGCCGTCGACATCTTGGGCTTGCTCGAGGACATCAACGAGACCGGCGTGACGGTGGTGTTCGCGACGCACGACCGCAGCCTGCTCGACGTTCGTCCGCGCCGCGTGGTCGTGCTCGACGATGGAATAGCGACCGACGTGCCGTCCGGTCTCGACGAGCTGGCCGAACCCGACGGCGGGCGGAGGGTGGCGTAAATGGCGCAGAGCCCCGTCAAGCGCGCCTTCCGCGGCGCCAAGAACGACTGGCGCTTGCACGCGTTGAGCGTGTTTTCGGTAGCGGTCGCGTTCGTGTGCCTGGCCGCCGCGCTCCTGCTGGTGGTCAACGTCGGGCAAATTCGCGCGCGCTGGGCCGAGAGCGGTCGCGCGTCGGTTTACCTGCGCAAGAACGCCACGGCAGCGCAAGTAGCAGCGATCGAACAAGCTTTGAAGCAGAGTGAGGGCGTTACTGCCGTCAAGATCGTGTCCAGCGAAGACGCGCGTCACGAGCTGGTCGGCTTGACCAACGATCCTGTACTCGACGCGCTGCCGACCGAAGCCTTTCCGGCCTCGCTCGAGGTCGCGATCGAAAGCGCCGTCGCCGGCGAGCGTCTGGGCAAGCTGGCGACGCAGCTGGCGGCCTTGCCTGCCGTCGAAAGCGTGGAGACGTACGGCGCGTGGAGCGAGCGCCTGGCGGCTTTGCTGACCGGCGGCGTCAGCGCTTCGCTGCTCTTGGCGGGCGTGGTGTTGGCAGCGGTCGTGAGCGTGGTGTCGTCGACGATTCGCATGAGCTTGCAGCGCCGTCGTATCGAGGTCGAGGTGATGAAGCTGGTCGGCGCCACTGATTCCTACGTGCGCAGCCCGTTCGTGGTCGAGGGCGCGGCGCAGGGCGGCTTCGGCGCGCTCTTCGCGATCTTGCTTTTGGCCGTGCTTTTTAGCATCGTGCAAAGCCACTTCGACAGCAACCTCTCCGCGCTGCTCGGCGCGACCCCGATCTTCCTGCCCTGGATGATGACGCTCGGCTTGGTTGCTTCCGGCGCGCTGCTGGGCGCGATTGCCGCCTACGGCAGCCTGCGGAAATTGCTCGTCGTATGAAGCTGCCGCTGCTCCCGCCACTGTCTGTGCTGTTGCTCGCCGTGTCGGCGGGGGCGGTCACACTCGACGCGCCGGCGGCGGCGCCCGCCGCCCTGCCTGCGGCTCAGGATTTGTTTGGCGCTGATCTGGAGCGGGAGCTCAGCACCTTAGAGCGCGATGAAAACGCCGCCAAGCTGGAGTTGGCCGATCTTTCGCGCGAGAGCGAGTTGCTCCGCGCTCGCACCTTGGCGCGCGGCCGTGCCTACACGCGGCTGGCGCGCGCGGGGCTCTTGCCAATTGGCGGTGGCTTCAAGGCGTTCGTCGAGCACGCGGCGCGGCTCGAGCGACTGCACCGCTCGCTGGCGCGCGATCTGACGCAGGAACGCCAGGTCGCCGAGCGTCGCTCCGCGCTCGCCAAACGACTCTCGAATCTCACGGCCCGACGTGGCCCGCTGTTGGCCCAGCAACGCATGGTGTCGCAGGCCGAGACGGCGCTCTTGGCGGCGCGCGATCGCGACCAGGCATTCGAGCGCGCGTTCACCGGCGGCGGCTTCGACGATCACACGGCTGTCTACGGGGCGCCATCGAACGGCCTTGCAACGGCGAGCTCCGGATTCGCGGCCTTGAAGGGCAGCCTGCCGTTTCCGCTGTCGGGTCGCAGCGAGATTCGCTCGGCGCGGCGCAATGGGTCGGGCCCCGGTCTCACCATGCGCGCCCCGGGCGGCGCCGCCGTACGGGCCGTCTTTCCGGGTCGCGTGGCGTTC
>JBBRMI010000400.1:0-3035 GCA_038230915.1 Polyangiales bacterium | reverse complement strand
TGGCTGCGTCGACCGCCGCCCGCGATGCCCGGAGCGAAGCCGTGTCGGTCCGGAGCGCTCGACCAATTGCGCGACGCGCGGCCATGAGCTCATCAACCAGCGCCTGGTGCCGCTCGCTGGCAAGTTGCGGGTTTGATCGCCGCCACAGCCGACCGTGCACGACGAGGTAGCGACCGTCGGGCGTGACCCGTGGTTCCGTCACCAGAACCGGCTTCCCGGCACACCCTTGAACGGTCCTGCGACTGCCGAGGTGATCCAGCCGCCGTAGAAGCCGCCGGGCTGCGCAACCACCCGTTCTCCATTTACGAAGCAGGCGTCCATCGCGCTCGCGTAAAAGGCGACATGGTTGCGCAGGATGGCGAACGGCGGCGTCGGATCAGGATACGACCAAGCGGCTCTGTCCCGGTGCTCGGCGCCAGCGTGAACGTCGAAGTAGCACGCGTGTCCCTTCCACTCGCAGAAGCTCGACCCGTCGGCCGACACCAGTGCGCCCGGCGCAATGTCCTCGAGCGGGATGTAGTAGCTTGGCGGATGGCTGGTCTCGAGCGTCCGCACCGCCCGCCGTGTGTCGGCAACGATAACTCCACCGAGTCTGACCATGACGCGTGCGGCCGTTGGTTCGGCGGTCGCCGGGCGCGGATAGTCCCAGACGCTCTCTTGGCCGGGCTGCAAAGGATCAGGATGAACCGGGTGCACGGGACATCATTTCCCGATACCATCGTGCGACGCACCGCGCGTCTCGTCGCAGCCGGGACGCGCTCGAAAGGTGCGGGCAAGGCCAGATTGGCGCGACCTTCCTATTGATGGCAAGGGACCGGGATGCACATCCTTCACTCGCCGCTGATATACGCGATAGCTTGGGCCGTCGTGCTGCTGGTTGTCGGCGGTCTGATGACGCCGATAGATACCTGGTACGAGCGGCTGCGCAAACCTTCTTGGCAGCCACCCGGCTGGGCCTTTGGCCCCGCCTGGACCGCTATACTGGGCCTGGCTGCCTGGTCCGCTGTGCGCGGCTGGAACGCCGGCACCCCGGCTCAGCACATCGACATTCTGATCATCTATGGCGTGAACGCGCTTTTTCACCTGCTCTGGAGCCCCTTGTTCTTCCGGCTCAGGCGTCCTGACTGGGCCTTGGTGGAGGTGCCTTTCCTCTGGGCCTCGGTACTCGCCCTGATGGTTGGGCTTTGGCATACCGATACGTCGGCAGCAATGCTCATTGCGCCCTACCTGGTCTGGGTCAGTTTCGCCGCCTTTCTGAATTAAAAAAATTGTCCAGCTTAACCCGTCACCCTTGACCGAGCCAGCCATTCGCCGCTGATCGACGGCCTTCAGGTCAGACTCAGAAGCACATTTCAGTTTGTATGAACTCCGACGACCATGCTCTGCAAGGCGCGCGCCATAGGAAAGCGCCGCAACCATCTCCAATGGTCGTCACGGACTGTCTGAAGGCACGATGGCTCGAAACAGAGTAGCCGTTGTGAATCGGCGTGGAATATTGACCCCTGTTGAGGGTTAATCGGCGTGCAAAATTGACCCCCTGAACGGACGTAGTTCAGGCTCCTGCGCGTTGCGCGGGAGCTGGTGAGGGGGATGCTGGTCGTGGAGACGGTGGCGCGGATCCGGCGCGAGTTTTTCGTCAAGGGCAAGTCGATCAAGGAGATCGTTCGGAGTCTTGGCGTGTCGCGCAACACGGTGAGGAAGGTGCTGCGGTCGGCTATCTGCCGTTCGCGCTGTCAGGCGGTCAACTGCTGTTCCATCTGGTCAGCCGGCTCTACGAACAGACCTCGGTCATCGTCACAACCAACCTGGCGTTCGGCGAATGGCCGTCGGTGTTCGGTGATGCCAAGATGACGACCGCGCTGCTCGATCGGCTCACGCACCATTGCGACGTTGTCGAAACCGGCAACGAAAGCTCGCGGTTCAAAAGCCGCGAGGCCGCCTGACCACCGGGCTGCCACGCTAGCCCACATGAACCTCCCACGGCCAACCCCGCCAGCGCCTTTGATCACGCGCGGTGCCGGCCGCGAGTCCCTCGTATGGACTACCCCGGCACCCCTCTGACGCCGCCAAAGGGGGTCAATGTTCGACACCGATACGGGGTCAACTTTGCGCGCCGATTGACAGAGGTGACCCGGCTGGTGGTGATGATGTACGTGGAATACCCTTTGTCGCTGCGGAACGTCGAGGATCTGCTGGCCGAGCGCGGCATCGACATCTGCCACGAGACGGTGCGGTTCTGGTGGAACCGGTTCGGCCCGATGTTTGCCGCCGAGATCCGCAGGAGCGGGTCGACCGTATGCGCCAGATGACCCAGTGGCGCTGGCACCTCGACGAGGTCTATGTGAAGATCAATGGGCAGATGCACTATCTGTGGCGTGCCGTTGATCACGAGGGCGAGGTGCTTGAGTCCTACGCCACCAAGACCCGTGACAAGGGGGCCGCGCTGACTTTCGTCAAGAAGATGCTGAAGCGCCATGGTCGGCCCAAGGTGATCGTCACCGACCGGCTACGGTCGTACGGTGCTGCCATGAAGAAGATCGGCAACTCCCAGGCGCAGGAGGTCGGCCGCTGGCTGAACAATTGGGCCGAGAACTCGCACCAGCCGTTCCGACGACGAGAGCGGGCGATGCTGCGCTTCCGACAAATGCACACGCTGCAGAAATTCAGCGCGGTCCACGCCTCGGTCCACAACCAATTCAATGAGGAACGTCACCTCATCGCCCGCCAGGATTACAAGACCCAGCGCTCCGCAGCCCTTGTGGAGTGGCAGGCGGTCTTGGGCTGAGGCAGGACACTTTGGGCTTCCCGTCGCCAGCAGCAAGTTTGCTCTGACAATGCCATCGATCACGGCGATGTCGATTACTGCCGCTGTGCCGCGCTTGCTTCGCGCAGCGTGGCGTAGTCGCTACCGGCATTCCAGCCTGGCCACGTCCGGCTGTTCGCGACCTCGGTGCCGAGGGAAAAGGCGATTGTCGCCTCCTGCAGCGTACCGGCGAAGGTCCACGTCGGATCGAAGGCATCGCTCGGCTGGTGGT
>JBBRMI010000399.1:0-3057 GCA_038230915.1 Polyangiales bacterium | reverse complement strand
TGGACCGCGAGCTGAAGAAGTTCCCCGAGGTCGTCAGCGTCTTCGGTAAGGAGGGCCGCGCCGAGACCGCGACCGATCCGGCCCCGCTCGGGATGGCCGAGGTGACGGTCGTGCTGAAGCCGCGCGACCAATGGCGACCGGGCGTGACCTGGGACGGCTTGATCCAGCAGATGGATGAAAAGCTTCACTTCCCGGGCATGCCCAACGTCTGGTGGATGCCGATCCAAACTCGCACCGAGATGCTCGCGACCGGCGTGCGCAGCCCGCTCGGCATCGAAGTCTTTGGCGACGATCTCGACGCCATCGAAAAAGCGGCCATCGCCGTCGAGCACTCGGTCGCCAAGCTCCCGGGCACTCGCAGCGCGTTTGCCGAGCGCTCGACCGGCGGCTTTTACATCGACTTCGAGGTGAAGCGCGAGGAAGCGGCTCGGCACGGCTTGACGGTCGCCGACATCAACATGGTCGTTGGCCAGGCGATCGGCGGTGAGAACATCTCCGAGACCGTCGAGGGCCGGCAGCGCTACCCGATCTCGGTCCGCTACGCGCGCGAATTTCGCGATGATCCGGAGGTGCTCGGTCGTGTGTTGATCGCGACGCCGAGCGGCGCGCAGGTGCCAATCTCGCAGGTGGTGGATATTCGCAGCGTGCTTGGGCCGCCGATGATTCGCAGCGAGGGCGGCAAATTGGTCGGATTCGTGTTCGTCGACACCGATCGCCCGATCGCCGACTACGTAGCCGACGCACGCCAAGCCGTCGCTAACGACGTGGTGCTGCCACCTGGAACCCGCCTGGCTTGGGTCGGCCAGTTCAAATACTTCGAGCGGGCCAAAGAGCGCTTGAAATGGGTCATCCCACTCACGCTCGCGATCGTCTTCATGCTGCTCTACTTCAACACGAAGTCGATCACCGAGACGATGATTGTCATGCTCGCAGTGCCGTTCTCGCTGGTCGGCGCCGTCTGGCTGTTGTTCTTCCTGCACTACAACATCAGCGTGGCAGTTTGGGTTGGCCTGATCGCGCTCGCCGGTCTCGACGCGGAGACAGGCGTGGTGATGCTGCTCTACCTCACGCTGGCCCACACGAAACACCAGCGCGAAGGCAAGCTCGTCACGCGGGGAGATCTCCGCGAAACCATCGTCGAAGGCGCCGCAAAACGCCTCCGCCCCAAGCTGATGACCGTCGCCACGATGATCATCGGCCTCGTACCCGTGCTCTGGAGCACCGGTACCGGCGCCGACGTCATGAAGCGCATCGCCGCCCCGATGATCGGCGGGCTCGTCACGTCATTCTTGCTCGAGCTCAGCGTCTATCCTGCAATTTTCGCGATCTGGAAGGGGCGAGGCCTGCCGGACTCGGTCGCGCCGCCAAGTTCTGACGAGCTGCCGCTGCCGTCGCCGTCAGCTTAAACGAGCTTTCTGGGGCGCTCTTGCGCTGCGATAGCCGCATGATATGATGAGCATCATGCGATACGCTGATGGCCACAAACAAGCGGTACGCGAGCGCATCGTGCGCGGGGCGGCCAAGGCGCTTCGCAAGCGTGGCGTCGCCGGCATCGGCATCCCTGCGCTGATGAAAGGGGCAGGGCTGACGCACGGCGGCTTCTACGGGCATTTCAAGAACCGCGATGCCCTCGTTGCTGAGGCGATTCGGGCCGCCGGAGCCGAGACTGAGCAAGGCACGTTTGGTGTTGGCGCTTCGCTCGCTGAGGCGCTCGGCCGCTACTTGTCGCTGGCGCACGTGGATCATCCCGAGCAGGGATGCGTCGTTGCGGCGTTGGCCGCCGAAAGCGCCCGCCAGGCGAAGCCGGTTCGTCGAGCTTTTGGCCAGGTCGTGAAGGGGCTCGTCAGGCTGGTCGACGCGAAGCTGCACCCGGGTCGGGAAGCCGGCTCGCCGCTCAGCCATGCGGCGTTACGTCTTTCAGCAACCATGGTGGGCGCAGTCGTGCTCGCGCGCGCGGTTGATGACGAGGCGTTCGCCGAAAGAATTCTAGAAGCGGCCCGCGCCTCGGCGCCGTAGTTGTTTGCCGGAAAGGATGATGGTCAGCATGTCGAAGCGGCGTTTCTCGGAAAAATATGGTCCCTGGGCTGTCGTCACTGGGGCGTCGGACGGAATTGGCCGGGCTTTTGCGCGAGATTTGGCGGCTCGCGGAATGAAGGTGGTGCTCGTTGCCCGGCGGACGCAGCTGCTGAACGAGCTGGCGCTCGAGCTCGTGCGGGACTTCTCGACCGAGGTGCGCGTGCTCGCTCTCGATCTCAGCCACGACGACAGCCTGAAGACGTTGATGGCCGGCGTCGCCGGGCTCGAAGTGGGCCTGTTCGTCGCTGCCGCCGGCTTCGGGACCTCCGGACCCTTCATCGCTGCCGATCTGCCGACAGAGCTCGACATGATTGACCTGAACTGTCGCGCGGTTGCTGGCTTGGCCCACGCCTTCGGCCGTCGCTTCGCTGACCAGCGACGTGGTTGCATCGTGCTGCTAAGCTCGTTGGTCGCATTCCAGGGCGTACCGCGTGCAGCGAACTACGCGGCCACTAAAGCCTACGTGCAGTCGCTGGCCGAGGGGCTGCGCGTGGAGCTGCGCCCGTTCGGCGTGGAAGTTTTGGCATCAGCACCGGGGCCCATTCGGAGTGGCTTCGGCGCTCGCGCGAACATGAAAATGTCGATGGCGCAAACGCCAGACGTAGTCGCCCGCGGGACGCTCGCTGCGTTGGGCGGCTTCGGCGTGGTGCGCCCTGGCTGGCTTTCCAAGCTCCTGGAATGGTCCCTGGTGCTGCTGCCACGGTGGGGCAGGATCCGCATGATGGCGCTCGTGATGGGCGGCATGACCAAGCACCACGCCGACGCGATCTGACGGGCTACGGACGTGACGTCCAAGGCCGCGCGGCGGTAGGCGAACAGATGCGGTGTGCGTCGTCTTCTCGCAGCCTTGATTGGTGATCGGGCCGGGTTGGGGAGCGGGATCGGCTGATCGGCAGCGGGATCGGGGTCGGTCGGGGCAGCGGTTTCGGGTCAGCACAAATTCGCAGTCGGCAGCGGTTTCGGTGACGGCAGCAGGTTCGG
>JBBRMI010000398.1:0-3066 GCA_038230915.1 Polyangiales bacterium | reverse complement strand
TTGCCGCTCACTCAGAAGGGCGTACATGTGGGCGCATCTCTCCGGAGGGGCCCGGGGCAGCGCTCAGCACTCAGCACATTACTGGCCCTCAGCGTGCGTTTTTGGCTGTTTTTCGCCGTCGGCGTGGAGCGGGCGAGGGTTGACTACAACCAGTAACGGCTCAACCATTTTACGCACTTGGCACGGAAGCGGCTCTTCGCGTGACTCACTAGTCATGGGCGAAACCGAACAAGGTCAGCCGCGTAGAACAGCCCGCTGGATTCTATGCCTGGCACTTTGGCCGGGGCTCGTCGAGGGCTGCACCGCGAGGATCAGCTCTTCAGAAGGCGGAGTCGGGCCGCTGGAAACTTCCACGGGCCTCATCCCGACCGTCTCGGGGCAGCCGAGCGGCTGTGGCACGCCGCTCGTGCAAGCTTCTCCGCTGCGGCGACTGACACGGCAAGAATACAACAACACCGTGCGAGACTTGCTCGGTGACACCACTCGGCCGGCGGACAAGTTCGTGGCCGAAGCCGCTCAGCGCGGCTTTACGAATGGCGCGGATAGCGCACTGCTCAGCCCGGCTATCGTCGAAGATTTCGAGAACTCTGCCGACGCGCTCGCCAAGCAGGCCGTCGCCGACTTGCCCAAGCTCATGGGCTGCACCCCGGCTACCGGCGCTGAAGACGCTTGCGCGGCGGAGTTCATCGCTCGATTTGGCGCCCGTGCGTTTCGACGCCCACTGCAAGCCGATGAGCAGGCGGACTACCAGGCGCTTTATTCGAGCGTCAAGGCCGAGTCTGGCTTCGCCACCGCCGTCGAGCTCGTGGTGAGGGCTTTCCTGCAATCTCCGCTGTTCCTGTATCGCGTCGAATTTGGCATGCCCGCGCCATCGGCGTCTGCGGCGCTACGGCTTTCGGCGTTCGAAACCGCCAGTCGACTCTCCTACCTGTTCACCGGCACGATGCCTGACGAGCCGCTGCGGCAGGCGGCGAGCGAGGGCAAGCTCCAGACGGCAGAACAAATCCGCGGGCAAGCGCAGCGGCTGCTCGCTACCGACAACGGCGCTCACGCTCTGGCTGAGTTTCACACGCAATGGGGCCAGCTCCCCGGTGTGCCGGATCTGCACAAGAACGATGCCAGTTTTACGCCTACGATGGGGCGACTGCTTCTCGAAGAAAGCCGGCGCTTCGTCGACGAAACGTTGCGCAAGGGCGACGGGCTGTTGCAGACCCTCCTGACTAGCCCCGTCACCTACCTCAATGCAGATTTGGCCAAGTACTATGGGGTTAGCGGTCCGACTGGCGCAAGCTTCGAACGGTTCGAGTTTCCAGCGGGTCGACGAACCGGTCTGCTCACACAAGGCAGCTTCATGGCCACGCTTGCGCATGAAGCCCAACCTTCGCCGGTGTTGCGCGGCAAATTCGTGCTCGAGCAGTTGCTGTGCTCGCCGCCGCCGCCGCCGCCGAACAACGCCAACACCACCTTGCCCGCGGTAGACCCAAACAAGACTGCGCGCGAGCAACTGACCGAACTGACCAGCGTCGCCCCTTGTTCGAGTTGCCACGGCCTGCTCAACCCCCCGGGCTTCGCCTTCGAACATTTCGATGCGCTGGGACGGTACCGCGAACGCGACGGCTCGTCGGCCATCGACGCTAGCGGTGATCTGACCGGGCCGGGTGATCTGCGTGGGCATTTCGAGAATCACGAGCAGCTGTTGGGCCTGCTTTCGAGCAGCGAAACCGTGCGCTCGTGCGTCGTCAGCAAGTGGTTCACGTACACTCATGGCCGTGGCGAGGGCGAGGCCGACGCCTGTTCGGTTTCGCAAATGCGTGACGCCTTTCGAAAGAGTGGAGGCAACGTTCGCGAGCTGCTGCTCAGCCTCACCGAGACGCCTGCCTTTCTCTACCGAACGAATCCGAAGGGAGCCCAACCGTGAGACAACGGGTTGATCGACGCTCGGTGCTGCGCGCTGCCGGTGGCTTGGCTTTCGGTCTGCCATTCCTGGAGGCGATGCGCTCGAGTGGCGATGCGCGAGCCGCCGCGGCGGTGGCGCCCAAGCGCCTAGTCATTTGGTACAACGGTATCGGTACGATACTCAGTAAGTTTCTTCCCACCGGCATCGGTGCTTCGTACGTCACGAGTGAGATCTTGGCGCCGTTCGACACGCCGAGTCTCCGTTCGAGGCTCAGCATCGTGTCCGGCATTCGCTCTGGCGCTGCCATGAAGCTGGCTGGCAACGGGCACGCTGTCGGCATGTCTTGCGCGCGTAGGTGAAACAATTGGGTGCGGCAGGTCCTGGCCCGCCTCCGAACCCCAGCTTCGGGCCCTGCCAGCGCTTCGCTCGCTCGCGCTTCGGCCCGCTTCAGGAGGCTCGGCGCGCAACGGCGCCCCGCCGCTCAGTCACGGCACAAAGCTGCGCCGTGGCGGCGTGCTGCACGGTCTGGGTATCAGTGCTCTTCGAACAGCTCGCGCTGCGCGGAGGGCTCGGCTGGTTGACGGCGTCGGACAACGGGTCCCCTCCAATAGGGCGGGTCTCGGGCTGGAGCTCGGGTGGGTGGCTCGGTGGGCTCGCCGCGGTGACGAAGGAACCGAGCGGCGCTGGCCAGGTCGGTGATGACGGCGAGCAAGCGCATGCGCCCGCGGCAGCGCGGACAAGTCTCCACGTCCACCGCGAAGGTCCGCCGGAGCAGCTCAGCCCAGGGCCGATAGCGAGAGCCGCCTGCGCACGGCGGCGGAGTCGTGCACTCGGAAGAGCCGCTTGCGGCAGCGGAGTCGGTGGCTTTGCTGGGCACGGGCGCGGGCTTGGGCACGATGAGAGGACGCCACTTGGAGGCGGCGGCGAGCACGCCGAAGTACCGGACGGTGTGGAAGCGAGGCGCGGGCACGAGCGCGACGAGTCGACACAAGAGCGACAGCGGGTCGAGGTCGACGGCGACGGTGCCGTCACTGAACGGCTTTTTCAGCGCGATGCGCACCAGCCCATCGGGGCCGGGCAAGAGCCGCTCGGTGGCCAGCGGCGGTCGCAGAATGTACTTGAGCAGAGCTTCGCGTCCCTGCGCGTCGGCCGGTCCGGCGCGGGTGGCG
>JBBRMI010000397.1:0-3079 GCA_038230915.1 Polyangiales bacterium | reverse complement strand
TGGGGACGCATGCCCCCCTACGCGCAGTCGGTGTGCCAGCGCCCCACCGTTTGGCTCCGTATGCCCCGGCGCTGGCGCACCGGGTGCGCGCTCTCGGCATGAGTCCCCAAGACAAGCAGGCCCGAGCCGACCGACACCGCTGCCGCGTCCGACACCGCTGCCGTTTGCGAATTTGTGCATTCCCGAAACCGCTGCCCCGGCCGAACCCCATCCCGCTGCCGATCAGCCGATCCCGACCCCGAACCCGGCCCGATCACCAATCAAGGCTGCTGGGCAGGCTGGTTCTTCGGCGGCTCGGCGCCCGGCTTCGCTGAGACTAGCGGTCGCCGCCTTCAGGGCGAGGTATGCGCAGGCGTTCGACGGAGGCGTAGGGCTCGAACAGCTCCTTGGCCGCGGCCCGCGCGCGACGTAGATCGATGGCGCGCCGCGCGGTGTCGTGCATGATCTCGAACGGCACCGGCTTTACCAGGTACGCGAAGGCGCAAAGATCAGTGCTCTCGAGCGCGCTCACCGCGTCCGGTGAACCCGACGTCAGCACCACGGGCAAGTCCGGATCCTGCTCGTGCAAGGCCAGCAAGAGCTCGATGCCGCTCATGTCGGGCATGCGCACGTCGCTGATCACCACGTCAAACAGCAGCTGCTGGGCCAGCTGCACGGCGACGCGCCCGTTCCAGGCCTCGACCACCACGTAGCCCGCTCTGTTCAAGACGCGACGAAACAAACGCCGCAGCTCGGGCTGGTCGTCGACCAACAGCACCCGGCCGGCTACGCCGGCGGTCTTGTCGCTGACAGCTTTAGTTGAGCGGTGTGCCATTGAGCCCTAACCGGTGCAGTGAAGCGATCGACCGAACGCTTCCCGACCGGCGCCGTCCGAAACCAAATAACGGTAGGGAGTGATGCGCCTTGAATCAAGCTTCTCGTTTGCGTCGGTAGCCGCCGCCAGCCCGGGCCGAAGGGCAGTTGGAGCAGCCGTTGTGAGCCGCTACATCGACAAAAATGACACACTTACTGGTTGGTCGGGGGCTTCGCGCCGCCGCCGCACGCGTGCTTAGCTCCGGAAGCAATGAAGAAAGGGCGTCCCAGCACGACCGCCGAGTATGTCTGTGTGGGACGCGCTCTCGCGCACGGCGTGCTGGCCCCCGGGCGCTTCGACGACCCGACCGCCCTGGTACTTTTATCGGACGAGGCCCAGCGCCGGGTTCGGAAACAGCGCGCCGGGGCGGGGCCGCAGGGGTTTCGGGAGCGGCTCCGCTACGAGTACGAGCGCACGCAATCGATGATGATGGTGGCGCGCACGGTCGCGATCGACGACGCGATTCGGGCGGTCCGCTCCGATCAAATCGTGATCTTGGGGGCCGGGTTGGACGGTCGCGCGTGGCGCTTGCAAGAGCTTGCCGACGTGTCGGTGTTCGAGGTCGATCACCCCGACTCGCAACGCGAGAAGCGCGAGCGCGCCGCCCAGCTGGCACCGGTCTCGTGTGACATTCGTTTCGTGCCGGTCGACTTCGAGCAAGACGCGCTCGATGCCGCGCTGGCGGCGGCTGGCCACGACGAGACGCGCAGCACGACTTGGGTCTGGGAGGGCGTCGTGATGTACCTGAAGCTGGCCGATATCGAGGCGACGCTCGCCGTGGTGCAACGCCGTTCGGCGCGCGGCAGCCGCTTGATCATCGCGTACCACGTGCCGGCGCTGATCCTAAAGCTGGTCGGTCTCTTGTTGAAACGCTTGGGCGAGCCGCTGCGCTCGGCCTTCCGGCCCGAGCAAATGCGAGCACTGCTCGCCAAGTACGGTTTCCAAGTCACCGACGACCGCGATCTGTCGAGCATCGGCGCGACGCTGTCGCCCGAGATTGGCAAGGGTGCCTTGCGGGTGAAGCACATGCATGTCGTCACGGCAGAGCGCAGCGCGTAGCCGAGGCCTGTCGAGCTACTCCCAAGAAAGCCATAGCTAACCGCGGTAAAAGTGCCGTAGAAAGATGGTTTCTTGGGCTGCAGAGCTACAATGTCGTGAACAATGGCAGAGGACGGTTCGCGGCCCCTTTCCCCAATGACGGGGCCACCGCCTCAGCTGGAAAGCGTCACGCTCCGGCGGATTTTAGGCTACTTCCGGCCCTACCGGCGCCAGGTGCTGTGGGTGATGAGCAGCATCGGCCTCGGGGCACTGGCGGGTGGTCTGCCCCCGCTGTTCATCAAACGCATCGTCGACCACTCGATTCCCAAGCACGCAACCACTGAGCTTTTGTGGCTGTGCGGCGGCATGGTGCTCGGGCCGCTGTTGGCCGGGCTGCTGGGCGTCGCCCACAAATACCTGGCGGCGCGGATTGGCGAGCAGGTCATGTACGATCTCCGGCTCGAGCTGTTTGCACACGTGCAGCGGCAGAGCTTGGCATTTTTTGCCAACGCCAAGCCGGGCGAGGTCATCTCGCGTGTGCTGACCGACGTGCAGGGCATCGGCCAAGCGCTGCAAGACAACTTGGCCAAGCTGCTGCAGAACGCGCTCACGCTCATCGTGTCGGTGGTGTTGATCTTCGTGCTCGATTGGCGGCTGGCGCTGGTCGCGCTCTCGGCGCTGCCGCTGTTCGTACTTCCGGCTCGTAAGGTCGGGCGCCAGCGCAAGCAGCTGAAGAAGCAGACGCAAGCGCGCATGGCCGAGCTGACCGGCATCCTGATCGAGACGTTGTCGGTCTCGGGCGTGCTTTTGATCAAGGTGTTCGGCGCGCGCAAGCGCGAGACGCGGCGCCTGCGTGACAAAGCGCTCGAGCTGCAACAAGCGTCGCTGCGTCAAAACCTGGTCGGTCGCTGGTTCCAGATGCTGATGAAGTTGTTCGAGGATCTCGGTCCGGCCCTGGTCTACGGCGTCGGCGGCTATTTGGTGATTCGCAACGAGGTCGGGCTCGGCACCGTATTGGCGTTCGTGGCGCTGCTCAAAAAGCTATATTCGCCTGCTTCGGACCTGGTCGGCGTGCACGTCGATATCGTGACTTCGTACGGCTATTTCGACCGCGTGCTGGCGGTCTTGGATCTCGAGCCCGCGATCAAGAACACGCCGAACGCGATCACACTCGACGAAGTGAGCGGC
>JBBRMI010000396.1:0-3132 GCA_038230915.1 Polyangiales bacterium | reverse complement strand
GCACGTCGCCTGCCCGCTAGCGCAGCGTGATCACGCTGCCGTTTTGTGTGATCACGATGCCGGAATCGGTGATCACGATGCGCCGTTTTGTGTGATCACGATGCCGTGGAATCGCTGATCACGATGGCCCGGCGCACGCAGCTGAGCACCGACATGCTGGTGCGGCTACCCGCAATGACCTTGCGGTAGTTGTCGAGCACGAACGGACCATCCATCGCAAACGGTCGGTTGAGGATGTCCGCGTCGGTCCGAAACGAGGTCACCAACAAATACAACACCGGATAAAACGACACGACCGCCCACGCGACCAAGAGCGCGATGGCCAAACCGCTCAGCACACGGACGGCGGCGCTTCCGGAAGGAAAGATCATGCCTCCTCACCGAACTTTGAGACCTTGTAATAGGTGTACGTAATGCCGAAAATCAGCACGAACATCACCACCGCGACCGCCGAGGCGTAGCCGAACTTCTGCTGCTCGAAGGCCATCTTGTAGAGGTAGGTGCCGAGCACCGAAGTGGATTCGGCGGGACCGCCGCGCGTCATCACCCAGATGATGTCGAACACCTTCAGCGAAAAGATCAACTGCAGCGCGGTGACCGAGATCAAGACCGGACGGATCAGGGGTAACACCAGGTGCCGAACGCGCTCGAGCGGGTTCGCCCCGTCGATCGTCATCGCCTCGTGCAGATCCTCGGAAACGGCCTCGATGGCCGCGAGCAGCACGATCATCGGGAAGCCCGTTGAAGCCCAAAGCACGACGCCGACGATCGTCCAGAAGGAAAGATGCAGGTCCGACAGCCACGGCATCGCCAGCGAACCGAGACCGACGCCGTTCAGCGCGGAATTAACCGCGCCGTAGTTGGGTTCGAGCAGGCGGACCCAGAGCGCCCCTGCCACAGTAGTAGGAATCATCACGGGCAAGTAGAAGGCGAACTTGTAGACGCGGTGGCCCCAGAGCCGACGGGAAATGGCGATGGCTTGGATGAAGCCGAGCGTCACCGTTCCGAAGGTCGCCACCACGGCAAACAGCGCGGTGTGGCGTAGCGCCGCCCAGAAATAGCCATCGCTCGCAAGCTCAACGAAATTATCGAAGCCGACCCACCGCGGAGGCGCGAGCCCCTTCCATTGGTAGAGCGACAGCCGTAGAGACTGCAGCAGCGGCCAGGCCATGAAGACAAACAGCAGCGACAAAGCGGGGGCGAGAAAGAACCACCACACGCGTTGCTCACGGCTACGGTTCTTGGAGCGATAGCCCGGCAACGCCATGCGGCTACCGCTAGAGCCAGGCTCAGGGGTGTGCGTGGCCTCGCGGTTGTTCCTCATCACTCGGCGCGGGCCTTCTCCCACAGAGCCTGCAGGCGTGTCGCGGCGGCGTCGGGCGAGGTCACGTTGTTCAGGACCTCACCGGTGATTCGTTTGAACTCGTCCGCCAAATCGGACCGAACCATGGCTTCGAACAGCGGCGGATCGACTAGCTTGGTGCCGTCGTCGAGCATCTGGGCCATCAGCGGCTTGAACATCGCTGCCGTTTCAGCCGTGCTGAAGTCAGTTCGCGTCGGAATGGCGCCTGAAGCCTTGGCGGCGACCAACAGGCCTTCACGCGACATGAGGTACTTGATGAAGGCCTTGGCGGCGTCGAGCTGCTTCGAGCGCTTGAACGCGATGTAACAGTTGGCGGGAAAGCTGCCGGTCGATCCGAAGCTCTGCGGCCCCAGCGGCGGGTAGTAGAAGTAGCCGACTTCGAACCCACCGCCGGCGAGGTTGCCGTTCGCGTCCCACGAACCGTTTTGGTACATGGCCGCCTTGCCGGACGTGAAGAGCGAGGTCGCGACCTGGATGTCGGAAGCGCCCGCAAAACCGTCGGCGAGCAGCTTGCGATCCGCAATCTCCTTGAGCTTTTGAAAGACGGCCAGACCGTGGGGGTCAGTCCATTTCACGGCTTTCTGCGCCGGAGTGGCGGCCTTCGACCAATTGCTCAAGATGGCGGCGTACTCGTCCTTGCTGAACGCCCGCATCAGTAACGCGTCCGGCAGCACTTGGATGAGATTCCAATCGAAGTTGGAGACGATGGGTTGGTAACCGGCAGCACGAGCCTTGTCGCTCACCGCATAGAGTTCATCCCAAGTCTTGGGCGGCGCCACGCCGAGGTCGGCAAAGATCTTCTTGTTATAGTAGACGTACGGCGACCAGATCAGCGCGTTGTGGACGCCATATTTGTGGCCATCGGCGTGCGTGTAGAAGGCGACTGACGCCTGGCTGAAGTTTCCATCCCAGATCTCGTCGAGCGGAGCCAGGAGGCCCGCGTCGATCATGTCGTCCCACTGATACGACTTCGAGCACCACCACCACGATAAATCGGGACCGCCGTCGCTGTTGAAGATCGTGGCGGGCGCGGTCGAGCGGAAATTGTTTTCGTCCGACTGCACCTCGAGCTCGAGGTGAACCTCGGGGTGGTGCTTGTGGTACTCCTCCCACGCAGCCTGGACGCTCTTCGACGCCTGACCCGACAGGACGGTCATGCGAAGCGCGACGTGGTCGGGTTGTGCCGTGCGCGACTTAGTCACCAGCGCCAGCACAACCAGGCCAACAGCCGCCAGTGCAATCAATCCGATGGTTCGTCCTCGCATGGTCCTCTTAGGTGGTAGCAGTGCCGGTCCTCAGCTCCTTCGACGAATTGCAATGGGCTCCCAACCGCCAGATGCGCGCGGCGTTGCCGCCGAGCACCGCTGTCCGCTCTGCGGTCGAGAAGCGCGCGAGAAAGTCTACGGTGACGCCAACTGCTCGCTCGTACTCCGCAGCAAGCGTGCACACGGGCCAATCGGACCCCATCAGCAACCTCTCGGGTCCGAACGCCTCCCAGGCAACAGTCAGGCAACGTTCCAGGTCGGCCGCCGTCCAAGTCTTCCAATTCGCCTCGGTCACTAAACCCGAGAGCTTGCAGACCACGTTCGGCAAGGCGGCCAAACTGCGCAGACCGGTCTCCCACGCGGTAAGGGCCCGCGTAAGAACAAGTCGACTGGTCAAGGCTCCTGGGCGCGGGGACGGACGACGTAGTTCCAGTCGCCGCGAAAGCTACCGGAGTCGATCTTGAGCGCGCGCATCTCCTGAGCTGAGACTTTGCGTCCGACTGG
>JBBRMI010000395.1:0-3169 GCA_038230915.1 Polyangiales bacterium | reverse complement strand
GCTCGACGCTAGGGATAGCAATTGGGCCTCAGTTGCCTGCTCGAACACCTGGAATTCTTCCCGCCTTCCCGCCTTCCTGTTCGCTCGTTGCTCGAATCGCAAAATGCGATGAATGGTCAGACGTTCACGTTCACGTTCACGCGGATCAGCAATTTAGGGACACGCCCTAAACTAACCTTGGCCTCCCGACGCTCGACCGCTCAAGCCTCCAGGGCTTCGACGGTGCGTGTGGACGAATGACGGCGGATGCCGTGGCGCCGCGCGTTCGGCTCCGCAACGTTTTTGGCACCTGGCGCAGCCCAAAGCTCGTACGGCGAGCCCGACGCTTCGTAGCTGATCCAGATCGGGGCGGCGGCGGCGATGGTGTTGCCGGGGGCGAGGCGCGGTACGCCGCGCAGAGTCGGTACGGCGAGCAGCGGGGCGGATAGCTCCAGCTCTTCCACGAACAGCGCTTCGGGTTGGCACTCGAACGCTGCAGCGACGAACATGCCGTTCACGTCGATTGCGCTGACGGTCGCGCCGCGCACGAACGCGCTGGTTGCTTGGCCCGCCCAGGGCGCCGCCATGAGCGCGGAGGCTGCCCGCTCGCCACGTGCAGCCGGCACGTCTAGCCCTGCGGGCGGCGCGAAGTCGGCCGGCGTTACCAGACCACCGTTGGGCGCGCCAAACGCGCGAACCAGCGCCCGGGAGAGCTCCGGCTCCGAGAACGCTAACGCACCCACTTCGCCGACCCGTGCCAGCACGCCTGCGCGGCGTTCAGCGCCACGCTCGCGCGCCAGCGCCACACCCGGCTGCACCAGGCGCCGGAGCGTAGCCTGCGCGCCGTAGCCCACCGCCACGGCCAGCGCCGGGACCGAGCACGGCACACCCACGCGCGACGCCGGCGGCGGCTCAGCACCCGGCAAGGTGCCGCGCGGCCGCTTGGCGTTCTTGCCCGGCTGCCGGACGCGCCCATCGAACGCACGATCCCCGGAGCCAGTGCCGCCCAACAGCAGGGTCACCGGGCCGAGCAGCACGCCGGGGTACGCGCCAGCCGCCGCGAAATAGCCAGCCAGCACCGCGTCGATCGCCGAGCCGCCGCGGGTCAGCTCTTCACCCGCCGCAGCTTCGCAAAGCGGGTCGTTGGAGCGCGCCAGGGCGCGCAGGCGAACGCTCACGACTCTTCGTCCTCGTCCTCGTCGCCTTCGCTCTCCTCGTCGTCGAGCTCGTCGACTTCGTCTTCGTCGTCGAGGTCACCGTCGTCGCTGGCAGCGCCGTTTTGGCTAGCGCCGAGCAAGCTGCGCAGCTCCTTGGCCGCGCGCAGGGCGTTGTCGCCCTCGATCACGATGTAAGCCTCTTCGAACGCGGCCAGGCGATCCGCGGCGCGCTCGATGGCCGAGCCGCGCACGCGGCCACCCGCACCGAGCGACGAAATGCGTCCGTAAGCGACAGCACCCGGAGGCAAATCGTCCCGCGCAGGATCGCGCACCAGTGTCACCCCGAGAGCTTCAGCGAGCGCTTCGGCGTCAGCCTCGGCCAAGAGCCCGGTCGGCTCCCAAGCGATCGCGATCTCTGCGGCCTTGAGCAGCTCGACCAGCCGCGTCAGGCGCGCGCGCGTTCGCGTGCCGGGTCGCGCCGTCGGCGGCGTGCGTAGAACGATCCAGCGCGCCGCGAGCCCGCGCGCCGTCTCGATAGTGCTGGCGACGTCGGCTTCGGCGGCGTCTGTCTCGAGCGCCGACACGGGCTTCGGCACCAGCACCGCGAACGCCAAATGCGGCGGCGCTTCGCTCTTCATGGTCTCGAGCGTGCGGCGGCGGGGCGCGCCGTTGTCGAGCCGCACCTCGAGCAAATCCAAATGCTTGCCGTAGCGCGCAATCGAAAGCTTGGAGGGACTCTGACCGACTCGAAGAATCATGAAACCTGGCTACACCAAGGGTGCGTTCGTGGGTGGGGGACGGGTCGCGCGTCATAGCGTATCCCGGGCCGCTGGGCCAGGCGGCTCGCCCTTGGGTCGAGCCATCAACTACTACGCGTGAAAGTGAAACCACTGTGTCGGCGACTGCTCGATGAAAAGCTGCATGGCGCTAACGGCTTGCTGAGCGCCGGCCTGGAGTTCCTCGCCGCTGGGCCGCCTGCTGAACGCGATCGGCTCCGAAACCTCGAGCTCGTAGTCGAAAAATCCCAGCCGGCGCGCGAACACCGGCAGCACCTGCGCGCCGCTCAGGCTGGCGAGCCTGAACGGTCCTTCAGGCGCGCCAAACGCCTCGCCGAACAGCGACACTTGGAGGACCCGTCCGCTCGGCGGCACGCGGTCGAGCTGCAGCGCCGCCACCCCGCCCTTCTTCAAGTGCGCAATCAGCGGCAACGCATCGGTCGGGTGTTCACCGACGTGCAACACGTGCAGGCCACGCGCACCGCGCTGGCGATCCTGCAGCGCGCCCGCCTCGACGTTGGGCTCGCGCTCCATGACCAGAATCACCTCTGCAGAAAGCTCGCGCCCCAAGATCTGCGCCGCCAGCTCCCAAGGACCGACGTGAGCCGTGATCAGCACCACGCCCCCCTGCGCGAGCGCCCCGCGCAGCCGCGCTCCGCCGCGCACGCTGATCCGCGGCTTAACGTCTTCGCGCCCCGACCCAATCGCCTCCGCAAAGCACGCAGCGTAGTTGGCGACAGTGCTGACCGCGTCGAGCTGCTCACGCCAGGCGCCACGCACGCCGTGCACGCGCCGCAGATTCTGCACGATGCGGCGCCGCAACCCCGGCACCGCCACGCCGAACGCAGCGCCGATCGGCTTGGGACTGAGTCGCACCAAGCTCCATGGACCCTCGAGCGCGCCCCAGTGCGCCAACCGGCGAAAGAAGGCGTTCTCACGCCGCGGCGCCGTTTCGTCGCTCATACGCGATCGGTGACTGTCACGGCGGACGCCCTCGCGCAAGGCTTTGGGGCAGCCTTGATTGTGGTGAACGGGCCGGGTTCGGGTTCGGAAGCGGCTGATCGGCAGCGGGATGGGATTCGGCCGGGGCAGCGGCTTCGGGAATGTACAAATTCGCAAACGGCAGCGGTGTCGGACGCGGCAGCGGTGTCGGTCGTACCGGGCCTGCTTGTCTTGGGGACTCATGCCGAGAGCGCGCACCCGGTGCGCCAGCGCCGGGTCATACGGAGCCAAACGGTGGGGCGCTGGCTGAGGGCT
>JBBRMI010000394.1:0-3188 GCA_038230915.1 Polyangiales bacterium | reverse complement strand
TGACGTGACCCCCTGAAACTCCTCCAGAAATAGCTAGAGTCCGGCCCATGCAGAAGGGACGGACGGATGAGGAAGTCGAGATTCAACGAGGAGCAGATCATCGGCATTCTGCGGGAGCAGGAGGCGGGGATCGCGGTGACGGAGTTGTGCCGCAAGCACGGGGTCAGCTCCCCGACCTTCTACAAGTGGAAGGCGAAGTACGGCGGAATGGACGCCTCGGAGGCCCGGCGGCTAAAGGCGCTGGAGGACGAGAACACCAAGCTCAAGCGGCTGCTGGCGGACGCCATGCTGGACAACGTGGCGCTGAAGGATCTGCTTGGAAAAAAATGGTGACGCCCGTCGCGCGTCGGGAGGCCGCTGAGTACCTGCGGTCGGCCCACGGAATGAGCGAGCGGCGGGCGTGTTCGGTGTTGCTGATCGATCGGGCCAGCGTTCGCTACGAAGCGCGACGGCCGGACGACGGCGCGCTACGCGAACGGCTGAAGGCCCTGGCCGCGGAGCGCCGTCGCTTCGGCTACCGGCGGCTTCACGTGCTGCTGCGACGGGAGGGTCACGCGGTCAACAAGAAGCGCGTCCAGCGCCTCTATCGGGAGGAAAAGCTCACCGTGCGCCGACGGGGCGGCCGCAAACGGGCGCTGGGCGAGCGTCGGCCGATGGAGACGCCGCTGGCGGCCAACGAGCGCTGGAGTCTCGACTTCGTCTCCGACCAGATGACCGACGGCCGGCGCTTCCGCATGCTGGCCGTGGTCGACGACTGCACGCGCGAGTGCCTTGCGCTTGTGCCCGACACCTCGATCAGTGGTCGCCGGGTGGCCCGGGAACTGGACGCCATCGTGCGCCAGCGCGGAAGGCCCGGCACGATCGTCAGCGACAACGGCACGGAATTTACCTCCAACGCCGTCCTCGGCTGGGCGGACGAAACGAAGGTCGGCTGGCACTACATCGCCCCTGGCAAGCCGCAGCAGAACGGGTTCATCGAGAGCTTCAATGGCCGCCTGAGGGATGAGTTGCTCAACGAGACCCTGTTCCGCTCCTTGCCGCACATCCGCGAGGTGCTGGCCGCTTGGCGTCACGACTACAATCACGAGCGACCCCACTCGAAGCTCGGCTGGATGACCCCCTTGGACTTCGCCCGCGCTCTTCGCGGAGAGGTCGCCCGGCACGCTGCGCAACATGGAGGCTACACGCGCCGGGCTCTTGCCACCCAACAACAACCAGGATCAGATCACGCCCGGACTCTCGTTATGGCTGGATGAGAGATGGGGGTCACGTCACCGGGTTGTCTCGCTTTCTCTCTGCGGACGCTGTCGGCTGCCTGAAAAACAGGGTGCCGAAGCTTAAACCCGACGTCCAATCATTTTGGGCTGACAACGCCCGTCGGATCGTTTTTAAGCCGAAATCGGGTCGCGCCCTCCATCGTGACCGCGCCCCCGCCAGAGGCCGGTTGAGTAAGCGCGCTCACCAGATCGTTTCGTTCAGCCCGACCTACTCGTGGAGGGCCGGGTGCTGTTTCTCCGCCTGCTCCTCGAGGCGATAGCCGAAGCCATAGATAGACGAGAGCCGGAATCCGTTGGCTGGCCGAAGGTCCAGGGCCAACCGAATTTGAGAGATGTGGGCGTCGAGTGTGCGGCTGGTTGTGTCGCGGATAACGGGCCACACGACATCCATGATGTGGGTCCGGGAAAGGGGCCGGTTTAGATTTCGGAAAAGGAGCAGCGCCAGCGCAAATTCTTTATTGGTCGTCACAACCGGCCGGGTCCTGTTCGTCAGTGTGCGGCCTCGGACGTCGAAAATGTAATCACCGTAAGCTTCCACGTTTCGCATCACCGAGGCGCCGTAAGTGCGACGCAAGACCGCTTCGACACGCGCTTTCAAGATGTCGTCGTGAATAGGCTTGGTGACATAATCGTCGGCGCCCGCAGTCAGACCCTCCACGATATCTTTTTCCGCGACCCGCGCCGTGATCATAATGATGGGCGGAACGGGCGCAAGATGGTCCTTCGCCCAAGCCATAACTTCCAGTCCACTGACATCAGGCAGCAGCCAATCTATCAACAACAGATCGAACGCCTTCAGTCGCAAGGCATCGATCATGGCCCCGCCGCTCGCGAATTCCGCGACGGTGTGTCCTGCTTGCTTCATCAATCGACTAACGTGCGTACAGCAGCCGACGTCGTCGTCGAGAATAGCCAGTTCCACCAGATGATTTCTTTCTGCAACTTATTCGAACAGCCCGAAATTGCCAATTCATCCGCCTGGGCGTTCTGCGATCCCTCCACCTGCCAACTACCAGAATTGAGACGATGAAAGTCGCGAGGCCCAGCGCCAAATCGGCGGACGTACCACGCCCGAGCGGGCTGAGGTCATACTAACGGCACAAATCCAATCGTTCCTTGCCTTGACATTAACTCTCTGTCGCCGTTTTATCCTTAACTTTGGTGGATTTGCTAATGGGCTTTCGGCGAGAAAACTCCGTGCCCAAAACCATCGAGAGATCGGCGGATGCACTGTCGGCACTGTGGTTTCGATTGGTGCGGGTCACCGTTGAAATCGGCGTGCGCACACGTCGCTCCGGACTCCGCGACCGTTTTCGACCCCTCGGACACGTTAGCTGGACCGAAGGGAAATTGTTGACCGCGGAGACGGTCTTTTGGAGGGCTTAGCGAGATGACGCAGAAAGTTCGGATCCACTCGGGATCGACAATCGCCAGCTGGCCTTCACCGGGCGCGCCCTTACGGATGTGCCTGCCGAATTCTAAGTTAGGTCAAGCGTCACGACCCTATCTCGCGGCAAACGCACTCTGCCGCAAAGTCGCGGTTTTGGGCGCGCTCACATCCTGTGCGGCGCTGGCCTGGGGGGTGAACGCCATCGCCCAGACACCGCCTCCCACGCCTTGCCCAACTGGCACAACCTCGTGCTCGGTGACCAACCAGACGGTGGGCGATGTGTCTAACCCGTCCTCCGCAACCGGCACCATGAGCACCACCAGTCAGAGCGGCACATCGTCGGCTTCGAACACCTCCGCGTCCGCGATCGACCAGAAGCTCAAGCAACAGGCGAACCAGAATTCGACGAACACGACGACGGGGACGATCGCCGGCGGCAATACCAGCGGTACGATCACCGGCGGCAACACCAGCAGCACCGGCAACACGACTTCGGCGGCGAATAACTCCTCCGCCAGCAC
>JBBRMI010000393.1:0-3244 GCA_038230915.1 Polyangiales bacterium | reverse complement strand
GCTTCGTTCCAAGGAAGTGCCGCGAGATTGGCCGAGCTCCCGGAGCGCGCGCCAAAAACTTCTGGGGGCCAATCGGCGGCGTCGATGCGTGCTTGAGTTCGCATCAGATACGCTCGTTCGACGGCAGCACGAAGTTGCCGAACATTCCCTGGCCAGTCGTAGCGCATGGCGATCTCGAGCGCAGCGGGTGTGAAGCCGGTGCAGCCCCGTTCAGGGCCAGCTGCCGCGCATTCGCGCACGAAGTGAGTGGCAAGTAGCTCGATGTCTTCCCGTCGTTCCCGCAACGGTGGGATCCGCACCACAGCCACGTTCAGGCGATACCAGAGGTCCTCTCGAAATGAGCCGCTGGCGACCATGCCTTGCAGATCCCGATGCGTGGCGGCGACGAGTCTAACGTTGACCTTTCGCTCCTTGGACTCAGCGAGCCGGCGAATCGACCGCTCCTCGAGCGCTCGGGTGAGCTTTGCCTGAAACGACGTGCGTAGCTCACCGACTTCGTCGAAGAACAGTGTGCCGTCGTTGGCCTCTTCGAACAGGCCGGCGCGTTCGCGAGCGGCACCGGTGAAGGCGCCTCGCGCGTGGCCGAAGAGCTCGCTCTCGAGCAGCTCGGCGGGGATCGCTGCGCAGTTAACCGCTACGAAACGCTGCGAGGCGCGCGCGCTCAGCTGATGGACAGCTCTCGCGACCCGCTCTTTCCCGGTCCCGGTCTCCCCGAGCAGAAGGATGGTCGCATCGCTCGCCGCGAACCGACGCACCATGTCGCCCACCGCGCGGATCGATGCCGACTGACCCAGAAGCCCAGGAAGAACCTCAGGCGCGCCGCCAACTGCTGCCGCTTCGGGCTCCACCGCCGCACGCCCCAGCGCTCGCAGCAGGATCGCCCGCGCCGCCTCCGGTTCGAAGGGCTTGGTCAGGTAGTCGTACGCCCCGAGTCGCATCGCCTCGACCGCGGTGGCAACGGTGGCGTAAGCGGTCATCAAGATGAACTCGGCCTGAGGCCGCAGGCGCTTCGACTCCTTGAGAACCGCTATCCCGTCCATGCCTGGCATCTTCAGGTCCGCGAGCACGACTGAGACGTCGTGCAGCTCCAGTAAGCGAACGGCTTCACGCCCGCCGCTCGCGGTGAGCACGCGCGCATCACGACGCAGGATTTTCTGCAATAGCCGAACCATGTTCGGGCGATCGTCTACGATCAACACGAGTGGCAGTGGGGCATCAGCCGTGGTCACGATGCCTCCAAGCCGTTGCCCGGTGGCCGGGGCAGCAGGGCCACGACAAATACGCTGCCGCCGCCTGGTCTAGGCTCGACCCAGACGTCGCCGCCGTGCGCGCGGACTATGCCCGAGCAGACCGCAAGCCCTAGACCGGAGCCGCCATCGCGCTGTGAGTAGAACGGCTCAAAGATTCGCTGCGCATCGGCCGCAGCGACCCCGGGACCCCGATCGAGTACTCGAATCTCGTAGCCCCCGTTGGGGAGCCGGCGACCGATGATGTCGACGAGCGCGGCCTCGGGTGAAGCCTGGACGGCATTGCGAAGGAGATTGAGCGCAACTTGCCGGAGCCGTCGTCCGTCGGCCACGATCGTTGCTGTCTCGGCGTCAACGTCAATGCCTTGACTTCCGCCTTCACCGCTCTCGGCGAAGCGGCGCACTGTTTCCGAAAGCAGCTCATCCATCGCCACCGGCGCCGTCACCATCTCCTCAGCGCGTGCATAGGCCAGAAGATCGTCTGCGATGCGTTGGCAGGCTGCGGCTTCATCGTCTAGGATCGTCAGTTCTTCGCGCAGCGTGTCCGGAGGATCCTCGGGGCTCATCGTACGCAGGTAACCTCTGATGACTCCGATGGGGTTGTTGATTTCGTGTGCGACTCCGGCGGCTAGCTGTCCGAGGATGGCCATACGCTGGACGTGCGCGTTGTGTTCCTGGCGCGTTTGCAACTGCTCAGCCATGCGATTCCATGCCCAAGCCACCGATTGAAATTCCCCCTCGCCGAGGTGACCAATGGGTTCAAGCAGCTCGCCTCGGCCGAACGCCCTTGCAAACGTGGCGAGTGATTCGAGGGGACGCACCACGGAGCGACGTATGCGTCTGGCATAGTAGACGGACAGCAACACGACTGCCAGCATGCAGGTCGTTCCCGCTGCCAGACCACGACGCGTAGCTATGATCGCTTCCTCGTGCCAGGTATTCATTCGCCCTTCCAGGCGTTGCGCCAACGCGTCCGCGTCGGCAGCCGCTCCTGAAGAGAGCTTCTCTGCTTGACGATGTAGGGTGGTCAGCGCTGCTTGGTCGCCGCGATCGAGCGCTGGCAGCAGCTCGGCGCGGAAGACTCGATCTAGCTCGCGACTTTCGTCGAGCACCCGACTCACCGACGCTCGATCCTGAGCAGGCAGTGCAACCAAGAGGTTCTCTGCGTGGTCGTTTACGCGGGTGAGCCAGACCTCGTAGTGCTTGAGATGACCGTGGTTACCCTCAATGATGGTGTGCGCTTGGTGGATGTATTCCTCGCGCACCGCCATCGCTAGCCCTAGGCTTTCGCGCACGCCTCGCTCCCCGTCGCGCATCGAATGCACCGACTGAACAACGCTAGCGAGCTGCGTCATTAGCAACGCGCACATGATCAACGCGGACAGGCCCACCAACCCGAAGCCTGTTGCGAGCCGTCGACCAATCACAGGTCGCGGGGCCGGGGGCGTGCTCTCGCTACTAGTGCGGGTTTCGGGGGGAGTGGCCATTGAAAGCAGTGTGGAGTAGCTCGTAACCGCCGGAGTCACAACGCGTGACCGGTCTGGTCACACCTCACAGGGCGGTGGAGGAGTACCCGGGGCATTTAGTTGCCTTCGGCGCGGTGGAGTAGGTCGCCGAGCGAGGGCAGAAGGGTTGAAAAAGCAATCGGATGACGCTGCTACGCAGGGTTCGTGCCAGGGGTGCGGCATGCCCCTTGCTGACTGCCGTGGGCATGGAAGTCCACGCGCCACGTCTCGAGCACCACCGGGTGGGTGAGCCGCCCGCGGCCACGAAGCGGCTCAAGGCCATGAAACGCACATCGAGGGCTCAATGACCACGGAGCAGTCAACCAACCCGCAACCCAACGCTCGTTCTGTGTTGGCGGCGGTCGTCTGTCTGTTGCCCCTGGTGCTGTTGTTCCGTAAGCCATCCGCGGCGGACGTAGCTTTGGGGTATTGCGGCCGGAGATCGGGGGTGCTTGCGGCGCGATTGCGACGGGCGTGGAGGCGTGCGACGCG
>JBBRMI010000392.1:0-3255 GCA_038230915.1 Polyangiales bacterium | reverse complement strand
GCATCGGCTCGAGACGCAAGTGATCGGCGGCGCCGGTTTGCCGTCGTTCGAAGAGTTGGCCGAGCTAACGCACGCCTGGCGCGCGTTCTCGGAGCGGATGGGGCGACTGCTCGGCACCGACGCCGAGCCGGTGGTTGAGGTCGCGTTGTCTGAGCTCGAAGCGCTGATGAAAGCCGCCCAGACCGCTGCGCCGGGCAGCCAGATTTCCGACATGTTGTCGCGATTGAAGCTGGAGCGCGCGGCCGTGCGGCTGCGGCGCATCGGCGACCAGGCGGAAAGCTTGGCGCAACGGCTCGGCAAGGCCTCGCTGCGCATCGAAATCAACGCGCAAGGTGACGTGCGCTTCGAGCGCCAGCGCTGGGCAGGTTTCTGGGCGGCATTCATCCACCCAATCCGTAACGCGCTCGATCACGGCATCGAAGCCGTCGCCGAGCGCGAAGCCACCGGCAAGCCGCCGAGCGGTAGGCTCGCGATCACCGTGCGCGGCGACGCGCAGTCGATCACCATCGAGCTGAGCGACGACGGCCGCGGCATCGATTTCGAGAAGGTGCGCGCCAAAGCCCAAGCGCTCGGGCTGCCCCACGCCACCGAAGCGCAGCTGACCGAGGCGCTGTTCAACGAGGGCTTCACCACCAACGACCAAGCCACGGAGCTTTCCGGTCGCGGCATGGGTATGAGCGCGCTGCGTGAAGCAGCCCGGAGCCTGGGCGGCGTCGTGAGCCTTTCGAGCAAGCGCGGCCAGGGCACCACCCTGCGCGTGCGCTTCCCTGCGAGCTAAAGGCCCGCGAATGGCTAAGTCAGTCGCCCTCGCTGCCGATGCATCCCGGCGGGCTTCGTTGCTCCTCAGTTACAGACCGCAGTATGCGCCTTCGTCGCGCCTCGCCATCCGGGCGCCTCGGCCGCGATCATCGACTGACTTAGCCATTCGCGGACCCTAACGTGCTCGGCCCGCTTTTATTGTCGTTCGAGGTGTCGTCGATCGCCACGCTGATCGCCGGCGTGCTGGGCGTGACGTTGGCCGGGGTGCTTTCGCAGCGGCGCTTTCCGGGCGCGCAGCTGCTGGACGCGATGCTGAACGCGCCGCTGGTGCTGCCGCCGACGGTGCTCGGCTACTACTTGTTGATTCTGCTCGGGCGCGAGAGCGCGCTCGGGCGAGCGTACGAAGCCGTAACCGGTTCGTCGATCGTCTTCACCCGTACTGGCGCGACCTGCGCGGCCGCACTGGCGGCGTTGCCGTTCGTGGCGCGTTCGGCACGCGCGGCGCTCGAATCGCTCGAGCCGCGCTTCGGCGAAGCAGCGGCGACGCTAGGCGCTCCGCCGCTACGCGTCTTCCTGCGTGTGCTATTGCCGCTGTCGTCGCGCGGCATCTGGGCGGGGTTGACGCTCGGTTTCGCGCGCTCGCTGGGCGACTTTGGCGTGACGTTGATGGTGGCCGGCAATATCCCGGGCCACACCCAAACGGCCTCGCTGGCGATTTACGACGCGATTCAGGCGGGTCGCGACGCCCAAGCCGGAGGACTGGCGGCAATCATGACCACGCTGGCCGTGCTGGCGTTGTACGCGATCAACAAGCTATCGAGCGTGCGGCCGCGCTAGTCGGGCCGCGACTCCGCGGGCGCAGGCGCAGGCGCGGGCGTTGGCGTTGGCGTCGGCGCGACCGTCGGCGCGCTGGTAACCGGCGATCCGACTTGCAGCCGATGCCCCGTGATCAGCCGCGAGCCACGGCGGTACGAAAAATACGCCCACGTCCAATCGAGCAGTACGACCACGCGATTGCGAAAGTCGATCAAGTAAAAGATGTGGACCACCAGCCAGGCCATCCATGCGAGAAAGCCGCTCAGCTGCAGCTTGCCGACTTGTGCGACTGCGCGACTCCGCCCGATCGTCGCCATCGAGCCCTTGTCCAGATACTTGAAGCGCTGCCGCGGCACGCCCGCGATGCTGCGGGCGATCTGGCGCGCCACGAAGCGGCCCTGCTGCATCGCTACCGGGCTCACGCCGGGCAAGCCGTGCGTTTCGCCGCTCGGGATGAAGGCAGCGGCGTCTCCGATCACGAACACTTCCGGGTGATCTTTGATCGAGCAATCTTGTTCGACTAGCGCGCGGCCCTGGCGATCGAGCGGCAAGCCGATTTTTTCGCTCAAGCCCGAGCCGCGCACGCCCGCCGCCCACAGCACGGTCGAGGCTGCCAGGCGCTCGGCGCCGCAGTTCACGCCGCCCTCGTCCATTGACGTGACGCGCAGTCCGGTGCGAACTTCGACGCCCATCTGGGTCAAACTCTTGGCGGCTAGCTCCGACAACTTGGGGTCGAAACCGGAGAGCACGCGGTCGCTGCCTTCGACCAGCACGACACGCGTGGCATCCGAGTGAATTGCGCGGAAATCCCGGGCCAGCACGAACGTCGCCAGCTCGGCGATCGCGCCGGCCAACTCGACGCCAGTCGGACCGCCGCCGATCACGACGAACGTCAAGTGCTGACGTTGCACGGTCGGATCAGGCTCGCGCTCAGCGGCTTCGAACGCCACCAGCACGCGCCGGCGGATTTCGACAGCGTCGTCCAGATCCTTCAAGCCGGGCGCCACGCGCGCCCAGTCGTCGTGGCCGAAGTAGCTGTTCTGGGCGCCAGCCGCCACGACTAGGTAGTCGTAGTGGAGCGGCGCCATCTCGCGCGTCTCGACGATCTTTTGCGCCAGGTCGACGTTGGTCACGTCGGCGAGCAAGACGCGCGCGTTCTCTTGCCGGCTGAGCACCGAGCGGATCGGCACGGCAATCTCTGCCGGCGCCAGCCCGGCCATCGCGACTTGATACAGCAACGGTTGAAACAGGTGATGATTCGAACGGTCGACCAGCGTCACGTGAACCGACTCACGGGAAAGGCTTCGCACCACGGAGAGTCCGCCAAAACCGCCGCCGATGACGACCACGCACCGTTTCAGTTTCATCGCGCTCTTGGTCTAGACGGTGCGCGGGTCCGGGAACAGGGGAAAGCTCCGTCCGTGCAGGAAAAGCGCCGCTTGCCCAAGGCCAGGCGGTGACGGTTGTCAGACAGCACATGGCAGGCATATCCGTGGGTGGGAGCAGGTCGGGCAGGCGGTCACTGGATCATTCGCTACCGCTAGTACCCCGACGCAGAGAATGTGACCGGTGATTAGGCTGCGGCTCGATTAGCGCCCGACCGGACCAACGGCGGATAGGTTCGTCCGAGCTTCTCTCTCGCTCGTTCCACCGTGAAGAGCCACTTGATGCGCGCCTTCT
>JBBRMI010000391.1:0-3307 GCA_038230915.1 Polyangiales bacterium | reverse complement strand
TCCACGCCCGTCGCAATCGCGCCGCAAGCACCCCCGATCTCCGGCCGCAATACCCCAAAGCTACGTCCGCCGCGGATGGCTTACACTCCAGCGGCACCGCGCGCGACCTGAACGACGCGCCCACCGACCGAGCGTCAACGAGCATCGGTCTCGGGCCCCGCATCGGAACCAACGTGCCGCTCACCAAATGGAGCAGCTTCTGGCCGCAAGTCGAGTTGGGCTACGGCACGCTCTCCTTCAAACTAAGCTCGCGTGACGGTACGAATCAGCACTCGAGCAAACGGATGTGGCTCGAGCTCTCCGCGCCCGTGCTCGTCAACGTCAGCTCGCATTTCCTATTGGGCGCCGGCCCTTACTTCTTCCACGAGCTGTACAACACGGACCAGTACGGGACCGACAACAAAGCCGAAAGCGTAGGCGTGAACCTAGTCTTGGCCGGCTGGTTCGACCTGCGGCGCTAGCGCAGATCACGCGATGGGGTGGCCGCGGCGCGCTAGCAGCCCCACAAAAAGCCGAAAGGCGCTTCCCGTTGCCGGAAAGCGCCTCTCGTCATTGCATCAGCTTACGCCGACGCGCGGGGGCTCAGAAGTCGCCGCCGCCCATGCCGCCGCCGTGGCCGTGGCCGCCGCCGCCAGCGGGCTTCTCGTCCTTCGGACGGTCGGCGATCAGGGCCTCGGTGGTGAGCATGAGGCTCGCGACCGACGCGGCGTTCTGCAGAGCAGAGCGCACGACCTTGACCGGATCGATGACGCCTTCGGCGACGAGATCGCCGTACTTGCCGGTCGCGGCGTTGAAACCGAAGTTGCCGGTTCCTTCCTTGACCTTCTGCACGATGATCGAACCCTCTTCGCCAGCGTTGGCGACGATTTGACGGAGGGGTTCCTCGATCGAGCGACGGATGATGCGGATGCCGAACTCTTGGTCGGGGTCGACCTTGAGGCCGTCGAGCGCCCTCTGCGCGCGGATGAGAGCGACGCCGCCGCCGGGGACGATGCCTTCCTCGACCGCGGCGCGCGTGGCGTGAAGGGCGTCTTCGACGCGGGCCTTCTTCTCTTTCATCTCGATCTCGCTGGCCGCGCCGACCTTGATCACCGCAACGCCGCCGACCAACTTAGCGAGGCGCTCTTGGAGCTTCTCGCGGTCGTAGTCGCTGGTGGTGTTCTCGATCTGGGTGCGGATCTCAGCCTGTCGGCCCTTGATCTTGTCCTTGGCGCCCGCGCCATCGACCAACGTGGTGTTGTCTTTGTCGATCTTGACACGCTTGACCGTGCCAAGATCCGTGATCGTCACGTTCTCGAGCTTGAGGCCGAGCTCCTCGGAGATGACCTGACCACCGGTGAGGATGGCGATGTCCTTGAGCATCTCCTTGCGGCGATCGCCGAAACCCGGCGCCTTGACGGCGGCGCAGTTCAGCGTGCCACGCAGCTTGTTCACGACGAGCGTCGCCAGGGCTTCGCCCTCGATGTCCTCGGCGATGATCAAGAGCGGCTTCTGCGAGCGGGCAATCGCCTCGAGGACCGGCAGCAGGTCCTTCATGTTGGCGATCTTCTTCTCGCTGAGCAAAACGTATGCGTCCTCGAGCGACGCTTCCATGCGCTCGGGATCCGTCACGAAGTACGGCGACAGGTAGCCGCGGTCGAACTGCATACCTTCGACGACGTCGAGCGTCGTCTCGGCGCTCTTCGCCTCTTCGACGGTGATGACGCCTTCCTTGCCGACCTTTTCCATGGCCTCGCTGAGCAGCTTGCCAATCGTGGCATCGCCGTTCGCGCTGACCGTGCCGACCTGAGCGATCTCGTTCGGATCCTTGGTCGACTTCGCCATCTTCTTCAGCTCTTCGCAGATGGCGGTGACGGCCTTGTCGATACCGCGCTTGATCTCCATCGGGTTGTGGCCGGCGGAGACGAGCTTAGAGCCCTCGCGGAAGATCGCTTGAGCGAGCACCGTGGCAGTCGTGGTGCCGTCACCAGCGATGTCGCTGGTCTTCGAGGCAACTTCACGCACCATCTGTGCGCCCATGTTCTCGAACTTGTTCTCGAGCTCGATTTCCTTGGCGACGGTGACGCCGTCCTTGGTCACGGTCGGAGCGCCGAACGACTTCTCGATCACGACGTTGCGGCCCTTGGGACCGAGCGTGACCTTGACGGCGTTCGCGAGCGCGTTCACGCCGTTGAGGATGAGGTTGCGGGCGGCTTCTTCGTAGACGATTTCTTTAGCGGACATAGTTCTGTTTTCTCCTCAAAATCACTTCTCGATAACGCCCAGCACGTCATCCTCGCGGAGGATGAGATGCTCTTCGCCGTCCAGCTTGACCTCGGTGCCCGAGTACTTGCCGAACAGGATGCGGTCGCCCGCTTTGACGTCGAGCTTGCGCACGGTGCCGTCTTCCTGAACCTTGCCGTTGCCGACGGCGATGACTTCGCCCTCGACCGGCTTCTCTTTGGCGGAGTCCGGGATAATGATCCCGCCCTTGGTCTTCTCTTCTTCTTTGACGCGCTTGACGATCAGGCGGTCCTGCAGGGGTCGGATTTTCGTTGCCATGTGTCGTGTCCCTCGGGGTTTCGCTAGTGGTGAACTTGGGTTGTCGCGGGGCTAACCCGCGGTAACTTTTAGGGTTCCGGGCTTTAGCACTCAACGGAGGAGAGTGCTAACAACTCCGGGACGCGCAGACTAAGCACCCCTGCCGAGGTGTCAAGGCCCCGACGCTTCAGTGCCAAGAACCCGTGCAGATCCGCGCTCTAACGACACTCTGCGTCATGTACTTCGGCAGGGTTTCGGATTGGCAGCCGGCGCCGGGGACTGCTGAGAATCTGTCCCGGTCCTGTACAGACGTCTAGGCCACCCGGCCGCCAAAGTCGTACGCTTCAAGTACGCACTCGCAACCGCCACCACGCTCGATCCGAGTCACCACTGAGCGTCGACGTGTCCCCCGCGACCGAAGCCGCACGCCAAACACCCACCGCAACGCGGTCTCGCAATCCACGAATCACTGGGCATACAAAGTCATCGTTCGGGCCGGCGAATACGGGTGGCGCGCGGTTAGCGATGACTGGGCATACGAAGTCATCGTTGGAGCCGGCGAATACGGGTCGGAGGTCTCGACGGGCGTGCAAACGAGCGGCCCGTGGGGCGCCGTTAGCGATGACTGGGCGTACGAAGTCATCGTTCGAGCCGGCGAATACGGGTGGCGCGCGGTTAGCGATGACTGGGCGTACGAAGTCATCGTTCGAGCCGGCGAATACGGGTCGGAGGTCTCGACGGGCGTGCAAACGAGCGGCCCGTGGGGCGCCGTTAGCGATGACTGGGC
>JBBRMI010000390.1:0-3319 GCA_038230915.1 Polyangiales bacterium | reverse complement strand
GGCCGCGCTGGCGCACGAGAGCCGCGTTGTGCGACGAGCAAGCTCCCGCATCGTAGGTCACGAGGTCGAATAGCTCGAGTCCTGAATAGGCTTTGCAGAGCGAGTCGAGTGCGACCTCGAATACGCCCATCTCGTTGGTGGACGCCGGGATGGGCATTACGTCAATGATGGGCTTGGCCGCGCTGGAGGTGAGCGTGGCCGTGACGGTGCGCACGACTGAGCAGCCGCACAAAGATGGAGGGGCCGTCGCTGAGATCTGATCAAGTTTCTTGAGGGGAAAATAAGGAGCCCCCTCAGAAAACTTGCGAAAGCTGTCCGAGAGGGCTCGCCTCCGGGGTGTCTAGACCTGGAGGTTATTTAAATGTCGCACGAGTCGATGTTCGGTGAGGAGTGGTTCGCTAGTCTGGAGGAATTTGACCGGCAGATCGCCGAGGCCGTCGCGGCCGAGGGCTGCCGCCATTGCGGCGGTCCGCTGCATCAAGGCAACTACGAGCGCAAGCCGCGGGGCGGTCAGCTCGCGAAAGCCGGGGAAGCGTTCACGCTGCGGCACTCGCTGTGCTGTGGGCGAGAGGGTTGCCGTAAGCGAGCGCTGCCGCCTTCGCTTCGGTTTCTGGGGCGGCGGGTGTACTTGGAAGTCGTGGTGCTGCTCGCGTCGGTGCGAGCGATGGTCAAGACGCTGCGCGAGGCGTGCGAAGCCACCGGCGTGCCAGCGCGCACGCTGCGCCGGTGGCACGCGTGGTGGACGGAAGCGTTTCCGAGTTCGGCGGTGTGGACGCAGCTGCGCGCTCGCTTCGTGCCGCCACCGCCTGCGGAGTCGGAGCTTCCGCGGTCGCTGCTCGATCGAGCGGAGGCCGTGCTCGGCGCGGAGGCTGTCGGCACCAATGTACTGCTGCTAGCCGCGCGCCTGCTCTCACCAGTGACGACGCAGTCGGTACCCGACGGATCGCGTTTCGTGGTTGCCGAGTTCCCGAGCTGAGGACCCGCAGAAGATGGTATGACCTTTGATTTCTGCAGTCGCGTAAGGTCCTGACCGACCGGCAGCGCCAATCGCGCCGGCCATCGGTCACCATGAGCGACGAGATGAGCACGCCCGCACGCGTGCGTTGGGCACGCCTACGTTTTCAGATCATCGGCCAGCTCTTGGCGACGCCACCCGAGTCGGGCGAGCTGGCCGCGCGCATCGCCGAGTTGGCGGCGAAGTCCTTTCGCCAGCCCACCACGGGCGAGGTGATACGGTTCAGTGCCAAAGCCATCGAGCGCTGGTTCTACGCGGCGCGCAACGCACAAGATCCGATCCGCGCCTTGGAGCGCAAGGTACCCAAGCACGCCGGCTCGCATCCGAGCGTCCCCGAGGCTGTGGCGGAAGAGATTCGGCGTTTGCGCCGTGATCATCCGCGCTGGAGCTACCGTCTCGTCTACGACAATCTGGTGGTGATCGGGCGGCAAACCCCGGCGCTCGGCAAGCTGCCCGGCTACGCCTCGGTTTGCCGTTACATGAAGCATCACGGTCTGGCCAAGCGCCGCAGGCCCAGGCGCCACGAGCTCGAAGAAGGCTTCGTGCCGCGCGAGCGGCGGTCGTTCGAGGTGGCACACGTGCATGCGCTCTGGCACTTCGACTTCCACGTGGCCCGGCGCAGCGTCGTCTTGCCCAGCGGCGAGCGGCTGAAGCCCGTGCTGCTCGGTGTCATGGACGATCACTCTCGGCTCTGTTGCCATGCGCAGTGGTACCTCGATCCGGAGAACACCGAGTCACTGGTGCATGGCCTGTGTCAGGCCTTCCAGAAACGTGGCCTGCCACGCGCCGTGCTCAGCGACAACGGTGCCGCCATGCTCGCCGCAGAGACACGCGAGGGGCTCGAGCGGCTATCGATCTTGCAGCACACCACTCTACCGCAAACTCCCGAGCAAAACGGCAAGCAGGAATCCTTCTGGACCGTCGTCGAAGGCCGGCTCATGGCAATGCTCGAGGGCGAGCCAGAGCTCACGCTCGAGCTGCTCAACCGAGCCACTCAGGCTTGGATCGAGCAGGAATATCACCGCCGCGTCCATAGCGAGACCGAGCAAACGCCGCTCGATCGTTGTCTTTCGAGCCCTTCGGTCGTGCGTCCCTGCCCATCGAGCGACGCGCTCCGACGCGCGTTCCGCATGGAGGTCAGAAGAAAGCAGCGCCTTAGCGACGGCACCATCACCGTCGAAGGCGTCCGTTACGAGCTACCCGCCGCGTATCGCACCCTGCTCTGGGTCAACGTGCGCGTCGCGCGCTGGGATCTCTCCAGCGTCGATCTGGTCGACCCGCGCAGCGGTGCCCATCTATCGACGCTGCTCCCGCTCGATCGCGAGAAGAATGCCGATCGTCGTCGCCGCGTCTTGCCAGCGCACGACCAAAACGTGCCCGCCGACGCTGCCACGCGACGGACCGGCATCGCCCCGCTCTTGCAGAAACAGATGGCCGATTACGCGGCCACGGGTTTGCCGCCCGCGTACCTGACCAAAGAACACGCTACCACCCCAACCGAGCACGAGGACACCGAATCATGAATCCCAAGTTGCAGTCGCTCTATGGCCTCAAATTCAACCCCTTCCGCCCAGATGTGCCGATCGAAGCGCTCTACGCCACGCCCGCTGTCGATGCCTTTCTGCGCCGCGTCGAGCTCGGCATCGCAGACGGTGGCTACATCATGATCAGCGGAGATCCCGGTACAGGAAAAAGCGTCGTCCTCCGTTTGCTCACGCACCGTTTGCGGGCGCTGCGCGACGTCATGGTCGGCACCATCGAGCATCCCCAATCGCGCACCATGGACTTCTACCGCGAGCTCGGAGACTTGTTCTCCGTTCCGCTCGGCTCCCACAACCGTTGGGGTGGATTCAAGGCGCTGCGCTCGCGTTGGGCCGATCACATTACCTCCACCCTGACCAGACCCGTCCTCATCATCGACGAGGCCCAAGAAGCCCTCACGGCCGTCTTCAACGAGCTGCGCGTTCTGGCCAGCAAGGAGCTCGACTCCCGCCAGCTGCTCTGCGTTGTCTTCGCCGGAGATGCGCGCCTCATCGAGCGCTTGCGCACCCCCGAGCTTCTGCCGCTCGGTAGCCGCGTCCGCCGGCGGCTCATGCTCGACTACGCTTCACGCGACGAGTTGCTCGCCTGCCTCGATCATCTCCTCGAAGCTGCTGGAAATCCCAGCCTGATGACCACCGAACTGAAAGCCACGCTCGCCGATCACGCCGCCGGAAACTACCGCGTGCTGATGAATCTCTCCGATGAGCTGCTCTCGCTAGCCCTCGATCGCGAGCTGCCGCGACTCGACGAAAAGCTTTACCT
>JBBRMI010000389.1:0-3332 GCA_038230915.1 Polyangiales bacterium | reverse complement strand
TGAGTCCCACCGAAAAGCAGGCCCTCTCGTCCGAAAACGCTCCCGCTACCGGCGCCTGCGAATTTGCGCTCGTCCGAACCCGATCCCCAGTCCGAGCCCGCTACCGCTCCCGATCAGCCGCGCCCGAGCCCGAGCCCGGCCGGATCAACAATCAAGGCTGGGGAAAGAGCTTGGCCGAATCACGCTCCGCAGGCTTCAGCCGTGCCGATCGCAGTTCAATGCTGAGCCGGTGCGCTCGGATCCCCGCCGGCCGCGAATTTCGGGCCCGGCGGTTGCAAATGCCATCTCCGGCGTTAGGTTCTGGGTTATGGCCGAGATGCGGATTGACGTGTGGTCGGACATCGCCTGCCCCTGGTGTTACGTGGGCAAGCGCCGGCTGGAGCGAGCGCTCAAAGACTTTCCGCACGCCGATGACGTCGAGGTGGTCTGGCACGCATTCGAGCTGGATCCAGCGGCGCCCAAGGAACGCGATCCAACCGCGTCACACGTCGAACGCCTCGCCAAAAAGTACGGCATGAGCGTCGAAGAGGCTCGGCGTAACAGCGAACGGCTGTGCGAGACCGCCCGCGCGGAGGGGCTCGCTTTCGATTTCGACCACATTCGCTCCGGCAACATGTTCGACGCCCATCGACTGGTTCATCTGGGGCACGAGCGGGGCGTTCAAGACGCGGTGAAAGAGCGCTTCTTGCGTGCCTACCTCGAAGAAGGCGCGTTGATGAGCGATCACGGCACGCTGGTGCGGATTGCGGTCGAAGCCGGCCTCGACGAGGGTCAAGTCAGCGACGTGCTCGCCTCGGACCAGTTCGCCGAAGCGGTGCGCGCGGACGAGGCGCAGGCTCATGAGCTCGGCATCAACGGCGTCCCCTGCTTCGTCCTGGACCGCCGCTTCGCCGTCAGTGGCGCGCAATCTCCTGAGGTTTTGCTCAGCGCGCTCCACCAAGCGTGGAGCGAACGCGAGCCGGCCGCGCCCGATTTCGCCGAAGGCGCCGCCTGCGGCCCCGATGGCTGCTAACGACGCCCCAACCAGCAAAATTCCTGCTATTTTGGTGGATCGAAGGCCAGGTACGTCTTCTGAAACACCGGCAGGGTTTCGAGCCGTTGGCACCACGCCGCGACGCGCGGCACCGCGTGTAGGTCGAACATGCTGGGTAGCGCATCAGCAGCGAAGCGCACCGCCGTTGCCACCATCACATCAGCGTGATTGAGCGCGTCGCCGCCGAGCCACTGCTCGGGCGCGCGCGCTTCGAGCCAAGCCAAGCTGTCAGCGAGCTGACCGCGATTGCGCTCGAGCAAGCGCGGGTTGCGTTGCTCGGACGTATGAAAATTTAGTTCATAGAAAGCGCTCACGGCTTTGTCCGCCAAGCCTGCCGCGACGCCGATGACTTGCCGGCAAGCGAGTCGGGCCGCTGCAGCAGCTGGCGTGAGACAACGCTCGGCCGGCACCTGCTCGTCGAGATGAGCGAGGATCATGTGGCTGTCGACCAGCACCTGCTCGTCGGGCAACATCAACGTCGGGGCGCGCTTCAACGGCGAATAGCGCGCGAACTGTGCGGCGTCGCCCACCGTGCGCAACGGCAAGTTCTCATACGCTAACCCATACAGCTCGAGCGCCACGGCGACGCGGCGCACGAAGGGCGAATCGAGCATCCCCACTAACTTGTACGTCCCAACCATGCGCGCGAGCATGCCGGATGCCCCGACGCGGGGCAATCGCGTCCTTGGCTGCGGCGCCGCAGGTCCTCCGAATTCATCACATCTCTCAGCTCAATTCGGCAGCCTCAATTGGGCTGCCGCATCGCGGCTCACCTTGCAGAGGCTGTCGGGGCGACCTCAGGTCTCGCTTGGCGCCCAGATTTTTTCATCCCGGCACCGGCCATAGTCGAGATCAGGCGACTGGTTCGCGGCAGCCTGCGGGCCGGCCGTCGTACGGCTTTGCCTGGGGACGACAAGGAGTTTGTGCGACTCCAGCTGCAGCGCATCTCATGAATCACCAGTGGCAGCCCTGTTGCGTTACTTGAGGCGGTCGGCGGCGGCGCGGATCTGCGCGTCAGTCGGCGCGGTGGCGGAGCCGCGCGGGTCGCGGGAGTTTTGGAAGTCGACCATCCAGCCCGGGTATTCGGGCGGCAGCGCGCTGGCTTCATTGAGCAGTTTGACGTGCTCGCTCGACAACTTGAGCTCGGTGGCGGCGAGGTTGTCGGCGAGCTGCTCGGGCTTTTTGGCGCCGATAATGATGCTGGTGACGAACGGTTTGGTCAGCTGCCACGCCAACGCGACGCGCGCGACGGAGGCGTCGGTAACTTCTGCGACTTGACGAAGCGCCGTCAGCACGCGCGGCAGCCGCTCCATGTTGACGGGCGGGAAATCGAACGAGGCGCGTCGCGCGTCAGCGGGACCCTTCTTCTCCGGGTCGAACTTGCCGGACAACAGGCCACCAGCCAGCGGGCTCCACGGCAAAATCGCCAGCCCACGCGCCGCGCACATCGGCGCCATCTCGCGCTCAATATCGCGGCCGGCGATCGAGTAGTAGACCTGCGCGCTTTGAAAACGCGCCAAGTTGTTTTGCTCCGCGAACGTGATGGCGTGCGACGCGACCCACGCCGGCAGGTTGCTGAAGCCGACGTAGCGCGCCTTGCCGGAGCGCACGACGTCGTCGAGCGCGCGCACAGTCTCTTCGATCGGCGTCACCGGATCGAAGCCGTGGATTTGGTAGAGATCGACGTGATCGAGGCCGAGTCGCTGCAAGCTTTGGTCGATGCTCGACAAGATGTGACCGCGCGACAAGCCGACTTGATTGACGCCCGGGCCGACCCGGCCGCGCACCTTGGTCGCGACGACGACTTGCTCGCGCGGGCGGCCGAGCGCCTTGAGCGCAGCACCGACCAGCCGTTCGCTTTCGCCCTCCGAGTAGACGTCGGCGGTGTCGATGAAATTGACGCCGGCGTCGAGCGCGGCGGAAACCAACGCCAGCGACTCCGACTGGCCGAGCTGGCCGATCGCTTGCCACATGCCGCCGGCGCCGCCGAACGTCATCGAGCCGAGGCATAGCTCCGAGACATAAAGACCCGTATTTCCGAGCAGGTTGTAGCGCATGGCGCGAAGCCTAAGACCGGTTTTCGCCAACCGCTAGCCGCTGACTAGCGCCGAAAAGCTGACATCGAAGTAGCAAGGCACGTACCTTCTGGTGCAGTCTTGGTTTCGGGCAAGCCAGAGGCTGGGCCGCGCTCGCGAGGGGCCTTTCTCGGACTCGGCGCGGAGCCGGATATGTCGGTATCGGTTGCGGGCTTCGGCCCTGGGTTTCGGTCGCCTCTTTTCAGCAGACTGGTTTTGGGGGC
>JBBRMI010000388.1:0-3334 GCA_038230915.1 Polyangiales bacterium | reverse complement strand
GCTCGGCCTTGTGCCTTCTCCACATCCAAGGGCCTGGTGCTCCAGGTCAAAGCTCTTGTCTCTTCGGTGTCGGGTTCCCTGCATTCGGGCCCCGGGTCGGTCTTCTCCTTCCTTTCTGTTGCGCCTGCCAGGCGCACTCCCGGGGCCGCGCTCGCGCGAGGCCCCGACAACGGATCAAGACTGGCCCGCTGCGGCCGTGGCTGTACTCGGCATCGCTGCTTAGCTAGACTTGGGTCAGAGACATGAAGTTCGACTACATCCGCCGTCCGGCAGCTTGCTACATCGCGGCAAGGCGTTTGGACGGCCTAGACTCTCGAATTTGGGGGCCTGGGTCGATTCCGGTAACCTTCGGGCCGGGTTCGTTCACTTACCTCTGATGCTTCAGCGACGCATGGCACCGGCAACGCTCCGGGTGGTTCGACCCCCGGACGCGAGCCTCACGGCGCGCTGCGTTGCGGGCGACGGCGCGGCGCTCCGCGAGCTGTTCGAGGGCGAGCGGCTGCGGGTGCACGCGCTTTTGTTTCGGGTCGTCGGCTCGAACGCGGCGCTCGACGACTTGCTGCAGGATGCGTTCCTGGAGGTTTTTCGATCTTTGCCGAGCTTTCGGGGTGAGTCATCGCTTCGGACCTGGATCGACCGTTGTGTCGTGCGGGCGGCGTACGCGCATTTTCGGCAAAAGGCGCGGGTGCCAGTACTGGAAAGCTTGCAGGACCCGGCCGCCCAGAGCCCCAGCGCCGAAGAGCGCACCGCGCTGCGCGAAGCGGCGCGTCGGTTTTACGCCGAGCTCGAGCGTTTGGACGCTAAGCAACGCGTCGCGTTCACGCTGTTTGCGGTCGAAGACCGACCCCTGCGCGAGGTGGCTGAGATCATGGAGTCATCGGTCGTGACGGCCAAGCTGCGCGTCTGGCGCGCGCGCCGCGCGCTCGAAAAACGCGCCAAGAAGGACCCGCTGTTGTGCGAATTTCTGAGTAACGCTAGCGCGGACGAGGAGGGCGCGAAGCCATGCTGAGCCCGCTGAAAGTTCCGGTCGAGGCGCTGTCCGAGCAGCGTTGGGCACGGCTTGAGCGTTCGCTGTTCGCGCGTCACCAATCGGAGCTGCTCGCTGCCAACACCGAGCCGACGCTGACAAGCCAACGACGCCTGCCGCTCTACGCGCTCCTGGCGGGCGCGGCGCTGGCGTTGGTGCTGGCGATCGTGCTGGTGCGCGGCGCGTTTCAGGGCAGCGAAACGCCGCTACAGAGCCCATCGCGGATTGCCACCGGCAGCGTGGCCTCGCACCTGGCGTTAGCGGGGCTTTCGCTCGACGTGAGGCCAGAATCGGCCGTGGTCGTTGGCGCTGAAACGAGCCAGGGCCTGCTGATCGTCGTCGACCGCGGCGGGATTGCCTGCGAGGTAGCGCCGCGCGCCGCCGGAGCGCCGTTGATTGTGCAAGCGGGTGCTGCTCGCGTGCGCGTCGTCGGCACACGCTTCACGGTCAGCCGTAACGGCGAGAGCGCGCGGGTCGAGGTCGAGCACGGCGTCGTCGAGGTGAGCGAAAGCGGACGCACGTGGCGAGTCGGCGCCGGGCAGACCTGGTTCGCGCCGGTCACAGCGTTGCCAGCGGTCCCAACGCCTGAGCTGCCGTTGCCTACCCCTGAAGCCTCGGCGCCGCCCGTCTCCGGCAACCGCGGGTCGTCGAGCCGTGCGAGGAGCGCGGCGCCGTATGTGCGTCCGGACACTGCCGCGACTCGCCAGGGCGACAATCATCCGCCACCCGTCACGCCGCCGTCCCAAGCCACGTTCGAGGACGCGGCTCGGCTCGAAGCGCGTGAGCCGGGGCGTGCCGCCGCGCTGTACCAGAGCTTGGAAGGGGGGCACGACTTCTGGGCGCAAAACGCGCTCTACGCTCACGGTCGGCTCGAGGCCGCGCGCGGTAACGCGGCGATGGCGCGCCGGCTCCTGACCCAATATTTGGCGGCTTTTCCGCGCGGAACTAACGCGGACGATGCGCGAGCGGTGGTGGGACGGCTAAAGTAGTGCGGCCCCCGGACCGTGAAAAAAGTCGCCCTTCTTCTGGCTCTGGCTAGCGCGCTAGCTGTTTTCGCGATGCGACAGGTCGCGCGCGCGGCTGAACGGCGCATCGCGCTGTTGCAGGCCGATCCCGAGCTAAGGCGAGCGATCGCGCTGTCGCTTTCGCCATGGGGCGTCGACACCGTGCAGAGCGACGTCGCACTGCCTGAAGCATCGCTGCCGCGCGCGCTCTTGCAAGCCGTTCAGCTGGCGCGCCAGCTCGGCGTCGATGCGGTGGTTTGGGTGTCGACGTCGCATGACGGCTCCGTGCTCTGGGTGTACGACACGCGCACCGAAAAGATCACCACGCGGGTCTTGGAAGGCACGCCGCCGTTCGAAAGCTCGCGCGCGGCCGCGATCGCTCTGAGCGTGAAGACCGTACTTCGAGCCAGCGTCGTCGCGCCTCCCGCTGAGCGTTTCGGCGCAACCAAGCCGACGCCAGCCCGAACTCCGGACCGATTTGCGTTGGAGAGCGGGCTCGAAGCGTGGTTCCCCGCCCAGCGCGCGGCCGTGCCCAGGCTCAGTCTTGGCGGCGTGCTGTGGTTGACGCCGGGGCGCTGGCTCGGCGCCGGGCTGGCGTTCTCGGCGAGTCGGGACTTCGAGGTTCGGGCCGACGGTTTTCGCGGCCATTACCGCGAGCAATCGCTGGCTTCCGAGCTGCGGCTGCGCTTCGCGGATCAGCGGCTGCTCGCCGCTTCGGCGTGGCTTGGCGCGGCACTCCATGTGGCCGCCCTGGAAGGCGCGCTGACTGCAGATTCGGCTGCGATCGAGGTGCACCGCGTGAACGCGTCGTTCGACGCCGGGCTACGGGTGGATCTCAAGCTGCGCGGCGCGGCTTACCTGGGCCTCGACGCGCAAGCCGGGTACCTCGCCGGCTATCAACGTTACTTGGTCGATGGCGCACCGGTGTTCTCGCTGTGGCCGGTCGCATTAGCCGCGGGAGGGCACTGTGGCGTGGCGCTGTTCTGAGGCGGTCTGGGCCTTGGGGCTGGGGCTCGCGCACTTTGCCTGCGGCCGCGAGGACGTCGAGCTCGCTCGTCGCAAGCCGATCGTCCAGGTAACACCGCCCGACGAGCAGCCCACGCCGGACGCGCCCGACGACTGCAGCGCTGCCGTGCCGAACGATCTCTTGATGCCGCGCCCGCCGATGGGGTGGAACAGCTACAACGCGTTCGGCGACTGCTCGGCGGAGCTGAACGAAGCCAAGGTGCAAGCTAACGTGGACGCGCTGCTCGCCAGCGGCATGCAAAGCGCCGGCTATCAGTACGTGAACCTCGACAAATGC
>JBBRMI010000387.1:0-3360 GCA_038230915.1 Polyangiales bacterium | reverse complement strand
ATCCGTTCTATCCGGTGCCGCGCTGGGCGGTCGAGCGTTCGCCGCACGCTTGGTTCTTGCCCGGATCAATCGTCGGTAACGGACCGTTCGTACTCGCCGACTGGCGCGTAGGTGACCGAATCCGGCTCGAGCGCAGCCCGACGTACTGGGGCCGTAACGAGGTGAAGCTCGGCAGCGCCGAGGCGTTGGCGATCGAGAACGTGACGACCGCCCTGAACCTGTACCTGACCGGCGAAGTCGAGTGGTTACCGCATGGCAACTACCCGCAAGACCTCGCTCTGGATCTCAAACAGCGCAACGATTTTTACGTGGGCCCGGCGCTGATCGCGTATTTCTATCGAATCAATTCGACGCGGAAGCCCTTCGACGACGTGCGCGTACGAAAGGCGCTCAACCTAGCGATTGACCGCGAGCAGATCACGCGTGACGTGCTGCTGCTCGGGCAAGTCCCGGCCACGCACTTCGCCCCACCTGGCATTCGTGGCTACGCGCCCCCACCCACCGGCATCCGCTACGACGTCGCGCAGGCCCGCAAGCTAATGGCCGAGGCTGGGTTTCCCGAGGGCAAAGGCTTTCCGAAGTTTGGCATCCTCTACAACACGGCGGAGGCACACAAGAAGATAGCTGAGGTCGTCGCCGATCAGCTCCGCCGGAACCTGAACATCGACGTCGCCGCCTACAACCAAGAATGGCAGTCGTATCTCGAGAGTGAGACCTCGCTGAACTACGATGTGTCACGCGGCGGTTGGATCGGCGACTACGAAGACCCGAATACGTTCCTCGACCTTTGGGTCACCAACGGCGGTAACAACAAGACCGGCTGGGGCAACTTAGTTTACGACCGGTTGATTGAAGCGGCCGGCAACGTCGATAAATTTCTGGCGGAGCCACTGTTCTTGCTTGAGCACGTGCATGAACCCGACCGGCTCAAGGAGCTAGCTGGGGAAGTTCGGCAGAACGCGGACGCCACCAAGCGCCTGGACGCGATGGCCAAGCTACGGATGGCGCTCTTGGCCGAAGCCGAGGGCATCCTAGTTCGCGATGAATACCCGGTGATTCCGCTATATTTCTACGTGATCAGCGGGCTAGTGAAGCCGAACGTGAGCGGCTTCTATTCGCATCTAGTCGGCGCGGACGGCCAGCCCCGTTCGAACCTGCGCGACCTGCATCCGCTGCGCAACCTCGACATGAGCGCGGCCGGCGGCTCTTTCCGGAGCGGGCAGTGATCGAAATCCTGACGCTGGTCTTTGGGCTCGCGCTATTGGCCGCGACGGCGTGGTGCCCGCCGCGCCTGACGCGTGTGCTGGGTGCGGCGCTGTTCGGCTTCGTGGTTGGCGTGGTGCTGCGATTTTCGTTCGGCGGAGCCGTTGGCGTCGTGGCGGGAGCCGTCGCCGCGGGTGTAGCGTTTCGCTGCTTGCCGTTGCTCGTGCTGCGACGTGTGGTTTTCTTGGTGCCGGCGCTCGTGCTCTTGATCTTCGCGACCACGGTGCTGATGTACAAGGCGCCCGGCAATCCGTTCGCCAACGAGCGCGCGTCGAGCCCGCAGGTCGAAGCTGCGTTGCGCGCGCAGTACGGCATACCGAGGAACGCCAATCAGTTCTTCGGCATCTACATGCGCCGCTTGCTCGTCGAGGGCACGCTGGGTCCGTCGATCAAGGTGCAGGGCCGAACCGTCGAGCAGCTGATCGCGCCCGCGTTTCCGGTCAGCCTTTCGCTCGGCCTGCTGGCACTGACCCTATCGGTGATTTTTGGGCTTTCGCTCGGCGTTTTGGCGGGCTTGAAGCGCAACTCTGCGGCGGACTATTTGAGCATGGGTCTGGCTTTGATCGGCATCTCGCTGCCAAGCTTCGTGATCGGCGCGACGATGATGATCGTCTTCTCGTTGTGGCTGGGTTGGCTGCCGGTGGCGGGCTGGGGCAGCTTCCGGCACCTGGTCATGCCCGCGCTGGCGCTCTCCTTGCCCAGCTCGGCGGTGATCGCGCGGCTGTCACGTAGCGGCATCATCGAGGTCATGCAACAAGACTTCGTGCGCACCGCACGCGCCAAAGGCCTGCCCGAAAGCTGGGTAATCGGCCGCCACGCCCTGCGCGGTGCGATCATTCCGGTCGTCTCCTATCTTGGACCAGCGGCAGCGGCGATCATGACCGGCTCGTTCGTGGTCGAGGTGTTGTTCGCCATCCCGGGCATGGGGCAATGGTTCGTGAAGGGCGCGATCAACCGCGACTACTCGGTCGTACTCGGCACGGCGATCGTCTATTTCGGCATTGTCATCCTGTTCAACCTACTGGTTGATCTGGCGTATGCCTGGCTCGATCCGCGCGTGCGCGAGGAGCGAGCGTGAACCAGGCCGCAGCCGCAACGCCGCGGCCCAAGAGCCCGTTTCAACTGGCTTTCCAGCGTCTTTTGCGCAATCGCGCGGCCGTGGCTGGAGCGCTGGTCCTGGTCATCATGACTTCGTCGTGCGTGCTCTTGCCGATTCTGCTCCAGCTCGATCCGAACCGCACGCAACCAGCCCTGCGCAACCTCCCACCCTCCAGCCGCTTCCTGTTCGGGACCGATTCGGTCGGCCGTGATGTGCTGGCGCGCGTCTTGGTCGGTGGGCGCGCGTCGCTGTTGGTCGGCCTGGCCAGCACTGCGGTTTCGGTCTTGGTCGGGGTCAGCTATGGCGCGGTCGCCGGTTTCTACGGCGGCAAGGTCGACGACGCGATGATGCGCTTCGTCGACTTCCTTTACGGCCTGCCGTACATGTTCTTGGTCATCCTGATCATGCTGATGTTCTCCGAGACAGCACGCGGCGAGATGCTGCCGGTGTTCTTGGCGCTGGGGCTGGTGCAGTGGCTGACCATGGCGCGCATCGTGCGCGGCCAAGTGCTGACCCTGCGTAATCAAGAGTTCGTGCAGGCCGCCGAGCTGCTCGGCGCGAGTGATCTGCGCATCCTGGTTCGACACGTGCTGCCCAACGTGGTCGGGGTGATCGTGGTTTACGCGACGTTGATGGTGCCGTCCGTGATTATCCTCGAGTCTTTTTTGTCGTTTTTGGGCCTAGGCGTCGCGCTTTCGTGGGGCCAGTTGGTCTCCGACGGCGTGGCGGTCGTCAACCCGATTCGGTCGTATTGGTGGCTACTGTTTTGGCCGAGCGCATTCTTAGGTCTCACGCTGCTTAGCTTGAACTTCATCGGCGACGGCCTGCGCGACGCCCTCGACCCCAAGGCGCGCACGTGAGTCAAACCGCCACCAAAGACGCGCTCCGGATCGCGGACCTCTCAGTGAGCTTCGTCAATCGGGACCGCACCGTGCGGGCCGTCGAAGGCGTGAGCTTCGAGCTCTTGCCCGGTGAGGTCGTCGGGCTGGTGGGCGAGT
>JBBRMI010000386.1:0-3384 GCA_038230915.1 Polyangiales bacterium | reverse complement strand
TCTCCTTGGCCGAGGAAAGTGGGAGCTTCCGCGCCTCGCGTGACCTTCACCCGTCCGTGCTCGACCGAAACCGACACATCACCGCCGTCTCGCTCAACGGTCAGGACTGTCCCGATTACCTCGACCAGGACAGAACCGGCACGCACCCGGAATTCGCCCGGGCCGTGCGGTACGACGCTGAGACGCAAGCGGCCACGCACGACCTCGAGCTCGACCTTGTGCGCGTCGGCAGAAGCCACCGCGTGCTCCAGCCAGTCAGCGCCCGGGCTTGCTTGAATCTGGCTGCCGTCACGTAAGCGCAACGCGACAGGGTTGGATTGCGCCGCTGAATTGCCAATCGCCACCGGCACCGCGGGTTTGCCGCTCAGGCGAAAGCGACCACCAAAGAGGCCCCAAGCCACCCCCGCCACGACCAACACCCCGAGCGCGCCGAGCCGGCTGGCCCGCTTGCGCCATGCTCGGCGGGAAAGTTTCGCGGCGAGACCTCGTTCCAATGCCCGCCACTCGGGCGGCTGCCAATGAACCTGCAACCGCTGACCAGCGTCGGCTATCTGTTTGGCTCGGTCGCTCATGAGCCCAGCACCTCGTCAACTCGCAGTTGGGCGACCGCGACGCGGCGTTTCACTGTCGACAACGAGCAGCGACAGCGCAAGGCGATCGCCTCGAGTGGCTCGCCGTCGACCACGCGCAAGACCCAAGCAACGCGCGCGTTGATCGGAACGCCCTCGAGAGCCTCATACACCTGAACGAGCAGCAGGCGTTGCTCGGGGCTGGCGCCCGGTGCCTCGAGGTCCTGGTAGTTGGGCTCCTGCTCGAGCGCGGCCCAACGACGAAACTTGTGCAAGCGCAGCCGCCGGGTGCAAAGCCGCACCGTGACTGAAGCCAGCCAGGCCCGAATCGCCTCGGGCTCACGCAGTAGATCCAAGCCCTTCGTGGCCTCGACGAAGACGTCTTGCACGAGATCGTCGACCTCGGTTCGACGCCCCAGGATTCGAAGCGCGATCGCCGCCACGTAGGGCGCGTAGCGGCCGAACAGCTCCGCCAAGCCACCCGAGCCCGAGCGAAGCGCGGGGTGTGGGGGCGTGTGGGGAACTAACGACAAGGCAGGACGAGGCACGGTGACGACTGCTTATTGTCAGGCTACAGTAAAAACGGCCCACCGAATTGGGAACTCCCTGCAATTTTCTGCACGGGCGCGCTGATGCGTGGCAATCGTCCGGCGCGTTGAGCCATTCGGAAAAGCCACCGCCAATGAGCAAGCGATGAGCAGGGCGAAGACCCACAGAGAGTTCGGCGCCTACGCGCCTGCGTTGCTCGCCCTGAGCCTGCTGGGACTCGGCTGCACCGGGGCTATTCTGGGTGAATCCGCCGCTGACCCGGCGGACTCCGCAGCCGGTCCCTTGCCTTCATCCATGACGACGGGGGGTCAAGGCTCGGCCGGCTCTGCGTCGGCCCCGATGGGCGTCACGGTGCTGCACCGGCTGAACAAGGTGGAACTGCACAATACCGTGGTCCAGCTGTTCGGCGAGAGCGCGAGCGCCGCGTTGCGTGACGGTGTGGATCCGCTGGTTCAAGGCTTCGACAGCAACGCCGACGCGCTCACCATTTCGGAGTCGGGGGTCGACTCGCTCATGCGCATGGCTGGTGAGCTCAGCGCCGGGCTGGACCTGACAGCCGCGCTGCCGTGCGGCGCGCGCAGCGGTCGCGCCTGTGCCGAGCAACGCATCTCGAGCATGGCGCTACGTTTGCTGCGCCGGCCTGCGCGCGCGGAGGAAACCAGCAGCTATCTTGCGCTGTGGGATGAAGTGGCGGGGCGCACCAACGAGGACACGGCCATGCGTGCCGTCCTGCAGCGTTTGATGATGACCCCGGACTTTCTGTACCATGTGGAGGTCGGCGACGAGACAGGGCTGCTCGACAATTACGAGCTAGCCGCGCGGCTGTCGTTTTTTGCCGTCGAGTCGACGCCCGACGACGCGCTGTTGGAGGCCGCGCGGAGCGGCGCTCTACAGACCGCCGAGGGCCTGGCGACAGAGCTCGACCGATTGCTCGCTGATCCGCGCGGCCAGGCTGCATTCGGGCGATTCTTCGAGCAGTGGGCGGAGCTCGGCAAACTCGCCGCGGCCACCAAGGACAAGTCCGTGTACCCGGAGTTCGATGGCCTGAAGGCTCCGATGGGCGAGGAATTCAAGCTCTTCACCGGCGATCTTCTGGCCCACGATGGCACGGTCAAGGACTTGCTCACCTCGCCCAGCACGTTCGTGAACGGGGACCTTGGAGCCCTGTACGGAGTTGCGGCGCCGGGCTCGGCGTTTCAAAGCGTGTCGCTACCGGCGGGGCAGCGCGCAGGGATCCTGATGCAGTCTGCCTTCCTGGCGTCTCACGGCAAGGCCAACAAGAGCGCGCCGATCTTGCGCGGCAGGTTCATTCGCGACCAACTGCTGTGTGCGCCCTTGCCGCCGCCGCCGCCGGACGCCAACAAGGTCGAACCAAACGCCGCCGTCCCGACCACTACCCGCGAGTACTACCAACAGCTCACCTCCGCCCCGACTTGCGCGGCCTGCCACGAGCAGCTCAATCCGCTAGGGTTCGCGTTCGAAGGCTTCGACGGCATCGGTCGGGCGCGGAGCGACGAAAACGGGCATCCGTTGGACACGACGGGGGCGATTACGGCCGGGGACGCAGCGGGACCGGTGACCAATGCGTTCGAGCTCGTGACGCGACTGGGCGACAGCGCAACGGTGCGCACTTGCCTGGTCAAACAGATGTTTCGGAGTCGCTTTCGCCGCGTCGAGGTTGGCGGCGACGAGGCGCTGATTCAGAGCGTCGCCAGCGCGCTCACGAGCGGGGGAGACCGTCTCAAGAGCTTGCCCAAGTTGCTGGCCGGCGAAGCTGCCATGCGACGACGCCATTTCCGCGTCGTCGCCTCAGGAGAGAGCGCGCTATGAAGCAGGTCAATCGCCGAGCCATGCTGCGCGGTTTGGGCGGAGTCTTGATCGGGCTGCCAGCGCTCGAGGCGTGTTCGAAGAACGACGCAGCTCGAGCGGGTCAGCGCGAGCAAGTGGCGTCGCAGTCCTCGCCGCTCGTCGCGACCCCCGCGCGGCGCTTCATCGCGATCATGCGACCGGACGGCGTCGACCCGCCACTCTGGTTTCCGACTGGCGGAGAGACCGATTTCGTTTTGGCACCCCAGAGCGCGGCCTTCGAGGCGGTGCGTCAGCATTTGATCCTGACCTACGGCGTGGACAACCGCGTGGCGATCGACCAGGCAGCCGCCGGGAACGGCAACGGCCACATCGAAGGCGTGATGTCGTTGCTCACAGGCTATGGGGCGCGCGAAGAGCCGAAGGGTACGAACACGTGGAAGCCGCTCGGCGGACCCTC
>JBBRMI010000385.1:0-3431 GCA_038230915.1 Polyangiales bacterium | reverse complement strand
CGTCCCTGAAAGGCGACCTCGCGCGGTCTACGGCGCAGCTCGGGGCCGGCGGGCGCGAGGCCGGAGACGGCTGCGGCGGCGAGCTGTGCCAACGCAGGGTCACGCTCGGCGAGCTCGTCGGAGACGGTCAGCACGTCGCTGTCCGAGTCCGGGTCGAGGGTGATGACTCGCTGGCGCTCAAGGTAGCGGAGGATTCGCGCGCGGGCGACTTGTAGGGCGTCGGCCACCTCGGTCGTGGAGAGCCGAGGCAGCGCTCGGAACTCGGGCGCGGCGCTTGTCGAGTTGTCGCGCGTGCTGTCGGTGCCGGTCCCGGGCGCGAACACGCCGTCGAGGAACACCGCGTGCAGGTGCGGATTGAGGAACCCTCAGGCAAAATACCCATGCGTCGACAGTGACGGTCTACTATCCGTTCCACTCGCTTTGCGGTCGGCAATTCGAGGTTGTGTCGCGCTCGCGCCGCACGGATGGACCGCGAGATGGGTGGGTCATCGTTCGCGGTGTCGACAGGCGCGATCTCAGGATCCCACTCTGGATGCTCGAGCCCGAATGCGCAGCGTTTGCGATTTCTGCGCAGGCCACCATCAACGTCGTGGCGCTGCGTGGCCTCAATGCGCTGTTCAAGGCAGTTCCGGCGTTGAACGGCTCCCCGAGTGCCGACGGCTGTAGCGTCTCCCGCGTGCGACCACGCAGGAAGGGAGAGCGTCGTGAAGCAGATCAAGCTGAAGATCGATATCGAGAGGAAGAGCAAGCTCCGTCTCGAGCTGGGAATCAATCAGACGCGGGAACTCGTGCTGCTGATGGCTCAAGCCATCGTGGCCGTGCATCGCAGAAAGCGGGACGGGAAACGCGAGGACGCAAGGGAGGAGGAAAGTGATGTCGACGACGAGTAACCCAAAGATCACCAAGGAGCATCTCGCCCGCCGTGCGGTCGTCTACCTGAGGCAGTCGAGCGAGCATCAGGTTCAGCACAATCGAGAGAGTCGTGATCTGCAGTACGCAATGGCCGAGCGTGGAAAGAAGCTCGGCTTCTCGCGAGTTGAGATCATGGACGAAGACCTCGGCTCGAGCGCGGGCTTCGGCGCGCGCGCCCGAGCTGGCTTCGAGCGACTGCTCGCAGCCGTCGCGCTGGGGGACGTCGGTCTCATTCTCAGCCGCGAGGTGTCGCGGCTCTCGAGGACCGACAAGGACTGGTGCCGGCTACTCGAGGTCTGCCAGGTCTTCGAGACACTCATCGGGGATGACGACCACGTCTACGATCTGAGTTCTCTCGACGATCAGCTCCTGCTCGGCATCAAGGGCACGCTGAGCGTGGTCGAGCTCAAGGTGCTCCGAAAGCGACTGCTCGAAGGGGCCCGCAATAAGGCTCGGCGAGGCGAGTTGTACCGGGCGATCGCTCCTGGTTACGTGCTCGACGCGTTGAAGCAGCTGGTGATCGATCCCGATCAGCGCGTGCGCGACGCGATCGCGCTCGTGTTCCAGAAGTTTCGTGAGACAGGCAGTGCCCGCCAGACGGTCAACTGGTTTCACGAGCACGGGGTCGAGCTGCCCGTGAACAAGTCGCGCAATGGGAAGCTCAAGATCATCTTCCAGGTTCCCGCCACGAGCCACGTCTTCGAGATCCTGAAAAACCCGATTTACGCGGGCGCGTACGTGTACGGACGCCGCCCGACCGAGGTTGCCTTCGTGGATGGCGCGCTCAGGCGACGGCAACATTCCGCGCTGCCGCCCGAGCAGGCGGAGGTGTTCCTGCGCGAGCACCACGAGTGCTACATTGACTGGGCTACGTACGAGGAGAACCGACGCATCATGCGCAACAACAACTTCGGCGAGCACGACGCATCGGTAGGTCCTGCCCGTCAAGGACAGGGATTGCTGTGCGGGCTTCTCCGCTGCCGGCGCTGTGCTCGCAAGCTCCACGTTCGCTACTGGGGCAAGAGCGGGACGTCGGCGCGGTACTTCTGCAGCGGCGACTACGAAGTAGGCGGAAGCTACTGCCTGCGCTTCGGTGGTCGCGGTGTCGACCGACGCTTCTCCGATGAACTGCTTGCCGCGATCTCGCCACTCGGGATCGAGGCGAGCCTCGAGGCAATCCGTCAATTGGAGACCAAGGATGACGGACGCCGAAAGGCGCTCGCTCGCCAGCTTGAGCAGGTAGAGTACGAAGCGCGGCGCGCCTCGGAGCAGTACGACGAGGTCGACCCGCGACGCCGACTGGTCGCTGCCGAGCTCGAGCGGCGCTGGAACGAGAAGCTCCAGGAAGTCGAGGCCGTCAAGATGTCGCTCGTCGAGCTCGAGCGCGCGGTTCAATCGCTCTCCGACGACGAAAAGGCCGAGGTCCAGGCGCTCGGCGTACACCTCCGCGACGTCTGGCGCAGCGCTGCCTGTCCACCCGCGCTCAAGAAGCGGATCGTGCGCGCCGTCGTCGAGGAGATCCTCGTCGATGAGCCTGCGTCCGGAAAGCTCGAGTTCATCATCCACTGGAAGGGCGGCACGCACACGACCTTCGAGATGGACAGACCTTTGAGCGCGACCAGCGACAAGAACGCCGTCGAGGACGTGGAGCTGATCAGGCAGATGGCCGTCCGCTTCGGCGACGACGTCATCGCAGCGGTGCTCAACCGTGGTGGCCGCCGCACTGGCAAGGGCAACCGCTGGACGCGAGAGCGCGTCGTGTCGGCTCGCAAGCAACACGGCATCGCTGGTCAGCAGAAGACGAAGCCCGATCCCGAGACGCTGAGCCTCATGGGAGCGGCTCGTCACTGTCGTGTGAGTAACACGACGATCACACGCCTGATCGAGGCCGGCATCTTGCCGTGCTGCCAGATCGCACCGTTCGCACCGCAGGAGATCCGTCGCGCCGACCTCGAGTCGGATCCGGTGCGGACGGCCATCCAGCGCCTCCGCGCCACGGGCCGGCTCGCGCTGTCGGGGGGTGTGTCGACCGAGCAAGGCTCGCTTTTCGACATGAATTCAAGCAAAGAGAGAGGCCAGGTATCATGAGCGACTATTCAGCTTCAAGTCCGACGACGCGCGCTGCACGGCAACCACCGCGCCGCTCTGCGTGTGCTCGCGCGCGCTGGTGCGCAGGCGGCGCTGGTACCAGCCGAGGACGGAGTCGACGAACAGGCGCGTGACTGCGCCGAGCAGCTTGCCGTCGAAAGCCAAACGGGCGCGCAGTGCATGCGGCACCGTGAACACCCACTGCCGCAGCGGTACGGCTGGGAGCACGTGCTCGGTTAGATTCAGGGCCGTTTGGCACATCTTGCGGCCCAGGCACGAGGGACAGATGCCGCGTCCCTTGCACGCGAAAGAAACCGCAACACACTACACATGATGGGACCGATGCGAGTAGACGGTTCCGCTTCTCGCACCCGTTCCACCCGTTGTTTGGGCGAGAGTTCGAACTCGTCGACTTCCGGCACAGCTGGGGT
>JBBRMI010000384.1:0-3470 GCA_038230915.1 Polyangiales bacterium | reverse complement strand
CATCGTCGCCGTCAGCAGGCGCCACTTTCGCCGGATGAGCTTCTCGGCGTCCACCGCAAACGTAGATCATGTCGGCGCGATCCTGTCGATCCCCAATCGACCACATTCGATCGACTTGTTCTTTCGCGCGCCCTAAGCGCGCGAGAGCGAAGGTTAGGTTTTGCGACGTGGTCGAGCACGAAGAGCTGCTCCGGTAGTTGTTCCACCAGACCTACAGCGGCCGAGAAATGCCGTTCCCTAATCAAGAGATCGTAGGTCAGGCCCGGTTTCGAGAGCAGCGAGACCCCGCGACGGAAGTCAGACCTGAGCAAGAAGTTATCGTCGGGCTCATCCTGGACGAGATGCCGAACCCCCAAAAACTTAGGGTGCTGGCCGAGCTCCGCCAAATCGGCTGCGGCCGTCGCAGCACACAAGTCGACCCAACCAATGACGCCGGCGATGAGCGAATGCTCGTCGGCCAACTCGAGCAAGAAACGCGTCTCGTCGAGGGACTGCCGCGCTTGGACGGCAATGACAGAGGTCACTCCGGCGGCAGAAGCGACGGGTCGGAGGTGCTCCGGCAAGAAATCGCACCGGAGCTCAAGCATGCCGTCGTCGATCCAAGGGTAACCCTTGGCCTCGTAGCGCCAGAAGTGCACGTGCGTATCGATCAAAGCTCCTCAATCCAATATTCAGCGCCGACCTCGGTGGGAAATTCGACCACGAGTGGCTCGGGCCGCTCCACGGCGACCACACCGTTCACGCCACGCAACAACACCGCGACATCGGTTCGAAGCCGGCACGGATTGCCGCGTTCCGAGCGCAGCCGAGCTTCCGCAAGGCGACCAACTTGCCACCGCGCGTCGACCACGAAGGCACCACGCGCATGCAACCCACGGAAGGAGCCACTCTGCCAGGCAGCGGGCAGCGCAGGCAGCAGGTGAATCTCGCCAGCGTGACTTTGCAACAGCATCTCGGCGATCGCCGCAGTGAGGCCGAAGTTGCTGTCAATCTGGAATGGTGGGTGCGCGCCGAACAGGTTGGGGTAGAGACCTCCTGCGCCGTCCATGATGGTCTGCGTCGTGTCGACCGGCTGTACCGAGCGATGCAGCAGCTTGAGCGCATGTTCGCCGTCACCGAGGCGCGCCCACAAGCTTGCCTTCCAGGCCAATGACCAGCCGGTTCCCTCGTCCCCACGCAATTCGAGCGAGCGCCGCGCCGCCGCAAACTGCGTTGGCAAGTGGCTGCGCGTGATTTGCTCGCCGGGGTGCACGCCGTAGAGGTGCGACACGTGACGGTGATGCGGGTCGACGGCGTCCCAGTCGGCGAACCACTCGTTTAGCTGGCCGTGGCGACCAATTCCGGGCAACGGTAGCCTGGCTCGAACTCGCACGAGGTCGCTGCGAAGCTCGGCGTCGAGCTCGAGCAGCGAGCTTGCTTCGATGCAACAGCTCAGCACGTCCCACGTCAAGGCCATGTCCAAGGTGGTCGCCGCGCTGACAGCCGCAGGTTGCCCGCTCGACGTCCGAAACTTGTTCTCCGGCGATGTGGCGGGCGCCGTGATGAGTTGGCCTTCGGCACTCTCGAATAGCCAGTCGAGCAGGAAGAGCGCCGTTTCTTTTAGTACCGGGTAGGCGTGCTGACGCAAGAACAGCCGGTCACCACCGAAGCTGAAATGTTCCCAAAGGTGGCGGCAAAGCCAAGCTCCCGCCATCGGCCAACACGCCCACGACGGATCACTATCGCCAGCGCCCACCGGCGCGGTGTGGCGCCACAGATCGCTGTTGTGGTGACACGCCCAGCCCCGACAACCGTAGCTTTGGGCAGTTGCCCGCCCGGCTTCACCGAGGTCGGCGATGAACGAGAGCAGCGGCTCGGCGCACTCCGAAAGACCAGTCGTCTCGACTGGCCAATAGTTCATCTGCGTGTTGATGTTGACTGTGTAGTTGCTGCTCCAAGGCGCGCGCAGTTCGTGGCTCCAAATGCCCTGCAGGTTGGCCGGCTGCCCCCCCGCGCGAGAAGACGCAATCAGCAGGTAGCGTCCGAACTGGAAGAGCAGCTCGAGGAGCTTTCCGTCACCCTCCGCGGAGAACCGAGCGACGCGCTGATCCGTGGGAAGATCCGTTGGCTTCGTCCCGCCGAGATCGATCGTCACGCGCTGGAACAGGCGACGGTAGTCTGTACGGTGTCGCTCGAGCAGGTCCTCGTAAGACGCGCAGGCAGCGGCGCTCGCCTGGACCGAGACCTGGCTTTCGACTTCGTAACCTGACCGACCGCTGCCGCCCGCGTAGCCGGCAAAGCCGGTTCTTGCCGCGACGACGATCGTTGCGCTCGCAGCTTCTACGACCAGTTCGGCGCCCTCCACCCATGCGCGACCGCCCTCGGTGCTGACGCGGAGGTCAAGGCCAAAGTTCAAGCCGGCCGCATCCGAGTACACGATAGCCGGCTCCACGTCGCGATAAGGCGGCTCGACGTGCGCTGGGGCGCGGCCGCTCAACAAGAGGGAGGGGCTTGCGCCGCTTCGACAACGCAGCTCGTGGCGTAGCTGACTGGTGAGGCGCGCTCGAAAGCGCATCACTCCCAGCCCAGATGAGCACAGACGGACGACGATCACGCGATCGGGGTAACTCGCGAAGATCTCGCGTTGGTAAGTCGTCTCGCCGACCGAGAACCGGACGCTGGCAACCGCTGACTCGAGGTTCAGCGTGCGAAGGTAGTCAGAAGGCTCGCCGTCGAGCTCGAACTCCAGCTCCAAATCTCCCAGGGGCAGATACGACTGAGTGAAGCCGCCCTGAAGCTTGCGAGCGAGCTCGTCGGCTTGTTGGTAATTGTCCGCCGCGATGGCTGCACGCACGGCTGGCAAAAGCGCCGCTCGATCAACGCTGTCCTTCAGCTGCGGCGGCCCCGACCAAAGCGTGCACTCGTTGAGCTGGAGCCGTTCGACGCGCGCACCGCCGAACACCATAGCAGCGACATGACCATTGCCGATCGGCAGTGCCTCAACCCAGCGCTGCGCCGGGCTGCGGTATTCGAGCTGGTCGGCAACGGAATCTGGTGAATCTGAGGAATTTGGGCGCACTTGGAGCTCCGCTCAGGACTCAGGCGACGCGCGTCGCCTCGATCACGGCGTCTCGAATTTTGAGGCCGACTCCCGGCTGCTCCGGCAGCCCGTAGTAACCATTTTTGACGTAAATCGGCTCCTCCCAAATTTCGTTCAAGGACTCGTAGCAGTTTTCGACCATGCGAACGTTGGGCGTCGCCGCAGCGAGCTGGACGTGCAGCTTCTGTTGCACGTTGGTGTGCGGAATGATCGGCTTGTTGTAGGCGGTAGCCAGCGCGGCGACGTCAAGCTGAGCAGCGTCACGAAGATGGAGGGGCGGAGGCGCGGGTCTGATCAGGTTTCTTGAGGGGAAATAACGAAGCCCCCTCAGAAAACTTGCGAAAGCTTTCGGAGAGGGCTCGCCTCCGGGGTGTCTAGACCTGGAGGTTTT
>JBBRMI010000383.1:0-3505 GCA_038230915.1 Polyangiales bacterium | reverse complement strand
CAGAAACCGTGGGATCCTGATCCGCTGGTCCAAGAAGGACGAGAACCACCTCGCCCTCCTACAACTCTCAAGCGGCCTCATCGCCTTCAAGAAGGCGCACCTCGCAACCCTCGCCACCACCCAACCGGGATAGACCCTTAGCGAAATGCTCGTCAAGGACAGAGAGCGCTATGTTGCTGAGCAGCGGTGAGAGGACTGCTCCCACGCAATGGGTAACTTCGAGTTTGAGTGCACGATTTCGCGGCGTCGAGGAAGGAATCGGCCGTGATGTGTAGTACTCAAGGGACTGATGGCCAGTCGTCGAGCTCATGCCGACGAGTACGCCGTCCGTGTCAATCGGGCGGTGGTGTTGCTCGGCGAGCGCTCGCCGGCCGCGGTGGTGCGTGCGCTTCAGGACGAGCATGGTCTCTCCGAGCGCCAGGCACGGCGGTACGTGCGCGCGGCGCAGTGCTCGCCGGACGGGGTGATGGTCCCGGAGCGTACTGTCGTGTTCACGGTCCGGCTGCCGGGCTCGCTGGTCGAGCGGGTGCGCGTTGTTGCTGCTGGGAGCGGTATCAGCCTGAGCGCTACGGTCACCGACGCGTTGGTGTGCGGGCTGGCGGGGAGCGAGCGGGGTGGCACAGCGCGTTGAGATCGAGTTCGTGGCCGACCGGCTCGCCGCGAGCAGGTTGGCGCAGGCGTACGGGCTGCTGGTGTCCGAGCGTCGAGCGCTGACGGGCAAGAGACAGGAGGAACGTGATGGCCGAGCAGCAGATCAGCAAAACACAGGTGACGGCGATTTACGCCAGGGTGTCCTCGGCGGCTCAGCGCGAGGAGGGCACGGTCGAAAGTCAGCTCGCCGGGCTGCGTGAGCTCGCTGAGCAGCGCGGCCTGATCCTTCCCGAGGAGCTCGTCTTCAGCGACGAGGGTTTCTCCGGCGCGACGCTTACCCGCCCAGCGCTTGAGCGGCTGCGCGACCGCGCTTGCGAGGGTGCCTTTGAGGTGCTGCTCTGCCACTGCCCGGATCGCCTGGCGCGGCGCTACGCCTACCAGGTGCTGCTGTTGGAGGAGCTTACACGCGCCGGCGTGGAGGTCATCTTCGCCCGCGAGCCAGAGCGCGGCGACACGCCGGAGGACGAGCTTTTGCGCCAGTTCCAGGGCATGATTGCCGAGTACGAGCGGGCGCAGATCTGCGAGCGCACCCGCCGCGGCAAGCTGCACCGCGCCCGCGGTGGCTCCCAGGCAATCATGTCGGGGGCGCCCTACGGCTACCGCTACATCCGCAAGACCGACATCGCCGAGGGCTACTGGGAGATCAACGAGTGCGAGGCCGATGTCGTGCGCGAGGTCTTCACCCGTTACACCGAAGGAAGCGAATCGATCGCTGACATCGCCCGCTGGCTGTCCGAGAGCGACATTCTGACCAGAACCGGCAAGCAGGTATGGGATCGCTCGACGGTGTGGGGGATGCTGCGCAACCCCGCCTATGAGGGGCGGGCCGCCTACGGCAAGACGAAGATGAGTGACCGGCACGGCAAGCCGACGCGCACCACCAGGGCGCGCGGCGAACGCCACGGCCGCAGGATCATCCGCCAGGACCAGCCCGCCGAGGAGTGGCTGACAATCGCGGTCCCCGCGATCGTCAGCGAAGAGACCTTCGCGCTCGCCCAAGCCCACCTTCAAGAGAACAAGCGCTTCGCGCGGCGCAACACCAAGCAGCTCACGCTGCTGCAGGGCATCCTCGTCTGCCGCGAGTGCGGCTACTCCTACTACCGCACCTCGACCCGCGCGACCAACAAGCGGATCTCCTACTACCGCTGCATCGGCCAAGACAACTGGCGCCACGTCGGCGGACGCGTCTGCACGAGCCGACCCGTCCGCGCTGACAAACTCGACGCGCTCGTCTGGGAGCAAGTCCGTCGACTGCTCGAGGACCCCAAGCTCGTGCAGGCCGAGATCGACCGCCGGCTCACCGCGCTGCGGACCGAGCACCCCGCGACCAAGCGCCGCGAGACGCTCCAGCGCGACCTCACGCGCGCCGAAGCCGCCGTGGCACGACTGATCGAGGCCTACCAAGAGCAGCTGATCTCGCTCGATGAGCTCCGCACACGGATGCCCCCACTGCGCAAGCACCAGACCACGCTGCGCGCCCAGCTCGAGAACCTCGACACCGAACTCCACGACGCCGAGACCTACCTCAAGCTCGCCGAGACACTCGAAGGCTTCCTCGCCCGCCTCAACGACGGCCTGGGCCAGCTCACCATCGCCGAACAACAACGCGTCCTGCGACTCGTCGTCCGCGAAATCCTCATCGGCGGCAAAGACGACAACATCACCATCCGCCACTCGATCCCCACCCCAAACGGAGACCCCGATGGAAGTTACCCATTGCGTGGGAGCAGTCATGATCCCGCCCTGAGGAGCACCGGTGTCCTTGTCCTGGAGCTCGCCGGCCTCGGTGAGGATGCCGGACTTCAGGAACGCCTTCACCAATCCCATGACTTGCTTGTCCGCGATCCTGCCCCGCACTCGTTGCAACAATGCGGAGTGTGAGATCGAGTCAAAGCACGCCTCGATATCTCCCTCTACGATCCACTCGTAAGAGTGGGAGCAGAAGTGGTGTATCTCAGCGATCGCGTCATGCGCTCGGCGTTCGGGGCGAAAGCCGTAGCTGCACGGCAAGAAATCCGCCTCGAAAATAGGTTCCAACACCATCTTGAGGGCGGCCTGGACCACTCGGTCGCGCACGGTAGCGATGCCAAGCCGGCGGCGCTTGCCACCGGGCTTGGGGATCATCACTTCCCGTACCGGCTCCGGGTGAAACCTCCGTGCCTTGAGACTTTCTCGCAGCTCGGAGAGGAAAGCCTGCTCGCCACGGACAGCGGTGATGTAATGGGCGCTAGTGGTTCATCCTCTTAATTCGCTGGTTTATGCCTCGAGGACCTTGCCGGTGTAGGTCCACTTGAAGGGTTTGGCGGTCTGGTTGTAGGTCTCGATGAATGCGAGCATTTGCTCGGCGAGGTCTTCCTCGCTGAAGAAGATGCCGTGCTTGAGTAGCCGGCGGTAGAGGATCGAGAAGAAGATCTCGATCTGGTTCAGCCACGAGGCGTGGGTGGGGGTGAATTGGAAGCTCCAGCGCGGGTGGTCTTTCAGCCAGTCGCTGACCTCTTGGGTGCCGCGAGTGGAGAGGTTGTCGCTGACGGCGACGATCTTCTGGCCCTTCACGACGGGGATCTCGCAGTCAAGGTGCTCGAGGAAACGGATCAGGTCGAAGCGGTTGCGTGTCTTTGACGCCATCGCGAGCACGTCTCCCTGGTGGACTTTTAGGCAGGCGAACAGGCACTGCGTGCCGTTGCGCTCATTGCGCCGACATCGGCGCAATCTGCGTTAGGCCGACCTGGTGGTTATGCCGATTCTCGGGAGAACCTCCGGGTCAGCTGGGGTGCGAGCGGTGGAGTGGTCGGCATATCACAGGCCGTCCAGGAAGGCCAGGAGCGTGTCGGGTGCTTGGTAGCGCCCGGGTTTG
>JBBRMI010000382.1:0-3507 GCA_038230915.1 Polyangiales bacterium | reverse complement strand
TGTCCTGTTTGCGCGCGAGCCCTTGCAGCTTGGCCTTCTCGCGCGCCTCGATGCGCTGCTTGTGCGCCTTCAATTGCGCGAGCTTCTTCTGTTGCGCCGCGATGGAAGCGTCGAGCTTGGAGAGGGTTTGCGACATGGCGAGAAGAGGAGCGCTGGAGTGGCAGCAATGGTATCATATGAGTGCCCCGAGCAAATGCGAAGGGCGCACTTACGACTTGCGCTGCAAGTCCGTGCGGTTTGCTGCGCAAACAACATCTCGCTTGCTATGCAAGCCAAGGGCAAACCAGTTCCCGCCGTCTTCGTCATGTTCCATCTCTCCGTCAAGCCGATTTCGCGCTCTGCGGGTCGCTCTGCGACTGCCGCGGCGGCTTATCGGGCTGGCGTCGAGATTGCCGATGAACGGACGGGCGAATTGCACGATTACACGCGTAAGCGTGACATCGTGCATTCGGAAATCATCGTGCCGCCCGGTGCGCCCGCGTGGTCGGAAGATCGGGCGTCGCTGTGGAACGCGGCGGAGACGGCCGAGAAGCGCAAGGATGCGCGGGTGGCACGCGATTACGAGGTCGCGATCCCGAAAGAGCTGACGCCCAAGCAGGGCGTCGAGCTGGTGCGGGATTTCTCGCAGGACCTGGCCGATCGCTACGGTGTCGCAGTCGACTTCAACGTCCATCGCGATGATCCGCGCAAGTGGGATGGCTCGAAGAAGGGCTATCAAGGTTTCCATGCGCACATCCTGACGAGCACCCGCAAGCTCGGTCCTGGCGGCTTTGGCGACAAGGCTGATCCGGAGCTTTCGGATACCAAGCGCAAGAGCTTGGGGCTGGGCGACGGGGCCTCGGAGGTGGCCAAGGTTCGCGAGCGCTGGGAGGTGGTTGCCAATCGTCACCTCGAGCGGGCCAGTCAAACGCAACGGATCGATCGTCGCAGCCTCAAGGATCAGGGCATCGATCGGGAGCCAACCATTCACCTCGGGCCGTATGCCACCGGCCTCGAGCGGCGTGGAATCAAGAGCGATTTCGGAGAAATTAATCGGCGCATCGAGGCGGCGTGGTTGCAGGGTCTTGCAGAGCGGCGTGAACTGGCCGCGGTCGATGCATCGCTGATCGACACGACCGGCGATTTGGCCCGGGCGATGCAGGCGCGCGACCAGGTGCGTGCTGCGGCTGGCGCCGTGAGAGAAGTAGCAGCCGATGGAATCGCCGGCGTCAGGGCGCGCCTCGAGCAGCGGCGACAGGCTGCGCCTCCCGCTCAGGCACCCGTTGACGAGTTGGCCGCTCGACTTCAGGCGGCCGCGGCACGCCAGGCGGACCGCACGGGTAACGACGCCGATCGCGGGGTGCAGCCCGAGCCAGACCCAAACCCTGACGAGCAACGTGATCGAGACGTCGAACGATGAACAACGAGGGTGCCCCGGCTGACGGAGCGAACGCCGTTGAGGAGAGGATCTTCGGCTTGCTGACTCTGGCGGAAGACCAGCAGATCGCGGTGCGTGCTGGTATCGAGGGGTTGGCGCTCGAGAGGGCGGCGTTCGCCAAGGAGCGGGTCGCTCTGGCGCAACAGCTGGAAGCGTTGCGGAGCTATTCCCCGCAGATGATCAACGTCATCGTGGAAGCCGGAGTCCAGGTTTCGAAGATTTCGGCGAAGGCGGCCAACGACGCGGTCAAGGCTGCCCTGGCGGAGGCGGGGGAGACGGCGATGAGGGAAGCTGTCGCAGCGACCAAGTCGACGCTTGACGGCTTTTCGAGTGCGGTTGGCTCGGCCGTTACGGAGAGGCGCGAGCTGAAGCGGGCGGTCGAGGAGTTCAGACGAAAGTACCTCTTCTTCGCCTGCTGTATCACAGCCGCGGCGATCATGGCCATCGTGCTGGTGGCCTATCTGATGGCCTCAAAGGAGCGTCAGGAGGTTGCAGCTTTGGCCGAGCGGCGGGAGGCGTTGACCGCCGAAGTGAACGTTTTGCAAGGGCAGGTCGATCAACTCAAGCGCGGAGGCGGTCGCCGGCCGGTCAAGCCTTGAGCGAGATAACGTCTCGCGGTCGGTAACGCAGCTCATGCCTACCACCCGCAACAATTGGCATTCTTCAAAATTGCCTATTAGCTGTTAGGCATGAGTTCTCGGCGCTCGACTCGGCATCGATCCGGGGAATGCTCGCGCCGAGCGGCGGCCGATCGCCGACGCCGCTACTGGCAGGAGGGGATCCTGGGTTCGGTACGGGGCAGGGTCAGAGACCTTCGTCGAGTTCGACGCGCGGGTGACGGCTTTCTTCGGCGAGCTGGCGCCCCTGCCGAGCGATACGGTGCTCTTCGGGCACGGCATCTGGTTCGGGCTGCTGTGCTGAAAGCTGCTGGGGTTCAGTGCAGAGGGCTCGCTGGGAATGAGGCTTTCCGGCGGTTCCAGACACGGCTTCCCATGCCTAACTGCGCTGTCTACACAGTCGAGCAGCCGGCGCCGGGAAGTGCTGCGTGCGCAATGGCGTGAACAGTCAGGCACGCCCTGCTGGCGGGTCGGAGCGCCCGACGCGAGTCAGTTGCCAAAATCGATGTAAACGGGGCCGGCAGCGCTCGAATTAGGATCGCTGTAGAAGGCGAATCCCCCGGTTCCCTGCTTTTTCGATCTGTACATGGCGGCGTCTGCATTGGCAATGAGCACCGCTGCCTCTTGGCCGTCTTCCGGGTAGATCGCGATGCCGACGCTGGCCGACAACGCGGGCAGGGGCTCCTGACTCGGTTCGCCAACCGCCCGCAACATCTTGGCGGCGATCAGGGCGGCATCGGTGGGGTGCGAGACTTCGGCCAGTAGCACCAGGAATTCGTCGCCACCATGACGGCTGACGGTGTCGGAATCGCGGATCACCGATTCCAGACGGCGGGTGACCAGGCGCAACACCGTGTCGCCGACAGCGTGGCCCAGCGTGTCGTTGATCTGCTTGAAGCGGTCGAGGTCGACAAAGAGCAGCGCCGCTCGCGTACCACGCCGACGGGACAAGGCGATCGCGCTTTCCAGGCGATCCAGCATCAACGCGCGATTGGGTGTGCCGGTGAGAACGTCACGCTGACTCGTCCTTGTGAGCTCGCCGAGCTCGCCCATTGCCGATTCGGCAACCTCCTCCGCATGGAGGGCCGAGAGGACAAGGGCCCCGTTCGCCTCAACGAGCTCGGTCGTTATCCCATCGATCGAACCTCCTTGGGCCGCCGCAAGCGCTCGTCTCAGTCCAAGAACTTCTTGCCGCAGGATTTCGACTTGCTCCTGCAGGCGAGCAATGGTCAGGGTGGCGGCAGCCTCCTGTTGCCGGCTATCCGGGTCGTGCACGCCGCTCTGTCTCTATCAGCGTGCCTGGCGCCGTTGACAAATCGCCTCCTGACGTCGTGGACCAGTCCTCGGCACGCACGGCCGAGTCGATGATCCGCAGCAGCACCTCCGGGTTCGCAGGCTTGACTACGTGATGGTCGAAGCCCGCGGCCATTGAACGTTCATGATCTTTGGCGCTGCCGTACCCGGTGAGCGCGA
>JBBRMI010000381.1:0-3540 GCA_038230915.1 Polyangiales bacterium | reverse complement strand
GCGGTGCCTTCGCCGCAAAATCCCGCGGTGCCTTCGCCGCAAAATCCCGCGGTGCCTTCGCCGCAAAATCCCGCGGTGCCTTCGCCGCAAAATCCCGCGGTGCCTTCGCCGCAAAATCGCGCTCGCCGGGCGGATGCGGCACGGGCGCCCGCGGCGGCCGGTGCTGCGACGGCGGAACGTGTGCGCGCGGCCGCTGCGGAGCGCGCTGCGGCTCCGACTGAGGCGGCGCGTCGTGCTCGGGCTCGCGCCCCGGGCCATCGGAAAAGGGCGTGATCATCACGCGCGGATCGCGCGGATCGGGCTCGCGCGCGGAATCCTCGAAGCCCTTTGCGACGGCCGTCGCGACCTCGACGATCGAGGTCGTGCGACTGACGCGAATTGCGCCGATATCCGAACCACGGATATTGCCGCGGCGGCAAAGCATCGCGACCAAACGCCGCGCGTCGGCGCCATGCGCTTCGCCCCACGAAACCCGGAATGGCACCCATTGGTCGCTGCCGCCACGTGACTCCGGCGGACGATCCGAGAACGACGGGCGCGGCTCGAACTGGCGCGGCGCCGGTTGCGGACGCTCGCCACGGTCATCGAAGCTCAGCTCGCGCTGCTCGAAGCGACGCGGGCGGTCATTGCCACGGTCGTTGAAGCGCTCGGGACCTGGACCGCGCTCGTTGAAGCGCTCGGGACCCGGGCCGCGATCGTTGAAGCGATCGTTACCGCGTACGGGACGCGCCGGCGGCCGTGCACCGCGCTGGGCTTCGGCCAACAGCGGCGTCACCTCGCGCGGTTCGCCGGTCGCGCGCCGCACGCTGATTATTAGCTGCGCCAGCGCGCGCTCGGTCAGCCCCGCCTCGACGATGCGCTCGACCTGCTTCGTAACCCGCTCGGAAACCTCGCGTTGATCGCCCTGCATCAGCTCGGCCAGCCAACGCGCGTCCTGCGCCTCGCGAATCGCGGCCGCGGTCGGGATCGGCTCGACCCGGAACTGCACGCGCGCGCGCTGCAACAGCGCTGCGGCGCGGCGTAGCCCAGCCGGCGCCACCAAAACCGCGCTCACGCCCTTGCGCCCCGCGCGACCGGTACGGCCGCTGCGGTGCGTGTACGTGTCCGGATCGGTCGGCGGATCCACCTGAATCACGCGCCCGATGTCCTGCACGTCGATGCCGCGCGCCGCCACGTCGGTCGCGATCAGGGCGCGGATCTCGCCGCGCTTGAAGGCCGCCAAGGCGCGGTTACGCGCGTTCTGATCCATCTCGCCCGAGAGCGAACCGGAGGCGAAACCAGCCTGCTGCAGCTCGCGCGCGATTTCCGACACATCAGCGCGCGTGCGGGCAAACACCAGCGTCTGCTCGTCCGCATGATGCAAGAGTACGTTGATCAACGCGTCGACGCGCTCGCGCGGATTGACCAGGTACACGATGTGGTCGATGTCGCGGTTGGCGCTGCCGAGCGGCGTGCCTTCGATGCGCTTCGGATCCTTCTGCACCCGGTCGGCCAACGCCGCCACGTCGCGCGCGAACGTAGCCGACACCAAGTGCGTACGGTGGCCGGGCGGCGCTTTCGCCAAAATTGCCTCGAGCTCGTCGCGAAAGCCTAAATCCAACATGCGATCGGCTTCGTCGAGCACGACAGCGCCGACGTCGCCGGCTTCGATGCCGCCACGATTCAAGTGATCGAGCAGCCGTCCCGGCGTGCCGACGACGATCGCCGGACCGGCCGACAGCGAGCGGTGTTCGTCGCGGTACGAAGAGCCGCCCGTCACGGCGGCAATCCGCAGCCGCTGCGGCGCGTACAACCAGGTCAGCTCGTCGTGCACCTGCTTGGCGAGCTCGCGCGTCGGCACGATCACCAAGGCGCGCGGCCGAGCGACGTGCGCTGGCTTGACGGCCTCGCCCGCCACGGCGCTGCGCAGCGCAAAGCCGATCGCCAACGTCTTGCCGGAGCCAGTCTGTGAGCTGATACGCAGGTCGCGCCCCTCGAGCGTGGGATCGAGCACCGACTGCTGCACTGGCGTGAGCGTCGTGTAACCCTTCTTGGCGAGGGCGGAGGCCAACTCGGGACCGAGCAGCTCGGTGAGATCGGGTGCAGGGGTGGACGACGGCGCGGGCTCTGACATGCGGATGCGGGGGCGCGGCTGCAGCGCAGATGACGGGAAGACCGACGAATCGTCGGGACCGCGAACGCTGGGCGCGGGCGCGTTGTAGCAGGGCCGGCCAACTCGGCACGCTCGAATTGTTGCCAGGCTGACAACAATTCCATTCTCACCTGAAGTCTTGTGGCTCAGTGGGAGCCGCCTATGTTGGGGCGATGGCTCAAACCAGCGCGCGGCTTCCGGTCGTTTTCGTGCCCCACGGCGGTGGACCCTGGCCTTTCGTGAAGCTCGGTTTCGGCAGCGAGACCGAACAAGCCGATCTGGCGCGCTACCTGCGCAGCGTTCACGACCTGCCGCCAACCCCGCCCCGGGCCCTGCTCGTCATCTCCGCCCACTGGGAAGAGTCGCAGCCGACCGTCATGAACGGCGCGGCCCCTCCGCTCTTGTTCGACTACTACGGCTTCCCGCCCGAGTCGTATCAGCTGACCTGGCCGGCGCCCGGCGAGCCAGCGCTGGCGTCCCGCGTGCAAGAGCTGCTCGACGCGGCCGGCATCCCGAACGGCGAAAACGCGACGCGCGGCTTCGACCACGGCGCTTTCGTGCCGCTCAAGCTAGCTTACCCGGACGCCGACGTCCCGACAGTGCAGTTGTCACTGAAGGCCGGGCTCGATCCACGCGAGCACTTGGCGATCGGGCGCGCGCTCGCACCGTTACGTGACGAAGGCGTGTTCATCATTGGCAGCGGCATGAGCTACCACAACATGCGCGCGATGGGTCCCCAGGGCCGCCCCGCCGCCACCACCTTCGACGCGTGGCTACGCGACTCAGTCACTCGCCCACCAGCCGAACGCGACGCGCTACTCAGCGACTGGCAAAGCGCGCCCGCCGCACGCGCCGCCCACCCGCGCGAAGAACATTTGCTGCCGCTGATGGTCGTCGCCGGCGCCGCCGGCAGCGACGTCGGTCGCCTCGCCTACCGCGGCTCCCTGCTCGGCCTCGAATTCTCCGGCTATTCCTTCGGCTGATTCATCACATCCTTGGCTGCCAAGCCGCAGCTAGAATCGCAGAAACTTCCGTGTCGTCTCCAGGCCAAACCGTACGGCCACAGACCCACAGACTTAGGCGAACCGGTCGCCTCGTTTCGGCCATGGCCGGGCCGAGATTTTTTCACAGGGAGTCGCTGATGGCGGGCGCGCCCGCCGCCCTGATGGGATGAAACCGGGTATCGCTGGGGCGCGTCGCCGCCAGCTTCTTCTTAGCGAGGGGCTCAAGGCTCGGAACACCCATTTCGGGCCCCGCAATGACTGGGCATGCAAAGTCATTGAAAGAACCGCAGAGGCGGAACGAATTTGTTAAACGATTGCAAGTCATTGCGTGTATGGCCAACCCGCGCGTCGTGATTGGCTTGGTATGCAAAGTCATTTCGCGATCGGAAAGGAGGCTTCCGCGGT
>JBBRMI010000380.1:0-3579 GCA_038230915.1 Polyangiales bacterium | reverse complement strand
GCGGACATCAAAAACGCAACGGAGAACCAGGCTGGCTCGTCCTCTACCGCGGGATGCAAACCCTCCTCACCTACGAGGTCGGCTACGTCGCCGGCCTCGAGGCCCGAAAGGGTCACTAAACTTGTGCGGTATCGACAGACGTTCACGTTCACGGACGAGAATTCAGGGACAGACCCTGGAGCACGACCGCGCTGTGCGCCGCTGCCGCGATCAGCGTTGGCGGCACGAGCGCGTAGTACGCCACCGCTAGCGACCAACGGCGCGGATGAATGAAGCCGCTCGGCAACGCCAGCGTGCCGCGGAACGGCTCTTGCGGCGACTAAGGGCCGGCCGCAACCGATGAAAGGCAGCGGATGTTGCGTCATCGTTTCCGTCCGCAGCCTCGACGACCCCGGCCGCGAGCGACTACACTGCCCTGGAAATGCTTAGGGAGTTAGACGCCGGGAATGGTGAGGCGGGAGGTAGCGCATGACGGCGTCGAGTTACCCGCCAAGCTTGACCGGGTCGGTGCTCGACTACATGCACCCCGAGGGGCCGGACCTGCTCGAGCGCTTGGACGCCGGCTACGACTGGAGTCAGACGCGATTGGCCGACGGCTTCGACTCGTACCAGAAATACATCGAAGGCCCGGTTGGCACGCTGATCAAGGCGCACCTGCGCGACGGCACCGAGGTGTCGGGCCTCAACTTCGCGAGCCAAGACTACTTGTCATTGGCGAGCGCGGAAGGCATTCGCAAAGCCGCTCACGATGCGATCGAACGGCACGGCGTGCACTCCGCGGGCTCGGCGGCGTTGATGGGGCTATCGAGCCTGACGAACGAGCTCGAACGCGAGCTCGCAAGCTTCACCGGCTACGCTGACTGCACGCTGTTTCCGATCGCTTGGGGCGCGGGCTACGGCGCCATCACCACCTTGGTCGGCCCACAAGATCACGTCGTACTCGACGCGCTGTCGCACGCTTGCCTGCACGAAGGCGCCCGCAACGCGACCAAGAACGTGCACAGTTTTCCGCACTTGAGCGTCACAGCCGTAGAGCGAAAGCTGCGTCGGCTGCGCGCGAAGGCGCCACACGCCGGCATTTTGGTGGTGACCGAGAGCGTGTTCTCGATGGACAGCGACTGCCCCGACCTGCAGGCGCTGCAGGCGCTGTGCACCGAGCACCGCGCGACCTTTCTAGTCGATGTCGCGCATGATCTGGGCGCGCTGGGCCCCCAGGGGCTCGGCGTCGTCGAAGAGCAGGGCATGGTCGGTAAGATCGACCTCTTGATGGGGTCGTTCTCGAAGGCGTTCGCCTCGCCGGGCGGTTTCGTGTGCAGCGATCGCCCGAGCGTCAAGTGGGCGCTGCGCTACAAGTGTGGACCTTCGACGTTCACTAACGCCATGACACCGATCCAGGCGTCGGTCGTGCAGGCGGCGCTGACCCTGATCCGTTCGGAAGACGGACGCGAGCGGCGGCGCAGGCTCATGCGTAACGTGACGCACCTGCGCGCTCGGCTACAGGAGCTCGGCTTCGAGGTACTGGGACGCCCTACGCCGGTCATCCCGGTCGTGCTCGGCGATACGGCGCTCGGTCGGGTACTGACGAAGCACACGCTGCAGCTCGGCGGCGTCGTTAATCTGGTCGAGTACCCGGCAGTCTCGCCCAAGAGCTCGCGGCTCCGAGTGCAGATGATGGCGGACCACACGCTCGAGCAGCTCGACGCTTTCGCTGACATTCTGGTCGAGGCAAGAACTCGTGGCCGGGCCGAGTGCCTGCGCCTGTCCGAGCCGCCGCCGGCGCTGACGTTCGAAGACCAACCGATTCCACCCGCAGCGGCAGTTCCACAAATTGCCGCAGAATGAGCCCTCATTTCTACCCTGTGCACGGGATCAAGCCTTGGTCACTTACCTGAAGCACGTCTTCCAACACCAGGCGTATGCTGAAAGCAAGCATGCCCGCGCTCGTTATCTCGCTTGCCCGGATCAATCAGGCGCAGATTGCGCAAGTGGTGCGGCTACTTTCGCGCAGCGAGCTCAAGCGCCGGCAGGCGGCGCCAATATTGCCGCTGCGCGCGCGAGCTTTCGGCAGCGACCGCAAATGCCGATCGCTGCCCACTAAGGGGTGACATGAGCGAGCCAGGCGTGACCGATTTGGCGGTGTTGATAGGCCGATTTCAGCCGTTTCATCGCGGGCATCTGGCGCTACTCGAATGCGCGCTCCAGCTGGCGCCGCGGGTGATCGTGGTGGTCGGCTCGGCGCGCGCGCCACGGCTAGCCAAAAATCCGTTCACCGCCGAAGAGCGCATCGACGCGATTCAAGCCAGCTTGACCGTCGAGCAACGCGCGCGCGTCGCCTTCATCACCCTGCGTGACTACTACGACGAGCCGCGTTGGGCGGCGGCCGTGAAGGCGGCGGTGGCGCGCGAGCACCGCGGCAGCGTCGCGCTGGTCGGCTTTCGCAAAGACGAGTCGAGCTCGTACCTGAGCCTGTTCCCCGAGTGGCGCGAGATCGCGCTGCCCCGGCAAGCGCCGATCGACGCGACCGCGCTACGACGGCTGTATTTCACGAGTCAAAGCGCCGAGCTTCCGGCCGAGCTCGTGGCCGCCGTACCGGGACCGATCGCGGAGTTCTTGCGGACGTTTCGCCGCACCCCGCACTTCGAGCACCTGCGCGCCGAGCTGGCGGCGCTGGATCGGAATCGCCAAACCTATGGCAGCGGGCCTTTCGTCACCGTCGACGCCGTGGTGACGGCGGGCGAGCAGCTGCTGCTCGTGCAGCGCGGGCGTGCTCCGGGCAAGGGGCTGTGGGCGCTGCCGGGCGGGTACTTGGAAGGGTCGGAGCGCCTGCTCGGCGCGGCTATCCGCGAGCTCCAAGAAGAGACGCGCATCGCTTGCACGGAAGCCGAGCTACGCGCGGCCTTCCGCAGCGTCGCCGTCTTCGATCACCCCGGGCGCAGTCAACGCGGCCGCACGATCAGCCACGCCCACCACTTCGCGCTCAGCGGCGACAGCACGCCCAGCGTCGAAGGCGCCGACGACGCCCAAGCCGCTGGCTGGTTCCCGCTCGCCGAGCTACCGTCGATGACCCGCGATCTTTTCGAAGACCACTACCAAATCGTCGACCACTTTCTGCGAATTTCCGAAGACTAAGGGCCCGCGAATGGCTAAGTCGGTCGATGATCGCGGCCGAGGCGCCCGGTTGGCGAGGCGCGACGAAGGCGCCTACTGCAGGTATGTAATTGAGGAGCAACGAAGCCCGCCGGGATGGCTCGGCCGCCAGCGCGATCGACTTAGCCATTCGCGGAAGACGGGAAGTCCGCGAGGTTTTTGCGGTTCGAGACTCACGGCGTCGCACGCCTACGGCGGAGGACCCGTTCAGCGTCGCGAAAGCGTTCGCACAGCACGGCCCAGCGACGCCACGGCAGTTTCTGCAGGAAAGCTGCGGCTGAGCAGCCCCCAACAGCCTTGATTGGTGATCGGGCCGGGTTGGGGAGCGGGATCGGCTGATCGGCAGCGGGATCGGGGTCGGTCGGGGCAGCGGTTTCGGGTCAGCACAAATTCGCAGTCGGCAGCGGTTTCGGTGACGGCAGCAGGTTCGGT
>JBBRMI010000379.1:0-3586 GCA_038230915.1 Polyangiales bacterium | reverse complement strand
TCTACCGCGGGATGCAAACCCTCCTCACCTACGAGGTCGGCTACGTCGCCGGCCTCGAGGCCCGAAAGGGTCACTAAACTTGTGCGGTATCGACAGACGGGCACGGGCACGCGAGAGCAAAGCGAATTCAGGGACAGACCCCTATTCGCGCGGCGGCAGCGGGGCTGGCAGCTTGACCTCGCGAATCGCCTCTTTGAAGCGCACTTGAGCCTCTCCCAAGCTGAGACGCACCTCGATCAGCTTCTTGGTGATCTGGTCGAGACGGGTCGTGACCTCGGCCAGACGCTTGGTGAGCTTGACGCGCAGGTCCGCGGCCTGGTTGTTCTTTTCGATTGCCTCGAGGCTGAGGCGCGTTTCACGTGAGGATTTCTCGAGCTCCTGTTGCTCGGTCTCGAGCGCGTTGACCTGGTCGCCGGCTTTCTTGACCGCGTCGCGCAGCGTCCAGGCTTCGCTCAGCTTTTGGGCGACACCGCGATCGGCACGCGCGTCTGTCAGGTAAGCCTTCACGGCTTCGTCCGCTAGCGGCTGCAGCCAATCCATCGATTGCTGGGTGGCTTGGCGCTCGTCGACGACCAGCTCTGCACGGCCGCGCGGTTTCAGTGGGATCGGAATAAGCGCCGTGGAGGTCGCCAAATCGTCCTCGGTGCCGACCGGCGGCTTGAACAAGCGCGCGCTGGACATGCGTGGGTGGCGCACAATCAGCTTGCTGGTTTCGTCGCTACCGCTCGCGACCTTGTAAGTCGTCTTCGTCACGCTATCGCGCTCGATGTACAGCGCGCCGGCCTCGATGCGGAAAAGCCGCGCGCCTTGTTCGGTGCTTTGCCGCTCGCTGGTGATCGCGATACTGCGATCGAGCGCGAACGGCACAGTGGCTTTACCCTTGGGCGGCAGCGGATCCAGCATGCCTTGGCCGAGAAACTGTCCTTCGCCGAACACTGCGATCGGTCCGCGTTCGAGCAGCCCGGTCGTCGCATTCTCGAAGCGCACGACTCGAAACGGATGCGCGCTGGAGTCGGGGACGCCAGCGTCGGGCGCGAACAGGAAGACGCTCTCGCCGGGCACCTTGCGACTCACCAACAGCACCATCGTGGCGCTCTCGTTCGGGACCGTAACCTCGCCTGGGATCTTGTAACGCGTGGTACCGCTGCCGACCGCGACTGCCGCCAACGCGGACACGCGGCGCGGCGCCGACAGACCTTGTTGCTGCAGCTCGTCCATCGCGGCGCGACGAGCGGCTTCGCGCGGCACGGCGCGCGAAGCCGGTGGCGGTGCGGGCGCCGGCATGTTCATCGGCCGCGCGGACTTGCTCGGCTTGGGCGCGCTCGAGCCAGCCAATCGGCCGCCGCCGGCGCCCTTCTTGGCGTCGGCCTTGTCGCCACGGGTCGCCGACGCTTCGTCGAGCTCGTAGCCGTAGCCCTCGCCGGCATCGGCGGGCGCCGCTTCGGCCGACGGCGCCATCGGCGCTTTCTCTTCTTCGGGCGCGTAGCGCTCGACCGCACCGCCGGGTTGCTGGCCGAGCGTCGTCATGCCGACCGGTACTTGCGCGATGATCTCACCGGTATCGGTGATCACCGGTCGCGCCGGAGTGACGGCCTCGCCCAAGGTCGACTCGAACGCGATCGGCGCGCCCGCGACCAACGTGAGTTGGACATCTTTCCAGTCTTCGCCAGACAGATTCTGGACGATGCCCCAAACCTGCAGATCCGCCCCGCCCTTGCCGACAACCACGCGGTACGACGGGCGCCACAGCGGCGTCGCCGCGACGTAGCCGATCGCTAGATCATGCTCTTTGCCATCGAGGCTCAGCTGCACGCGCCGCAGGCGTTCGCTCGACGGGTCGGGTGCCTTCGGCATTTCACCCGGGTGATTCCAAGCCTCGAGCATGCGACCAAAGCGCGGATCTTGCGCGACCGGATCGTTCTTGTCGACTTCGAGCGGGAACGACGCCGCCTTGAGCGAGCTGCCGCCGCGCTCGACGATCGCCAGTGTCGCCAAAAAATCTCCAACCATGCGCTGGCGCATCTTGAACGACACCCGGTCACCATCTACTTGACCGCTGCGTTCGAAATAGCCGACGCCGTTTCGATAGACGACGACTCGCCGCAGGGGCAGCTCGGGGCTGGCAATGTCAGGTCCACGCGCGCAGCCGGACCCGAAAAGTGCGGTCGCTAGTGCCAAGGCTGCGACCGAACGTGCGAAATCCCTCATGATTGCTCCTATAGCCCAATGGCCGTCACGCGTGGAGGCCCGCGCCTCCGCGGCCCCCGTTCGCGTGAGCGCAGCGAACGCCCGCCTGGGCGGTGAATTCAACGGGACCCCACCCCACCCGGCTCGTTAAATCGAAAAGTTTGGCAAGTCGGGGGTTGGTATAAGCTGGCGGACCGTGACTGAAGCCTCGCCGCCGAAGCCGCCCGTAGCGCCGCCGCTCGTTCCACCCCGCCGCCCGCCGCCCGTTCCGGCACGCTCGATGAGCGACGGGCAGAAGGAGGCGCTGGCGATCCAGGCGCTTGGCCTCCTCAACGAGCAGGTACAGGCCCGCATCGTTCACTACAAAGGCGAGATGGAGACGAGCCCGGAGCTCGACGCCATCACCGCGCAGGTCGTTGCCCAGCTCAAGGCGATGCAAGCTGCTGTCGCTGGTGACGGTGGGGTGCAGAAGCCTCCCGAAGAGATGGAGGAGCAACAGACGCGCGCCTTAGCCCAGCTGTTGCCGCGATTCTTCGCTGGTCACTCGCAGTTCGCGACAAGGATCTTGAAGCCGATCGGCAAGAAGATCGCCAAGCTGTTCTTCGAGAGCGAGCTGCACGAAAAATCGAAGGGCGACAAGGACAAGGTCATCCATCACGCCGAGCAGGGCGTGTACTATGTGCTGTCGCGTTACAAGAATCGCCTGCGCGCCGAGCTCGACGGGTTCGAGTTCCAGAGCGCCGACGTGCGCCAAACTACGCTCGAGCTCCTGAGCAAAACCGAGCGTGATCTCCAGGTGGCGTTCTTGTCGCGCCGCTCACCCGAGCTGAACCGCGTGATGACGATTTACACGGCGGTGCTGGGCGATTTTCTGCAGAAGCACCTGCCGCCACGCTTGGAACAAATGGCCAAGGTGACGATCCGCGTGTGTAAGTCCGCGCGCCGTCCCAACAGCGTCGGCTACAAGGTGTTGGCCGATGCGTTCGGGGATTTTCGCGCCGAGTGGGAGCGCATGTTCATGCAGCAGATGGTGTTCTTCTGCGGCGACGAGCTGCTCGAACGCCTGACGCAGAGCAGTGAAGAGTTCCAAGAAGAAACCGTAAAGTTCTTCACCGATCCGCATATCTTCAGCGAAACCTGCGCCGTCGTCTGCGAACAGCTCTACGACTTCTTGTGCCTCGAGGGCTTTCTGGATCTACCCGTCGACTGGCGCGTCTCGCTGAGCTCGGAGGGGTGAGGGGTCGGGGGTCAGGGGTTAGGGTCTGTCCCTGAATTCGCTTTGCTCTCGCGTGCCCGTGCCCGTGCCCGTCTGTCGATCCCGCACAAGTTCTGCAGTGAAATCGATCGGTTAGCGGGACCGGGTCGCATCGGCGTGAGCGGCGGCGGCCCGCGTCCCTCT
>JBBRMI010000378.1:0-3644 GCA_038230915.1 Polyangiales bacterium | reverse complement strand
TCGCGCTCATCACGACCACCACCACCGAGCTTTCGCGGCCACCAAGTCCTGTCTGCTAAGGAGACGACCGAAACCCCGGGCCGAAGCCCGCAACCGATACCGAAATACCCGGCTCCGCGTCGAGTCCGAGAAAGGCCCTGCCCGAGCCCGGCCCCACCTCTGGCTTGCCCGAAGCCCCTGCCGAGACCGATCCCGATCCCGCTGCCGGACCCCTTCCTGGGGCCGCCCTCGCGCAGGGCCCCGACAACGGATCAGGACTGGCATCCCGCCGGGCTTCGTTGCTCCTCAGTTACATACCGCAGTATGCGCCTTCGTCGCGCCTCGCCATCCGGGCGCCTCGACCGCGATCATCGACTGACTTAGCCATTCGCGGACCCTAAGGCAGCGGCAGACAGCCGATGCGCTTCGTGTCGAGCGCGATGTCATCGATGAAGGCGTCGGTGATGGTGGGCGGGCCGTCGCCGGCCCACATCTTCGGGTCGAGCGAGACGCCGTGATAGAATTCGGCTCCGATGTCGAACGTCTTGAACTGAGCGGCTTTGCCCAGCGTGACGTCGCAGCCGGATGCCGGACCGCTGCCGTTCGTGCAGTAGGAGATCACCGAGTAGTAGGTGACCTGCACGCCGTCGTACCAAATCTGCGCGACGTCTGGCTTGGCGCCGTCGAACAGGAACTCCACGCAAGCCCACTTCTTTTGCGGGATCGTATCGTGGCTGCGCATCGCCTTCTCGATCCAGTTGCCGGGGTTGGGCGTGGCGGGGTGCCAGTTGCCGAGGAAGCTGTTGTACTCGAAGCCGAGCTCGTACCAGTCCTTGGCTTGATCGAACGCGCGTACCATGGCGCCGTGACCGGTCGGCGCGCCCGGATCCATGTACAGGTAGTAGCGCCCCCACATCTGGTCTTTGATGCTGCCGAGCTCGGCCGTATGAATCAAAGTCGAGGTGCCCATGTGAAAGCCGGTCAGGTGCAGCGCGTATTGACCGTGCGCGGCGCGCGTCGTCTCGACCTTGGCGTTCGTGCCCGCCGAGTTGTTGCTGCCAAGCGTCCAGCCGGCGTCGAGCTTGCCGCTCTCGAAATCGACGCACACCGGATAGTTGTCGTTCGCGCAGCCCGGCATCGCGCCGCCACCCGCGCCGCCGGCACTCGCGCCGCCGGAGCCACTCGCCCCGCCCACACCGCTCACGCCCGCCGTTCCACCCGCACCCGCGCCTCCGGCTCCGCTCGCGCCGCCGGACCCGCTCGCGCTCGCGCCCCCGGACCCGCTCGCGCTCGCGCCCCCGGATCCATTCATCCCGGCTACCGTCGCGAAACCAGCCGAGCCCGCGGCCGCGTTGCTCCGACCCGCAACCGCCCCGTCGCTGCATCCCGCACCCACCGCTGCCAAGCACAGCGCCACCCCGCTTGCCAACGAGAGAGGATACGAATTGGCGCGTTTGCTCACCGAGGAACCTCCTGCAAGTAAGAGCGGCGGCGCGCCGAACTAGACCAGGTTTTATGCCGGCGCTGGAGCGCGGCCATGGTGACGGGGCGCGGACACGCCGCTATCGCCGCTCAGAAATCCTCCGCCTCGAAGCGAGCTCGTGTTCGCGCGGTGCGAGGGCTTCGGCTTCGGTTTTTGCGGATACTGAACGTTTCCGTTGGGGTTGGCTGGTCCGGTTAGATCAGTGCTTGTGCTGGCGTCAGACCGTGAATAACGAACGCAGACGGGACGAAGGCTTCGGGGGGCTACCGACATAAAAGCCCGATGCCAATGGGATTTGCGCAGGTGCTGGCGAGCACCCTGGGAATCGGCTGTTTGGTGACTGCTTGTGCCGCGCCCGGCCCGGCTGCGGCGCCGCAGCACACCGAGGCCAAACGTGAGCCCGACATCGAACGTGAGCAGCGTGCGCTTGAGCATCGCCGTCTGCGCCTCCAGTACAAGGTGTTGAGCGAGCTGCGGAAGCTGCGCGACAGCCGGCAGGCTTCGACCGGGGCCGCCGAGCCAGCCCGCGACGAGGATCCGGAAGCGGCCGCCGCCGATGAGATGCTGTTGTTCGGCGGGGCCAATCGCGAGGTGTTCCTCGGCTGCTTGTGTGACGAGCACCGGCCGGATTCCGTCTTCAACATGTTGGGTGAGCACGGCTCGCATCAATCGGCGACCAGCATCCGCAATAAGTTCGCGGCCTACGGCTCGAACCACGACGACACGTCGGCCTGCAACACTGAAGCCACGCATCCGCCGGTCGTTTTGGCGTCAGACGGCAAGTCGGTGGGTCTGCTCACGCTCAACGCGGCGCTTCAGCGCAGCATCACCGTGCCGTCCGTCACCGACTGGCTTGCTCGCATGTGCGGGGAGTAGTGTCGGCTACCACGTCGCGGTGAGGCCGAACTGGCTTGCACGTCCCATGTCGATGATTTGGACGAGCTGCGGGCGGTTTTTTCGGCCGTGCGCGCGGTTGCAGTTTGAGTTGGTGTACGCTCGCCGGCAGGAGACACCATGAGCAGCGCTGACGCGGTTTTTGCAGGGTCGGTTCCGGCTATTTACGAGGAGTACTTGGTGCCGTTGTTGTTCGAGCCGTACGCGGAGGACCTCGCTCGGCGCTTGGCGGATTTGCGCGAGGGCGTGGTCCTGGAAATCGCCGCCGGGACCGGTGCGGTGACGCGCGCGCTCTTGAACTCTCTGCCGCCCGCTGTGCGAGTTGTCGCGACGGATCTGAACGACACCATGCTGCGTCTCGGTGAGACGCGCACCGCCGGTCCTCGGGTGAGTTGGCGGCAAGCCGACGCGCAGAAGCTACCGTTCGAAGCTGCGTCAGTGGATGCGGTCGTGTGCCAATTTGGAGTCATGTTCATTCCCGACAAGGTGGCTGCCTACGCTGAGGCCTTGCGCGTGCTGCGGCCCGGCGGGCGCTACGTGTTCAATGTTTGGGACTCGCTCGAGCACAACCAGGTTTCCGATGTCGTGACGCGGGCCGTTGCTGCGCTCTTCCCCAAAGATCCGCCGCGCTTCTTCGAGCGCACGCCGTTCGGCTATTTCGACGTGGCAGAGATCCGGCGTGAGCTGCAAAGCGCGGGGTTTGGCGGCATCGAGATTGAGACCGTTGAAAAGGTGACGCGCGCTCCCTCCGCTGCGCACGTTGCGTTCGGCCTGTGCAAGGGCACCCCGCTGCGCGCCGAAATCGAGGCGCGCGCGCCGACCGGCTTGGACGAGATCACCGGGGTGGCGACCGACGCGCTCGCCGCCTGCTTTGGCTCCGGGGCGTTCGACAATCGGATGCGCGCGCAGGTCATGACGGCTTATCGACCCTGACGGCCGGTTGCGCGGCGAAACCGCGTGCTTTGTCCGGTTCATGAATTTTTGACGGGTTCGGCGGCGCTAGCGTCCACGCTTCCGCCGGCGAGCGCGATGCATGAAAAAAAGAAAAGGTCGGGCGCTAGCTAGATCGCGGCGAAAAATGGGCCGAAAGCGCGATCGTAGGCGCGGCCAAGGGCCGCGTCTACGATCGCGACAATCAGCTGAGGGAGGACCTGGAAGGCTGGCGGGAATGTCAGGACGCGACCCACGTGGGTGGCGCGTGGGCCTCCGGCGGGCGGTCGAAGGTGCGAGTAGATTTTCGGCGCGCGCTAGGTGGCAGCGAGCAGCTTGCGCGCGATGACGAGCAGGT
>JBBRMI010000377.1:0-3645 GCA_038230915.1 Polyangiales bacterium | reverse complement strand
CCATCGTCGCCGTCAGCAGGCGCCACTTTCGCCGGATGAGCTTCTCGGCGTCCACCGCAAACGTAGATCATGTCGGCGCGATCCTGTCGATCCCCAATCGACCACATTCGATCGACTTGTTCTTTCGCGCGCCCTTAGTCCCAACCACCCAAGCCCAGCTGAAAGCGCACTCCAAACAACGAGTCATTGGCGTCGACGCTCACGATTTCGAAGCGCACGGTCGGCGCTTGCATGAAGGCTTGCTCGAAGCGACCGCCGCGATAGTGCAGGATCAAATCGGCGCAGCCATCCGGAGGCACGAAATGTGGCTCGACCAGCGAAAGCGCTCGTTCGCGTTGGTCGGGCGAAGCGAGCATGCGCCAGGCGCCGTCGATGCCGTGCGCCGGCGCTAGGTTGCTGGCCCAAAACCGTCCGCTAGTAGGCGGAGCCGCCGACACCTTACGGGCTCCCCGGCTCGTCTTCGAGCTCTGGCGGCGCTGGCGCGTCCGTGTCCGCGGTCGGCGTTGGCGCTGCACCCGGAACTCGAAATGCGATCTGTTCTTCGAGGCCCGCCTGCAACTCGGCGTCGTCGATACGCCTGATTTTGTGGGCGATCTGCATCAGCCGGTGGAGGTAGGAGAGCCACCCCGGGTTGAGCTTCCCGTCGGGTCCGAAGCGGCTGTACGCCGGGTTCGGCAACAGCGACGCCAGGTACAGTGATTGCCCGAGCGTGAGCGCGCGCGCCGGGGTCGCGAAATAGTACTGCGCGGCGTCGCCGACTCCGTACAGGCCCGGCCCGAGCTCGACGACGTTCAAGTACAGCTCCAGGATCCGACGCTTGTCGAGCTGCTGTTCGAGCAGCATCGTCAGTAGCGCTTCTTGAAGCTTGCGCCCGAGCGTCTTCTCCTTGCCTAGATACAGATTCTTGGCGAGCTGCATGCTCACGGTGCTGGCACCGCGGGCGAAGCGACCCTGCTTCAAATCGTCTCTGATCGCGCCTTCCAATGCGAGAAAGTCGAAGCCGGCGTGCGCATGAAAACGGCTGTCTTCACAGATCAGCACCGCGCTCTCCAAGTGCCTCGACATATCGTCGATTGACACCCAGCTGGACGTGCCAGGGCCGCTCTCGACCGTGACGGACGAGCCATCAGGCGCCTTCACCTCGCGCAAGAACTGGTGTTCGAACCGGTGCGGAGACAGCTCGGGCGGCACGTCTTGCACACGACACTCGTTCTGTACTGTCAGTACGACGCGCGTGTCCTCTGGCGCTTTCAGATCGTAACGAACCCGCATGTCGATGCCAAAACTGCCGCTCAGGCGCATGCCGCGCACCAGGGGCAACAGCCCGTTCGGCATCGCGTCGAGCACGCTTTGGCAGCCGGACAGCGGCACGCGCAGTCGCCCCTCGACGTGCCGACGCCCCGGTGCGGTTTCTATTTGACCAGAGAGCTCGGCGCGCACTTCGCCCAAATGCGCTTCACTCGAGGTCACCGTGAGCTCGCTGCCGTCGAGCCGTGCGTGCGCCTTGAGCGCGGCATCGAAGCTCCACGGGCCGACGCTGAGCGGCGAAAGCTCGGGGCGCTGGAGTGACAGGCCGTGAACCGACACTTTGCCGTCCAGCTCGACGGTTTCGAAATCTTCGCTGAGATCAGCCACGCCGTCGGCGGCCAACGTCGCTTGCTGCACGTCCTTCAGGCCCATTTGCCCGGGGCGCACACCCAAGCTCGACAAGCTCACCGGTCCGCCCTTGGCCACGACATGCACGGCGCCCGGCACGAGCGGCAGCGCCATATTCAAGGCCAGCGGTGTCACGCCACCTTCGACCGCGCTCGGCGAAAGCGAGACGCGCACAGTCTCTTTGTCACGCGACAGCAGCAGCCGACTCGGTCCAAAGCTCAGCGTCTCACCAGCGCGCTCCACCCGCGCCGACACGCCGTCCAGCGCCAAGGTGGCTCGGTCTGCCAGGTCATCTCGCAACAGCGGCAGCAAGAGCGCACGCAGCTCGCGCAACTGCGCGGCGCGGCCCGAGTCGTCGACGTCGGACGGCGGCCCGCGAGGCGACGCCGCACCCCTGGGTGGCGTGGGCGGAGCCGCATCACCTCCCAAAACCAGCTCCACGGCGCTCGTCTCGAGCCGCACGAGCTGCCGGCGGCCAGCGCGAGCTACGGTTCCGACGAGCAAGCCGCGCGTATCGACGCTACGCTGGCCGGCCGCCAAATGGGCCAAGTCCGCTCCAACGGAAAGCGCGGCGCCGCTGCGGCTCGCTCGTACGCCGAAGGCCTCAGCCGTCGTTCCATCGCGCTCCCACCGCACGAACAGCCCCTCCAGCTCGAGCTCCCTTCCCTCTGCCTTGCCGCTGCCCTCGCTCGCCTCCTTACTGCGCAGCTTGCGCACCAGCCGCGCCGGATCACCCTTGCCGCGCAACGCACCCCCGGCCGCCCTCACCGCCCCTGAAAAGACATCGACTGAGACGAGGTCCAAACGCAGATCGAAGTCATCGCCCGGCGACGTGACGCGCAGTCCGCGCAACCAAACCTTGCGTAGCCCCAGACTCACCCCCTCCACATGCGCTTCGAACCCGCGCGAACGCGCCTCACGCTGGACTTTGTCGCGCACCAATGCCGGCGCGGTAAGCAGCCCCAACACCAGCAGGCCGAGTACGCTTCCGCCCGCGACCAAGGCCCTGAGCGCTCGCGGACTCTGGAGGAGCTCATTGAAGGAGCGCAATCGGGCTTTGTCTACGACGGTGAGGGGCGAGGGGCGAGCGGTTAGTCGGCGTAGGGTTCAGTTGGAAGCCGGTACTGAGGCCAGTGCTGCATTGCTGCGCCGAATCCAACCGCCTCACCCCCTCGCGGCCAGGCTCACCGCAACACTGGCCGTCCCGCCGGCCGCTTCTGCGAACAAAGCAAAGCCCCAGCGAGTTAACGCTGGGGCTTTGGGGAATTAACCCGGCACCGTCCTACTCTCCCACACAGTTGCCCGTGCAGTACCATCGGCTCCGAAGAGCTTGACTTCCGAGTTCGAGATGGGATCGGGTATGGCCTCTTCGATATAGGCACCGGAAATTTTTGGGCGTCCAAAGCAGCTTTATGGTGCTGCGCTGATATTGGCTATCTAGGGATCATCTCGTGGAGATCCCGCCCGGAGTCCGGGCACCAACTACAATGTTTGCCTTAGTGAATGAGGTCAAGTCGCACGGCCTATTAGTACTCGTTAGCTCCACGCCTCGCAGCGCTTCCACACCGAGCCTATCAACCTCGTAGTCTTCGAGGGGCCTTTAGTGACTTGCGTCAGGGACACCTAGTCTTGAGGCCAGCTTCCCGCTTATATGCCTTCAGCGGTTATCTGTTCCGAACATGGCTACCCGGCTATGCCACTGGCGTGACAACCGGAGCACCAGAGGTTCGTCCATCCAGGTCCTCTCGTACTATGGATAGCTCCTCTCAAGTGTCCTGCGCCCACGGAAGATAGGGACCAAACTGTCTCACGACGTTTTAAACCCAGCTCGCGTACCGCTTTAATTGGCGAACAGCCAAACCCTTGGGACCTGCTCCAGCCCCAGGATGCGATGAGCCGACATCGAGGTGCCAAACCGCGCCGCCGATGTGAACTCTCAGGCGCGATCAGCCTGTTATCCCCAGAGTACCTTTTATCCGATGAGCGATG
>JBBRMI010000376.1:0-3692 GCA_038230915.1 Polyangiales bacterium | reverse complement strand
TGCACTTGTTGGAGGAGATCGAAGGCGCCGCCTAAGGGGCCCTAAGCCTGCCCTAAGCCCGTTTAGGCTTTCGGTCCCGTCATTTGGTCGGCCCGCACCCAGCGGTCGAAGTCTGCGGCACTGACGACGCCGAGCGCCAATGCGGCGTCGCGCAGGCTCGAGCCCGTGTGGTGCGCGCGGTGCGCGACTTTGGCGGCGGCGTCGTAGCCGATGTGAGGAGTGAGCGCCGTGACCAGCATCAGTGATTGCTCGACCAGCTGCTGCATGCGTCCGGGATTTGCCAGCAAGCCCTCGACGCAGTGCTCCCGAAAGCTGTCGGCGCCGTCTGCCAAGAGCCGCGCGCTTTGCAGGAAGGCATGAATGATCAGCGGTTTGTAAACGTTGAGCTGAAAATTACCCGACGCGCCGCCGATGTTGATCGCAACGTCGTTTCCCAGCACTTGCGCGCACGCCATCGACAAGGCTTCTGCCTGCGTCGGGTTCACTTTACCAGGCATGATCGAGCTGCCGGGTTCGTTTTCAGGGATGCTGATCTCGCCCAAGCCAGCGCGCGGTCCGGAGGCGAGCCAGCGCACGTCGTTGGCGATTTTCGTGAGCGAGGCCGCCAGTGTCTTCAAACCGCCGTGCGCAAATACCAAGGCGTCGTGTGCCGCCAGCGCCTCGAACTTGTTCGGCGCAGTCACGAACGGCTGACCGATGAGCTGCGCCAAACGTGCCGCGACCCGCACACCGAGCTCTGGATGCGCATTCAACCCCGTGCCCACCGCCGTGCCGCCGAGCGCGAGCTCCGCGAGGTGCGGCAGCGCGCTCTCCAAATGCGCGATGCCGTGGTCGAGCTGCGCCGCCCAACCGCTCAACTCTTGACCAAACCGAAGCGGGGTCGCGTCCATCAAGTGCGTGCGACCGATCTTGACCACGTCGGCAAACGCCGTGGCCTTGCCGGCGATCACCGACGCCAGCCCGGAGATGGCCGGAACCACCCGCGTGCGCAGCGCGACCGTGGCTGCCACGGCCATCGCGGTCGGAAAAACGTCGTTCGACGACTGACCGCGGTTGACGTCGTCGTTCGGGTGAACGAGCCGCGCGTCGCCGCGCCCGCCGCCGAGCAGCTCACTCGCCCGGTTCGCCAACACCTCGTTGACGTTCATGTTGGTCTGCGTGCCGCTGCCCGTCTGCCAGACGGACAGCGGGAACTCCGCGTCGTGGACGCCGCCCAACACCTCATCAGCGGCCTGCACGATCGCGTCGACTTTGTTGCGTGGCAGCTCACCCAGCTCGCCGTTGACCAGCGCGGTCGCCTTTTTGACCAATGCCAGGGCGCGCAACAGCTCGCGCGGCATCTTCTCGTCCGAAATCCGGAAGTGCTGCAGGCTGCGCTCGGTCTGCGCCCCCCACAGTCGGTCAACCGATACCTCGATCGGTCCGAACGTGTCGTGCTCGGTGCGCGTTGTCATGGCGGCGCGCCCACCTTAGCGCGCCGAGCCAAGCCACGTACCCGGGCGTGGGACAAACGGCTCGCCCAACGTAGTATTCCCAACAGGCGGGCGTGGGGATGGAGGTCTTCCACACCTGCGACTACAGTCACCAGCTGTCAGCTGCGTGGCGCGGTTTTCACGGCGGACACGCGTTCGAAACCGCCCGCTGCGATCTCAATGCGACAAAAGGTGCTGAGTGGCTCAAGCCCTTTCGGTTTATTTAGGCCGCGACTCGGACGCTGGGTTTTGTGACCGTGGAGCCGGAAAAGCGATCACGAAAATCGAAAGGTTCTTCTTTCCCCCGCCCCATATCCGAAGTTGTGGGTGCGCGGTCACTCGCACGTTTTTCACGCATGCTTCAAATCGCCCCTTTTTTGCGTGACGCTTCTTTCGGCTTCTTTCGGCCAGATCCTGCATCGCCAGCAAAAAAATTCGAAAGTGACCACGATTACTGAACCGCTTCGGCACTGACTGGCCACTAAGAAGCGTAAGAGAGCTTTATGGTTTCGCGTCCCCAGCACATCCGCGCACGTCTTGTGGCGCTGCCCAGCCCCACGCTGGCACAAGCCGACGACGCCACGCTGGCTCGGGCCGCAAGCGCGGGTGATCCGCGCGCCACCAGCGTGCTCTGGGACCGGTTCTCACCGCTGGTTCGCCGCATGTTGCGCCGCACGCTGGGGCCCACAGCAGAGGTCGAAGCGCTGCTGCAGGAGGTCTTCCTGCGCGCGCTCCGCCAGCTGGGCGACCTGCCGGAGTCGGCGCAGCTCAAGCCGTTCGTGGTCGCGCTCACCGTGCGAGTGCTCAGTGGTGAGCTGAAACGCAACCGCGTGCGCCGCCTGTTCCGCTTGCAGAACCCGTGGCACGCCGCCGAGCTCGGCAGTGGAGACCCTGCGACGCGCACCGCTCTGTCAGCGCTGTATCGCATCTTGGACGGGCTCGACGCAGAAGCGCGCTTGGCGTTCACGCTGCGCCACTTCGAAGGCCTGCAAATCACCGAGCTAGCCTCGGCCATGGACGCCTCGCTCTCGAGCGCCAAGCGTCGGCTGGCTCGCGCCAACGCCCGCGTTCAGGCCGCCGTCAGCCACGACGCCGCTTTCAGCGCATACGCCACCGCCGCGAGTCTGGGAGACGCGCCGTGAGCTTCGGGGAGTCCGACTCCCCCACCCTGGCCGACGTCGAAGCAGTGGTCAGAGAGAACGTGTCGGGCCATGTGGATGGCGATCGTCACGAGCAGGGCAAGCAGCGACTGCTGGCGTCGCTACGCCAGGGGCGTCCAGGCCCCGCCCGTCAAGTGCGGCGCATCGTACTGATGGCCGCTGCGCTGGCAGGACTGGCCGGGGGCAGCGCCTACGCCTGGAAGCAGCGCAGCACCGCGCGGCTAACCTACGACGTGGCCGGTGGTCTGCTGAGCGACAGCGGCTACGTGCGCAGCAGCGGTCCCAGCGGCGCCAGGCTCTCGTTTTCCGACGGTTCACGGGTTGACCTGCAAGACGGCGCGCGAGCCCGTATCGCGGCGGTGGACGCGCACGGCGCACGCCTCGCGATCGAAAACGGGCACGCCGCGCTGAACGTCGTTCACCTGACCAACGCCGCCTGGTACGTCGACGCTGGGCCGTTCGTGATTCAAGTCACCGGCACGCAATTCGACGTCGATTGGTCGAGCTACGACGACACGCTCAGCGTCGATTTGCACGAAGGCAGCCTGGTGGTGAGCGGCCCTCCGGCGCCTACGGGCGTGCTGCTGCGCGCCGGCCAGCGCCTGACCGCACACGAAGGTCGGCTCTCGATCGAAGCGCTCGAGCTCGCAGTCCAAGTCGCCGAAGCACCCCCGCCCGCCCTCGACCCGCCGCTGCCCGACCCCGATCCGGCGCTCGCCGACCCGCTCCCCACCGAGCCACTGCCGGCCGCTAGCGCCCCCTCGCCGGTCGCCGGCTTCTAGGCTCGACCCGGATCGAGATTTTCTCGCGAGAAGGTCAGCAGATCAGAAGGCGAGAGCAAGCCGAGATTTTTTTGGGTTCGAACCGCGCGGAGGCTGGCCTCGCCGCAGCCTTGATTGGTGATCGGGCCGGGTTGGGGAGCGGGATCGGGGTCGGTCGGGGCAGCGGTTTCGGGTCAGCACAAATTCGCAGTCGGCAGCGGTTTCGGTGACGGCAGCAGGTTCGGTCGGCTCGGGCCTGCTTGTCTTGGGGACTCATGCCGAGAGCGCGCACCCGGTGC
>JBBRMI010000375.1:0-3723 GCA_038230915.1 Polyangiales bacterium | reverse complement strand
GCACGAGCAATGGCCGGCAGTCGCGCAGGGTCCGCCCGTGTGGCTGCCAACGGCTTGGGTGCGCGCTGACGTCGGCCTGCCCTACCTGGCGTTCCTGGTCGTCTTGCCGGCGGTCGCGGTGCTGGTACCGGCCTGGCTGTTCTACGAAGTCACGATCGCCAACCTGGCCGGGCCGAGCGATGACCGCTCCAGCCGGCTACGGGCCTGGACGATCGTCTCGTCGCTGGCGGTCACTGGCTGCGGCGCGATCGTCGCCGTCGCTACCCGCCAGGTTGAGTGGGCCAAGGCGCAGGGCGCGTTCCTGTTCGTGTTCTTCACCTTCGTGGTGTTGATGGTCGCCGGCGAGCCGCTGGGGCCCTCGCGGCGGGTCCGGGTCGCCTGGGACCGAGCGTCGCGAAGTCCGCTGTTACGCGCCCTGGGGCCGGGCGTGGTGCCAGCAACGACCTGGCTACTGGGCTTGATCCTGTTCGCGTTCGCGGCCTGCGTCGGTGTAGGCCTGGTCACGCTTTCGAAGCCAAGCGACCGCGATGTGCTGATCGCCTTCGATGGGCAGCTGCTGGCGTTTCTGGTGTTTCTGTGCGGTCTTTCGGCCTTCTTTCGCACCCGCGCCGAGGGGGCAACCGTACCGCGTGTGTTGCTGATCGTCACCGCCCTGGTGGCCTCGATCGGGCCTTGGATCGTGATGGCCATCGCTGGGGTCGTGACCCGTGCGGGGGATGGCACGCTGGCGCTGGCTGCCCCCTCTCCCACCTACGCCTTCGTACTGGCGGAAGAGATCCAGCGCGGCTCGACCAACGTCGAAGGGCTGATCTTGCCGGCCATTCTGTGCTCGGCCGGCTATGCGCTGTTCGGGGTGGGCCTGCTCGCGATGGCCGGCGGGCGAGCCCACGCGCGCTTAGGCAAGGAGCGCGAGCGGCTGACCCAACTGGAAGCCATGCTCGACGCCGAGCTAGAGGCCGAGGAAGCCGTCGCCGGGGCGGCTGAGACCCCGCTTAGCGAGCCTTTGGCAGAACCCCTGCCATGAGCGGTGCGGCCCAGCCCATCCCGTCACAAGGGCTCCTGGACCCGGACTTCGTGCGTGAGCTGAGCCTGCTACGCCGCCGGCTGAAGGTCGACGTGCGCTCGGGTGGTAGCGGGGAGCACGTGGCGCGGCGACGCGGCGGAAGCGCGGAGTTCCAAGAGCACCGACCCTATGCGCCTGGCGACGATCTGCGGCGGATCGACTGGCTGGCGTTCGCCCGCAGCGGCGCGCCGGTGGTGAAAACATTTCGCGCCGAAGAGGACGTGGTCGTGCGGCTGCTGCTCGACGCCTCCGCCTCTTTGGACTTCGGGAACCCCAGAAAAATGGAGGTTTCGCGGCGGATCGCCGCGGCGCTCTCGTACCTCGCACTGGCCGATTCTGAGCGCGTGCAGCTGCTCGTCAGCGGCACGGCGGAAACGCGCGGGCTGTCGGTCGTGGGTGAGCCACGGCGGGGTCGCGGCGCCCTACATCGGGTCCTTCACGACCTGTCACGTATTGAAGCCGCGGGGCGGACCTCGCTGCCGGCCGCGCTGCGTGCCGTCTCCGAGCGTGCGCTTCGGCCAGGGTTGCTGGTCGTCCTCAGCGACTTTTTCGACGCAGGCCCGGTCGCCGAGGAACTGTCGCGGCTGCGCGCGCAGGGGCACGCCTTGACCCTCGTCCAGGTGCTGAGCCGCATGGAGCTCGAACCCGACTTCGAGGGGGACCTAGGGTTGGTCGATTCCGAGACCCAAGCCCAGGTCGAAGTGACGATGGACCCGAGCGCGATCGAGGCCTACCTGGCCCGACTGGCGGGGCTGGTGGAGGAGCTGCGCGCGACCGCTCGCCGCCTCGGCGGCCGCTACGTGCGGGTTCTGACCGACGAACCGTTGGAGGCACCGGTGCGACGCATCGTGCTGGGCAGCCGCGAAGACTAGCTTTCAGTTATCAGCTGTCAGCCGTCAGTCGCGAGAGTGTTCGTTGGCGAACACCATAGGTACGATCAGCTCTGTTTCGCGTTGACGTCTCATTCGAGAGCAACGCGCTTTTCTCGACCCCAAAAACTCTTCCCGCCTTCCCGCCTTCCTGTTTTCTCGTTCTCGCTGCCGTCGCTCGATCAGCCTGGAAAAAGGCTACGGCGTACAAAATACAGAGAGCGCGAGCACCGAAGCAATTGCGCCTCGGCACTCGCGCTCATCCGGAAGCATTACGCCTTCTTCGCCTTGCGCTTGGCCTTCTTCTTGGCCTTCTTGGCGGGCATGGCTGCAGGCATCGCGGCAGCCGGTGCGGCCGCCTTTGCCTTCGCCTTTTTCTTCGCCTTCTTGCGCGCCTTCTTGGCTACGGGGGCAACAGCTGCCATCGGTGCAGCTGCCTTCTTCGATGCTTTCTTCTTACGTCCGGCCATTGTCCGTCCTCTTGTAATAACGCAGCACGACCTAAGCGCGCTCACGTTGAGTGACACTTTGCATGCCTTTGATGGCGCTCGTCAAGTCGGCGAGTGATAGATGAGGGTCATGACCTCTCGGTCTCGTCAGGCTGCCGCCTACGCCAACGACCTTACGCGAGTGACGCTCGAGGTCTATGAGCGCTACGCCGTGGAGGTGGTCGAGCGCTTCGGTTTCTGCCCCTGGGCACGCGCGGCACGCGAGGCGGGTGAAGTCACTTTGCGCGTTGTTTTCAGCGCGGATCCTGATGATTTTGCGGAATCGCTCAGGCACCTCTCCGAGCTGCACCGGCAGGCGCCCGAGACCGACATCGCGCTCTTCATCTACCCGCTCCTCGACCTCGACCGGCTCGGTTTCGAAGACTACGCGCGACGCCTGCGGCATCGTGCGGAGGGCAATCCAGAAAAGCTCGACGCCTTCGCGATGGCTGCCTTTCACCCTTCGGCGAGCGTCGATCTGAGCCACCCCGACAGGCTCGTTCCGTACGTGCGCAGGAGCCCCGATCCGACCCTGCAATTGGTGCGAAATAGCGCGCTTTCCAGCATTAAAGGCCTCACGCATGGCACCGCGTTTTTGGACGTCTCGCAGCTCTCCGTTGACGCTTTCAAGGCGCTCCACCAGGAGCCGCTGCCACCCAAGGCTGTGCGCGAGCGGATCGCAGAGCAGAACCTGACCACCGTCCGCGACACGGGCCAAAGCGCGATCGACGCCATCTTGACCGACATCGCTCAGGCGCGGGAGGCGGCGCACGCAGACCTACTGGCGCGGCACGGTCGGCGTGGGCCTCGCCGCCAAGATCCGGGCTAGACTCACGGCGTGCCCGGCACCGCACTGCCTTCGCTTGGGAACCCCCAAGGCTTGTGGCTGCTCGGCCTGCTGGCGCCGCTCGTCGTCCTGTACATCCTCAAGGTTCGGCGGCAGCGCGTAACAGTAGCCTCGACCTGGCTGTGGCAGGCAGCCGCGCGCGATATGTTGGCGCGGAGCCCCTGGCAGCGCCTACGCGGGCGCTTGCTGCTCTTGGTCGAGGCGTTAGCGCTGGCGGCGCTCGGGCTCGCCCTGGCCCGGCCTGCGCTCTCCGGGGGCAACATCGATTCTCAGCACCTCGCGCTGGTCGTCGATGCCAGCGCGTCGATGCTGGCAGACGCTGGCGGCGAGCCCCGCTTCGCGGCGGCTAAAGCTGCGGCGGCGCGCGTGCTCTCGGCGCTGCCACCGGGTGCTGACGTGCTGCTGATTGAAGCCGGGGGTGAGCCGCGCGTCGTCGGCCCCGCCGATCGTGATCTG
>JBBRMI010000374.1:0-3768 GCA_038230915.1 Polyangiales bacterium | reverse complement strand
GTCCCCGTGCAGGCTGTTGCCAGCGCGAGCAGCGCGAGCTGCGAGAGCTTCATTGCGGTCGGAGCATGAGCACCAAGCGTGCCAGGGCGAGCTCGGCGCAATTCCAATGTAGGCGCCCGACTTTTGGGTGTGCAGAGTTGCACATCGTGCTGAGCCGCACACCCAGCCAGCGCTCCCTATTTTGCCAAGTCCGCGTAGGCTGACTCGAGCCCGGCGTTGGCCTTGATGTCGTTGGTTTCCGACGGCCAGCTGCCATTCGTTACGACCACGTTGTTTTCGAAGACGTCGCGCTTATCCGCGCCACCGTTGTGCTCGAAGTTGGGCTGGTTCGTGATGTTGTTGCGGATGACGTTGTCGTGGGCCTGGCTTGACCAGTCGTGGATCCATTGCCAACCCACGTCCTCGATCACGTTCGATTGCCAGGCCATGAAAGCGGCGCCTTGGTCAGGAAAGATGCCTTCACCACGGGGCAGGCCGCGGTAGATGTAGTTGTGGTCGACGCTCGAACCACGCTGCGGGCCGAGCGCGTACACACCGCTGCCGTCGAAGGTGTGCTGCATGAAGTCTTCGATGCGATTGTAGCGAATCAGGTTCCGACCGGCCGTGCTTTGCGGGTGATTGGTCCAGCCCCAACCGAGCGAGATGCCGATATACGGTCCCCCACGCAGCCAGTTGTGCTCAATCACGGTGTCTTGGGTGTAGCCCACGAAAATGATCGCGCAGTCCCGGTATTCCACGCCACTATCGACGAGGTAGTTGTTCTGGATCAGATTGTTCTTGATCACCGCGGCGTCGGGCACGTCGGCGTCGTTGATGTGCCCGAGCGTGATGGCGCGGCCCGAAATGTCGTCGAAGCGATTGCCCACGACGCTGTTGTTGCTGCTGCCGCGGAACAGGTCGAGGCCACTAGCGCCGAGGTGGGTGAAGCGGTTGCCTTCGAAGCGAATGCCCGCGACGTTTTCGAAGACCAGGTTCGATGGCATGGGGTAAAAGCCCCAGTCGTCGTACTGGCCGCGCGTTTGATGTAGAAAGCCGGATTGCCAGGGCGTGTAGCCGACGGCTGAGCTCGGCTCGCTCCAGGTGGCGTAGGCAAACGTGATGCCGCGAAAGGCGATGTTGCGGAGCGGTTGTCCGGCGCTGCCCTGGCCACGAACCAACGTCTCGAGCACGGGCATCACCACGTCCGCTTGCGCCATGTCCTCGCCAGCTCGGGGCATGTAGTAAAGCTTGGACTCGGTCTCGTCCAAGTAGAACTCGCCTGCTTCGTCCAAGAGCTCGTAGGCGTTCTCGACCCAGTTCACTTCCTTGAAGTTCCACCAGCCTCCGCCGGGCACGTCCTGACTCAGATCCCAGCACGGGTTTTGAAGCCGGATGTCGCTGCCGCTGATCGATTCGACGGGGCAGCGGTAGTGGCGCCAGTCGAGCTCGCCCGTGAGCTCGATGTGGGAAGGGTTTTTGAAGCTGGCGAGCGCGGAGGTATTGGCCGTAAATCCCCGCTCGGCGCGGACCATGCCGTAGTTGTCTTTGCTGCGCGCGCGAGTCGCGCGCCGGCCGTTGACGAACAGCTGCCGCGAGCTCAACCGCGCAGCGGGCGCGCTGTAGATGTTTTTCGTCGCGTCGGCGAGCGTGAAACCGGTGATGCGCTGCCCCCCGCTGAGGACCGGAGCCTGAGCGTCGAGAGCGCGGTAAACGACGCTGTGACCGTTCGTCCCCGAGTCGTGCAGGCTGCTGGTTTCGGAGAGCGCAAAGGTCCCGCTGAGCGAATACGTGCCGCCGGCCAGGCACACTTGCAGATCCTCAGTCATATTGCCGTTCAGAGTCCGAACCTTGTCGCGCGCTGCGACGAGTGAGCAGGGTGATTGAGCCGAGCATTCGTTGCCGGCTCCTGCCGGGGACGCGTAGACCGAGCAACCCTGCTGGGCGGTCAGAGGCGGAGACCCTGCGACGCCCTGCCCACCGGCAGCCAACGGGGAATCGCCCACGCCTGGTCCGGGTCCGCCGCCTTGACCTGCCGAGGTGCCGGGAGTCGTCGAGGTAGCGCCGTCGGTCGCGCCAGCGATTACGCCTGGTTGCCCGCCCGGGGGGGTCGGGCTCAGGGCTCCGGGGCCGGTCCCGGCACTAGGCTGCGCCGCAGCGGTCACGACGGAGCTTTGGTCGGAGCACGCAGCAAGGCTCAGCCACACCGCGCATCCTGCCAAGAGCAGCCAGGGCGTCGAGCACGCGCAGCGGCGCATGTTGGTGAGCGCGCTAGCCATTGGTTGAAACATGCCCGCGCGGCAGCAAGGGGTATGCCATTGCGGCGGGAGCGTCCCTTCAAACGCCTGCGCGCGTTCAGATGGCTGAAGCTGCGCAAAAATAGGCCCTTGCCACCCGTAGGGCGACCACAGCGCGGTGTGCGAAGTCGCACAGCGGCGCCGAATGCCGCCTCGAAGCCGCGTGGGGTCGGCTACAGTTTGGAGCGCATGGGTCGTGCACCGCTGAGCGCCAGACTTGCCGCGGCCCTTGGCCTAAGCCTGGCCTGCGCGTGCTCGCTCCTGACCGATCCTGGTCAGTATGCATCCGCGATCGCCGTCGCTGGTGCTGCGGGCGGGGCGGGGCCGGCTGCCGTTGGCGGAGCCGGGGCAGCCGCCGGGGGCGCGAGCAGTGCGCCTCGAGTCGTCAGCGCAAGCTTCGCCGTGATAGCGGGCATGCGCGACGGCCTCCATCAGCCAGCTGTCACCTCGAGCGACGTCACCCTGGGAGGTTTCACGGAAGAGGGCCAGCTCAAGCTGTGGCCGGCCTGGGCGCTGCCTGAACCCGGTCGCTGGGTGGCGGGGCGCCGCGCGAACGGTATCTCGGTGTTCGGGGATCCAGACGATACGAACGACGAGCATGCGCTCTGGTCGAGCATGCTGAGCGCGGGTGTGCCATCGCCGTGGCGTCGCACGGCAGCACCGCTCACGCCGGCATGGGCCGGAGTTGTCGTGGGCAACACCGACGTCATCGCTATTGCGAGCGACATCGGCGATCATATCGGGTCCGATATTTCACTCCTGGACCTCAACCAACCAAGCGCCTGGCGCAGCACCGGCGTCAGTCTGCTCACTCCCCGCATCACCACTTCAGTCGCCGTGTGCGCGGGGTTCTTGTTCGTCGTGGGCGGCGAGCTTCGACCCGAGCAGAACCCGATGCCCACCGCCGCTGTGGAGAGCGCTGCCGTGACGGCTGCGGGCGTGGGCGTGATGACGCGGTCGGCCGATTTGACCGCTGCCGGCGCCACCCTCAAAAGGACCCACGCCAGCCTGGCCTGCACCGCTCACCGCCTGTACGTGATTGGTGGTGAAACAGCTAACTTTCCGAGCACCGGGTCCGTCACCGTGCTCAGCGGGATCATTCAGGCGGACGGCAGCGTGACGGCCTGGGAAGAGGAGCCCAGCCTGCTCTACCCGGTGGGGCGCGCCGCTTCCGTGGTCGTTGGGGGTCGTTTGGTCGTGGCTGGCGGTATCAACGCGACGCGGCTCGACTCCGTCACGTTTGCGGAGCTCGATGCCGAGGGTCACGTCCTCGCTTGGCGCACTGAAGGCAATCCCAAACTGCCCGTGGGGGTACAGGACGCAACCGCCGTGCTGCTGGAGGAGCCTTAAGCGGGCCCTAAGCCAAGATCTCCCTCAGGGCTCCCTTGCACACGCTGGGCTCACCGAAGGTCGTGGTTTCAATGCCAAAGGCGTTGGCGAGCGCGACATAGTAGTCGCTGCTCACCCGGAGCCCGTCGTAGGCCTCGTAGGGTGC
>JBBRMI010000373.1:0-3797 GCA_038230915.1 Polyangiales bacterium | reverse complement strand
TGGTCCTGCTGTCGGCTCTCACAGCAAATCTCGTGGCTCACGCTGCTGCGCTTTCCGGTTGAGCAAGACGCTCGCGCTACCGGCGTTATTCGTCGTCGTCCGACTCCCAAGCGCGCCCATCGGCACAGCGCCGAGAGCGACGAGGTGGCCGCTCTCGCCGGGAGCTGGCGCGGTCCCGTCCGCCTTCGCCGGCTCCCGAGTGACCAAAAAACCATCCCTGATGGTTTTTTGGTCACATCTCCTGTGAAAAAATCTCGGACCGTTCGGGGGCGGCATGAGTCCTGCAACAGCAGGGGAGATGAGCTCAGTGCCTACGAAAGCGTTAACGGCCGTTCTCGTTTTGCCGGTTCTAGTTCTTACTGGGTGTCCTCGGGACAAGGAAGCTCCGCTCACGCTGGGCGAGGCCACGCAGGCCCTGCAGCAGGCTAGCGACGCCGGACAAGCTGAGGGGCTGACGTCGGCCAGTGTCGACATTTCGACCAATTTCACGATTGGCCAAGCCGTCAAAGACAGCGCGGCGGAGCTCAAGACCTTCATCGGCACGCAGCTGCCGTGCGCCGACATCACGCTCGCAGACGCCACGTTAACGGTGGTTTACGGCGCCAACCAGGGCAACTGCACCTATCACGGTCACACCTTCACCGGCACGCACACGATCAGCATCGAGCGCAACGAGGACGCCAAGGTCCAGGTTCACCACGAGTGGACGGATTTCAGCAACGGCGTGGTCTCGCTCGACGGCACCGCCGACGTCACTTGGAACTTTGCCGACAAGACGCGGCGCGTCCAGCACGAGTCGCATTGGATGAACCTGAAGAGCGGTCGCGTCGGTACCGGCTCGGGTGATCGCTTGCAGTCAGTCCTGGCGGGCGGCCTGGCCGAGGGCATTCAGGTCGACGGCACGCGCACTTGGGACGGCGAGAAAGGTCACTGGGATTTGGCGATCGACGGCGTGCAGATGCGCTGGACCGATCCGGTGGCGCAAGCCGGCAGCTACACGCTCGCGACGCCGTTCGGCAAGACCGTCAGCATGGCTTTCGATCGCGTCGATGACGACACGATCAAGGTCACTGTCACCGGACCTAAGCACGAGTTTTCATTCAACGTCAGCAAGGTCGGCGAAATCGCCGACAACCCGTAACGCGCCGTTACTGAGTGGGCGCCGCGTCGACCGCGCGCGGCGCCGTCGCGACTTCGGAATCTTCCTTGCGCTCCGGCGCGGCTGGGGACGCCCGGCCCAGCGCTTTGAGCGACGCATCGAGCAGGGCTAGCTCGTCACTACCCAGCGCATCGGGATCACTCTTGACCACGCTGCGCGAGTAGCCGAGCCAGCGTGTGGCGTGCGCCGTATCACCGAGCTTCAAGAATGTCGCGCCGCGGTACAGTCCGAAGCGCGCACGCTCGCTGTTCGACGCGTTGGCGAGCCGCGCTTCGGTTCGCTCGAAGACCTCGGCCGCTTCCACGTAGTGCGCGCTTTCGTACAGCGTGGTGCCGCGTGTTACGAAGCGCCCGCCGCACGCGCTGGCTAGCAGCAACGCCGACGCGGCCAGCGTCAGGAAGCCGGTCCGCAGCCGAGAAGTGACGGCAACGCTGCACATTTATTCACAGGGTACACGCGCATTGGCGCAATGGCTCGTCACTTTCGCGAATGGTTGGTCACGCCCGTCCCACCTTTACCTACGCGCCGCCAGGTCGGCGGTGTGCCAAGGAGGTGGGCCAGTGACCCGCCGACCCACGCCATGGCTACCCACTTACCCGCGCCACAGAGTTAGGGAAATCAAAGGGGAATTGCCAGTTGGCACAGTGGCATGGCACGATGCGCCCGCTTCGCGTTGGACAGCCGGGTCTGGCCCAGCTCGTGACTTGAAATGGCTGCTTGGAGGAGGACTCTGATGCATAAGGTTATCGGTTCATCGCTGGTGTTTGGGCTGCTGAGCGTGTGGTCACAGGTCGCATTGGCTGCCGGGGGTGACGCGGCGGCGGCGCCTGCAGCCGAGGCAAAGCCGACCGACGCGACTGCTGCGGGGGCCGATGCGGTCACTCCTGCAGCCGATGGGTCTGCGACGGCGCCGGAGAGCGCGACTGCGCCGGACAAGGACTCGGCCATGGTCGCCGACGCCGAAGCGGGTGGCTCACCCGTCGAGCTGCCGGGCAAGACGTACATGTTCGTCGGCGCGCGCTACCGCGCGATCATTTTGCCGAAGTTCATGATGAACCTGTTCGGCGACGGTGGCGCGACCGTGCTCGTGCACGGCTTCGGTCCGGAGTTCTCGATCCGTAAGAACGCCTTCGAGTACAACCTCTCGATTTGGTACGCGGGCTACGGCATGGATAAGACGCCGTTCAAGTCGAGCACTGACGGCGTGAAGGCGTGGGAGTTGGTTGAGAGCAAAGTGAAGTCCATCTTCATCACCGCGGACTTTCTTTGGAGCCAAGAGTTTAGCCCGGAGTTCGCGCTGAACTACGGCTTGGCGGGCGGTTTCGGTGTCATTTTCGGCGACTTGATTCGAGAGCAAGCGCGTCCCGGTAGTGAGACCGCTAACGGCAACACCGGCGATGGATTTGTGGCGTGCAGCAGCAGCTCCGACCCTCAGGATAGGTTCCAGGGCGGTGGCTTCTGCGACGGCAGCAACGACCACTACAACGGCTACAAGGAGAAGAGCTGGACCGACGGCGGTTCGAAGCCGATCTTGTTCCCGTGGTTCGTGCTGCAGACGGGCCTACGCTACAAGCCACACCGTAACTTCGTCGCGCGCTTCGACGCTGGCTTCGGCACCAGCGGCTTCTTCCTCGGTCTCGGCGCTGACTACGGTCTATGAAAAAGCCCCGGGGGCGCACCCGTTTTGTCTGATCCGAACGAGCTTGACTTACCGCAACGATACGAGCCAGTCCGCCGGCTCGGCAGGGGAGGCGGCGGCGAGGTCTGGGCCGTCCGGGACCGCCCGACCGGGCGCAGCTACGCACTGAAGCTGCTGGCAGAAGAGGCCAGCGAACGCGAGATGGCGGCGCTCGTTCGCGAGGCGGTTGCACTCAGCGGGCTGGAAGGCCTGGGCATGCCGCGCGTGATTCGCTTCGGGCGCCTGCCGCGCTCCGGGCGGCCTTACTTGGTGCGCGAAGTGGTCGAGGGCGAGAGCTTGGAAGCGCTGCTTTCGCGCCCCGGCGACGTCCGCACTGCGCTGGAGATCTTGGCGCGGGCGGCCGACCAGCTCACGGTGCTGCACCGCGCCGGCCTGCTGCACGGCGACGTGAAGCCAGCCAACCTGATCGTCGAGCCAAGCGGCTCGGTGGTGTTCGTCGATTTGGGTCTGGCCGCGCCGTGGCGCGAGGGCGGCGCTTTGGCGGAAGGGCTCACGCCGCGTTACGCCGCCCCCGAGCTATTCGAGGGCAAGCCGATCACGGTGCGGGCGGAGGTGTTCGCTCTCGGGGTGATCCTGGCGGAAATCTTGGAAGCGCACGCGCTCGGCTTGGAGCCGTCGGTGTCGGCGCAGTTGAACGCGGTGGCCGAGCGGGCGATGGCGCGCGTGCCGGAAGAGCGGCAGCCGTCGGTCGACGAATTTGCCGGCGAGGTGCGGCGCGGCCTCGGTACTCCCGCCCAGGACGCGAGCACGTCGGCCAGCAATGTGCTGTGGCCGGTCTCGGGCATCGACGGCGTTTCGAGCCAATTGCTCGACGCCGCGCAGGGTTTGCCGCCGGGCAACGTGCTGCGGCTGGAAGGGCCGCCCGGTTCGGGACGCAGCGCGCTGGTGCGTCGGCTGGCGTGGTGGCTTGGCATGCTCGGCAAGGCCGTGGCTTGGATT
>JBBRMI010000372.1:0-3819 GCA_038230915.1 Polyangiales bacterium | reverse complement strand
GGGGTGTTCACGTCCGGCCGATTTCAGCGTTCACGACGCCGATTTGGCCGTTCATGACCCCCGATCCAGGTGTTCACGATGCCGCGATTTGAGCGTTCACGATGCGCCGATCTCGGTGTTCACCATGGGCCGACATCCGCATCTGCCTTTTGCGCCGGGTCGCTCCACTCGCAGTCGAGCCCTTTCTTGATGCTCGGCCTCCCGCGCCGTCTCCTCGGCACGAATAGCGGTACCCACAGGCCCGTGACGCCAACGGGATTCACGCTCCCGCATGCGTGCGTGCGGCCGGCCGCGGCGCCTTCAATATTCTAGTCGCGAGCAGCGCCGGGTCATTTTTTCGCGGGAGACCGTGGGAGTGTGTTGGCGGGCGCTCGCTGGGTAGATTGCTGATCTTCGCAATGCCGGGACGCTCAGGACGCTATTGGTTCGTTGGGATATTGCTGACGCTGGCCGGCGTTTGGGGCGGCTGGCTTCCGCCGTCCCACGCCGCGATGGGCGAGCCGGGCGCGGCCGCGGCCCGAACTGGCAGCGCGAAGGCAGCCGCGGTCAAGCCCGCCCAGTCCGCAAACGGAGAGACACCAACGCTGACAGGCTCCACCGGCTGCCAGCGTCCTTGTGATGCTTGCGTCCCTCCACGAAAACCTGGCCCTTGCACGCGTGGACGAGAACTGCTCGATGAGTATGCGGCGGTGTACGGGTTGAAGCAGGACGGACACTGGGCTGACGCGCGCCCGAGTTTCAAGGGGATCGCCGTGCGAACACGGAATTCTAGCCGCGTTTGGAAGAGCCAGGAGCCGACGGAGCCTTCCGGCGCTTCGAAGCTTTGGGCTCAGGCCCGGTATGCCTCTGCTTCACGCAATCCGCGCCGATGGCGGTCAGATCGGACATTTGCTTCTTGTAACGAGCTTTGCTGCTCGCAGTTTCTCCCCTGAATAGCTTGTCCGAGAAGGGCAACTCGGGCAGTGCCACTTTCTCTAGGCGCTTGCCCGCCACGTCCTTGCGCTTGGCAACCACGCGGTATGAGAACTTCAGGGTGCTCGTTCCGCCGCCAAGCTCCCGAACCTCGAAGGCACCGGCGCTCCGGCGATGGACGTAAAGGCCTTTGCAATCCGCTAGCGGCGTCAGAAACACGTGGAACACACCGCGACGAATACAGCGCAGGAAATCGCCCGCGATTTTGACGGTGGCTTTGCCGCGCTTCAGTGTGCCTTCAGCAAAATCCTCGAACCAGCTCTCGGGGCTCTCCATGCTGTACAGCACTCGAAGGGTTCCGTCGCCGAAGGGCACCGCCGCGTGCTTGGCGCCCGTAACCGTTACCGCGCCATCGACGACGACGTCGCCCGTCAGGTACGCAGCGGTCGGAGCTTTGCCCAAAAAACCGATATGTTTGCTCTCGGCGCTGACACCGACGCCCTGGCCCCCCGCGGCGTTGAACCCGGCGACGCCCGTTCCTGTCTCCGAGTCGGTTCGACCAAAGACACCGAAGGCGACGTCCTTGGGCTCACCGTTGAATCCGTAGACCCCGCTTCTCCAAGGGACGCCGGAAAACCCGGCGATGCCATCGTTCCCGTCCGAGTAACCGATAACGCCGGGCGAGTTGAATTTGCCGTCGAAGCTATTGCTCGGACCATAGCCCACCACACCCGGTCCGGCCGGGAATGCCTGGCTCCCATCGTCCCCTGGCTGGCTTCGTAAATTCCCACCTGCGCCAAAAACACCGACGCCGGCGACGCCATTCAGGGAGCCTACCCCAATGACTCCCGTGCCGCGTGCAGCGCCTCCGAAACCTACCACGCCCGCCCCTCCGCTCAGCGTGTGCGGTTGGGACATGCCAAACCCATGAACCCCATCCGCCCGAGCGAGGACGGAGTCGTGACCGACGCTGAGCAAGACATTGCCGTTGAATGTGCCCGGCACGGGGCTCACGTTAAGGAACGTCGTCGATTCGCCGGTATTGAGGAGACCGACACGTACGGGATCGCTATTTGGCATGAAACATTCCTGTTCGTTGCAGGCTACGCGACGCTCCCCGCAATTGCTGTAAGCAATATTTCAGTCGGCGCGTCGGAGCCCGGTTGGGTGAAACTCGAACCGCCGCGCGATGGGGCGCTTCTCTTCCTGCACCGTCTGCGCGAGATTCGAGCAGTTCGAGCCCGCGACGTGCTCTGACGGCTTAGGCCGCGGCTTCGTTTCCCCGGAGTTCCTCCAGCCGAAGGGAAGATGCCTCGACGCTGATCGACTACCGTGCTCTCTTTTTGCCGGTGGACACACGAGTCTTCGCACTGTCGGCCTCTCTGATGGCATCGCTGCTCAGTGCTAGCGCATCCGTGCACGCGCAGTGCCCCCTGGTCGCGCCAGAAGATCCGGTCGCTGTCGAGCTGACGCACGAAGCACACAAGGCACGCACGTGGCGCTACGTCTGGACGGGGTTGAACGAGGGTTCCATGGTCATCTCGATCGCCGCCATCCCGGTGCTTTCCGAGGCCGAGCGCCCCGACCTGATTATGGGCGCGGCCACAGCCGGACTGTCGGGCGCTGTCAGCTGGTTCTGGCCGCTCGACGTCGAAAGCGACGCGGAAGGGGTCGAGTCAACTTGGTGCCTGGGGCCGCATGAACGTCACATCGAGCTGTTGCGCTTGCGGCAGCACAGCGCAGACGATGAGGCGTCCCGCGTTCGCTGGCCTTGGCACGTCGGCAATCTCGTTACCGCGCTCATACCAGGGGCAATTCTTTGGTTTGGGTTTCATGATCGGCTCGATAGCGTGATCTCGACTGCGACAAGCTTCGCATCGGGAGAGCTGGAGCTGATCACGCAGCCCACTTACCTGGCGAATCACCATCCGGCTGAGGGCGTGGGGGCGGTGCGGCCGACGTTGATCCAACACGGAGCGCTGCTGACCTATCGCACGTCATGGTAAGAGTGGCGCTCGGCAGCTCCCAAGCCCGCGAGGCTCGAGTGTCGCGCGAATCAGCCTCCGCGCATGTCGCCGAGCCCTCGCGTGCACTTTCCCGCTTCTTCGAGGCGCGAGATCGCCGGGGCAGTCCCCAGGTAGATGAAGTCTTCGAGGCTCGTCCACACGCTCACCCCGGCGTCGCCCTCGACGTACGTCATGTTTTGCTGCAGGTCGGTCAACGGGACCAGCGCCCACTCTTCGAGCGTGACCTTGCCGTCGTTGTTACCTAGCGCGTCGGCGCTGGCGATGCCTTCGAAGCGCGCGCGGCGTTCGGGTCGGTCAGGCTCTCCACGAACAGCGCTTCGGCGTGGAGCGTGACGTGGTCGAGCTGGTAAAGGTTGCGAAGGCACCGGAGCCCTTTGCGTCCGACGGCGAAGCCGGAGACGCCGATTTCCCAGAAGCGTCTTTCTGACGGGGCTCCACTCGGCCGAGATCGCCTTCAAGAACGGGGTCGGTGCGAATACCGACCTGGACGCGTGCAACGCGATCGCGAAACAAGCTTGTGAATTTCGAAATCCTGAGCGATTCTGCGGCGGACCGAGAAAATAGGCGACAGGGTTGCGCGTGTGACGCGCCGTCAGGGCGGCGACGTTGCGAGCGAACGAGGAGCGTTGGCAGCTAATCATGGCGATTCCGAAAACGATTTATCAAACGTACAAATCCGCTCAGCTGCCACTGCTTACGAATTGGCACATCAGCAGGATGCGTCGAAGGAACCCCGAATACATGCCCGATCTCTTAAGCACCCACAGCCCCGAGATTCAGTGCGATTCGAGGGCGTGATCGCGACGGCTTGAGCTCGCGAGCGAGCTGCGCGAGGGCGAGACCAACGGCTTGAGAAACGCGAATCCAGGCCTGGGTAGTC
>JBBRMI010000371.1:0-3876 GCA_038230915.1 Polyangiales bacterium | reverse complement strand
CGGCTGTCCAGAGAGCCTGCGGATATCGGCAATCAGGGCGCGCACTTGTTGGGCAAGGCGTCCGACATTTCCGAGCGGGCGCCCAAGCTGGCCGCCCACGTCGACCAGGATCCGCGCGGTGGCCTCGCAGCCTCGACGCTGTACAACCAGTTCAAGGCGTTCTTCGGGGACTGCGCTTCAGTGCTGCGGCACCAGGGAGACGGGAAGGGCGCCGACCGCTTTGACAAGGCGAGCTCGCACTGGCTTCGACACACGCACGCGAGCCACGCGATCGCGAGCGGCATGCCCATCGAGATCGCGCAGCAAAATCTGGGGCACGCGTCGCTGGCAACGACCACAATATATTTGACGACGGAGCAGCGCCGGCGCATGAAGGCCGTCCAGGGGTTCTGGGCCTCCGCGTCCCCGATCTCGGCGACCGCATCGCCACGAGATGAAACCGCAAAGGAAGAGCCTTGAGCACTTCAAAGACCCGGCCGGCGTCGAAGTCCGTCGCCTCAGCGCCCACGGACGCCTCGTCGGTCGAAGCGTCCTTCGTTGACGTGGTCAGACTCATTGAGCAAGCACGCCAGCGCGCCTACCAAGCCGTCAACACCGAGCTCGTTCAGTTGTACTGGGAGATCGGGCGCTACATCAGCGCGAAACTGGCCAGCGCCGCTTGGGGGGAGGGCGTCGTCGATCGCCTGGCCCAGCACCTAGCGCGTACGCTGCCGGGACAACGTGGGTTCACGCGCAGAAACCTCTTTCGAATGCGCCAGTTCTTCGAGGCCTACGTTGGCGACGAGAAAGTGTCACCACTGGTGTCACAACTGCCTTGGACGCACAACCTCATCATCCTGACGCAGTCGAAGCGGCCGGAAGAGCGCGAGTTCTACCTACGCCTTGCCGTGCAGGAGCGGTGGGGCAAGCGCGAGCTCGAGCGACAGTTTCGGTTGGCGGCGTTCGAGAAAGCCGTGCTCACACCGGCCAAAGTGTCACCGGCGGTGGCACAAATTCATGGCCCAGCGGCTGCGGAGGTTTTCAAAGATGCCTACGCCGTTGAATTCCTGGACTTGCCGGCCGACCACAGTGAAGCGGATCTGCACCGCGGCCTGCTGGGGCAGCTGAGGACTTTCCTGATCGAGCTCGGCCGAGATTTCTGCTTCGTCGGCTCGGAGTTCCCGTTGCAGGTGGGCGGGCGAGATTTCGCGCTCGATCTCCTGTTCTTCCACCGGGGTCTGAACTGCCTGGTGGCCCTCGAGCTCAAGATTGAACGTTTCGAGCCCGAGCATCTGGGCAAGCTCAATTTCTACCTCGAGGCTCTCGATCGAGACGTTCGCAAGCCACATGAAAATCCGGCCATCGGAGTCTTGCTCTGCGCCTCCAAGGACGACGAGGTGGTCGAGTATGCCCTGAGCCGCACCTTGTCACCCGCGCTCGTCGCTCAGTATCAGACTCAGCTTCCAGACAAGCGCATGCTGGAGATGAAGTTGCACGAGCTCTACGCGTTGAGCGCGCCGCAGGCGCAGGACTAGGATCTGGCGCGGGCTTGGGTTCGATCTCTGCACTATAAAAGTGGTGGGTACGCGGGCTCCAGCGGTGGATTGGCGGTCCTTCAGCTTCACCCACACGCCACGAGAACTAAACGCCTGGCTCGTCGTTCAGGCCTGTTTCCCAACCTCAGAACTCTTCAGCACCGCGCCCGCATGAGTCAATCGAGCAAGACACCCACCGCCGACATCGCCGACTCTGCGCTACCGGCCGCGATGGTGCCGGTCTTCACCCCGCACGGGCGCATCCTTCTAAGCCGCGACGACGACGCACCGTTTCTGGACGCGGCCACCGCGAGCCGTCTGGTGGGGGCCTTTGCGCGTGGCACGGGCCACGGGCTTCTGCAACTCGGCGCGGGGGAGGTAGCGACGTTGCTGCCCTCGGTCTGGGCCTACTGGCGCGACTTCGCCGTGCGGTATGTCACTGCGCTGTGCACACTGCCGGACGCCCACGAACTCGGCGCCCGAATTCACGTGGCGCTTCCCTCCGAAGATGTCCTGTCGTCGCTGGCGGACGCCGCCCCGCCCATGGTCGGCGCGGAGTACCTCACGGCCGCCTCGCTTACCGCGCTCTGGAAGGAACTCGACGCGGCATTCGTGGACGAACTGCTCGAAACGGGCGGCACTGCTCAGGACTTCTTGAGACGTCATGACCCGGCCTGGAACCTCGTTGGCCGCGTGCATTTCAACCTGGCCGAGAACCGCAAGGACGAGGAGGCGCCATTCGCGTTTGTGGCCACGTACACGACGCGGCTCTCCAAACAGGCCAAGGCCCAACACCTGCCGTTGGGTCGAGCGCTGCAGGAGTACGCGGACTCGTCCAATCAAGAGCTGCTGGCACTGCTCCTGCCCGTGCAGCGCGCGGCGGCGCATTGTGCGTGGCTGAAGGCGATGGTGGACAGTGGGGAGATCTTTCACCCTTTGCGCTGGACGCCGGAGGAAGCCTTTGCGCTCCTGCGCGACGCCGAGTCGCTCGGAGCGGCCGGCATCATCTTGCGCATGCCCGCGCACTGGCGCAGCGGACGGGCTCCCCGCGCACAGGTGACGGCGACCGTCGGATCGACGACGCCATCCAAGCTGGGAACTGATGCACTGCTCGACTTCCAGGTCGGCGTCACGCTCGAGGGCGAGCCGCTCACCGCAGAGGAGATCAAAGAGCTGCTCTCCCACTCAAACGGCCTCGCGCTCATTCGCGGCCAGTGGGTCGAGGTTGATCGCAAGCGACTGTCGGCGATTCTCGAGCGCTTTCAGGAGGCCGCGCGAGCGGCGTCCAAGGGCTTGAACTTTGGCGACGCCATGCGGATGCTCGCGCGTGCCGACATCGCAGACGATCTCACCGAACTCGACATCAGCGTCGAATGGTCGCAAGTCGTGGCGGGCCCCTGGCTCGCCCAGACACTGCAGGGGCTGCGCGACCCGAAAACGCTCAGCGAACTCTCCCTTGGCCCGGCGCTGCGCGGCACACTTCGACCGTATCAGCAAGAGGGTGTGCGCTGGCTTCATCTCCTGACCCAACTCGGCCTGGGGGCCTGCCTGGCCGACGACATGGGGCTGGGCAAGACGATCCAGGTGCTGTCGCTGCTGCTGGTGCTCAAGAGGCGCGCGCGCGGCGCGACGCCGGCCAAGCCCAGCCTGCTGGTGGCGCCGGCCTCGTTGCTGGCCAACTGGGCGAGCGAGGTCGCACGCTTCGCGCCGAGCTTGAGGATCCTGCTGGCGCACCCCTCCACGATGTCGACCAAAGATTTGAAGGCCGGGGAGACCAGCACAGTGGCGCCGTGCGATCTTGTCATCACGAGCTACGGCACACTCGCTCGCCTGCCCTGGCTCAAGGACACGCCCTGGCGCCTGGTCATCCTCGATGAGGCTCAGGCCATCAAGAATCCGAACGCCAAGCAGACGCGCGCCACGAAGCAGCTCACGGCGCAGGCACGGATCGCGTTGACGGGCACCCCTGTGGAGAACCGGCTCGGCGACCTGTGGTCGATCTTCGACTTCCTCAACCCCGGGCTGCTCGGCTCAACCGCGCAGTTCACCGCGTTGCTCAGGCAACTCGCCCAGCGCGCTCACAATCCCTACGGCCCACTCAAGGAACTCGTGCGCCCGTACATCCTGCGACGCATGAAGACGGACAAGTCGGTGATCGCCGACCTGCCTGACAAGACGGAGGTCAAGGCCTACTGTCCACTCAGTCGCAAGCAGGCCGCGTTGTATCAAGCGGCGGTTGACGAGATGGGCACTCGGCTCGCCGAGAGCACTGGCATTCAGCGCCGCGGCATCGTGCTCGCATTCCTGATGCGCTTCAAGCAGATCTGCAATCACCCGTCCCAGTGGCTGGGAGACAACGCTT
>JBBRMI010000370.1:0-3961 GCA_038230915.1 Polyangiales bacterium | reverse complement strand
TCCTCGACCAGCACTTCGGAGCCGGTCGGTACGAATAGCGTGATTTCGGTGCGAACACCGGCGATCTCCGAGACGAAGCGGCTGTAGCCGAGCCCGACCCGGCACTCGTAACGGTCGAGCGCGTCGAGCGTCGGCACGAACAGTGGGGCGAGCGTTCGCAGGCCGTTCTTGCCGTGCAGGCGCAGGTACAACGTGTGTCCCTTCAGCTGCGAGCTGGGTAGCTGCGGGATGTACTTGGTGATGCGGTTGAGGGCGGGGTCACCCTTGCACAGCAAGAGGCCGCCGGTGTGGTCCACGAAACCGCCGAAGCGCAGCGAGCCGACGTAGTTGGTCCACTTAACCGGGGTCTTCGGATTTTCGATCACGTACTCGCGGGCGCTGTCGTCGAAATGACCGTACTTCATGGTTCTCCAGGGATCGCTGCTGAGGAGCAGAGAAACAGCGTGGCCGGGGGCGAGCCCGCGGCAGGCGCTGAAGTCGCTGGTTTCCTGCCTAATTGAACCAGCTAAAGGCCTGCCTTGCCAGGATAAACGGACCTTGAATTGAAAGATTTACGGAACCGGTTTCAGTGCAATTTTAACGTAAAAAGATCGAAAAGTGCTGTGATGGCTGCCACATTTCAGGAACCGGTTGCAGGTGCCGTGGCTGGGGCTCGAGGATCTCTGCGTCGGCAATTTGCATTGCTCGCCCGCCCAGGAAACTGGCTGCCTACATGTAGGTAGATGAAGGCGCTAAAGCGCAGCGGGGGAGTGGCCGCTTCGTGAGCGAGCTCATGAGGAGGCACCGACTTCTGACCGTTTCGCTGAAACCGGGGGCTCGCCTCGGGCGGGCCCTGCTCGTGGGTAGCCTGGCGTCGGCAATCGCGGCCGCCTGCGGTGGAAATCCCGAGGCCGCCAAGGTCGGCAACGCCGGCGCCGGGGGCGACGGCTTAGGTGTGGCTGGCGCGGGGGCGTTGGGGCCGGGCGACGGTGGAGCGGGGCTCGACTTGGGCCTCGGTGGCGCGCCGTCCGCGGCGCAGGCGGGCGCATCCGCGACTGACCTCCCGCTCGGAGTCACCGCGGAGCGCGAGCAGCTCGACGTGAACGGCGAGCCCGCAACGGTTCAGTTGACCGCGCGCTACGCCGACGGCTCCAAGCCGAACAAGGTCGTGTGGAGCGTCGACGATACCGGCAAGGGTTCGGTTAGCGACGCCGGTGAGTTTCGCTCGAACGGCTTCGTGGCGGGTGACGTGACGGTCACCGCTACGGTCGGCTCGCAAAGCGCGTCGGTCACGCTGCACATCACGGTCGCGATCGTGAGCGATCCGGACGCGCTCGACGCCGCGCTCGAGCATGCGCTGGTCGGCGGTGGCAAGGGGGGCGCGAACGGCATTGGCCCCGACGCCGATTTCCGCTTTCTGTACCCGTACGACAAAACCGTGTTTCCGCGCGGTCTGGCGGCTCCGCTGCTCCAGCTCGGCGGTGCCGGCGCTGCAGTCGACGCGACCTACGTGAAGCTGAGCGTTGGCCAGTTTTCGTACGCGGCGTTCGCGGCTGGCAGCGCGCCGACTCGCGTGACCGTGCCGGAGGCCGTTTGGCGCGGCGTAACCCTGTCAGCGGCGCCGGGCGAATGGGTCGAGGTCACGGTCTCCAAGGCCAGCGCCGGCGAGGTAACCGGTCCGGTCACGGAGCGTTGGTTGATCGCGCCCGGCAGCTTGAAAGGCTTCGTCTACTACAACACCTATCGCTCGAAGCTGGCTGGCGACAGCGGCGCGGTGATGCGCATCAAGCCTGGCGAGAACGCGACCGTGCTGCAAAAGGGCTGCACCGTGTGTCACGGCGTCAGCGCGCACGGCAACGTGATGGTCGCCGGCGTGCAGTGGGACCAGTCCAACGCGGTCGTGAGTCGAAGCTATGATTTGCCATCGAACGGTGGGATCACATTGCGCAACGAGCAGGCCGACGGGCGCGTGTTCTCGTTCGGCGGGCTCACGCCAGACGGCAGCTTGCTGCTCACCAGCGGCGTGCCGGCAACGGGCGCGAAGATGCGCGGCATGAGCGGCGGATTGTCGACGCGTCTTGTCGACACCACGAACGGCGCCACGGTGGCAACACCGAGCTTCGGCGTGAATGTGGCGATGACGCCGAATTTTGCGCCCAATGGCAGTCGTGTCGCCTTCAGCAACCACGACGCGAGCCCGGCCGGGCACGTCTTGTCGGTGGCGAGCTTCGACGCTTCGACGTCGCCGCCACAATTTGGCGCGCTCTCGGACGTGGTTACCGACGCCGAGCACGTCGTGGCCTGGCCGAGCTTCGTGCCGGATGCAACGGCCGTGCTGTTCCACGCCGGTGATTCGTTCGATACCGCGAAGTTCGGCGGCGGCGCGCTGTACGCCGACGTGCAGCTGGTCGACGTCGAGAGCAAGGCCGTGAACAGGCTCGACGCTCTGAACGGTTACGACGACCAAGGGCAGCTGTACTTGCCGGGCGGCGCCAACCAAGAGGCGCACCTCAACTACGAGCCGAGCGTGCTGCCGGTGCCAGTGGGCGGGTTCTACTGGGTGCTGTTCACCAGTCGTCGGACATACGGCAACACGATCGCACCCGGCGGCAGCGTGAAGCGCGGCGATGACATCTGGGGCGTTCCCCAGCCGCCCGACACCGAGACGCCGAGCCCACGCAAGAAGATCTGGGTCGCGGCCATCGACATCGATCACCAAGGCGTCGTCGATCCGAGCCATCCGGCCTTTTACCTGCCGGGCCAGGAGCTCGAGTCGGGCAACATGCGCGCGTTCGCGGCGCTCGAGCCGTGTAAGAAGAAGGGCAAGGGCTGCGAGTCAGCCGCCGAGTGTTGCGACGGCTTCTGCCGCGAAACTAGCCGTGACGCCGCCGGAACGCCGGTGCTTTCGTGCACCCCGCCGCCCGACAACTCCTGCTCCAATATCGACGAAGCCTGCAAGAAGCCGTCCGACTGCTGCAACTCGAAATCGCTATGCATCAATAGTCGCTGTGCCGCCAAAACCCCCGTCGTGCACTAGCAAGGGCGAGACGGAATCAACAGGAAGGCGGGAAGGCGGGAAGGTTTTGTTTGTCCGAGCAGCGAGCTGAGGCCTGATCGCGAGCTCGATGTGCGTTGGCGTGTGCCGTTTTTGCCACGGCAATCTCGCGCCTGGTGCCGGGCAACCGTGGTACGAATTGCTCATGGCGCGCGACTCGATTCCCTATTTAGTGCGTCCGCCCACCGCCGTGCTCACGCGCGGCTTCGATCCGCGGCTCTCGGTCGGCTCGGCCAGACCAGCCGTGTTTCGTTCCTCCACCTACGTGTTCTCGAGCCCCGAGGCGGCCGAGCGCGCGTTCGCGATCGCGCTCGGTCGCTCCAAGCCGGCAGCCGGCGAGAGCGTCGATCTGATCTACTCGCGGCTTTCGCACCCGAACGCCGAGATCTTGGAGGACCAGCTCGTCCCGCTAGAAAAAGATGCCGAAGCCGCGGCCGTTTTTAACTCGGGCATGGCGGCGATCTCGACCGTATTTTTGGTGATGGTGCCGGTCGGCTCCGCCTTCATCTACACCACGCCCATCTACGGTGGCACGCAACACCTGATCCACCAGTTCCTCGAGCCGCTCGGGATTCGCGCGGTTCCGGTGCCGGCCGGTGATACCGCCGCGATGGCCAAGGCGATCGCCGAGACGCCCGAGCTGAAGCTGGTCTTCATCGAGACGCCCGCCAACCCGACGCTGGTCATGACCGACATCGCGCACGCGGTGCAGCAAGCGGCTGCCCGGCAAGGCACCCGCCCGCTGGTCGCGGTCGACAACACGTTCCTGGGTCCGGTCTTTCAATTCCCGTTGCACTTCGGCGCTGATCTCAGCGTCTATTCAGCGACCAAGTATCTGGCCGGCCAAAGCGACATCTTGGCCGGCGTGGTGATGGGCACGGACCCCACGCTGATCGCCAGCTTGCGCGGCATGCGGGCGATCCTCGG
>JBBRMI010000369.1:0-3981 GCA_038230915.1 Polyangiales bacterium | reverse complement strand
CGTTGGAGCCGGAATGAACCTCATGGGCAAGCTCAAGCTAGATCGACGGACCGTTTTGCGCGGCGCCGGCAGCATCGCGATCGCGCTGCCCTGGCTCGAAATCATGGGCCACGACCAGCTGGCCCACGCCGCCGGCACGCCCGCCAAGCGCTTTTTGAGCGTGTATCAACCCGGCGGCACGGTGCTCGAGAAGTTCTGGCCGACCGCGACGGATCCGAGCGCCAGCCCGATCCTCACGCCACTGGCCGCTCACAAGGCCAAGCTGCTGGTGCTCAAGGGCTTGGACATGAACTGCGCAGTCGGTGAGGCGCACCAGTCCGGCATCATCGCTTTTCTCACGGGCAGCAAGCAAACCGGTTCGCCGAACGAGTACTCGGCGTACGCTTCGATCGATCAGGTCATTGCGACGCGCATTCAGGCTGACGCCACCACACACAAGCCGCACGGCAGCTTGCAGTTCGGCGTGCGCTGGGCGACCGGCAAGAGCCACGGCCTGCTCTCGCCGATCAACTCAGCGACCTTCGAAGATTCAAAGCAGCTCACTCCGCTGCCGCCGCGGCTCGATCCGCAGCAGATTTTCAGTGACTTGTTCGGTACGCTCGCGCCCGAGACGCCGGCGATGTCGGGCGTCGCCGATGCGCGCGTCGCGCGCCGCAAATCGGTGCTCGATTACGTCGACAAACGCTATGTCGCGCTCGGCAGTCGCCTCGGCGCCGCGGATAAAGCCAAGCTCGACAATCACCTGACCAAGCTGCGCGACGTCGAGATGGCGCTACAGACCGGCGTCGTCGGCAGCAACATCTGCAAGGCACCGACCAAGGTCGCCACCAAGGGTTACAACCCGACCACCGGCTTGATGTCGGGCGACAAAGGCGAGATCGTCGACACCGACAGCGATTCGATGATCCCGATAGTCGGCACATTCATGATCGATCTGATGGTGATGGCGTTCGCCTGTAACCTTACGTCGGTCGGCCATTTTCAATGGACCGACACCGAGGCGAAGCACACGTTCCCATGGCTTGCGCTGCCGAATCATCACCACTTTTACCAGCACGATGGCGGGTTTCAGCCGGTAGAGTGCGAGAAAATCGCGACCTGGTATTCGCAAATGCACGCGTACCTGCTGAGCGCGATGGACGCCGTCGAAGTCGCTCCGGGCGTGACGATGCTCGACGAGAGCGTCGTGTTCTTCGGCTCAGAACTGGCGCACCCGCCGACCCACGAGAAGAAGAGCGTGCCGTTCATGTTGGCCGGCGGCGGCGGCGGTTTGAAAGGTGGGCGCATGCTCGACTTCGGTGGCAAGTCACACAACCCGTTGCTCGTCTCGATCTTGAATTTGTTCGGTGATACCCGAACCACTTATGGGGAACCCGAATTCAACGGCGACGCGCTGTCAGGCATCACCGGCTAGCGGATCAGGCACTGTGATTGCGGAGCTCGGCGCCAGTTCTCGTTAGTTTCGTTCGAGCATCCATCTAGGTCAGAAAAGGCTACCGCAGCGCCAAAACGAGCTGATACCCAACTATTTCCGAACTCCCGCCGAGCTCACATCACTTGTAGTCATGGTCACAGCAAAACACGCTGGGTCGTCGCGAGGCAGCTCGCTGGGAGTTGCGTTGGCAGCGGTTGGTCTGCTCGGGCTGGCAAGCGGCTGTACCGGAGGCATCGACGGAACGATTCAACCGGGCTCCGGATCTACGAGTGTTACCTCGGGCGACGCTGCAACCCCAGGCGGCTCCGCCCCAGGCGGTCCGGCGCCGAGCGCGGCTACCTCGGCACCGGGTTCGACGCCCGGAGCGGCCTCAGATGTCGCTCTCCTGGATTGCCCCGCGACGCCTTTGCCCGCCTACGGTGTCGCCGGCAGCGTCTCGCTATCACAGCCATTCCGTGACAGCTGCGCGGTCTGTCACGGTGCGGCGGGCCAGGGTCAGGGCAAGTATCCGGCCGTGCCTGGAATGCTCAGCGAGGCCGAGTTCGTTCAGCAGGCGCGCACGGGGTCGGGTGCGATGCCGAGCTTCCGTGCCGACTACATCAGCGACGAGAACCTGCACAAGGACTACGCGGCGCTCAAGGCGTTAGCCGGGGTTCCCGATCGTGCCGCGGTCGTGGCGGCCGACCCTGCAAAGTGGTCGCCAGCCGAGGTCGAGGCCAGGTACCAGTTGGGGCTGAAGGCTTTTCGCAAGCCAGGGGCGGTGGATGGGCTGGCATGCGCCAATTGTCACAGCCCCGATGGCATCGAGTTGGCCGTGATTGGCTTCACGGACGATGAAATCTTGCGTCGCGGCCAGCAGCACCTGTCGCCTGCCGATGCGCTCCTGGTGCGCGACTTCGTTCACGCGCAGCGCCGTCGCTTCGACATCGTGCGAACCTGCTCTCCCGACTGGCGCCCTTTTCAACCTGGCGGCAAGGTCCTGCCCGGAAATACTGCGGCCGAGCAAGACGTCGCGTTTCTCGGCGAGCTCAGCCAGCGCGGTCTCAAGGTTGCCGCCGGCAAGGTCATCGGCCTGGCCGACGCGCACGCCGCGATGACGGAGATGCAGGCGCTCGACCTGCGCACCCTGCCCATCGGTGTGCCGCTGCCGCGCTGGGCCGAGGACAAGTTCGATGGCCCCGAGCACCGCGACATTAATGACTACATGCCAATCGTCCCCCACATTCCGAACGATCCGGCGGCGTATTACGCGAAGGACGACGCTTACCTGGCCAACCCGACCGACGTGGCCCTCTTCGATCTGGTCAAGCGCCAGGCGGCGGACACCAACGACGGTGGCTACGCGGCCGTGAGCTCGGTGCCCAAGAGCCCCAGCTCCAATTGCCCCACCTACGACACCAGCACGACCTGGCTCATCCGCAACGTCAACGAGCCCAAACGCGGCGCGGTGCTGGTGGCAGCTCATCTGTTTCGCGAAGAGCTGCGCAAGCCAGGCAGTTTTCTGGCTCGCGGTCGATCACCGTTCCCCGGCTCGGACACAGCGCTCAATCCCATGTTCCGCGTGGGCTCCGAGAACGTCGAGCCACCCTGCTACGACCACATCGATCACCCGCAATACATCAAGTCGTTTCCGGAAGGCTTCCGCGCCGAGTTTCCCGAGTCTGATCTGGCTGCCGGCATCGTTTCGAACGCGACCGATCGCCTGACTCACCCTTGGATGATGCTCGGGCAGGTCATGGATCAGACGCTGCTCAGCACGCTGCCGGACTCCGGTAACAAGACGCACTATTGGGCGTTTCGTAACTTCGTCCAGCGAGAAGTCAACTTGCCCTTCCTTTACGTCCATCGTTTGGCCAATCAGCTCGCCTACGCCAGCCAGATGCGCGGCACGGACGCCTTTCCACGGGCGCTTGGCCCGTACGCGTCCGTCGACCAGCTCAACCCGCTTCTACACAACAACAACCAGAACCACGCCGGGCTCAGCGGCGCGGTCTCCCCGGCTGACTTCGGTCCGGCAGCCGCCGGCATCAATCAGCTCAAGGGCAATCTGATCCGAATGATCTTGCTGCTCAGCGAGGAGCTACTGAAATCCGGTGAGGCGATCTCGAGCGATCAGAACGCCGACCACGACCAAGGCGTCGTCCCGTCCACGCGCAACCTGGAGGGCTACCTCACGGGCCTCGAGAAGCTGGCCAGCGACGCGAAGGCCAGCCAGGATCTCAAAGCACAAGGTTTCGACTTCGACCTGTACGCTACCCAAACGCGCGCGCTCTGGCAGAACGTACTCTCGCTGATGCAACAGGCACCCCGCAAGTAGGTCGGGCCGCAGTCCTGATCCGTTGTCGGTGCCCTGCGCGAGGGCGGCCGCAGGAAGGGGTGCGGCAGCGGGATCGGGATCGGTCTCGGCAGGGGCTTCGGGCAAGCCAGAGGCGGGGCCGGGCTCGCGCAGGGCCTTTCTCGGACTCGACGCGGAGCCGGGTATTTCGGTATCGGGTGGCGGGCTTCGGCCCTGGGTTTCGGTCGTCTCCTTAGCAGACAGGACTTGG
>JBBRMI010000368.1:0-3989 GCA_038230915.1 Polyangiales bacterium | reverse complement strand
GGACAACCGCGTGGCGATCGACCAGGCAGCCGCCGGGAACGGCAACGGCCACATCGAAGGCGTGATGTCGTTGCTCACAGGCTATGGGGCGCGCGAAGAGCCGAAGGGTACGAACACGTGGAAGCCGCTCGGCGGACCCTCCATCGACCAGACGCTGACCGACTTCCACGTGCAAAACGGCTACCTGGGTCGTGCCCGGGCGATCTTCCTGGGGGAGCAGGGCGTCGGCTTGGGCTACTCGGGCGTGTCCGTGCGTCAAGATCTGACCGGCGAGGAGGTATTGGCCGACTTCGGCGTGCTATTCGACAGCAACAAGCCCACCACCGACGCCGCTCGTGAGAACGCGCGCCTGACCAAGAAGAGCATCCTCGACGGCGTAAAGGCCGATTTCACGAGTCTATCGGCGCGCATCAGCGGTGAAGACAAACGTCGCATCGACGCGCATCTCGAAGCTTTGCGGAGCATCGAGATGCGCCTCGACGTGGTCAGCAACGTGCAATGCAAGGCCCCAACCAAGGGCGACCCGATGAACGATGACGAGCGCCGCGAGCTCTACAACGACATCGTCGTTGCGTCGTTCGCCTGCGACGCGACGCGGGTGGCGGCGCTATCCTTCTATCATTCGGGTGGTGGCGGCCCCCAGCTGCCCCATCTCGGCGTGCTGGAGGACATTCACGAGCTGTCGCATCAGGTCTGGGACCACCATGACGACGCCGGGCACCCTTCACACGCTCTGTTCACCAAGTACCACGACTGGTTCACTCAAAAGACGGTGTCGCTCGTCCAAAAGCTGAAGGCAGTCACGACGCCCGACGGAACCCTGTTCGACGATACCGTGCTGTTTCAGGGCTCGGAGCTGGCCGTCAACCACGCCTGCCCGAACATGCCGTTCGTGATCTTGGCGGGTCAGAGCACGCCGTTCAAGACCGGTCGTTTCCTGCGCTTCCCCGCCCAAACGCTGCACACGCACCTGCTTACCAGTCTGCTGAACGCCTTCAACCACCCCGCCACTCAGGTCGGTGACCCCAAGTACCCGGCGGGCAACCTCAACTCCGTGCTTTTCGGCTGAGTCGGCGCGTCACAGACTCAGTCTCAGCGCCACGTTGGTCGGGCCAATCAGTAGCGAGCTGGTCGCTTTCGCAGCAGGACCCGCCGAGCGGCTCGGCGAAGTGAGCACCAGAGCCACGCCAACGGCGATTCCGACCAAGCCCAAACCGATGCCGACGTTGGAGACATTGGCAGACAGCTTGGCGTCGTCGTTGAGGTGCACGGCTTCGGGATCCGTGCAGCGCGCCGGGGTGCAGCGCTGCAGAGCTTGGTCGTGGTGCTGAATGGCGCGCACGCCGAAGTAGCTGCCAGCGCCGAGAGCAGCGATGCCCACGGCGCCGACGACATAGCCCGCCAGGCGTCGCGGTCGACCTTCGTCCAGCGCACGCCAGCGCTCGGCCCGAGGCTCGCCAAGCGGCAGAACTGGGTTCAAGTCAGGGACTTGGAGCACCTTCGCGTCGCGTTGTTCGCCGACCAAAAAGCGCAGCGTCTCCGAGCGATGCTGCGGCGCACTCACCACGATCGTGTGCCAGCCCGGGTCCAAAGGCAGCCAGGTGCCCCACAGCGCGGCCCGCAACGGCGCACCATCACGAACCACGTCGACGCCGTGAAGCGCGGCCGTGGCTGGAGCAATTTCGACCTTCACCTGGGACAGCTTGGGCGCGAGGGCGTCGGCGTGCTCTTTGGCGAACGCCACTCTGTCAGCGCGCTCTTCCGTAGCCGCGGCTTCGGCCGCCGCCACGAATTCCGACCACGCCGTCGCGGTCTTGCCCAGCGCCTGATGGCAAACCGCCAGCGCGATCAGCGTCCCCGTCGCTGGATCCAAACGTTGGCTTTCTTCAAGCTTGGGACACGCCTCACGGAACTGCTTAGCTTGCAGCAAGTCTTTGCCCTCCTGAAACAAGGACTCAGCAACAGCAAGGCTCGGCGCAGTCTGGGCGTGGGTGACCGAGGCGACGAAGAAAATGGCAAGCGGAAGGCAAACCACGGGCGCCATGCTTCGCCGCGCGAACGCGTCGCGCCGTTTGCTCTCATCTGCGACTGTCGATGACTTGCTCAAGGCGACTAGGCGTCGATGCTTTAGCAGGACGCGCCGCGGGGAGTCTATCGCGTCGCGGGGAAGACGAAGCTGCCGCCTGCTGAATCGCCGCACCCGCGGAGGCGCCGCCGACTGAGGGGGGGGCGTGGGGAGAGTCGTCGCTGCTTTCAGACGAATTGGCGGTCCGCAAAAGCGCAGAGGTCGGGGCGAGCGCCCTCCCCGTCGCCGCACCCCGCGGCGCGGTCGAGCTGCTTGGCCAGGCCAACACCATCAGGCCAGCGGCCAAGCTCAACAATCCGGCCGCCAGCAGCGCCCGTTTGCCACCCCTGGCGAGAATGCCGCGCTGAAGCGCCGCTGGCACGCTGGGAGCGGCGTCGCTCATCGCATCCGCATTTTCTATCTCGGCGCGCTGCCGGCGCCGCGCGCCGAGGCTCTCCGCTGCCAGCCGCTCTAGCCATTCACTCACCACGGTCGCGCTGGCGAGCGCAGTCGCTTGCTCAAGGGCTTCGGCCATTTCGCGGGCTGTCGCGAAGCGCTCGGACGGATCGCGGTTCAAAGCTCGCAGAACCAGCGCGTCGAGCGCCGCAGGAACCTGGGGCACGTAGCGGCTCGGCGGCTCGATCACGTCGCCCAAGACTGCAGCCAGCACCGTCGCCTCGTCGCCTTTGAACAAGCGCTTTTGGGCGAGCATCTCCCAGAGCACGACGCCGCAGGAGTAGATGTCGCTCGTACGACCCGCATCGCCTCGGATTTGCTCAGGTGCCATGTAGGGAAGCTTGCCTTTGAGCTGGCCCTCGCGCGTCGTGTGGATACGCCCCGCCGCTTTGGCGATGCCAAAGTCGAGCAGGCGCGGCACGCCGTCGACCCCGACCAGGATGTTGTGCGGGGAAACGTCGCGATGGACGATGCCGAGTGGCTCGCCGTGGTCGCTCTTGGCCTCGTGAGCGGCGTGAAGACCGTGCAAGATCCCGGTGATGACACTGGCGACGATCGGGAGAGGCACCCGCTCCGACTGCTCGTCCGCGCGCTGCAGCAAGCGGGCCAGGGATTCGCCTTCGACGTACTCCATGACCAGAAGCAGCTCCCCCTCGAGCATCGCCACATCGAGCATCGGAACGACGTTCGGATGCTCGATGCGCGCGGCCAGGCGGGCCTCATCCATGAACATCGCCACGAAGTCTGGCTCCCTCGCCAGCTGGGCGTGCAAGCGCTTGATTGCGACGGTTCTGGAGAACCCCACCGGGCCGAGCAGGCGCCCCAAATGAACGGTCGCCATGCCGCCCGACGCGATCTCGCCGTAGAGCGCGTAGCGCCCGACCACGCGCGGGGCGATCGCAGACATCGCCAGCAAGTATATCAGGCGGCTGCGGGTCGAGCTGGCAAGAGTAGTGAGGTTACAGTTCGACCCGCGCGGCCACGATCGCAAGGCCCTTGGGGCCCTGTTCGGTCCAGATCAACCCGACGTGGTGGTCGACGACTTCGGACCAACCGCTTAGGTACGTGCGTTCAGCGCGAATGTCGACGACCACGGACCACGGACTCCAAGTACCGCCTCGCCAGCGACTCACGGCGACGCTCTGCCGGTCGTCGTCCGCGAGCGTCGCCAGCAGCAAATCCCGGCCGTCGCTGGCCAGGAAGACGCCGTACCCCGCTCTGCCGGGCAGCGGGTCGATCGGTTGCCCCTCCTTCCAGCCCAGCCCATCAAAGCGGCGATGTTCGTAGCTCTCGCCAGAGGCAAGGCGGCGCACGGCATGCACATCCCACGGCGTGCGCGCCACCACGGCCCAGTCGTTGGCGCTCTGCGGGTGCGGCGAGGAGAACACTGGCGCGGGTGGTACGGACCAAGGCCCCGGCCCGCCCACGGACCAGCGAATGTTGGAAGGGCGGCCTTCTGTGACCGCGT
>JBBRMI010000367.1:0-4042 GCA_038230915.1 Polyangiales bacterium | reverse complement strand
GAAAGACGGGGCGGCGGTCCGTGGTTGCGCGACACGCGCGCTGGCGTCGCATGCCCGACGCCCGATCGCAATCACGCCGCGAGCACGGCTATCTGCCGGCGACAATGCCCGGAAACTACGCCGTCCGCGGATGGCTTACGAAGGACATGCTGCAGGAGCTCGACATTCAGGACACCGACTACGCTCCGGCGGGCGACATGTTCGAGATCGGCGCGAAGGTGCAGGTCATGAAAAGGGGTGTGTTCTTTGCGGCGCGCGCCAACAAGCTCTTCTCGCTCTGGAGTCAATACTCCGACTGGAAAGAAATCGATGAAAAGACTCGCGCACAGATCGAGGAACGCTACTTTAGGCGTAGCTTTGACTCGATCTTCGAAGAGATGAAAGCTCGGTACGCGCAGTCTCGCCCGTCAGAAGTGGAGGACGCGGAACGCAGTGGAAAACGGAAGATGGCACTCGTCTTTCGCTGGTACTTCGCGAACAGCTCGCGCGTGGCGCTCGCGGGCGATGAACGTTTCAAGGTCGACTATCAGGTCCACACCGGTCCAGCCATGGGAGCGTTCAATCAATGGGTCAAGGGGACCGAGCTCGAGAATTGGCGGAACCGTCACGTCGACGTGATCGGAAAGCGTCTCATGGACGGTGCTGCCGCTCTGCTGAACACCAAGTACGTGCTGCGAAATGCGGTGCACTGACGATGGCACGGTAGTAGGGAAAGGTGGCTCGCACTTGATCGCATTGGAACGATCGCAGGGCAACGGCGTACCCACATTGGCCTTTCTTGGGGGCAGTCCCATTCAAGGTCGCTGATAGCAACGAGGAAATTACACATGGCATTGTCACTGAGAGCTCTGGCGGACGATTTGTGGGATTGCGAAATGCGCTTTCAGAAGGCCTTCCTGCATATGCGCATTCGCATGACGGTCGTTCGGCTACCCAGTCACGGGCTGCTGCTTTACTCCCCTGTCCCAATCGACGACGAGCTGGCACGGCAGCTCGCCGAGCTTGGTCCCGTCGAGCACATCGTCGCCCCGAGTTGCCTGCATGACCTTCACTCGGGCGCCGCTAAGCAACGCTATCCGCGCGCCAAGTTATGGGGTGCTCCGGGGTTGGCCGCGAGACGGCCGGACCTCGTGTTCGACGCGGAGCTGTCTGACAACGTGCCGGAGTGGGCGGGAACGTTAGAGAACACCCTTCTGCGAGGCGTACCTCGCATCAACGAGGTCGTATTCTTCCACAGGCCCGCACGAGCTCTGCTCTGTGCGGACTTTCTGTTCAACATCCAAGACGAGCGGAGCGCTGCGACCAGAATATTCTGGAAGCTGTTCGGCGTCTGGCAATCGCTGAGCCTGAGCCGCGCCTTCAAGTGGTTCATCAAAGACAAGGCGATCTTTGGTCGAGGGGTGCACCAGGTGTTGGCATGGGATCCGGAGATCGTGCTCATGGGCCACGGCGACGTCTTGCGAGACGCCAAGCAGCGCCTGCCGTCCGCGTTGAAGACGTGGGCTAGCTCGAGCGCCCCGCCGCAGCTCGGTGAAGTCGACCGCAAGACAGCCTGACATACGAGGAAGCGTGACAACAACAGCGACTCAACTCCAGCCCAACGCTTGGGTGACACGATTCTCCCCCCGTCCGTCTCCTCACTTTCGGCTCTTCTGTTTCCCCTTCGCGGGAGCCAGCGGCGCTGCTTGGGCTCAGCCCCTGCTCCACCAAATGCAGCAGGAACTCCCGCACGGCCTCACGACCAAGTCCAGCCGCCCCTTTCACCATGTGTCGCTCGAATCGCTCGATGCAGCGCAGGTACGTCAGCCGCGTATTGCGCGCCGTGCCGCGTAGCTCAAACTCCTCAGTGATCCGCTTTCTCAGTTGTTGCTTCATCGCGAGCCTCCGGGTGCGCGGGGCCCAACGAGGGCTCCGACACTCCAAGGATCGCGAGGCGACCCGCAGCCCACGACACCACCCGCGAAAACGCCTCGATCACCGCCCTGCCGTTGAAGCTCAGCAGCTTTCAAAGCCGTTCGCCCGGCCTAAGCCAGCTGCGAGAGCGGGGGTCGCATCACGTAGCGGCAGAGCCGCTCGAGCTGGGCGCGGTCGCGACCGTGCACGCGCTGCTTGGCGTACACGCTCAGGGCGGCAACCTCGGCGCCGATTCGCGGCTCTCGACTGGGCGTCTTCGACTTCGCTCGCCGCTCGGCGGGCTGGCGGTAGCCGCCGGCGGCCACCTTCGCCGCCACCTTCGTGTGTGTACGATGTAGCCGAAGTCACTCGTTTGCGCCCAGGGCACGCGGTTTGCGCTTGCGAGCGCGGTGCCGGCCACGCCGACGTATTCGCGCCGCCGTCCGGAGACGACTGCGCTCCACCGCGTCGTGCGCGAGAACCTGCTCACGCTCTACGAAGCCGCCGAGCACGGCTTTGCGGCGCCGCTACCCGGCTTCGTGCGCGCCGAGCTGGAGGCGTACGTCGACTGCGGGGTCCTCGCTCGAGGATTTTCGGTGCTCGCGTGCCCCGATTGCCAAGAGCGGAAGGTCACCGCGTTCTCGTGCAAGGGGCTGGCTTTCTGTCCCGCGTGCCTGGGCCGGCGCATGGCCGCCACCGCCGCGAATCTCGTCGAGCACGTCATCCCTGCCGCCGCTCCGCTACGCCAGTGGGTGCTGACGTTGCCGTTCGAGCTGCGGGCGCGGCTGGCCTACGACGGCAAGCTGCTCGGCGCCGTGTGCCGCACCTTCGTGGACTGCGTGCTCGCCTGGTACCGGCGCAAGATGGGCGCGCGCGGGAGCAAGGACGGCAAGAGCGGAGCCGTCACGGCAGTGCAGCGCGTCTCGAGCGACTTCCGACTCAACCCCCACTTTCACTCTCTCGCCCTCGACGGCGTCTACGTCGATGACGAGGGCGGCGTGCTGACCTTCCAGGCGCTGCCCTGCCTCACCAACGACGACGTCGCCGAGGTCCTACAAATCGCCCGCACGCGTATCATCGCGCTGCTGCGCCGCAAGGGCGTGCTCGCCGATGACGACGAGAGCGGCGCGAGCTTGAGCTTTGTCACGGCGGACGAGGCGCTCGCCGAGAGCGAGCCGGCACTGGCCGAGCTCGCGGCGGCCTCCGTCACCGGGCGCGTGCCCGCCGGGCCTGCGCTACGCAAGCGGGAGCCCATCAAGCTACGAGCACCTGGCGAGCCTGCGCTCACCAAGGCGCTCTGCGCGACCGAGCAGGGCTTCTCTCTGCACGCCGCGACCACCGCGAGCGCCGACGACGCCGCGGGGCGCGAAGCGCTCTGCAAGTACATCTTGCGACCCCCGCTCTCTCAGGACCGCATCCAGCTGGTCGCAGGCGACCTGGTGCGGCTGGTGCTCAAGCGGCCGTTCAGTGACGGGACCTTCGCGCTCGACCTCGACCCGCTGTCCCTTCTGGCCCGGCTGGCGGCGTCCGTGCACCCGCCGCGCTTCAATACGGTCAGGTATGCCGGAGTCCTCGGGGCGGCCAGCACGTGGCGGTCGCGCGTTGTCCCACCACCACCTCCGGCAGCCGAGAACGACCACGACCACGACTGCTTGCTCGGTAGCACGAAGAAGGAAAAGCCGCCCACGCATCGCTCCGGGTATCGCCCGTGGAAGGAGCTGTTGAAACGGAGCTTCAAAATCGACGTGGAGCGCTGTGATCGCTGCGGCGGGCGGATGAAGCTCCGCGCCCTCGTCATCACCAGCGCCGGCATCGACCGCTACCTCACCTGGCTGGGCGAGCCGACTGCTCCGCCTACGCTTGGGCCCGCCAGAGGGCCACCCTTCTTCAAAAGCGTCATCATCCGCCGCAAGCTCGGCGAGCCAGTGCAGGCGGAGCTGTTCGACGCGCATTGAGGGTGCGTCGCCAGGGGCGGAGCTCTGTTCAGACCGGGGCGAAGGGCGGCGAAGAGGCCCGTGCAAGGCCAGACCCCGAGGCGGCGGGCCCAAAGTCACCCCAGTCCTACCACCGACTACCCCGCCGAGCACCCCGGAGCCCGCCCGAGTGACGGGGGCAGCCCGAGAGAGGGCGCTTATCCGACCTACGCGCT
>JBBRMI010000366.1:0-4067 GCA_038230915.1 Polyangiales bacterium | reverse complement strand
CGAGAGCGCGCCGCCTTCATTGAGTTGCTCCGCCCGCTCAACGCTCGCAAACTGTCACTCCCAGGCGACCCGGCCCGCAGGGCGCTCCGCTTCAAGCTCCAACTCGAAGGAGACGAGGCGCTGTGAACTCTGGGGCTCGCGCCGTGACCGCACCCAGCGGCCCGAGCTTTGACAGCCGCGCGCCGCGGAGGCAGATGCGATTCGCGGGACCCAAATGACGGTTGCCGTTCTGATGCCGACATTCAACGAGGGCGCGCGCCTGTCGCGCGTGCTCGGCGCGCTCGAAGCTGCCTCGGCCTGGCTCGGCGGTGTCACGGTCTTTTTGGTGGATGACGGTGGCGAGCCGGCGATCGACGTCAGCATACTACCGGGCTCGAACGGCGAGTTCCACCTCGTGTTGGCGCGACACGCCGTCAATCTGGGCCAGGGCGCCGCGCTCGAAACCGCTCGCCAGCTCGCGCTCCGAGGCGGTAACTTCAGCGCCTACGTCACCATGGACGCCGACGGCCAGCACGACGTCGAGGGCGCGGTGGCGGTGGTCTCGGCGATCGCGCGCGGTGCCGACGTGGCGCTCGGCAGTCGATTCTTGGGCGGCTCGCGCGTGCCGCGCGGCCGGCGCACCCTCTTGTTCCTGGCGGGCCTGTTCGAATGGGCACTGACCGGGAGGCGCCTGGGCGACTCACACAATGGTCTACGCGCCTTCAATCGCGGCGCGCTCGACGCCATTCGCATTCGTCACAATCGCATGGCCCACGCCACCGAAATCACCCAACGCGTGCTCGACTCCGCAAAGTGGGCGGTGGTCGAGGTGCCGGTCAAAGTCAGCTACACTCCAGAAAGCGTGCGCAAGGGTCAGCGCGCCATGGCGGCGCTCGAGATCCTCCACGACCTGCTCTCCGATTACCTGTTCAGAGATTCCGCATGAACCTTGCAAGTTGGGCGCTCTTGGCGCTGGTTCTGGGCCTCGTGATTTTCGACACGGTCACGTACCGGGCCAAGAACCGGCGTCCGCTGCAGCTCGAAGTCGTGGCTTTTCTCGCAGGCGCGTTTTTCGTGGCGTTTCCGGGCCACGCCACCATGCTCGCGCACGCAGCCGGCATCGGGCGCGGCGTCGATTTTTTGATCTATCCGATCGTGATTTGGCTAACGCGCGAGTCGCTGCTCACCCGACGCCGGCGCCAAGAAGACAGCGAGAAGATCACCGAGCTGACGCGCGCCCTGGCTCTTCACTGCGCCGACTACCGCGGCGCGCCGCTACCGAGGGCGAGCTCGTGAGCCGCCGGGCGCGCGGGTGTCTCAATCGAGCGGGCGGTAAGCCCCGCAACTTGCCACGTCTTCTGCGAGCTTGAGCTGGTAATGCCGCGGCGGATGGAAAAGCGCAGCCGACGCAAAAGCGTACGGCTGCCGATGCGCGCACACTTTCTCGCCCGGCTTGATGCGCGATAGCACGGCTGGGTCGACGTGTTGCGTCAGGAGCCGCGGCAGCCCGATGCCCGCGGGGTACGCGTACACACCGCGCGTCGACCAGAGCACCACACCCAGCGCGAGCGCGCCGATCAGGCCTAGCGCGCGCTCCGCCATCGCCGAGCGCCGCCTTGCGAGCCACAAATTGATGCACACGAGCGTCATCATCCAGAACAGGTAGTACCGAAGCTCGTGCGACTGTGGGAGCACGCTCGTTAACGCCGTGATCAGCCCGAAACCGAGTGCCACGGCACGCGCGAGCCGCGTGCGGCCGAGCAGCGCGAAGCCACAGAGCGCCAGCAGCTGAAACAGCGCGTACACCCCGAAAAAGCCGCCCAAACGATAGCCTGGAGCATTGGGTGGCGTCCACTGGTCGATCGACCAGCGGCGATGCGACGCCAGCGGCGAAAGGCCCAGTTCGAGCACGGACGCCGCAAAGCGCGCCGGCTGGGGCGCGTGCTCGAGCCAGCGCGGCGCCGCGTGATACGGCGGCTCGTAGCCGGGCAGGGTCACGCCGAGCAGCGTCAACTGCTCCGGGTAAAACGGATTACCGAAGCGCGCTGAGTTCTTAAGCGGTGTCGCGAACACCACCAGTAGTGAAAGCGTCGCGAGCGCGGCAGCGCCCAGCCCGCGCCGCCACGAACGGCCGACCGCTGTGCGGAGCGTCGGCCAGATGCGAAGCCCGAGCACCATCAAAGCGACCAATACCACGGGCGCAAGCAAGAGCTTGATGTTCGCCGCCACGGCGGCTGAAAGCACCGCAAAAATCAGACTCGCGCGGCTTGGCGGCGCGGGCTTGGCGTGGGCGTCGAGGACCAGCAGGAGCAGCGCGGTCGTCGCCGTGTTGCCGAGCAGATCGACGTAGCACGAGGTGGCGTGGATCAGCACGAGCGGCACCGCGAACAGCGACACGCAAGCGGCGCCGAAGCTCACGCCGAAGCGTTGACGCAAAAAGAGCGCCAAGAGCGGCACGCACGCCAGGGCGGGCAAGTTGACTGCCTGAATGCGGCCGGTCATGCGCCAGAGCAGCCCTTCGATGAGCTCGCCGAACAGCGCGAAGCCATCGTAAACCGCCTGCGTCCGCGGGCCGAAGACGAACGAATCGGACCCGACCAGACCGGAGACCTTCGCCGCGAAGGGCAGGTGGTAATACCAGGCATCCCAGTCGCGACAGACGTCGTGGAGCGCCGTCCACGTCAACGAGACCAAGAGCGTCCCGCACAGCGCAGTCAGAAGCGCGTCGAACCAGCGGAGCGGCCGCTGCAAGCGACCGGCGCGTGCTTCGCTAATCACTGCGACCAGCTAGCGGCAACATCATTGCAGAGAAACATGACCCCGAGCCGACCAGGATGAGGGCAAGGAGGAGGCGGGGCGCGCATGGATTTCTGGATAGTACGTTTGGAAACGGGGATGCCGGGCTTGAGGAGTTAGCCGCGTAGTCGCTCGGCGTTCCCACGGGTCATGCGCCCAACGAGCTAGATGATGTTAGCATCACGCGGATTCGGTTTGATTGTCAGAGTCGAGCGCCACCGCCAGAAGAGGCGAAAGCCTAACCGGTGCCAGCGCAGGATGGTGTCAGGCTTTACCAGCACCATCGCGTTTCGCCAACACGGAACGATGCTGGCGAGTATGACCAGCAAACCGCGCTCCGCCGTTCGGTGCTCGGGACGTTTGACGGCCCTGCCCGCTACGACATCCGGCACGTCGCTTTTTCGCACTCCCCCGTGCATCAGAAACCGCCAAATAGCCGGATAGTGCTTACGATAAATGGCTTAAAAATCGTCAGCTGGTCTGAAAATCAGGTTTGTCCCAGAACTGGCCTGAGGTCCCGACCTCCCTGCTTGTGAGTGCAGTGACTCGGTTCCTTGCATCACCTTAGCCACCCCCATCTTCCTTCGATCTTCGGCCGGCTCCAAGACCACCATCGAGTAGCCGCTTGAAGGCGCCGACGAACAAGGCAGCCAGCACAGGCAAAGACCGATCGCTCAACGTCGCCGCGCGAAACGAAGCGCCCAAAAACCCAGAATGCCGAGCATCCAACCAGCGGTTTTGCACCAGGTCGCGGACGGCGGTCCAGCCATGCTGCAGCCACGGCTGGTTGACGAGGGGGGCACGTCGATGTGCGTCGTCACGGGCTCGTCGTCGAGCTCCTGGAGGTACTCGACTAGTTGCTCTAGCTGCAGTTGGCTGAGGTTGCTGGTCATGCCCATCTTGTCGCCGACGTTGTACTTGGTTACGACCTCCATCAACGTCGCGGCCCGGCCGTCGTGGTAGTATGGCGCGGTTTGCCAGACTCCTTTGAGCGTCGGCGTGTCGATGCCTTCGAGGCGCCCACCTAAACGATGCCCCGACGTGGATAGGATCGTGCCTACATCGTGCAACGCACCCGCGGCGCTGTCGGTAAAGTCCGGGCCCAAGTGACACTTCGGACAGCCTGCGGCCACAAAGACCTTGCGCCCCTGCAGTGCAACCGTGGTGAAGCGTAACCCATCCCCGAACGGCGTACGCCTGACGCCTCCCCCGCCGCCTAGATTGGCGGCGAGGAGCGATGTCAGATCAAAGCGAGAAGCCGGGGAAGGCGCGAGCGAAGCGTTGGACGGAAT
>JBBRMI010000365.1:0-4072 GCA_038230915.1 Polyangiales bacterium | reverse complement strand
GTAACCGTTCAGCCCCTCGCGCCGGAGGTCGAGCGGGCGGTTCGCGGGTAGTCGCGTAAGTGATCCACTTTGCTCCATAATTTCGAATGGGCTTTCCATCCGGCCGCAGCTCGATCATGGGTGAGGCGTGCAGCGCGATTGGCGAGACGATCGGATCGCTGAGCTCGAAGCGGAGCTTGCGGCGAAGGATGCGCGCATCGCCGAGCAGGACGCGCGTATCGCCGTGCAGGACGCGCGCATCGCTGACTTGGAAAAGCGCTTGGCTCAGCTCGCCGAGCAGCTGGGTCAAAACTCGCGCAACTCTCACCTGCCTCCGTCGAGTGACACTCCGGAGGAGCGGCGAAAGCGGAAAAATCAGGAAAAAAAGGCGCGGCGCAAGCGCGGCGGCCAGCCGGGGCACCGAGGCGCCCACCGCGAGCTGGTCCCACCGGAGAAGGTGACCAAGTTCGTCGACCTGTTCCCCGCCGAGTGCGAAAGCTGCTGGAAGCCGCTACCGGAGGTGCCCGATGCGTCAGCGACGCGCTATCAGCAAACCGAGGTGCCGCCGATTGAGCCGCGCACCACGGAGTGGCGCCGACATCAGGTCACTTGTCCGTGCTGCGGCTACAAGACGCGCGCCGCCTACGATGGCGATCAGATCCCGGCATCACCCTTCGGTCCCCGCTTGATGGCCATCATGGCGCTACTGACCGGGTTTTACCATCTCGGCCGGCGCCGAGCGGTGGAGCTGCTCTCGGATATCGTCGGCGTACGCGTATCGCTCGGCGCGCTGAGTGCCGTGGAGGAGCGCGTCAGCTGTGCCGTGCAGCCCTGCGTCGACGAAGCGTGGGACCGCGTGCACGCCGCCGAGGTCAAACACACCGACGGCACGAGCTGGAGCCAGGGCGGCGTCACGATGGCGCTGTGGACGCTCGCCGCTGCCGGCGTGACAGTCTTCAAAATCTTGGCCAATAGCGCCAAAAACACGCTGCGCCCGCTCTACGGCGCGCTGAGCGGCATCCTGATTAGCGACCGCGCCAAGGCTCTCAACTTTTGGGCCATGGCCCAGCGACAAATCTGCTGGGCTCATTTGCTGAGAAAATTTATCTCGTTTTCTGAGCGGGCAGGGCCGAGCGCGGCGTTCGGGAAAAAGCTCCTCGACTACACAGGCTTGGTCTTCGACTACTGGCACGACTACAAGCAGGGTCGGCTTGACCACGCCACGTTCGTGGCCTGGCTCGCCCCAGTGCGCCAGCAGCTCGAGGCTGCCTTGGCGGACGCCGTCGCAGCCGACATCCCGGGGCTGTCTGGCTCTTGCAATGACATCCTCGAGCACCGGGCAGCCCTGTGGACCTTCGTCGACCAAGCCGGCGTCGATCCGACCAACAACCACGCCGAGCGTGAGATTCGTGCCTTCGTTCTCTGGCGCAAGCGCTCGTTCGGTACCCAGAGCGACCGCGGCAACACCTTCGCCGAAAACCTGATGACCGTCGCCCACACCTCGCGCAAGCAGAAGCGCAGTGTGCTCGCCTTCTTGACCGCGTGCTGCGATGCCGCGCGTGACGACTTGCCGCCGCCCTCGCTGTTCGCCGCCGTCTGACTTCTCAGCTCGCGGCGCTCGCGGAAAGCGGGAAATACCGCATCCGAGAGCGCTCGCCGATAGTCCGGACACGCCCGGCTTCTCTCAATCGACTCACCGCCCGGTGTAGCTCCCCAGGCGAGGCACCCACCTCCGCCGAAAGCACCCCCATTGTCTCGCCGGGCTTGCGGCTCAGCACCTCGAAGAAGCGCTCGCCTAGCGCCGACAGCTCGGACCCCGCACGCCGCTTGCCAGCCGCTCGCGTTGCACGCGGTCGCGACGACGACGCCACCGCCGGTGCCGCCGCACTCGCCGTAGCAAACGCCCGCTCGACCGCGCCCTGCGCCGCTTTTCGAAGCGCTGCCACGTGCGTCGCAACCATCTGCTCGATCTGCCTCTCCAACTCCACCGTCGTGTTCGTCATGCACGACCCAATCGCACGGTCACGACGCCTCCCTCAACCCCACCCCTGAACGGTTACCAACTCAGTTGCAGGCAGACGCAATGCCGCTACCACCTCGAGCATCGCGACCGTTACGACCATCAGCGGAGGCCGACGCGCGACTGCTCGCTCGTCGTAGCCAACGAAGGTGAGCACACACTGGAAGAAGTCGCGGCCGTGCTCGGTATCAGCGAAGAGCGCGTGCGTCAGCTCGAAGAGCGCGCTCTCGATAAGCTTCTTAACCATCCTGCGCTCGATCTCGCCACCACGATCGTGGGTGCTCACTCGCAGCCGAAATAGGCTCGATTTTGACTTTTTTTAGGACATTCTGGAGATTTCATATCCGGATCTGTCATGAGGGAGCTGGAAGGCAGGGCCAATGTCCAAGACGCTTTCGGGTGCGACTACAGGTGTACCCACAGCAGCGTGCCAAAGTGTGCCTACAGCTCAGCGTGAGTCACCTGCGTTAGAATCAACGACGAGCGAGCCTCCTCGAGCGGCGGTGCTTCCGCTGGAGCCTGCGGGGCCTAGTGAGCGGCAGAGGCAAGCCCTGGCGCGGCGACGAATCGCGAGTAACCTAGGCGAGCCGGCGGGCATGTTGATCTGGGAACGGGATTCGTTGCTGGAGTTCGCCGCAAGGCCTGTGATGTTGGAAGACTTCGTGAGCAGGGCCATGAAGGCAGAGCGGGTAGCCAGTGTTGCCAACGTGGGGACGACGGCTCGCCGCGCTATTGACCGTCTCGAGCCACCCCAACGCAGCAGCATCCCGTCGGGCGGTGAGCGGCCTGTGGTGCTTGGCGTCGACTCGAAGGCCAAGAGACGAGTGGCGCGGGAGGGAATGCCGTGAGCCGCCTTCGAGACCTGCTGCATGAGCTCGCCGATAGCGTCGCCGACAAGCTCGACTCGCTCAATAGCGACGCTCGGTACTACGACCAGCACAACTCACCCCTGCCACCAGCCACTCACTGCAAGCTCGTCCGCTGCGGCAAGATCGCCGGCTACAAGCGCGCTGGCCGCGTTCTGGTAGAGCGCGAGGTGATGCACCGCTACATTGAGGCCGCCCGCATCGAGCTTGCGGTCACCCGAGACAGGACGGACGGCACCCCCAACGACGGTGCGCTCCAGCGCGCCGGTGTACGAAAGACTGATGATTCGATCGAGGCCGCGCTCGAACGCGCTGGCTTAAGAAAGGCTGGCTGATGTCTCGCAATGCCAAAGGAACGATCTGGCGACCAGCTCAGGACAAGCTCTTCGCGCGGATTACAGCGAAGGACACTTACGGGAAAACTGTTCGCCCGTGGATCCCGCTCGACCCGAGCATGTCCGACGACGACGCTCGCGAGATGGCCGTACAAATGACCGAAGCGGCCAAGGGGCGGGTCTGGGAGCCACCCAAGAAGAAGCTGGCGCCGCTCAGCAAGTTGCCGACATGCGACGAGTACTTCGAGAAGCTTTGGGTTCCGTCGCGCATGGGGAAGGTGAAGTCGATCCGCTCCGATCTGTATCGGTACCGCCTGCATATCAAGCCCGTGGTCGGCAAGAAGCGCGTTGACGAGGTGACCGCGGACGACTTGCGCGATCTCGTCCAGAAACTGGACGAGAAGGTCGAGGATGACGCCATCACGTTCGGCGCCAAGAACGCGATCAATTGCTGGGCTGTTGCGTCCAAGATGTTTAGCGACCTCGCCCACTCAAAGAAGCGCGAGCTGCGTCTACTCAAGAAGAACCCGGCGGAGGACGTGCAACCCCCGGATCGTCCCACCGAAGTCGAACGACAGTGGCTCTTCCCGGTGGAGCTGCAGCAACTCTTGGCCTGCGAGGATGTCCCCTTCGAGCGCCGCCTACTGTACGCGGCCGCCGTGTACTTCTGCTGCCGACCGGGCGAGGTGCTGGCGCTGCTTTGGCGGCAGGGTGTAGACGTGAAGCACGGGATGGTTCGGGTCTACCGAGCCTGGGACTCCGACAAGCAGCGCTTCAACGAATACACCAAGAACGGCCGCTCCAGGCACTTCGCCATCGAACCCATCCTGCTGCCCGCGCTCAAGCGCGCGGCGGAGGGCCATACGCGCGAG
>JBBRMI010000364.1:0-4075 GCA_038230915.1 Polyangiales bacterium | reverse complement strand
TGCTGAAAAGAGGCGACCGAAACCCAGGGCCGAAGCCCGCAACCGATACCGACATATCCGGCTCCGCGCCGAGTCCGAGAAAGGCGCCTCGCGAGCGCGGCCCAGCCTCTGGCTCGCCCGAAACCCTTGCCGAGGCCGCCCCCGCCCCCACTCCCGAACCCCCTCCCGAGGGCCGCGCTCGCGAGGCGCCAAGACAACGGATCAAGACTGGGCTGTCCGCGGCCAGGATTGGCGCAGGTTAGGTACCCGGGCATACTCGGCCGGATATGGCAGGGGCTCCGCACGAACCCATCTACACGAAAGTGCCCTTCGTCACCGAGACGCTGTTTACGATTGGGGCGAAGCCGGTCTCGCTGCTGACACTCGCCAGCATGCTGGTCACGTTCCTGGCTATGCTGGGCGTGTCGTGGGTGATTCGAGCCGGCGTTCGGCGCGCGCTCCGCCGCGGCCGTATCGAAGCCGCGGGCGGCGACTTGGGCGTGGCTGATCGGCTGATTCACTACGGCTTCATCGTCGTCGGGCTGGCGCTGGCGTTGCACTTGGTGGGAATCCGACTCGATACCGTGTTCGCGGCCGGCGCGGTGTTCGCGGTCGGCTTCGGCTTCGCGATGCAGAACATCGCGCAGAATTTCGTGTCCGGCGTCATCTTGCTGATTGAGCGCACGATCAAACCCGGTGACGTGCTCGAGATTGGCACGCAGATCGTCAAAGTGATGAAGATGAGCATCCGCGCCACGATCGTGCGCACGCTCGACGACGAGGACATCATCGTGCCCAACTCCACGTTGGTTCAATCCAACGTGAAGAACTACACGCTCGAAGACAACCTCTATCGCGTCAAGGTCAAGGTCGGCGTGGCTTACGAATCCGACCTCAGGTTGGTGCGCGCGGTGCTACTAAAAGCTGCGGCGGACGTGACCTGGCGCGACATAGCCTACCCGCCGCGGGTCCTACTCGTCGATTTCGGCGACTCGGCGGTCGACTTCGAAGTCTCGGTTTGGATGCACGAGCCGTTCAACTTCCGCGTCGCCGGCTCGGACTTGCGCGAAGCCATCTGGTGGGGGTTCAAGGCTTCCGGCATTACGATCGCCTTCCCCCAGCTGGACGTTCATTTCACTCGGGCCTTGACCGGTGGCGTGTCTGCGCGGCCCACAATTCCGGGTTCAGGCCAGAGCGGCTCGTAAGAAGCGCCCGCGCCAGTAGCTCGTGAACAGCGTTACCGCCAGCGCCACGTAGCCCAGGCCGGCGACCAGCCAGACTTGCGTCAGGCTGCGGTTCGGCGAGCTGAGCACCAAAATGCTGGCTGGTACCTGGACCAGGAACAGCACGCAAGCATCCAAAAACAGCGCGCGTTCCGGCGCGCCGGCGCCTTGCATGACCGAGCCGAGCACGATGCCGATGCCGAGCGCCACGTAGGTCGGAGCTACCCACGCGAAGTAGCTCTGCGCGATCGCGAGCACCTGCGGGTCGCGATCGAAGAAGCCGACGATCGACGCCGCGAAGCTGACGTACACGACCGACAACACCGCCATCATGCCGGCGTTGTACAGCGTCGCCCAATAACCGCTCTGCTTGGCGCGCGCGACTTGTCCGGCACCCAAGTTCTGACCGACGAAGGTCTGGACTGCGCTGCCCCAGCCAATGCTGATGAATAGCGCCATCGTCTCGAAGCGAAACACGATGCCGAGCGCAGTCGTGGCGCGCTGGTCGGTAGGTGTGGTGAAAGCCCGGGCCACCAGCGCGTGCGTCAGCAGCATCGCGCACATGCGCACCACGAGCTCCGCGCTGGATGGCCACGCTAGGCGGATAAGCCCGCGGATCAACGCGCGGTCGGGCACGAGCCGGGTGGCGCGCTCCAGAAATCCAAGGCGTTTCGCCGCGAAAAATCCGAGCGGCAGCAAGACCACCGCGCGCGCCAGCAGCGTCGCGATGCCGGCGCCGAACAGCTCCAAGCGCGGCACGCCGAGCGCTCGCGCGAAGCGTGGCCCCCACGACAGGAACGCTGGCGCGTCGCCCGAGCCGTAGACGAACAGTACGGCGAACACGAAATTCAACAGATTGCCGAGGAGTAACAGCGCCATCGGCGTCTTGGAGCTGCCGACCGCGCGCAACAAGCTCGCACAATGCAGCATCAAGAACATGGTGATGCCGCCGCCCATCACGACCGACAGGTAGTCAGCGCCGCGCTCGGCGACCTGGCCCTTCACGCCGATCACGCCCGTCAGCAGCGTGCGAGCGCCCAGGCCGCCCACGACTGCCAGCACGACACCCAAGCCCAGCACGAGCAACCCCGACTGCCAGGCAATACGGCGCGCTTCGTCCTTGTCGCCGCGGCCCCAGGCGCGACTGACCAAGCTGGCCGCGGCCACGCTAACGCCGTAGCTGATGATCGTGCCGAGCGCCGCGAGTTGATCACAAATGCCGATCGCGCCCAGCGATGGACCGGACACGTCGCTCGGCAGGCGCGCGATGATGTATGCGTCGACCAGGTTGAACGCGGTCTGTAGCCCCATCCCCAGCGCGAGCGGCGCGCCGAAACGCAGCACCTCGCGCGGCAGCGGGCCGTTCAGGATGCGCAACGTGCGCTCGTCGACCTCGCCTGCCGCGCTCACGACGCCGAGGCTCCGCTGCGCGCTACTGCGGCTGGGTCGCGCTCACGTTCGAAGCAGCGATCCGGCATACGCCGCTTTTTACGCACCAGCAGGGTCCGATCCACGAACGCGGCCGTCACGGGGTCGTGGTAGCCGCTCGGACGCGGGCTGCCCTGGTCCGCCGGGTAGTGCGCGGCGATCCGGCTCATGAACAGCTCGCGCACGTATTTGCCGACCAGCGACGCCAGCATGACCAGCGGCGCGTGCGCGTCGGCGTCGCGCACGAAGCGCAACCGGCCGAGCTTCGGAAACTGGTAGGCGCTCTCGGCTCGGCCTTCGACGATCGTGGCGTGCAGCCAGCCGGCGAGCGGACCGAAGAACTTGGCGTATTCACCGATGCCGCCGACCTTGCCGCACACGGCTTCTACCGGAGCATCGGCGCTGCCTCGCAATTTCAAGACCAGGCGCTCCATCGCATGCAGATCACTGACGAAGCGGTTGATGCCGCGATCGCGGTTGACGTTGAGCTGCTGGGTGCAGACGACGCTGGTGCGCACCTCCAAGATGCGCACACCGCGCTTGGCGAACGTGGCCAGGTGTTGCGCGGCGCGCGCGCACTGGTCGGCGGTTGCGCCAAATGCCTCGCGCTCGACGCTCCAGCATTGGGCGAGCGCGGTCTTCGGGCAGGGCTCGCGCAGTTTGCTCGAACCTTCCAGCGACAGTCGCTCGAACAGCTCCGCGGGTGAGCGCGCGCTGTTGCCGGTCAACACCCTGGCCCAAGCTTCGCCGATGCCGACGTCGGTGTGCGACATCAGGCGCTTGGAGTCGTCCAGATCTTCACGCATCCGCTTCGGCAGTTTGCGCGACAAGAAACGCTCGCCGGCTTCGTCCGCCTCGGCCAAAACGCCGGTCACGATCAAGGGGCCGAGCCGTGAGCCCAGGCCATTTTCGTCGGCGCCAATCTGGAAGGTCGCCATCAGCCGCCTGACACCGGCGGAATCAACGCCACGACTTCCCCGCCGCGGAGCTCGCGCGACAGCTCGGCAAACTCTTCGTCGACCGCGACGCGCACACTTTGCAGGCGCCCGCGGAGCGCGCCGTGCCGGTCCTGCAGCAGAGCCAACAGCGTGGCCACGCTGACCGGTGCGGCCGGCAAGCTCACCCGCTCCTCGTTCGTCCCCGAAAGGTCGCGCAGCGCCGCAAAGTACAAGACCGCAACGGTAGGGCGAGCGCCGGGGGCTGCGGGGTCCACGCCCTGCACCTACCACTCTCTTCCCGTGGATTCCTTCTCGAACAAACAAAACCTCCCCATCTCCCCGTCTCCCTGTTTGCTCGCTGCTCTTCAGCCTTGATTGGTGATCGGGCCGGGTTGGGGAGCGGGATCGGCTGATCGGCAGCGGGATCGGGGTCGGTCTGGGCAGCGGTTTCGGGTCAGCACAAATTCGCAGTCGGCAGCGGTTTCGGTGACGGCAGCAGGTTCGGTC
>JBBRMI010000363.1:0-4092 GCA_038230915.1 Polyangiales bacterium | reverse complement strand
CGGTCAGTAGCTCGAGTACCTCGAGCGCCTTGTACCGAGCCACCTTAGTATTCCGGAAAAGCCTCCCTGCGCGACCGGAAGAGGCCGGACAGCGTGTTCGATACACTGCCCGTCATGCGGAGCACCCAAGTTCTCTGGCTGCGTCCCTTTCGCGGTATTGGGCTGTTTTCTTTACTACTGCAAACATCCTGCGTCGGTAACATTGTCGGCGATAATGTAGGTTCCGGCGCGCTTCCCGGGCAGCCGGCACAGCCTCCTGCATCCGTCGCGGGTCCCGGCGGGACGCCCGCGGTCGCGAAGTGCGTGACGCCTGCGGTGGGGCCGTCGCCGCTCAGACGCCTGACCGCACGCGAGTATGACAACGCGGTCGCCGAGTTGCTGGGCGACACGTCGCACCCCGCCGCGACCTTTCCGGCCGACAATCGCGTCGGCTTCTTCGACAACACCGCGACGGTACAAACGGTGCCCGTGCTGTTGGCCGAAAAGTATCTCGAGACCGCCGTCAAACTGGCTGAAGGCATCACCAATGCTTCGACGCTGGTGGGCTGTGACGTCAAGGCTAGCGACGCCAGCAGTTGCGTGACTAAATTCATCGAGCGCTTTGGCCGTCGCGCGTACCGGCGTCCGCTCGAGGCCGACGAGGTCGCGGGCTTGCTAGCGATCTGGACCAGCACCACCGGGCAAGCGGACGCGGAGAATGGCGTGCGCGCCGTGGTGGCGGCCGTGCTGGTGTCGCCCCATTTTTTGTTTCGACCCGAGCAAGGCGCAGGACCGTCCACCATCCCCGGGGCAAAGCAGCTGACGCCGTTCGAGCTCGCGTCGCGCTTGGCCACCTTGCTTTGGTCTTCGATTCCGGACGAGGCGCTGCTCGATGCCGCCGCGCACGGCGAGCTTTCGACGCGCGAGCAAATCGCCACCCAAGCCCAGCGACTGGTCAACGACCCGCGCGCTAGAACCGCCACCAGCGCCTTCTACCAGCAATGGCTCGGCGCACAGCTTCTGGCGAACACCACCAAGGACGCCACGCTTTACCCGGAGTTCGGCGAGCCGCTGCGCGACTCGATGAAGCAAGAGACCGAGCGCTTCATCAGCCACGTCCTGTGGGAGGGCGACGCGCGCGCCACGACGCTGTTCAGCGCGCCCTTCTCGTTCGTCAACGCGCGGCTCGCCAAGTTGTACGGGGTGCAGGGTCCGGCCGACGACGCCACCTTCGTGAAGGTTTCGCTGGACCCGGCACAACGCGCAGGCTTTCTGACTCAGCCTGGGGTCTTGACCGCGCTGGCTTCACCGACCGAAAGCTCGCCGTTCAAGCGCGGAGCCTGGGTCAGGCGCCGCTTGCTATGTCAGGAGCTGCCCGATCCGCCCAACAACGTGCCGGTCTTACCCAAGCCTCAACCCGGCGTCTCGCTTCGCGAACGCGCGGCCACGCACTCGAGCTCGGCGGCCTGCAGTGGCTGCCACCACTTGATCGACGGTCTCGGTTTTGGGCTCGAGCAGTACGACGCGCTCGGCCGGTTCCGCAGCCTGGAGCAAGACAAGCCGATCGATTCGAGCGGTGTGGTCACCAGCACCGAGGACAGCGACGGCGCGTTCGTGGGCGGTGTGGAGCTTGCGCAGCGCCTATCGAGCAGCAAGCAGGCCCAGCGCTGCGTCGCTACGCAATGGCTGCGTTACGCGCTGGCGCGGCACGAGACCGACGACGATGTTTGCTCGCTGCAAAAGCTTCAAGACCGCTTCTTGGCTTCTGGTGGAGACATGAAAAAACTGCTCGTAGATTTGACAGAGACCGATGCGTTCTCCACCTACCGCGCCCCAACCGAGGTGGTGGCGCCATGAGCTCGCAGCGTGCCGGTATCTGGCGACCTTCACGCCGCGCCCTGCTCGGCGGGCTGGCCGCGGTCAGCGGTGGCGCGCTTTTGCCGCGCAAATCCGCGCTCGCTCAGAGCGCGGGTGCAAAACGATTCTTGGTCGTGCACGTGCCGGAGGGCATGTGGTCCGACGCGGTGCGGCCGGCGGTCGGTCAAAGCACGCTGGGTCCAATTTTTTCACCGCTCGATCCGTTTCGCTCCAAGCTCACCGTGCTCGACGGCTTGAACTTGCGCTCGCGCGATCAAGGCCCGGGCGGCGACGGTCACCACCGTGGCGTTCCGCACATGCTCACCTGCACCGAGATGGCAGACAGTGAGAACGCCGGCGGACCCTCGATCGATCAAAAGATCGCCCGCGTTATTAGCGGCGACACCACCTTCAAGTCGCTGCAGTTTGGGGTGCGCATCCTCTACGATGACACCAACTCCGCGCTAATTTGGGCGGCTGCGCGGGACCGCTTGCCGGCGATGGAGAATCCGTGGGAGGCCTACGCCCGAATCTTCGGCAGCGTAGCGATGGCCGACGCTCCGCCGCCGGTGGATCTGCGAAAGAGCGCCCTCGACCACGCCTTGACCGAAATCACCAGCCTACGCGACAAGCTGCCTAGCCTGGATCGCGAGCGCCTCGACTCCTATCAAACCTCACTTCGAGACATCGAACGGCGGCTGGCCAATCTTCCGGTCCCGGGACAGTGCGCGGTGCCGGTGCTGGGCGCGAAGGTGAACGACCCCCGCGCCGAGGCCGCCTATCCGGACATGGGCAAGCTGCAGATGGATCTGATCGTGGCAGCGCTGCGCTGCGACGTGACGCGCGTCGCAAGCCTGCAGTGGAGCAACTCCGTCGATCAATGCAGCTACCCGTGGCTGGGCGTGAACAAGCTGGGCCACGACTTGTCGCACAGCGGCGACGACGGCAGCGCGCCAAAGCAGACGGTGTTCCACTGGTACGCCGAGCAGTTCGCCTACCTGCTCGGCCAGCTCGACGCGGCTAAGGAGGGCAACGGCAGCGTGCTCGACAACACGGTCGTGCTGTGGGTCTCCGAGTTCAGCAACTCCGGCATGCACGAGGCGGACAAACTACTGTGGCTCTTGATGGGCAACGCCGGCGGCTTCCTGAAACAAGGACAAGTACTGCCGATGAATGGCCGCTCGGTCAACGACGTCCACGCCACGATCCAAAACGCTTTCGGCATCAGCGAGCCCAAGTTCGGTAACCCGGCCTATTGTGACGGAACCATCGCGTCGCTGATCGCCTAGCGAGACCGCGCGATGCCGCCGGCGCAGCGCGTAGGTAAATTGATCGGGGTGGGCCCGAGATGGCCGTCGCCACTCCTTCCCCCCAAGGCCGGATGAGCCCTCCTGAACGGCCTCGTCACCTACCCGGCGGCCGCCCTAACCGTAAGACTCGGGCAGCGAGCCGGTATCGGCGCGAGGCTCGGCGCTGCGGCACGTTGCCGGTGCCGACTGCGGAGTCTTCAGGGTTCAGTGCTCCTCGAACAGCTCGCGCTGCGGGGAGTTCTCGGTTGGTTGTGGGCGTCTGACGACGAGGGTCTTGAAGTAGGTCCCTCGAAGCCCGCCGCCACCGCCGCATAGAGCGTCTCGACGTTGTCGCGTACGACCGCGTAGAGCGTCGTCGTTTCTGGGCGATGGCGCTCGTAGTTGCCGGTACGGCGACCTTCGAGAGCGACTGCGGCGAACCCCACCCGGCCAAAGCGCTGCATCGGCGAGCGCACCATCGGCTCCTGGCCCCGCGGCGCGCCGCTCAGCCACAACCGCTCCAAGAAGGCGCTGGCGTCGTGACTGCGAAAGCAGCGCCTCCTCCGGCCTCCACCGGCGTGTGCGCGTAGCGCTGCGCCACATAAGGAACCGTGAGCGCCGCGACTGGCGCCCCGCGATGATCGAATACTGGCGCGCTCAAGTTGATGATTCCGGTCACGACGCTGCTGCCGACACTCTCGCGACCCGTCTGGCGTACGCTTTCGAGCCGCCGCTCTAGCGTGCTGCGCACCGGCCCGGTCACGTCGGAAAGCGCGCGGGTTACGAGCGGGCTCGGCGCGTGCGCCAGGAGAACGATGCCCGAGCTCGCCTCCAAAATAGGGAATTACGAGCCGACCCGCACGTTGTATTGCATGGGTAGCAGGCTCTGCGCGGCGGCCAGGACCAGCACGGAGCTCGGCGTCAAGACTGCCAGGTGGCAGGACTGCTCGATGCTGTTGAGCCAGCT
>JBBRMI010000362.1:0-4138 GCA_038230915.1 Polyangiales bacterium | reverse complement strand
GACCGGATTGACGCCGGCCGAATCGCAAGCCGTCTTCCTGAGCGGCCTCGCCGGGCCGGCGGCACAGCTTGGGCTGGGTCGAGAGGTCGAGTCGGCCAGGCTGAAGCTTTTGGCGGCCTTGCCTTCGACCTCGCGCGCCGATGCGCAGCGCGTCAGCTCGAAGCTGCACCTCGATCCTGTCGACTGGTACCGCGAGACGGAGCCTGTTCCGCATCTGGGCGCCGTGGCAGGAGCGGTCTGGAGCGAACGCCGCCTGACGATGCGCTACGAGAGCTGGAAGCGCATCGCATCGCGTACCGTCGACCCGCTCGGCCTGGTCCTCAAAGCAGGCGTCTGGTATCTGGTGGCCGGCCTCGGCGATGCGCTGCGAACCTTCCGGATCTCGAACATCGATCGTGCCGAGGTGCTACCCGAGCCGGTGCGGCAGCCATCGAGGTTCGAGCTCGCCGCCTTCTGGGCGGAGTCGATCAGGCGATTCGAGCGCGAGCTCTACACGGACGAAGCGACGGTGCTCGCCACGCCGGCGGGATTGAAGGAGCTTTCCTCGCTCGGCAGCGCGGTCGCCCGGGCAGTTGCGGCCGCTCCAGCGTCACGGCGCAAAGACGGTCGCGTGAAGCTGCGCGTCCCGATCGAATCGCTGGAGCACGCGACACGGCAACTGCTTCGCCTGGCGCCAGGGGTCGAAGTCGTCGAGCCCGAGGCGCTTCGCGCGCTCGTCGTCGAGCGCGCCGGACGAGTCGCGAGCCTGTACGGGCTGCGCCTGGCGGACGCCACCGGGGCTTAGGGAATCGGGTAGCCCTTCCAAAGCCATTCGAGCACCGACGGCAGCGTCTGCGCTACCGTGGGCCGGTCGCGTTGTGGGCTGGCGTCTGTACGTGCCAACGTCATGAAGCAGGCCGCCAGCCTCGACGCGAAATGCCCATGCTTCTTCCGGGCATTCGTGTGCGAACGAGCCCGACCGACTACCAGCAAATCAAGGATCTACGCGGAAGCCTGATTGAGCCAGTCGTTCAGAGCCGAGTTGACTCCCTGCGGGTCCTCGACCATGATCCAGTGGCCCGTCTGGAACTCGATCACGCGGCAATCGCTGCGTGCCGATCGAGCCGCGGCGAATTGCGGCGAATGAAATGGGAAGGGCTTGCGGGCTCCGTACATGAAGAGCATGGGCCACGTCGGCAAAAAGGGCACCGCACTCTTGTACGAGCCATGTGAACCCGTCCAGCGAATGTCGTAGGGGTAGTTCATCCCACAGTGAATCGATACCTGGTTCGCGGGTGCATGCGCGGCGCGAGCCATGGCCCGGGTCATGGCATCACCGACACGCCCTCCGATGCGCCAGGCCAAGGCCAACCAGCATTGATAGGCCACCAGCATCGCCTTGGCCTTGAGCTTCAGTGACCGCGTGTAGTCGGGCGAGCGGGCATCGCCGATATCGATGCCGACGATCCTGGAGACCCGCGTGGGGTGTCGCATCGCGAACTGGTAACCGAAGAAGCAGCCCCAGTCGTGCAGCAGCAGCACTACTGGCCGCGCGGGACTGAGGCGGTCGACTACCGCGAGCAGCAGATCGAGCGTCGCCGCCAATGTGCAGGCGACTCGCGGCGTTCCCGAGTCGAAGCCGGGCAAGGTGAAGCGCACGCATCGAAAGCTCGACTTCAACGAAGCGACCTGCGCGTCCCAGAGGCGACGTGTGTCGGGCCAACCATGAAGCATGACGATGGTCGTGTCTCCTTGGCCTTCGACGAGCACGTCGATCTCGGCTATGCGAATCGTTGCGTCCATGACGAGGTCTCGGTGGGTGGCACACGAACAATAGCGCGCTTCGTCGCCAAGACGTTTCCAACCCTGCTCGCGACGAACGCCGGCCCTGGCTATCGGGTCAGGCTCAGGCCTAGACTGCGCGAGCCGGACACTCGCCAATTCTGCATTTGGCCGAGAGCATGGCTACGCGATGGCGCAGTCACCTGACAGGGGGCCTGCTTGCATGGCCCACATGCGTCGCTCGGCGGAGGCCCGGGGGGAGAGGTGATCAGGCTTCCGGATCGTCCCCGAGTTCGCGGACCTCCTGCGCACACCGACAGGCAACCGCGATCTTGGCGGCCCATCCGAGCGCGTCCGCGCGCGTCGGTACGTCGATGATCGAAAACCTACCGATCACGGCTTTGGTCTCCGGAGACGTCCCATTGGTGACCACACCATCGGTGCCGACGATGCTCGCTTGCTGCTGCTCCGACGACCAGAAATGTTCGGATTCATCAAGATCGATACTTCAGGTCACTCCCTGGTCCGCAGCGCAGCCACTTTGACAGTCAAAGGCCCGGGCATTCTCTGGGTGGAGGGGCGAGTTGGCAGGGCGCGCACAACAAGCCTATCGCAATCGAGCGTCGAAGATGCTGACCAATGTCCAAGCGATTTGCCGGACTTCCCCCAAACAATCAATCTTTGGATTGTGTCGGCTCGGCTAGAGGCGCTGCATGAGGCGCTCGGCGCAGAAATCAAGTTTGGGCCGACCTCGATTGGCAATCCCGGGAGCGCGAATGAAGAGGCCTTCGTCGTCAAGGGCCCGTTGATCCAGGTCGATGCGGCTGATATGACACGATCGGTCTTGAGAGCCTAAGCAGTCGCTAGACCGTCGGGCCGGTGTCCTTGCCTGAGCTGGAGGATTGAACGTGACGCCATCCGAACTCTTGACGGCCGCACCCGAGTCGCGCCGTCGTTCCCGCCCGCTACGCCATTTTTTCGTAGGCATGGCAGTCGCTGCCATTGTCATCCTCGGCTTCACCTTCGTCCCGGAGTATCGCGAGTTTGCTGCTGGCGCCTTTCCGATCGCGCAGGTTCTGCATGTTCATGCCGCAATCATGACAGCCTGGGTCGCGGCATTTGCGTTCCAAGCCTATCTTGGAGCAACCGGGCGAACGAGTCTGCATAGGCGGGTTGGCCCGTATGCGGTTTCGGTCGGATGGGGCGCGTGGGTCTCCATGATTTTTGTTGAGATGAGGGCTCTCGTCGCCCACCCCATCCCGCGAGATGTCAGCGAATATGACTGGATGCTGCCTGGCCCCTATGTCTATGTCACTTTCGGGGTTTTACTCGCCTGGGCTGTCCACGAGCGACGGCGCCCGGCCTGGCATAAACGTCTGATGACCTTCGCCGTATTCCTGACGCTCCAGGCGGCTATCCAACGTTTCCTATGGATTCCAATGACTTATGGTTACTGGCCATTTGCGCTGGCTCTCGATTTCGTCCTGCTGGTGCCGATGATTGCCTATGACCTCAGCACCGTTGAGGGACGGTTGCACCCGGCGACGATGCGCGGAGCGCTCTTACTGATCGGCGCACAGGCGCTTCTGCTTGCGCTTTGGGGTACGGCCCTGTGGCGCGGTTTCGCGTTCACGGTAGTGCAGGCGGTGCATGGTTGAAAGGTGCCGGCCCGTTGCAAGGAGGCCTAACGCACTACTGGTTGAACCTGCCGTCCGCTGCTCGACAAGACGAAGGTCCGCCCGGACGCCCGATTCGGTGCGGTAGATTTCCGGTATGGGTCGGAAAGGCTGGGACGGGCGTCGGCAGTTGGCGGATATCGTCTCTCGTTCAGGCCGCTTCGGTGCCTCAAGTTGGCCGACTGCTGTCCAAGAGGCTTCGGCCTGCGGCCTATAGTCCCGGCCACAGAACGGTGCGGAGCGTGATGATGGCTGGGCTAAACCGCGTATTTGCTTGCGCGGCCGCCATGGCCGCCGGCATGGCAGGCGTATCGGCGCTCGCGGCAAGCTCGTGCGGTGCGCCTGCCGCGCCGGCAGCGGCAGCCGAGGTCCCGGTCGACATCGATGCACTCTGCGCGAAACTGTTGGGGATCGCGACGCCGGAAGCCAACCTGCACGGCGTGGTTGTCGACCGCGCCGGACGAGTGCAGCTCGAGGCGTACTTCGACGGCACCGACCACCCGGGGGCCTCGCTCCTGGCGCGCGCTTCCAGCTTCACTGCAGACGACCTGCACGACGTCCGCTCGGTCACCAAGAGCATTACGGCAGTCCTGATCGGCATCGCGATCGATCAGGGTGCCATCTCCGGCGTCGACGTGCCGGTGCTCGACTACTTCCCGGAATATGCCGATCTGAAGGGCACGGCGAAATCGCGCATCACT
>JBBRMI010000361.1:0-4152 GCA_038230915.1 Polyangiales bacterium | reverse complement strand
CTGCCCGCGGCGCGCGCGTGCCTGGCACGCGCCACAAACCCTGGCCTACTACCCCCAAATACCGCCGACGGTGACTCACGGACCGTCGGGCACGGGCACGGGCACGTTTACGCCGAGAGCGCAGCATTCAGGGACAGACCCGGTGACACCCGCCAGGCGCGGTGGCCTGGTTCTGCGCCGGCAGCTCGAGCCAGATATACGCGACACGTGATATCTGACATCACGAACATGAGTTGGATTGTTATCTAAGATTGCCGCAGCTTCTCCGGGTTCACGGCGCGTTGCCGTGGCGCCAACAGGAGACTCTCGATGACTCAACTCACGACCACCCCCGATCAGCCGACTTATCCGGTCCGGGTTGCCGCCAGCGGTCGGCCCCAATTGCTGGCACGCTTGCTCGCCACCACCGACAGCGTCGTGCCCACTCTGCTGCGCGTCGCGCTGGGCGGGGTGATCTTCGGTCACGGGCTGCAGAAGGTGTTCGGTTGGTTCGGTGGTTACGGCATCCAGGGCACGCTAGGCTTTTTCGCGTCGCTCGGCATGCCGAGCGTGTTGGGCGCGCTGGTGATCGTCTCCGACTTTCTCGGCTCGCTCGGGCTGATCGTCGGGCTGGCGACGCGCTTATCGGCCGGCGCGGCCTTCGCGGTCATGCTCGGGGCGCTTGGGCTCGTGCACTGGCCCAACGGATTTTTCATGAACTGGGGCGGCGCGCCGCACGGCGAAGGCTACGAGCTTCATCTGCTGGCGATGGCGATGGCGGGGTCGCTCGTGTTGTCGGGCGGCGGGCGCGCTTCGGTCGACGGCTGGCTGGGTCGCAAACTCGGTCGTTGACCTGCAACGTGACAAATTGTTTCGCGGGCGCGGCGTTTCCGACCAATCGAAGCGACGGCTGACCTTCACGTCAGAGAGGCGCCCACGTGAGGGCCCAGATGACCCATGAATTCGCGTTTTTGGTTGGGCGGTGTCGGGCTCGCGCTGTCGCTCGGCAGCGTGGCGTGTGACGGGTACGTCTCCGGCCGGCCCGGGCAGGCGAGCCAGCAACCGCACGGCGCGCTCGGTACGGCGGGCTCGGCGAATGCGGGCCAGCCGGGGGTCGCGCCGATACTGCCGTCGGGGTGCGACGCCAAAGCACCGCTGCGGCGGCTGACGAATTTCGAATACGCCCGCACGCTGCACGACCTGTTCGCCGGCTACGACGTCGGCAACGTCGGCGACGCGATCCCGGGCGACACCACCTCGCGCGAGCTGATTTTCGATAACCAGGCGACGTTGCAGGGGGTGAGCGCACAGCACGTTGATGGCTACGGCAAAGTCGCCGAGCGCATCGCGGCGCTCGTCACAACCGATGCCAAGCTCACCGGTTGCGATCCGATGACAGGCAGCGACGGATGCTTTCAGGAATTCTTGAAGCCGTTCACCGAGCGCGCTTTTCGTCGCCCGGCGTCGGCCGACGAGCTGTCGCGCATCGCCGCGACCTTCGTGAGCGTGAAGGCGACGCTCGGTTTTCAGGCGGCGGAGGGTGCGGCGCTCGAGCGGATTCTGCAATCGCCGCAGTTCCTGTATCGGCTCGAGCCCGAGAGCCTGCCGGCGGTCGGCAAATCGACCACGCTCGCGCCGTACGAGCTGGCGACGCGCTTGTCGTACCTGGTTTGGGGCAGCATGCCGGACGCCGAACTCTTGGCGGCGGCGAAGAGCGGCGCGCTGGCGACGCCCGACGCCTTGGCGATGCAGACGACGCGGCTGCTCGGCGACGCGCGCGCCAAGAGCAACTTCGACCACTTGTTCGAGCAGTGGCTCAATTTGCGCACGGTGCCGAATATCAACAAAGATTTGCAGCGTTTTCCGCGCTTCACTAGCCAGATAGCGCGACTGATGGGCGAAGAGACGCGCACGTTTTTGGAGCGCGTGCTGTTCGAGGGCCAAGGCGGCGTGGCCGAGCTGCTTTCGGCCAACTACACCTACGCCAACCGAACGCTCGCCGACTACTATGGGTTGCCGGGGCCAGCTTCGGACAGCTTCGAAAAATTCGCACTGCCGGGGGGGCGGACACTGGGTATCTTGGGGCAGGGCGCGTTCGCGGCGCTGTACGCCACCGACAAAACGACGCATCCGATCAAGCGCGGGGCGTTCGTGCGCACACGACTGCTGTGCGATGCCTTGCCGTCGCCGCCCGCCAACGTGCCGCCGGCTCCCGAGTTCACCGGCACCGAAACCGCGCGTGAGCTGTCGGCGAAGCACCGCGCGGCTCCGACCTGCGCGGCTTGCCACGACTTGATCGATCCGATCGGTCTCGGCCTCGAGAATCTGGATGCGGCCGGCATCTGGCGTGACAGCGACGTGGATGGCAAGCCGCTCGATGCCTCGGGCGAGGTGCTGGACGGTGGAGACGCGACCGGCGTGTTCGTCGGCGCCGCCGCGTTGGGCGCCAAGCTTGGCGGTAGCTCGACGGTGCGCGCTTGTGTCGCGACGCAGTTGTTCCGCTTTGGCTTGGGACGCGACCCCGGCGCCAGCGACCAGTGCGCGCTGCAAGCCTTGTCGGCCCCGCCTGAAGCTGCGCAAATTCTCGACTACCGCGCGCTTTTATCGCGTTTGGTGGCGAGCGATGCGTTCCGACTGCGCACGAATTGAGGCCCGTGATGAGCTCGACTTTGAATCGCCGAAAATTGCTGAGCGCCGCTGGCTTTGCGCTCACCCTGCCACTCTTGCCGTCGCTGGCGCCGCGCGGCGCGCGTGCCGCTAGCGGTGCCGTCAAGCGGCTGGTGCTCTGGTACCAGCCGGACGGAGACATGGAGGACAAGCCGTACTGGTTTCCGAAAGGCACTGAGGACAATTTTCAGCTCGGTCAAGCCTCGGCGGTGTTGGACCCGATCAAGAGCGACTGCGTCTTTTTGCACGGCGTGCACAACGGTACACCGGCCGGTGACTGCCACAGTGACTACATGCCCAACATGCAGACGGGCGGCACGCGGAAGGACTCGATCGATCAGTTGATTGCCGCGGGCCTCCAGAGCAGCTCCGCGTTTGCGTCGCTCGAGTTCGGCGTCGCGACCGACCGCGAAGCGACGAACGGTGGGCGTCTGTCGTTCAAAGGCGGCGTACCGCTCGCACCGCAAGCCGATCCGAATCAGATGTTCTTGAACATCTTTCGCGACCGCGCCGGTAGCGGCGGCATGCCGGCGATGGCCGATCCGCAGGCGCTGCAGCGGCTGCAATTACTGCAGAAAAAGCGCCAATCTATCCTCGATGGCGTGCTGGTCGAGCTGAACGAAGTGAGCGGCCGGGTGAATGCGGAAGATAAGCTGCGGCTCGACGCGCATGCCAGCGCCGTGCGCGACTTCGAAAAGACACTGATCACCCTGAACGGCAGCATGGCCGAGAGCGCGCCGGCCGACTGCGGCGCGCCTCAGCTCGATGTGTCGAGCTTGGCCGGGCAGAGCGTGTGGAACGGCGCGCTCGACAATCAGTCGGTGCCCAATCTGGACAAGATTGCTCAAGTGCAGCAAGACTTGCTGGTGCTGGCGCTGCGCTGTGACATGACGCGCGTCGCGACGTTTATGTACAACCGCTCGCTCAGCAGCCAGACTTTCGAATTTTTACCGATTGTGAATAAGTCGACCATCTCCCACATGTTCGCGCACACCTGGCGCATCAGCGCGGAAATGGAGAACGACTTCGTGGTGGTCAAGAAGTGGCGCGCCAGCATGTTCTTGAAGTTGGTCCAAGCGCTGAAGGCGGTCAGCGACGGCCAGGGAACGTTGCTCGACAGCACGCTGCTGGTTTGGATCTGCGAGATGGGCCTTGGCAGCCACGCACCGAGCAACATCCCCTTCGTGATCGCCGGCGGCGGCAAGGCCTTCCGCACCGGTCGGTTCCTCGACTACGCCGGCAACGGCGGCGGTGAGCCGCACATGAAGCTCTATTTGAGCCTGGCGCAGGCGCTCGGCGTTCCCCTGACTGAGTTCGGCGGCGCCACGACGGGCTTGTCGGGGTTGACGTAGCCGTCGACGGCGCACAGCCTTGATTGGTGATCGGGCCGGGTTGGGGAGCGGGATCGGCTGATCGGCAGCGGGATCGGGGTCGGTCGGGGCAGCGGTTTCGGGTCAGCACAAATTCGCAGTCGGCAGCGGTTTCGGTGACGGCAGCAGGTTCGGT
>JBBRMI010000360.1:0-4166 GCA_038230915.1 Polyangiales bacterium | reverse complement strand
GCGGGAAGGCGGGAAGAATTCCAGGTGTTCGAGCAGGCAACTGAGGCCCAATTGCTATCCCTAGCGTCGAGCTTACCCGTACCACCCACCCCAATCTGCGGGTTCTCGTCCTTCCCGGCTTCCCGCCTTCCTGTTGTTCCCCTGCTCGCCGCCGCAAAGATGCGATGAAAGCTCAGGGCCCAGCCGGGCCACAATTGGCTTTCGTTGGAGCGGTTTCAAGAACCGTTTTCGCGCTCGGGGCTCCAGTGCTAGGGGCCAAAGCCGAATGCCGGCGCGAAGTGACATCAAGAAGATTCTGCTGATTGGTTCGGGCCCGATTGTGATCGGGCAAGCCTGCGAGTTCGATTACTCAGGCACCCAGGGCGCCAAGGCGCTGACCGAGCTTGGTTACGACGTCGTGCTCGTCAACTCGAACCCGGCGACGATCATGACCGATCCGGAGCTGGTGCGCCGCACGTATGTCGAGCCGCTGACCGTGCAGGCGTTGTCGGCGATTATCGAGCGCGAGCGCCCCGACGCGCTCTTGCCCACGTTGGGCGGGCAGACGGCGCTGAACCTGGCGCTCGAGCTGAACGAAGAAGGCGTGCTGTCGCGCTACGGCGTGCAGTTGATCGGCGCGCAGGTCGATGCAATCCGCAAGGCTGAAGATCGCAAGTTGTTCAAGGAGGCGATGAACAACTGTGGCCTCAACTCCGCGCGTTCCGGCGTGGCGCACACCGTCGAAGAGGCGCGCGAGATCGTCAAAGAGACCGGTTACCCGGTGATCTTGCGGCCGAGCTTCACGATGGGCGGCTCGGGCGGCGCGGTGGTTACGGATCCGGCTGAGCTTGACGCGCGCGTTGCCTGGGCGCTGCAGCAGTCACCGACCTCGGAAGTACTGGTCGAGGAGAGCTTGATCGGCTGGAAAGAGTACGAGCTCGAGGTAATTCGCGACAAGGCGGACAACTTCATCGTCGTCTGCTCGATTGAAAATATCGATCCGATGGGCGTGCACACCGGTGACTCGATCACCGTGGCGCCGGCCATGACCTTGACCGACAAAGAATATCAGCGACTGCGCGACGCCGCGCGCGCGGTGATGCACGAGATCGGCGTCGAGACCGGCGGCTCGAACGTGCAGTTCGCGGTCGATCCCAAGACTGGCCGCGTGATCGTGATCGAGATGAACCCGCGCGTGTCGCGTTCGAGCGCGTTGGCGTCGAAAGCGACCGGCTATCCGATCGCCAAAATTGCCGCCAAGCTTGCCGTCGGCTTCACGCTCGACGAGCTGACCAACGATATCACCGGCACCAGCGCCGCTTTCGAGCCGACGATCGACTACGTGGTCGTCAAGTGGCCGCGCTTCGCGTTCGAGAAGTTCCCCGGCTCCGATCCGCGGCTCGGCACGCAGATGAAGAGCGTCGGTGAAGCGATGTCGATCGGCCGCACGTTCTGTGAGGCGCTGCAAAAGGCTGCGCGCTCGCTCGAAACCGGCAAGACCGGCTTCGTCAGCTTGTTCGATCGCATCGACTACCGGACGTTGTCGCTGCAGCCGGACACGCGCCGCGACTTGAAGCACGACGCGCCACCTGCGCCGCGCGGTCGTCAAACGCTGCCGCCCGGCGCGCAGAGCGAAATGGTGACGGCGATCGAGCGCGCGATCGCCGTGCCGACGGCTGATCGGCTGTTTTACGTTGGCGACGCGATTCGCTCGGGCATCACGCTCGAGCGCATATTCGAGCTGACCGCGATTGATCCGTGGTTTTTGGCGCAGATGCAGCGGATCGTGAACATGGAGGGCGAGATCAAGGCCGCTCCAGAGCTGTCGGCCGAGGTGTTGCGCGACGCCAAGCGGCTCGGCTTTAGCGATCCGCAGATCGCCAGCTTGCGCGGCTTGACGCAGAAGGAAGTGCGCGAGAAACGCATGGCGCTCGGCGTGACGCCGGTGTTCGGCCGCGTCGACACCTGCTCGGCCGAGTTCCCGGCCAAAACGCCGTACCTGTACTCGAGCTACGAGAGCGAGTCGGAAGCCGACGTCAGCTCGAAGAAGAAGGTCGTGATCCTCGGCGGCGGCCCGAACCGCATCGGCCAAGGCATCGAGTTCGACTACTGCTGCTGTCACGCCGTCTTCGCCCTGCGCGAGCTCGGCATCGAGACGATCATGGTCAACTGCAACCCGGAGACGGTGTCGACCGACTACGACACCTCCGATCGGCTGTATTTCGAGCCGCTGACGCTCGAAGACGTGCTGGCGATCTGCCGCGAAGAAGCGCAAAAAGGCGAGCTTTTGGGGGTGATCGTGCAGTTCGGCGGCCAGACGCCGCTGAAGCTGGCAGTGCCGCTCGAAGAAGCCGGGATTCGCCTGCTCGGCACCAGCGCCGACGCCATCGACCGCGCCGAGGACCGCGAGCGCTTTGACGCCCTGTTGACCAAGCTCAATCTGGCGCGCCCGCGCGCTGGCATCGCCAAGAGCGTCGAAGAAGCGCGCACGATCGCCGAGAGCATCGGCTTTCCGGTGCTGGTCCGGCCGTCGTACGTGCTCGGCGGCCGCGCGATGATGAACTGCTGGAGCGCCGATGAGCTGGCCGGCTACGTGCAGGTCGCGATCGACGCGGCGATCGAAGAGGGCGGCTCGCAGACGCTGCTGATCGACGAATACCTGCGCAACGCGATCGAGGTCGACGTCGACTGCGTCTCCGACGGCAAGCGTGCGGTGATCGGCGGCGTGATGCAGCACATCGAAGAAGCCGGCGTGCACTCCGGTGACTCGACCAGCGTGCTCCCGCCGCATTCGCTCGACGTCGAAGTCGTCGCGCGAATCGAAGAGAGCACCAAAGCGCTGGCGCTCGAGCTCGGCGTGGTCGGGCTGATGAACGTGCAGTTCGCGGTGAAAGATCGCGATGTTTACGTGCTGGAAGTGAACCCGCGCGCTTCGCGGACGGTGCCGTTCGTTGCCAAGGCGACGGGGCGCCCGCTGGCAAAGATCGCCGCCAAGGTGATGGTCGGTCGCACGCTCGACGAGCTGGGCGTCACTGACGGCAGCGTGCCGATGCACGTGGCCGTGAAAGAGTCGGTGTTCCCGTTCAACAAGTTCCCCGGCGTCGACACGATCCTCGGCCCCGAAATGCGCTCGACGGGTGAGGTGATGGGCATCGCGATGAACGTCGCGTTGGCGTTCGGTAAATCGCTGGCTGCCTCCGGCTTCAAGCTGCCCGAGGGCGGGCGTGTCTTCATCAGCGTGAAAGACGAGGACAAGGCGCAGGCGTGCCAGCTCGGGCGACGGCTGCGCAATCTCGGCTTCACGCTCGTCGCGACCGGCGGCACCGCCAAGGCGCTCGAGCGCGCGCGCATCCCGGCCGAGCGCGTCAACAAGGTGCTCGAAGGCTCGCCGCACGTCGTCGACCTGATCGGCGCGGGCGACATTCAGCTCGTCATCAACACCACCCAGGGCACCAAGGCGATCGCCGACAGCTACTCGATTCGGCGCAACGCCCTGCTCTCCAACATCCCTTACTTCACGACGATGTCCGCCGGCCTGGCCCTGGCTGACGCGCTCGAAGCGTCAGCGCTCCTGCAGAACCGCGGCGCCCAAGTCCGCAGCCTGCAAGAGTGGCACTCGCGCGGCTAAAGCCCGGGCGTCTGGGCGGCTGGTGAGGGCGCCTGGCGATCTTGGCTTTCGGCTTCGTTTTCGCTGCGCTCCGGTGCTCACGTACAGGAGTACGTTCCGCTCCGGTGCTCGCGAAAGCCTCACCGAAAGCCAAGCTTGCCAGGCGGGTGGCTGAGAGGTGATGGCGATCGCGGGGCTAAAGCCCGGGCGTCTGGGCGGCTGGTGACGGCGCCTGGCGATCTTGGATTTGGGCTTCGTTTTCGCTTTGCTCCGGTGCTCGCGTACAGGAGTACGCTCCGCTCCGTTGCTCGCGAAAGCCTCGCCCAAAACCAAGCTTGCCAGGCGGGTGGTTGAGAGGTGATTCGATCGCGGGGCTAGCGGGGGTAGGCCTAGCCCAGGCCTGACCTTTAGCCACATCTTTGCCGCAACGAGCAGGGAAACAACAGGAAGGCGGGAAGACGGGAAGGGCGAGACCTCAGATTTGGGGTGGGTGGTACGGGCAAGCTCGCCCCATGGGGCAGCGATGGGGTCTCAAGCGCTTGCTCGAACAATCGGAATCTTCCCGCCTTCCCGCCTTCCT
>JBBRMI010000359.1:0-4179 GCA_038230915.1 Polyangiales bacterium | reverse complement strand
GTACCGCAGTGGGTCGAGACCAGCAAGCTGGGTTGAAGCGCTAGCGGCACGCGCATCAGCTTGTCGAGGTCTGGCTCGGCGTTCGCGACGAAGGCCGTTGAAGTGGGCGGACACGGCAGCCCCGCCGGCGGTGTTGACGGGATCTAACGCCGAGAGGCGCGCGAGCGTCGACGGCGCAGTAGAGCCAGGCCAGCCAACGTCGCAACTTCGGCGAGGCTCGACGCGGGCTGACCCGAGGCGGCGCGACAGCCGCAACCGCTATCAGTGCCGGGCGAGCCTTGCGCCGCACCGCTCCCGCCGGTCGCCGCGTTCGGCGTCGCCCCAGCGCCGTCGCTGAATCCTCCCGCGGCTCCTACGCCACTTGGGGCAGTGCCGGCCGCAGCGAGGCTTCCGCTGCCCCCTGCACTCGCGCCGCTTGCGTCGGCTCCGCCCGCGCCTGCTCCGGCGACGGCAGCTGAGCCGCCTGCAGCGCTAGACCCGCCCACGGCCGTGGAACCGCCGGCCGCGCTCGCGCCGCCTGCGCCCGTGGCTCCTCCAGCTCCCCCGACACCGCCCGCTCCTCCGACGGCGCCAACCGGGTCTGCTGCGACGGTCGTGATGCTCTCTGCCGGAACGGCGAGCGAAAAGTCCTTCGCGCTCGTCGGAGCGAACGAGGTGAGCGCCTTCCAGTAAGCGGCGCTCGTCGACTGCTCGCCAGCGATGCTCGCGCCCAGCCCGGCGCCGCTGACGGACACGTGCAGATTGGCCTTGGTCCCCGCGTTGTTCACCACCACCAGCACCAGCCGCCCCGCGTCGCGGAACGCGCTGACCAGCAGCAGCGGGTTGTTGCTCGTCGCATCGATGCGCTTGGCGCCGCGACGAATGAACCGCGCATAGTGACCGATCGCACGACCCATACCCGTGATGGTTACGGCGTCTTTGGCCTGCTCGATCAGCACGATTGTGTCGTGCTCGGCCGTCATCATCTCCGAACCGTCGGAGCCGAAATGCGCGGCCTGCGATTTGCTGTCCCACAAACTGTTCATGCCGAAGTAGGCCGAGGCATCGCTGTACACGAGCTCATCGTGGATGTGGATCGCTCGCCCGCGCGCGACGCGAAAGTCGTTTGCGGTCACGTTGTCTTGCGGGAAATAGGCGTGCGAGACCTCGGTCATCCATAGCGGCACGCCGTGCGCCGCCCCCAGCTCCTTGAGCTGCTTTCTGACCTGAATTCTGCTGGCGTTCGGGCTGCCGCTACCGCTGCTGGTGAAGATGTTGGGCACGTACGAGTACGTCGAGCCGTACGGATACGTGTGATAGGCGATCGCGCCGACGTACTTGGCCGCCTCGGCGTCGTTCATGATCGCGGTCGCCACCTCGAGTGAATGGTCTTCGGTCTCTTCACCAGGCACGATCAACCCGACGCTGCCATAGCCGGCCGCTGCCAGCCTTTGGCCGGTGCGCTTGACGATGTCGACGATCGTGGCGGTCGAAGCGCCCGTCAACTCACCGTTACCGGAGGTCGGCTCGTTGAACAGCATCGCGTAGCGCGGCGTCACGCCGTAGGTTGTCTTGAAGTAGCCAACACCAGCCAGCGCCTGCTCGGCGCACTCGTCGAGGTACCTCTGGTAGTCGGAGGCGAGCAACGAGCCGAGCCATTTGTTCGCCCATTTCGTGGATATTTTGACATCGGGATACAGGTCCGAGACGCCGCCCGCCACGTCCACGACTTTGGTCTTGAAAGCATCGCCCAGGCCCAAGAAGAAGCCGCTGGCATTCAACACAGCGGCGTCGGCGTTGTCGTTGGCTTGGTTGCCGAAGAAGTTTTCGAGCGTCGATGACTGCGGAGCTTCGAACACGGTCGGGATCTGCCCGGTCGTCAGCTTGACCTCGCCGAACAGTGCCTGTACCGCGCGCTTGCGTTGAGAAACGGACAACACGTCGCCGATGCCCCCGTAGACGAGCGTCTCGTGGGTTGCGCCGAAGCCGAACCAGGTCTGGTGCTGGACGCTGTCGTCGACGCTAATTTCGACCTGTACCTGAGCCCGCGCGCGCACGCTGAAGCTAACCGCGACCAAGCAGCCGACCATGGTCAGCTTGAAGCAACGAATCGACATCATGACACAGTATACGTTTTTAGCGATTTACCTAGACAGAATGGGGATTACGATTCAAAATACGTAGACAACTTGTATACACCAGGCCCCGACATTTTCGCCTACCTCGATTCGCGCGCGTTCCTGCGCGACTACTACGCCGAGCGTAAGCAGAGCCGCGGGATGTCGTTTCGCAGCTTCTCGAAGCGCGCCGGTCTCGGGTCGCCGAACTACTTGAAGCTGGTGATGGAGGGCGCGCGCAACCTGACCGACGCGATGGCCGAGCGCTTCGCGAAGGCCGCCGGGCTATCCGGCGAAGCCGCCGAATATTTCGCAGAGCTCGTCCGCTTCACGCAAGCCAAAGGCGGCAAGGCGCGCAGCGAGCACTACGCCAAGTTGCTCAGCTTCCGGCGCTACCAAGAGACGCGCCCGCTTGCGGCGGCCGAGGCCGCCTACCACGCAAACTGGTACTTGCCGGCGGTGCGCGAGCTCGCGGCTCGCAAAGACTTCAAAGCTGACCCGAACTGGATCGCGACCAGGTTGTGGCCGAGCATCTCTTCCGCTCAGGCAGCGCAAGCGCTCGAGACTTTGCTCAAGCTCAAGCTGCTCGTACGCCAAGGTAAGCGTGTCGTGCAGGGTGAGCCGGTCGTGTCCACGGGCGTCGAGGCGCGCAGCGTCAACGTGGCGAGCTACCACCGCACGATGCTGGCGCGTGCCGCCGAATCGATCGACGACGTACCGGCTCCGGAGCGCGACATCTCGTCGTTGACGCTCTGCCTCGGCCCCGACGGTCTGGCGCTGTTCAAGGAGCGAATTCAGCGTTTTCGCCGCGAGTTGTTGGAGCTTTCCGCGCTCGAGCTGGAGCCGCGGCAGGTCGTGCAAATCAACTTCCAACTCTTTCCGCTGAGTCGCGAGCCCGCGGGGACGAAAGTCACATGAACAAGCTCGGGTACCTCGTGATCGTCCTCGGTCTACTGGGTTTCGGCTGCACCGGCGGAACCGAGACCGGCAACCCACCAGCCTCAGGCGTGATCTCGCTCGGGCTCACCGCGTTCTCGAGCGCCCCGTCGATCGCCTCGCTCGACAGCGGGGCCGGCCTCGCGATCGATCGTGTGGCGGTCCACCTCGGCACCCTCAATCTGACGCCCTGCGCAACGGGTGCGGCGGTCAAGTTCCCGACCGGCGAATACGACCTCACCTCCGGTACGACAATCGAGGTGACGGGGATTCAAGACCTGTGCGACGCGCAGGTTGAGCTCACCCCCGCCGAGATGGCATTGCAGGTTCTGCCCGCTGGCGTCGCGCTGTACATCCATGGGCACCGGACCGATGGCTCGGAGTTCGATGTCGAAAGCACTACTCCGCAGGCGCTCTCGCTCAGTTCGGCCAACGCAGCGCAGTTCGGCAAGACCCCGCTGCTGCTCGGTCTGGACTTGGGCGTGATGTTTTCGGGCGTCGACGTGCATAGCGCTCACGCCGGCGCGGATGGTATCGCTCGGTTGAATGCAGCGCTGAACCCCGCGCCGCTGGCCGCGCTCGAGCACGCGCTCAGCCCGTCCCTCGAGCTCTATGCCGACAGCAACGCCAACGGCGTGCTCGACGCTGGCGAGCTCACGCCGGTTGCCTCACCGTGAAGTGGCGCTAACGCGAGCTCACGGCGTGACGCCGAACGCGTACGGACACAGCACCTTCCAGCTACCGCCGTCGCCAGCGCAAAACTCGACCCCCCGGCTTGTTGTGAGGGATTCGCGCGGTGCCCTGACAGCTTTCCGTGCCCGTCCGAGCGAGGCTTTCCGCTGGTGTGTAAACTTTCTGGCGGCAAGCGCTGGTCCAGTTGGGATAGCCTGCGTTTCACACGACGCGGGTGGCCCGCGACCACGTGACCGGTTCGACGAAACTTCCCGCTATGGAGGTGCACCTCCCCTTCCGCAACCCGCCTGGCACCGCTTCGCGAGTCAGCGAGGTGCGCAGCACGATCATCGTGTCGGGCATTCAAGCGATCCGCTCGCGCGGACTGTACGACCGCTACGTCGAGGCGCTGTCACCGACCATGCGCGAACAAATCGTCGCGCTGATCCCCGGCGTGTGGTTGCCGATCGCCGTC
>JBBRMI010000358.1:0-4182 GCA_038230915.1 Polyangiales bacterium | reverse complement strand
CCAGTCATTGCGGGGCTCGAAATGGGTGTTCCGAGCCCTGAGCCCCTCGCTAAGAAGAAACTGGCGGCGACGCGCCCCAGCCATACCCGGTTTCATCCCATCAGGGCGGCGGGCGCGCCCGCCATCAGCGACTCCCTGTGAGGATTCAAGGACCTTGAAACGACAGACCAGCGTGCGCATGGCCCGAGACCGTGCTGCGGGCGGCCAAGCGGTTTGGCCTGGAGACGACACGGAAGTTTCTGCGATTCGGGCTGCGACTTGGCAGCCAAAGATGTGGCGAATCCTCAGGCGCCGCCCCTATCGCAGAAGCTGCTGGGGCGGAGCCAGGTGCCGTTGAACGACCGTGCTGCGGACCTGCCAGGCCCTGTCTGCGTCGCACGGTGGGTTCAGCCGAGCGCGACGATGTCGGGGCGGGTTCGGTGATGGTCGGCCCAGGCGCTGAGCGGAGCGGGCAGGCACCAGCCGAGCGCGACGACTTGGCCGGCGGGGGCGAAATGCGCGGCGCGTCCGGGCAAGCCTTCGAGCCATGTCGCTAAGCAGTAGACGGCGATGTCGGCGCCGCTCCATTGATCGCCGCACAGTGTGGGGCTGCCGTTGCGGCTCGCGATGCGCGCGGCGAGCGCGTCGAGGGCGCGTTGGGCGCGGCCGACGACGTTGTCGCGCACTTGCGGAAACGCTGGGTCACCGTGCAAGGCGTAATAGCGCATGCCGCAGTCGCTCAAGATGTTGGAGACGGCGTCGGCGAGCGCGGTGATTTCGAACGCCTCGGCGCCCGCCATGCCGGCTGGCCACAGTGGCGGCTCGGGGTGTTTGCGCTCCAGGTAGTGAGCGATCGCCGTCGAGTCGACGATCACGCGCTCACCGTCGACCAGCACCGGCACGGTGTGGGTCGGGTTGAGGCGATTCACCTCGGCGCGGTGCTCGGGCAGGGCGCGCGCGTCGCGCAGCTCGGCCGTGAGACCCTTGTGCGCGAGCACCAGCCGCACGCGGCGCGCGAACGGCGACGTCGGGAAATGATACAGAATCACGGCGTGGGACCTTTGCCGGTCCTGGCGTAGGCGGCGAACGCGGCCTCGAAATCGGGGTGCCAGCGTGAAAGCGCCGGTCGATTCTCGATGATGTCGCCGATCGACCATTGCATGCGGCGTTCGTCGATCACGCGCTCGACGGCGTTGTCTGGGCACAGGATGTAAAAATCGCCCCGCGTCAGGCCTTCGAGCATGAAGTCGACGACCTGGTCGGACGTCCACGCTGCGGCCGGCTTTTCGCCGCCGCCGCTCATGCCCGTGAACGTGAAACCCGGGATCAGCAGGTGTGCACTGACGTGACCGCCGGCCGTGTTGCGCAGCGAGTGCGCCAGCGACTCGGTGTAGTTGCGCAGCGCCGCCTTCGACATGTTGTAGGCGGCGTTGCCGGGTGGGCTGGTGATGCCCTGCTTGGAGCCAGTGTTGATCACGACGGCCGGCTTGCCCTGCTCCAGTAAGCTGGGCACGAACGCTTCGACGCCGTGGACCACGCCCCACAGGTTGACGTCGAACAGCGCCTTCCACGCCGCGCCGTTCTCCCACGGCAGGCCCGGGTTGTTGCCGACGCCCGCGTTGTTCATCAAAACCGAGACGGCGCCGAAGCGCTCGAACGTCGCTTCGCGCAGCAGGGCCAAGTCCGTTATGCGGCTGACGTCGGTCGGTAGCGCCAGCGTGTTCGCCGCGCCGCCGGCCAGCGTCGCGACCTCATCGGCCGCGCTGGCCAAGGCTGAGCTTTCGAGATCCGCCAGCACGACCTTCATGCCGAGCCCGGCGAAACGGCGCGCGGCGGCGCGGCCGATGCCGCTGGCGGCGCCGGTCACGACCGCCACATTCCCGGGCGAAAAAGCGGCTGGAAGTGGATGTTGCTCGGTCATGTCCCCCGGATAGCACTTTTATGAGCGGAAGCCGTTGCGCGCGTGCGTGCCGTCGCAGAACGGCTTGTTGGCGCTGCCACCGCAGCGGCACAGACGCGCTTGGGTCAGGCGACTGACGACGCGACCGGTGCCGCTGGTGATTTCTAAGTTGCCGCGCACTTGCAGCGGGCCGTCTTGCTGCGGCTCGATCTCGAGCGGGCCGCCGCGCACCGCCAGCATATCGGCTTGGCCGGTCGGCGGCTCGCCGGTGGCGGCAAAGCCGACGTCGTGGTGCGAGCCGTCGCAGTACGGCTTGTTCTTCGACGCGCCGCAACGGCAAAGCGTGGCGCGGTAGCTCTGGGTCTGACCGGCGATCGAAAGCTCGCCCCGCACCGCGTACGGCCCACCTTCGCGCACGGCGAGTAGGTTCACGGGCGGTGGTGCTTCGTTCGGCTCACCGTCGTGCCGAACGTAGCGAATCGCGCCCGACGGACAGGCGTGGGCGATCTCGACCAGGCGCGCGGTTTCGATGCCGTCCGGCTGGATCCATGGGCCTTTCACGTTGGCGAGGAACACGCCGGGCGCGCCCGTGACGCAGAAGCGCGAGTGGATGCAGCGTTTGTCCTCGTACACCAACGTCAAGCTCTTGCCGTCGATGTGCTCGACGCCGTCCACCACGCGCGGCACCGGAATGCCGTTCGGCGTCGTCGTCGGAGCGACCGCAGGTGGCGCTGACGGCGTTGCACTTTGGGCCGGCGGAGCCGCTGTCACGGCGGCGCTGCTCGTCACGCGTTGGTTGGCGGCCGCAAAACCGCGCGTCGCCCGCTCCGACAGCGCCTCGAATTGACGCAGCGCTTGCGCGGTTCGCTCGTCGCCGTCGCGATTGAGATCACGCGCCGCCGCCACGATCTCCGCGAACCGCTCCAAGAACGCCAGGCGCGCGCCCGCGCTGGGCGGAAATGGCGCAGCGTCGCGCAGCGCGGTGAACGAGACGCCAGCGTGGCAGTCGGGGTGCGACGGCCCGGCGGGCAAGCGCGCCGCGCGCTCCCCAAGCCAAGTGAACGCGCGCATCAAGCCCATACCCAAATCGATGACCAGCGCCTTCTCCGGCTCGGGCCGCGGAATCAGGTACGAATAACCGAGTAGCCGCAGCATCAGCGCGTACGCGGTGTTGGCAAGATCGACGGTTCTGGCGGCGGTTTCGTCCTCGATCCAAACCCGACCTTCGGCGCGCAGTGGGCGACGCAGCACCGGGTTGTGGGCGGCCGGAAACGCCGGCGAGAAATCCGGATTCTCGGCCTGCAGCGCCAACAGCTCTTGGTGGATCAGCCGAAAGCGCGAGAAGTGCGAGGTGTCGGAGTGTTCCGGCGCGCCCTCGCCTTGTTCGCGAATCGCCGTGAACGCGGCCAGCGCGGTCTTCGAGCAGATCACCGGCTTGGCGCCGAACAGCGGCACCTCGTTCTGCGACAGCTGGAGCGCCGGATCGCCGCAGAACGCCTGCTTCTCGCCATGTTGGTCGGCGAACGCCAGCAGGCAGCTGCCGAGCTGTTCATAAAAGACGCCGACCGTCTGGTAGTCGGTCACCGTCGGCGTCAGGCGCCGAATCGACGTGCCGCGCGTGAACTCGAGCTCGGGCGTGAAGCCGCTGCCGTCAGGCTCGGCCGAATTGTCTGGCCGCTCCAGATGTACGAAGTGCTGCAGCACGGGCTCTCCGAACGGCGCCAGTTTGACGACGATCCCGGCCGGCAACAGGCCCGGATCGAGCGGAAAATTCGCACGTCCGAAGCGCGGGGCGCCGCCCAGCGCCGCGCTGATGTTCCACACCGCCGTGAGGTGCCCCATCTCCTCGATCGCGATCTGCAGCATGGTGCGCCGCCAATTCGCGACGGCTTCGGCTTCTTTGGGCCGTAATCCCTCCGCCTCACCGCTGCGCAGACTGAAGGCCGCGTAGAGGTACGTGCACATCAGGTTGTGCTCGAGCTCCGCGGCTTCGTACAGATTGAAGAGCAGCTGCTCGCGACTCGGCAGGTTCGGTTGCGGGGGCACGGCTCCGCTTTAACAGTTGTACCCGCACCCGCCAACCGCCCGACTGGGCAGGCCAGTCTTGATCCGTTGTCGGGGCCTCGCGCGAGCGCGGCCCCGGGAAGGGGTTCGGGAGCGGTTTCGGGAGCGGCCTCGGCAAGGGCTTCGGGCAAGCCCGAGGCTGGGCCGCGCTCGCGCGGGGCCGTTCTCGGACTCGGCGCGGAGCCGGAAATTTCGGTTTCGGTTGCGGGCTTCGGCCCTGGGTTTCAGTGGTCTCCTTT
>JBBRMI010000357.1:0-4233 GCA_038230915.1 Polyangiales bacterium | reverse complement strand
GATCTCGACCTACCTGCCGTGCAAGACGCGCTACGCAGCCGCCGGAAGCGCGCGGGTCGCCCGTGTCGCATTCCTCGGGACAATCGAACTCTCAAGATTCCAGGTACTTGAAGAAGAGGTGCACAATGAAACCAAGATCGCGACAGTCCTGAGCGCATTTTCGCTGAGGTTGTTGTCCATGCGCAGCCGGCCGTCGTCGAGGAAACGGCGGAGCGCGACCTCTTGTCGGTCGGCGTAGCCGAGCGCCTTGTTGACGAGCCCGCGCACTTTGCTGGTGAAGTCGTCTTGTGCGCGGAGCCATTCGAAGAACTCGCTCACGAAGGGAGCGAGCACGGTTTTGCGCTTCTGAAGTCGCGCGGCGGGCGGCAGGTCGCTCCAGGCTTGGTCGAGCTGGTAGAGGTTACGAATGCGCAGGAGCCCTTCGCGTCCGACGGCGAAGCCGGAGACCGCAGCTTCCCAGAAACGCCGCCTGACGTGACTCCAACAGGCGACCTCGGAAGGTGCGTCGCTCTCGTCGTCGACGGCATCGCCGCGGAACAGCGCGTCGTAGATGGTGTGAGCGTCGGCCTGGATGTAGCCGGAGAAGCCGCGGAACATTTCGCAGACGACGGCGCTGGTGTGCTTGGCTTGAAACTCGAAGAAGACGTGCTTCTTGTCGGCCAAAACGACGAAGAAATGGCCTTTTCGGCAAGGCTGCCGCCTGCCATCCGGAAGTGGCTCCGGTCGGATCGAGACTCCAGTGGCGTCGGTCGAGAGACAGAAAGCGTGCTTTCGGGCGTCGTCGGCGCAAGCCAGCACGATAGCGCCGAGGCACGCGCCGACTTCCTCGGTGGAGCGGGCCATGGTGCCACGGTCGAGCGAGATGCCGTCGGCTTCGAGCTGCTCTTCCTGCCGGAAGAACGGCATGCCGAAGCGAAACTTCTGGATGATGATGCGAGCGAGCATGCTCGGCGCGAGCAGCCCGCGGCGGATGAGCAGCGGGGGCAGCGGCGCGGTCACGATGGTGAACCGCGAGCCATCCTGCTCAAGCACGGTGACGTCATCAGACAACGGCTCCGGCTCGGCCGTGGGCACCTTGCACTTGGCGCGCGCGAGCACGACGCGCACTTGCTCCGGCCGCTGGTAACCGAGCTTGTAGCTCAGTTCCCAGCCGATGATGGCAGCGCCGCCGGCTTCAAGCTCGAGGTCACGAAAATCGATACGGCGCTGAGGCAGGTCGTCCGCGTCGGCCAGGTTTCTGCGGCCTTTGGGGGGGAATTTGGCCTTGGCGGGCGGCTTACCAGAAGGCCGGGAACCCGCCCCGGCGTGGGCGTCCGTGCCCGCCTCGCCGTCGAGCTTCTTAGCAAGCGCGTCGAGCTTCTGCTTGGTCGTCGCGAACTCAAGCTCAAGCTGCGTCGCGTCCACGCGCTCGGCTTTGGCGATGAAGATGCGTCGACGCAGCAACTCGAACTGCTCCATCAGCTGCCGGTACGCACGCCGCAGGTTGTCGCGCTCGCTGACGACGCCTGCTAGCCGATCGCTGGTGACCGCGAGTCTATCGCTAGTTGCCGCGAGCTCGCTCCGCATGCGAGCGACGAGAGCTTCGAGCTCCTGCACGCGCGCTTGGGAAGGGTCTGGCTCGGCGACGCTCACGCGCATCGCTGTAGCTGAAACGGAGTCACGTTGTCGAGCACAGAAGCACGACGGCGCGCGTCAGTGCACGCGCGCCCGAAGCCGGGGCGCGGATTTCGGCGCTTCACCAAGGTCGACGCCGTCGAGCAGTGCGTCGAGCAAGCCCTCGTCGAGCTCGACGTGCCGCGCGTCCGGCGCGGTGGGCTCGGGTAGGCGAAATGTGCCCCGATCTAGCCTTTTGTAGAACAAGCACATCCCCGAGCCGTCGAAGAACAGCACCTTGACTGCGTCTCTGCGTTTTCCGAAATAGATGAACAGCGCGCCATTGCGAGCGTCGTAGCCGATACGCTCCTGCGCGGCGCCTGCGAGGCGATCGAACGACCAGCGCATGTCCACAGGCTCGAGCGCCACGAACACCTGCACGCCGCTCGGAATCATCGGCTCACCCGGAGAGCCCGTACGACTTCGGTCAGAAGCACGGCGTCAAAGCCACGCGAAAGCGCGATGCGCGCTCCAGACACCTCGACGACCAGCTCAGCGCTTCGAACTCGCGGAACGACCCGCGCCATGCGGATGGCGCCAGACGGCCCTTGTCCCTCGCCCGGTTGCCCGCCTCCCTCTGCACTCCGCCGCAGCCCCGCTGCTCGCCACTTCAGCGTCGACGCCTTGTACGGCTGCCCCGCTGCGAAATCCTCCGCCGTCTTCCCGCTCTCCTTCCACTGCCGAATCCGCTCAACCCACTTCTCGTCTGTCGTCGTCATGCCGCCAAGTCTGACGACTCACGATCTCGACGGGAAGAACGGGGTCGGTGCACCGGATACCGCGACCTCCTGAGCGCGTCGGACCTGGTTGAGCATTTCTTCCGGCGCGAATATGGCCGCCTGGTGGACGCCGGCGGACTCAGGATCCTCGATCGGGCTGCGAGCGATTGGGCGGGGGACGAGGCAGTGCCTGCCGCCCCCCAACTTCGACGGCGAGGTGAAGGACGACCTGCTGCGGATGCTGTTCGTCTGCTGCAGCGAGGCCATTCCCCGGGATTCCCAGCTCGTCCTTGCGCTCAAGACGCTCTGCGGCTTCAGCACCGCGGAGATCGCGTTGCGGCTGTTCACCACGCAGGTGAATGTGCATGAGCGCCTTAGCCGCGCACGCGATCGATTGCGCGAAGACCCGGCGGAGTTCGAAACACCCCCGGGGGACCAATGACGGAGGCGTTTGGTTCGGCGTCCGGCGTATCGCACACCGGCTGCAAGTCTGGTGAGCGTCCTAGAAAATGAATCTGCCCACCTCCACTTGACACCAAGTAATCCGAATTTAATCTCGATTTCGAGAGGTCGCGAGGCCTCGACGAGGAAGGTAAAGCATTTAAAAAACGGAGGTAACTATGCTCACCACCCTGAACGATTTTTCATCCATCGAACGCTTGGTCGGCCATCTGTTGAATGACGTGATGCTCGCGCCCTTAGGCAGCAGCATCGCTCCCCGAAATTTTGCTCCACCCGCCGACATTCGCACGAGCGACACCGAGGTTTGCTTGTGCTGGGACGTGCCGGGCCTCAAGCAAGACGACCTGGAGTTGAGCATCGAAAACGGTGTCCTGACTGTCAAAGGCGAGCGCAAGTACGACGGGAATGTGAACGAGCGTGCCTGGCTGGGCCGACGCTACGGCTCCTTCACCGCCGCCTACCAGCTGCCGGACTACGCAGATACGGAGAACGTCGCGGCACAGCTTGCTGATGGCGTCTTGACGGTCCGCATCCCCAAACACGAACGGGCCAGAGCCAAGAGAGTCGCCATCTCGATTGGCGGCTCGGACGATCCCAAACAGCTTTCCAAGTCCAATCATTGAACATGGCGCGACAAGCCCCGTCCGCGGCGGCTGCTGCGGACGGGGCCTGCCTGCGTATCTGCGTGCTGCATGGCCCCCCGATGCAGCTATAGACGGACAACGCCTGCGCAAAAAAAGGAAGGAAAACCGGAAGATGCCCGCGACTGGTAAATCTACAGACGTCCTGAAGTCGGCTCACCTCAGGCGCGACGTCAAGACCGCCCTCGAACTGGCAATTGCCCTTCTCGCACCGACCGAGCTCGTGGACGAGCTCGCGATAGCCGCGGGCCTGTTGGAGGCGCTGAGCCAATTCCCAGACGACTCGGCGCCCGTGATCGCAAACACACCCCGGGCAATCGAGCTGTCCCATACCGCCTTGGCGGAATGGCAAAAATGGGAAGCACTTCCTCGGCCCAAAGGGTCGGCTTGAGCACGCCACGTAGCCGAGCGAATGGAGACGACGCTCGCCTCGCGGATCGACGTGCCCGTTTCGAGCGCCGTCTCAGTCCCGACGCTCATCCGCCGCGAACACCAGCCCTGCGGCACCCGCCGAGCGTCTCAGTGCCGGCGCCCGCGGCGGGGGGGGATGCCACAAGCGCCAGCGCGCTTCGACTAGCAGACGCGTGAGCCGGGAGCAAACCCCGTCCCCCCCCGCCCGTCGCGGCGCAGTCTTGATCCGTTGTCGGGGCCTCGCGCGAGCGCGGCCCCGGGAAGGGGTTCGGGAGCGGGTTCGGGAGCGGCCTCGGCAAGGGCTTCGGGCAAGCCCGAGGCTGGGCCGCGCTCGCGCGGGGCCGTTC
>JBBRMI010000356.1:0-4372 GCA_038230915.1 Polyangiales bacterium | reverse complement strand
AGGGGGCTTCCGTGGTGCGCTGCTCGCCGCGCGGTCAAGGAAACAGGAAGTCCCTGATGACGGCACGGCCGCCGCCCTGATGGGACGAAACGGGTATCGCTGGGGCGCGTCGCCGCCAGTTTCTTCCTAGATCGGGAGATCAGGAGTTTTTGGGGGACGCCGCGCCTGCGGCGCACATCGCCGCGGCATGGCCGCGCCGCAGCCAAGCGCTCTTGAGAACATTCTGAGTAAGCTCAAAGGCGGCAGCGCGAACCCCAAGAGCACGCTCTCCTCTAGCTCCTGATCTCGCGATCTCCCTGTGAAAAAATCTGGGCGCCAAGCGAGACCTGAGGTCGCCCCGACAGCCTCTGCAAGGTGAGCCGCGATTCGGCAGCCCAATTGAGGCTGCCGAATTGAGGTGAGAGATGTGATGAATCCTGAGGGGCTGAGGCGGGGCAGCGAACCGCTTCAGCCTTTGACCGCTCCCGACGTCAAACCGCTAATGAACTCTTTTTGTAGCGCGAAAAACAAGATCGCAGGCGGCACGATCGCCAGCAGCGTCCCCGCCAAAAACACGCCATATTGATTGGTGTATACGCCAATGTAGCGGTTGAGGATGACCGGCAAGGTCAGCTGCGATTGCGTGTGCAGGAACACGCTGGGCCCGAAGAAGGCGTTCCACGTCGCCAGGAACGTCACCAGACAGAACGCGCCGCTCATCGGTCTGACCAGCGGCATCACCAGGCTTAGATAGATGCGGATCTCACCGCAGCCATCGACGCGTCCGGCGTCGAGCATCTCACTTGGTACGGCCAAACACGCTTGCCGAAACAAGAATGTGCCGTAGGCGGTCGCGATGCTCGGCAAAACCAAACCCGTGAACGTGTCCACCAGGTGCAGCGTCACCATCAGCTGGTAGATCGGGGCGAACAAGAGCACCCCCGGAATCATCATCGAGAGCAGCATGAAGCTCATCAGCGCGCGCTTGCCGCGAAACTCGAACTTGGCCAGGGCATAACCAGCAGCCGAGCAGAACACGAGCTGAGCAAGCGTCGTTGTCGTCGCCAGGAACACCGAGTTGAGCACGTACTGCCAGAAATAGACGGTGCCATTGACCGTGCTGTCACCGGCAAATAGCGCCCGAAAGTTATCGAGATTCACAGTCTTGTCAGACCACGCCGAGAGCGGCGGAAAGAACAAATACTCGTTCAAGTACGCCTTATCTTTGAACGCCGCCGCCACGAGCCACGCAAACGGCGCCAGCACTGCGGTCGATGCCCCAACCAAAATGCCGAACCGCAGACAGCCGAGCGCGACCTTTCCGGGTCTCATGCCTCCTCCGTCGCGCCCGTGAGGCGTAGCTGAAGCGCGCTGGCCAGTAGGATCACGAACGCCACGACCCAGCCGACGGCCGAGCCCAGCCCCAAATCGCCGACGTTGAACGCCGCATCGTAGAGGTAACCGATCACCGTAAGTCCCGAGTTGTCCGGACCCCGTCCATTCGACGTGGGCAACAACGCGAGCGGGAGCTCGAACAACTGGAAGGAGCCGATGACGCTGGTAATCGCCACGAAGACCACGACATGGCGCATCGAGGGTAACGTCACGTTCCAAAACACCTGCAAGCGACTGGCGCCATCGATTCGGGCCGCTTCCTCTAAGCTCTTGTCGACGCCTTGCAAAGCGGCCAGAAAAAAGATCATGTTGAAGCCGACGTAGACCCACAACGCGGTCAGCACGATGGCCGGCATGACCAGCGCCGGGTCGCCCAACCATTGCTGCTCGAGCCCCCATCCAGTCAGCGCGTGAAGGAAGCGATTGATCAAGCCGTAACGCGGCGTAAACAACACGCTAAACAGAATGCCAACGAAGATTTGCCCGACCAAATTCGGCGAAAACAAGATCAGCCGAAACACACCCTGCCAGCGACTCTTGCCCGAGTTGAGCAGCAAGGCTAGGCCCATCGACAGCGGGAGCTGCACGAACACCGAGCAAAGCGCAAAGACACTCGTGTTGCCGAGCGCGCGATAAAACACGCGATCGGTGAGTAGAAAGCCGAAGTTGTCGAGGCCCACGAAGGCGCGCGAGGCCGGACCGTTGGTTTGATAGAAGGCCAGCACCGCCGCGCTAAGCAGCGGATAGACCGTGAAAACCAAGGTCACCAGCAGGTACGGTCCGAGCAGCAGCCAGGGCGCAGCGCCTCGGTAGTACTGTTTGGGCGCGCTCACGGCGTGGCTCCGACTACGTTGCGTGACATGACGCGCTGCACGTACGCTTGTGCCGCCGTCAGCTCGCGTTCGATGACCTGGCGCAGGCCCTGCTCACCGTTCGCCTCGAAATACTGCGCGCTGTGTAAAAACACCTCGCTCAGTTTGCCTTCAGCGGTGGCCGTGTAAGGAGAATCCCAAACTGGCGGGGTGTCGGGCGCCAATCGCGCATACTCGGCGCCCAGGCGCTGTCCCGAATAGAAGCGGTTCGGCGCCTGAAACTCGGGCAAACCCCAGGCGTCCTTGAACGGTGGCACGATGTTGGTGCTGGCAAAGCGCTTACCGAGCTCATCGGTGTTGAAGTACAGAAATTTCACCAGTTCCCAAGCTAAATCTTGGTGTCGGCTTTGCTTGGTGATCGCTAGCCCGGTACCGCCCCACACGCTGGTACGCCGACCGCCCTTTTCCCACGCCGGCAGCGGCATGAGCTTGAGCTTGCCCGACAAGCTCGGGACGTCGGTTTGCATCAAGTAGCTCCGCCAATCCGGCGCAATGTAGAACAGCGCGACACCATCGATCATCGCCTTGGCCAACGGTTGACCCCAGCCGCACTCGGTCGCGATCCGCCGCGGGCCCCGAACTTGCTTCAGGTACCAGAGCATGGTGTCGACCGTGCGTGGGTCATCGAAGCTCACTTCTCCACGCGAGCCGAACAGCTCGACTCCGCGCTGCAAGAGCAAGACCTTCAGCCCAAAATCGCCGGCAGCGGGTAGATCGATCATGTAGCGATCGATCGAACCGTCGCCGTTCAGATCCTTGGTTGCTCGGGCGCCTGCCGCAGCGAACGCGTCCCAGGTCTCGAGCTCCTCGACGTGGATGCCTAATTGTTCGACCAGATCTGCCCGGTAGGCCAGCATCACCGGGTGGACGTCGTGCGGGACAGCGAACAGGTGCCCGCGCGACTGCCATTTGCTGAAGCGGGACGCGACGATGCGCTCGCGGTAGCCAGATTGCGCGATGCGGGCCGTTAGATCCGCAAAGCCTACGTCTTTCAGCGGCCCGCGCGTGAAGTAGCCGATGCTCCCGTCGATCAGCTCGACCAAGTCCGGCACTGCGGTGTGGGCCAACATGGCATTTTGCAGGCGAGTCTGCAGCGCGCGCTGGTCCACCAGCTGAAGCCCAACCTTCACGTGATGCCGCCGCTCGAACTCCTGCAGTACCCGCTGATAAGCGCTGTAGTGCTGGACCGCAAACGTTGCCAGCGTCAAGTCGGCAGGCTTGGCAGCCCGTTGACGTGTCGCCCACAACAGCAGGCTCGACGAAAGCGCCAATACCAGCAGCCAAAATGGCGCCTTGCCGTACGGAAACCGTTCGCTCATACCGCGACTCGGGCGCGGCGCTAGCGGCCTGCGCCTCGCAAGGGGCTCGCAAGCCTGATGGGTAGGGATCGCATCGATCGCGGTCTATTCTGAATGTGGAATCGTTTCCCGTCAATGGCTCGCGACAGCTCGCGCTGACTTTGTCGCGGGCCAGCCAGTTGCCGCATAAATGTCGTCATTCCAGGACTTTCGACTGAACACAGAAGCACCGAACGACCAAAATGTGGAATCAATTCCACAGTCCTCAAGTGCGTGAATTGCTTGATCGTACTTACTTGCCAGCCACAGCGTGCTCGAGACTGCCACGATTGCGAAGCAGCTGAGCCCCTTGCAGACTGGGCGGCGAGCTTTGGCGAGGCAAGATGCTCGAAGCACGCTGGGCTCCCCGCGCATCCTACTCGCCGAAGCGCCCGCGTTCGAGGGCGGCTTACGCTGCTTTGGGGGGCCCTTGGGTGTGGTCGCCGCGGCTCCAAGCCTTGATTGGTGATCGGGCCGGGTTCGGGTTCGGAAGCGGCTGATCGGCGGCGGGATGGGGTTCGGCCGGGGCAGCGGCTTCGGGAATGTACAAATTCGCAAACGGCAGCGGTGTCGGACGCGGCAGCGGTGTCGGTCGTACCAAGCTGATTGCCTACCAGGTCGCGGCAGAGTTGCTGCAGCTGGTGGCGTGCATCCGCATCAACGACGCGGAGCTTCGGCAGCAGGCTCGCAAGAGCGCCAAGAGCGCGGTGCTCAACACCGCGGAGGGTGCGGCTCGGCAAACGCTCGCTGACAAGAGCCGCGCCTACGCCATCGCGCTGGCTGAGGGCT
>JBBRMI010000355.1:0-4389 GCA_038230915.1 Polyangiales bacterium | reverse complement strand
GGCGTGCCGGCGGCGTGGGCCAGCTGGTCGTGGCCCATGATTTCGAGCCAGGGCAGCGCGATCGCGATGCTGCCGGCGCCGCGCAAAACGGTCCGTCGATCTAGCTTGAGCTTGCCCATGAGGTTCATTCCGGCTCCAACGGCATCGTGAGAAAGTGTTCGGACTGAGTGAGCGCCAAGAGCAGCTCTTGGATGTTGTAGCCGGTGTCTTTGAACTTGCTGCGCACGCTTTCGACCCCGCACGCCTCGGCGTCGGTCAGGCTGCGACCGTAGCCGAAGTTCATCCACTGCGACGCGAAGCACTGCTGCACTTGCTCGGAAGCCGCCAGCTGCACCTCCATCTCGATCGCGCCATTGAACTTACCGAGGATCGGTGCGTCGCCGGAGGCGTCGATAGCGACGTTGTTCTCTTGATCACGCCACAAGCCGACCGGGTCGAAGTTCTCGAGCGCGAACCCGAATGGATCCATGTTCGTGTGACAGCCGTGGCACACCGGATCAGTGCTGTGGGTGCTGAAACGCTGGCGTGCGGTGGCGGCGCTGTTCGGATCCGGCGGCGTGACCTTGGCCGCGATCGCGCCGGTCGGCTTGGGGATGATCTGGCACATCAGCTTTTGAACGATGAACGACCCGCGCACGACCGGATTGGAATTGTTGGTGTGGATCGGCCCCGACAACACGCCGGCTTGTGTGAGCAGACCACCGCGGTGCGTGGTCAAAGGATCGAGCATGACCTTCTGGAAGGTGTCGCCGGTCACGCCGCGCAGCCCGTAGTAGTTTGCCAGGTCCGCGTTGACGTACGTGTACTTGGCGGTGAACACGCCGGGCCACGTGCCGGGACCGTTGAAGATCTCGTTCTCGAGGAATGTTTGCGTCTCCGTGCGCATCAGTCCGCCGATTTTGCCGTTGAAGGTCTTGTACAAATTGACGGTGTCGCGCTCGAGCTGGGACGTCGACTCGATCGGCAACAGCTTGTCGAAGAAGAAGCGCACGACGTCACGCACCTTTGGATCCGCCAGCAGCCGTTGAGCCTGCGTGCGAATGCCCGCCGGCGTGGTGAGCTGGCCGGCCGTGGCCGCTGCGCGCAGCGCGTCGTCTGGGACCGACCCCCAGAATAGGAACGAAAGGCGCGACGCCATCTCTTCGCTGGTCGGCTGCTTCACGTCGGTGCGACCGGCAACGCCGACGCCGAACTCCGGCCGATAGAGGAACTCCGGGCTTTGGAAGATCGCCTCCAACATCGCCGCGACGGCAGTCGGAAAATCCGCGGTCGCGCGAATTGACGTGAACAACGCGACCAAGCCGTCGGCCTCGCCGGCCGCAAGCGCGCGACGCCAGGCTTTGGGCGTGAACGAATCGGCGATCGTGTGCGCGCAAGCCGTCTCCGACGCGGCGTCGGTGACTCGAGCCGCGCACGGCGCCAGCGCGGCCAGGTGCGCGGGCGCCGTGGCGGTGACGGCCATCGTCTCCGCGACCGTAACGTATTGCTCCACCAGCGCAGCGACGACAGCCTGTTGATCAGCATCGTTGCCGAAACCGTTGCCCAATTCCTCGCTCGGCAGCGCGTTGGCTGGGTACGACTTGTCGTCCAGCAGGTCACGCGCGGAGTTGTTGTATTCGAAGCGCGTCAGCCGGCGCATCGGCGCGCGCGTGGTCGTGCTCGCGCACGTGGTTGGCGGCAGGGTGCCGGCACCGACGCCGCTACCCCCGATACCGGTCGTGCCACCGCCCGACGGCTGCTGGTTTCCCGGAACACCCTTGCCGATTTCTCCCGTGCAAGCAGCGCCGCAGGCGACCACGAAGGTCAGCGCGAGCGCGGAAAAAGGCTTGGTAACTGCGTGCATGACCACTTTCGAATTAGTGAGGGGGATGGAAGTGAAAGCTAAGAAATCGGGCAGGCTGCGCGGGCAGCTTGCGATCGTCGACGGGCTTGGCGTCGTTGATCCAAGCCAAGTTCTGCATATTTCCGGCTAGGCCCGTCGTGGTGTTGTCGTCTCCGTCGAAGGCATTTTCAGGATGTTCGGTAGGGTTCTCTCCACCGTCGTACGCAATCGCCCCGCTGATTACGGCCTTATGCAGGCTGATGTTGACGTCCGCGCTGGCGTCGGACGAAACCAAACCGGAACGATAAAGATAGGTCGGGGCGCTGGAGAACGCTGCGGCAGGCCGGGCAAAGGCCACGAGGCAACAGCCGATCGCCGCAAGCGTGAGACGTTTCATCGTTAGTCGTTCTTTCCGCTACTTGTGCACCAACGCCCCAACGGCCAAGGGTTGGACGTTCTCCCTGACGTTCACGTCAGCGGTCGTGGCTCAAATATTTCGTAAAACCTCGGATGCCCCGGCTGGTCGCTGCCATGGCCGATGCATCCGCCCAGTGATCGACCCCGAGCCACCAGGCCGCCTCTGCTGAATCGGCGCGCGACCCGGCGCTGTCCGGGACGTCGGGTGCGACAGGCTCGGTGACACGTCGCTCGCTCGAAAGAATCAAGGCCTCGGTCAAGACGCAGTTGCACCCTCAGCCGCGATACCGGAGAGCACCGCGCGCGCCACGCTGCCTTGCGCGGCGTACAGGTCGGCAAGCTCGAGGGCCACTCGCCGATCAGGGCTCGGGCTCGACACGCCAAACGCGCACAGCAACAGCAAACCGAGCGCCGCCACTCCCAGGCTGGCTCCGCACCAGTCGCTCCACGGAGCCTGGCCGCGCCTTCGGCTCAACCAACGCAGGGTCAGTCGAGGCGACGGAGTTTATTGACCCGACCACGGAAGTTCCAGTCCATGACGTAGAGGTTACCGTCGTTGTCCCAACGCGCGGAGTGCGGCGCCGTGAAAACGCCGTCCTGCCATTGGTTACGGTCGACGCCATTCTGTGCGCGCAGGGCTTCGTTCGGATTGTCACCCAAATGGGTGATGATTTGGTTGTTCTTGTCCAGAATCGTGACGCGACCGCCGAGATCGGGAACGACCAAATCGTCACCCAGTTGATGAAAGCCGCACGGCCGCCGAAAGCCGGTCACGACTTCCTGAAATTTCCCTTCCAAGTCGAAGATCTGCAGCCGTCCGTTTTCACGATCGGCCACGAGTAAACGCGGCGTCGCGCCACGTGTATCGACCCAAATTCCGTGCGGTGTGCGGAACTTGCCTGGCTCGGAGCCAAGGCCGCCCCACGAGCGCACGTAGCTGCCAGCCGGATCGTATTGATGCACCCAGCTCTGGCCATAGCCGTCCGCGACGTAGATGTTGCCGTTCGGTGCAACGGCGACGCCGGTGGGTTGGTAGCTGGCCGGCGTGTCGTAGATGCCAGCGGCGGCGGGGAACGGTAGGGTCGCGAGCACACTGCCGTCGAGCCGCGCTTTGACGACCTCGTGCCGTCCCGTGTGCGTGAGATAGAGTAGCTCTTCACCGCCGCATTCGCGCACCAAGGTCATGCCGTGCAGCCCATTGGCGAACTCTTGGCCCCACGCTCCGATGTAACGCCCATCGCAATCGAACATCAACACCGCCTGCGCGGTGTCGGTGTTGATGTAGACGCGCTCCGCCTCGTCGATGACGATCGCGCCGTGAGTGTTGCCGTAGTCCTTGCTACCGGGCAGCGGTCCCCAGTTCGACACCCATTCGTAGCGGTGCGCGCCAGTGCCGAGCGTAATCGGTGCCTGGGCCCGCGCGACGTTGGGCGGTTGCAAAGCCAGCGAAGCGCCCAGGCTCGTCGCGCCGGCCAGAAATTCGCGGCGTCTCCACGGCCTCATAGCTGACTCCTACCGTCTGAGGTGTCACCCCAGAACACGAACTTGCCGAGCATGTCGATCGCGCCGGCGCTGCGGAACGATGCGCTGAGCGCGCTGGCCTTCAAGTCGGCGGGCATTGCCTGACCGAAACGCGGCAACGTTCCCCAGCAGCTTGCTTGGTCGTCGAGCCCGATCGCGCAGGCGTAGCCCCTACCGACGGCAATCTCCTTCGCCTGCAGATCGGCCGGCACATTTTGCACGTGACCTGGGTCATCACCCCAGCACCGCACCGGTCCGCCCAGCGTCACTGCGCAGCCGAAGCGCGGCCCCGACATCGGGTCGGTCAGTTGACTGTTGAGCGCCAACCGCGAGGCTTTCAAATCAGCGGGCGGCGTAGCCGGATGCGGACCCCAGCAGTTGACGGAATCGTCGGCGGTCACGGCACAGGTCATAGCGCCCGAGGCAGCGATGACTTTCGCTGCAATACCTGGCGGCGCCTCGTGCTGCGCGTCACCCCAACAAGTGACTAAGGGCCCGCGTAAGAACAAGTCGACTGGTCAAGGCTCCTGGGCGCGGGGACGGACGACGTAGTTCCAGTCGCCGCGAAAGCTACCGGAGTCGATCTTGAGCGCGCGCATCTCCTGAGCTGAGACTTTGCGTCCGACTGG
>JBBRMI010000354.1:0-4427 GCA_038230915.1 Polyangiales bacterium | reverse complement strand
GTTTCCCGCGCTATTTGGCACCAAAACGTTTTGGGTCCAGTGGGACACGGCGCGCAACTTCGGGCTTTCTCCCAAGTCGGGTGAGCTGGCCAATCCCGTAAAGATGGAGATGCCCGATCGTGCGGGCGTCTTGACGCACCCGTCGTGGCTCAGCGGTTTCTCGCAGATGGACCACAACGACCCGATCCGTCGCGGTCGCTACATCCGGGAGAGCATGCTGTGCGAGGCTCTTCCCGAGCTGCCGATCGGGACCATCCCCAAGCTCGATATCGAAAAGTATCCTGTTTTGAGGGAGGCCTTGGGCGCGCACCGCGCCGATCCCAAGTGTGCCGCATGTCACCATTTGATGGACCCGATCGGCTTCGCATTCGAAGGCTACGACCACGTCGGGCGTAGCCGCAGCATGGAGGCAGGTAAACCGGTGGATGCCAGCTGGGAAATCGTCGGCGCTACCGAGCCAGGCCTGATGGGCGTGCACCAAGGGCCCGCCGAGCTTGGCGAAAGGCTCGCCGCCTCGCCGCTCGTCGCCCGTTGCTTCGTCGCCCATTCGTTCATGTACTGGATGGGGCGCGAGCCCCAGGCGGGCGATGGCTGCACCTTGGAGCAAGCCACCAAGTCATTTCAGGACAGCAACGGCAGCTATCCGGAGTTGGTGGCCTCGCTGCTGTCGTCACCGTCCCTCTCGCTACGGAGAAACCCGTAATCATGATCCGCTTCCATCGCCGAGCCTTCCTGGCAAGTTTGGGTTTGACCGCGGGGGGTGCGTTGCTCCCTGGCATCGCGACTAAGCTCGTTTCTAGCGCCTACGGCCAGCAAATCTCGCAGAAATGCGTGGTGTTCTGGTTCATTGGCGGTTCGATCCAGATCCAACAAGGGCAAACCGGCTGGGGACTGTGTCCGCCAGAATTTGCTGCAGGCGAGGCGGGTGTCGGCGGCGAGAACGCACTCGGGGGCTCGACGGCGTTCACGTGGCCCAAGAAGCTCGAACCACTCGCTGGCTTGAGGAACAAGGTAGCGATCGTCGACGGGCTCAACAACCTCACGCCGGGCGCGAGCGCGCACGGCTCGGGCTTTCAAGCGACGACGTGCTCGCCCGGCAACAACTCCCCCGGTGGGCCTTCGATCGACCAGGCTATCGCGCAACAGATTGGGACGCAGAGCGCGCTCAGCTCGATCCTCGTCGGGAACAACAAGGACTCGATCCAGCTCAAGCTGGAGCGGACGGCCGATTCGTTCGCCGCTGCGAAAGGCAGTCCCGTACCCCACACCACTTCCGTACCACTCTTGATGCGCGAGCTTTTTGGAACGGGCTTGAGCGGAGGCAAACCGCCTTCACCCAAGCCGATCATGGATAGTCTCCGTTTGGACATCAAACGGCTCGAGAGCCGCCTGGCGCCGGAAGAGCGCGGCGCGCTCAACGACTACTTGCGCCTCGTGGAGCAATTTGAGACGCAGCAGGCAGCGCGTGACAAGATCGTCTGCGCGACGCCCGTGGCCCCAGCGGCCAGTAGCCCGGAAGAAATGGCTACGGCGATGACTCAAGCCATCACTTTGGCATTCCAGTGCGGAATTTCACCAGTGGCCGCAATTGCCATTGGTACCGGCACCGGTCACGAAGACATGCCCCAATATAGCGCCATCACCGGCGACCCCGACTTCGACGGGCACAGCTTCGTGTACGAGTATTCGAGACAGGCTGGGCTGATTCAGCGTTTCCACATGGGCTTGATCGCGGAAATGCACAAGGCGCTCGGCGACTCGCTGCTCACCGTCTACACGTGTGATTCGGGTATGGCTCCCAGCGAGGGCGAGGCCGGGAAAGTCTTCACCCACCATGCCATGAACTCGCGCGTGCCTGCGATCGTGGTCGGAGATCTGGGCGGAGCGCTCAAGACTGGCGGCCGTTACCTGCGCTACGGCGTCAAGGTTGGGGCCGATCACACCAACGGCGCGCCGAACTTCCATTCAATCGCCGATCTCTTCTTGTCCGTCGCGCACGCCATGGGCGCGCCGCTCAAGACTTTTGGCGGCCCTCAGCAAGTGGTGCCGACGGCAGGGCCGCTTGCCGAGTTGATGGCGTAAGAGCTAGCCCGGGCCGAGCATCGGATTTTTTTCGCTCGGGCCATCACGGAATGGCGTCGCCGGGTGCTCTAAGGTCCCGTGGCGCAGCAACTAGACGACCGCGCCAGGCGTTCGACGTGGGGTCTTACCATTGGGCAGGCCTGCTGGGGCTCCCGGCGCCGCTGCCGACCCTTGGTGGCCCGCAGCAAGTGGTGCCCACCAGTGGTCCACTCGCCGAGTTGATGGGTTAGCCGTTTTGCCAAAGGAAAGAAGACGCGCATGAAGAAGCCGCTCTCTCGCCGAACACTGCTACGCGGAAGCGGGATCGCCATCGCGCTCCCGTTCTTGGACGCCATGCTTCCCGCACGCGGCGAAGTTCGAGCGGCCGAGACTCTGTCGCCGAAACGGTTCATTTCGTACTTCATGCCGAATGGGGCATACGAAGACAGGTTCAAGCCGCTTACCACGGGAAACTTGGTGCTGACGTACCCGCTCGAGCCGCTCGCACCGTTGCTGTCCAAAGTGTCGGTCATCAGCCATTGCGACAACAAGCCAGCTGACAACTGGATCAAGGATCCACATCCCGCAGCTGGCGCAGCGGTGCTCACCTGCGTGAAGGCTGCCCCTGGTGAAATCGAGCCGAACAATGGCATCAGTCTCGACCAGGTGATTGCCAAAAAGATCGCCGGAACGACGCGTTTCCCGTCGCTCCAGATGGGTGCCGAAGGTGGCTCCGGTGTGGGTGACTGCGACGGCTACACCTGCGACGTGATGCGCACCATCTCCTGGGCTGGCCCGAAAACGCCGCTGCCCAAGATCAGCGATGCGACAGTCATGTTCGACCGCCTCTTCGGGAGCTCGGGGCTTGGAAGGACTCCGGAACAGGTGGCGCGGCGTGCCACGCAGCGAACGAGCATCCTCGATCACGTCTTGCAAGATAGCCGCGCCATCCAGCAGGTGGTGGGAGGTCCCGATCGGGCCAAGCTCGACGAGTTCATGACCTCACTACGAGCTTTGGAGCAGCAGGCGGTTTCAGTTGGTCCCGCCGCCGGCTCTTCGTGTCAAATGCCCGCGCCGGACGTGCTGGCGGATCACCAGGCACTCGTGGGCTGGATGACCGATGCGATGGTGCTTGCACTCAGTTGCGACATGACCCGCGTCATCACGTTCATGTGGGCCAACTCCGCGTCGGAGCTGCTGCAGCTCGGAAAGCAGCACCACGCGACGCAGTGCCACGGCAACTTCGCCACCACCGCAGTGGACTGCGTCCGTCTCACCATCTCGAACCTGTTTACCTTGTTGCAGAAGTTGGACAGCATCAAAGAAGGCGACCACTCCATTCTCGACAGCTCGTTCGTGCACTTCACCAGCGAGTTTGGAGACGCCGATCGGCACCAGACCATACGCCTCCCGATCGTGTTAGCCGGCGGTGCCGGTGGAGCGTTCCGCCAAGGACAACATCTCGAGTTTCCCGGAGGCACCCCGGTGGCCAACTTGTTCCTTAGTCTGTTGCGCGGCTTCGACATCATGGACCCTACTTTTGGGGATGATGGGACCCAGCCGTTGGAAGGGGTGTTGGCATGATCCGCGTTCATTTGCGATGGCTGGTCGCCGTCGGCGCCGCTTCCGTCTTGAGTTGCACCGGTACTGTCGGGGACAATTCCCATGCCTCCGCCAATGGACCCAACGGCGGGACCAACGGCAACCCTGGGAATGCCGATGGTCCGCCACCGCACTTCGACATCTCGCCGCTGACCGCGCAAGCAGACATCCATCGCCTCAACCGCGTGGAATACGCGAACACCATCCGCGATCTGACCGGCATCGAGTTCGACCCCGTTGCCCTGCTCGTAGACTCAACCTCATTGGGGTTCGACAACATTTCGAGCGTGCAGACGACGACACCAGGGCACGTCGAAGCGTACCTCGCTGCGGCGGAACGCATTGCCGACGCGATTGTCGATCAGTCCCCAGCAAACTTTGCCATTCACTATGAGTTGGCTTCGAACGACGTCGGCAAATTCCCTGGGCAGGACCACCGCGACCTGATCAAGGACGTCGGGGGTGGTTACTGGCAGCTTGGGGGTAGCGACGAGGTTCGGGTGACCCTGCGCCTGCCCCGCGACGGGGCGTACAAAATCACGGTTCATGCGCGGCCCGCCCCCGAGCGAGACCCCAACGCCCCAAAGGGCTTTGCTTTCGCCGACGTGTCGGTCGATGCCAAGCTTGCCGGCTCGGTGGTGATCGACAAGGGCGAAGGTGACTATGTTGTCCAGGCGCAGCTTACGCGAGGGCTCCACTCGCTCGCAATCGGAGCCCATATCGGCAACTGTTCGACCGGACTCTACAATTGCGGTCCTCTGGTT
>JBBRMI010000353.1:0-4457 GCA_038230915.1 Polyangiales bacterium | reverse complement strand
GGGTGACCGGCGAGCTTGATCGCGAGGTCGGGCGCGTTCTGGAATGCAACATGGTCCCCGCCGACCGGGACCGCTCCGGCGGTGTCGTAGGGGCGGCCGAGCCCGTCGTTGGGTTGGTACCGACCCACCGGGTCGTAGGGTAGGAAAGCAAAGCCCGGGGGGCCAATCCGGGAATGACAGGTGCTGCAGGGTGCCCCCGCGGTCATTCCCTCGAGCTTCTCGCGCAAGGTCACTCCTTGTACGGGAGTCGCGTCGACGCTGGGGATTTGCGGCGGCTTCCCGATCACTTCGCAGAGCATGCGCTCATAGATGAACTTTCCGATCGGGAAGGGCGACGCACCACTCTCTTTGGTGTGCGCCGCGAGCACCGCGGGATGCGTCAAGACGCCACGACGCTCGGCGGTGTTGAGGGCGAGAGGTCCAAAACCACTAGTAGCTGCCCCGTCGATGCCCAGAAAACTAGCCATGCTTTGATTGACTACGAAACGATCCGCATCCAACAGCCGGAGAAAATCGCGTTCCTTGTCGAAGAGCACATCGTCAACCAGCAAGCCGAGGCTTTCGAGCGCGTCCGCGGCGTAGTTCGGCGGAGTCGCCTTGAGGACTTCAGGATCCTTGTTTTCGATTTTGCCTTCAGACAGGCCGAGCCAATCGAACACGAATCCACGCATGCCGAGGCGCGCGTCCGAGCCGACCAGCAGACGGTCGAGCTGGGCGAGCCGCCCGGCGGGCGATTGCAGAGCCCCGGAAGCGGCCGCGTCCAGCAGCGGCTGGTCTGGCCCCGTCTCCCCGACGAGGTAACTTAGTCGAGTTGCGATCTCATAGTCGGACAGCTTGGCGACCCCGCCGGCCGTGGGCGACCCGCTTCCGATCTCTTTGCGATACAGAAAGTCAGGTGACGAGAGCGCGGCGGCAACCAGAGTCACCAGGCGAGCCCGGGTTGCGGAGCCCGCGGCAGGAGCGTCGAGGATAGCCAGATAGCGAGCCCGCGCTTCGGCACTGAGCGGCTCCCGAAACGCGCGCAGCAGCAGATCGTCGACGTACTTTGCGGCGCAAGCGCGATCATCGAAGCTGCACCCCTTGCCGTCGCGCGCGACGACCGCCTGCGCGACTTGAAGGCCGAGAGAGTAATAGGCATCAACGTCGTCAAGTCCGACACCCTGCGCCGCCGCGATCTGCCCGTGACCTGCCACTTGCTGCTCCAAGGGGAGCAGGTTGGGATCGACCTTGACGCCCAACAGCGACTCGATGCTGTGAGAGTACTCACGCCGTGTCAGCAGGCGAGCGCCGGGGGAAGTTCGATAGTTCGGCAGACCGTCGGCACCGACAGGCCGCGCGGTAGCCACGCCCGGTGCCGCAGCGTCGCTCCCACCGCCGCCGACGACGCCAGCTTCAGCACCCGAGCTTGGTCCGGTGATCCGGGCTTCGCAGGAAAGCAACGCGGAGAACGCGCACAGCGCGACGCTGCCAAGGATGCGGCCGACCATTGAGAAACGATACAGCACAGCAGACGAACGTCCAGACTACTCTTGTGATCGCGCGCTAGTTTTATTCGACGTTGACGCTGTCCCTCGTGCTGAGTGTCGTCAGGGCTCGAAGCTTATTGCGTCGCTCCACTGCGCATCCAACCTACATGCGCTGCATGCGGTCGCGCTATGTCGCAACCCCGCGAGGTGATGGCTCAGAAATGTGAGCGCGGGCCGTTGAGAGGCGAAAAGTTGCGTGCACCGCGACGTCGGCGGATCCGTTGGGGCGACGATTCGTCCGCTGGGGCACCTCCAGTCAGAAGCCAATTTGCAACTCACAATGTAGGAACTTCACCGAGTCGCGCGCACAGGTCACCTAAATGGTTCAGCAGATTCGACCATCCTGCGGCCTGAGCTCGTTCCTGCGCCGCAAGTTCTTTGGATGAAAAATCTGCATGCCGCAGGTCGAGCCGAACGACTGCACGGCCATGATCAGTCAGGTTCGGACCGTGGTCGTCGGCAGTTTGACCGGCCTCGTACTCGCGGCTTGCGGCGGTGATGGCAGCGGCACGGGGCAACCCGGCGCAACTTTGGGGGGACAGCCGAGCGCCGGAACCTCAGGCCTCGCTGGGTCGCTCTCGACGGGCGGCTCGGGCGCAGGCGCCACCAGCGGCGCCACCAGCGGCGGCAACAACGCGGGCGGCAACAACGCGGGCGGCAACAACGCGGGCGGCAACAACGCGGGCGGCAACAACGCGGGCGGCGGCAACGCCGGTGGCGTCGGCGGAGCGAGTACCGGCGGCACCGGGGGGGCGAGCGCCGGCGGCGCGGGCCCCAACCCAACCGGCGTCGAACGGTGGCACCCCATCGACATCGTGCTGGGCGGCAGCTCCGCCTCACAGGTGAAAGACTCGCTCAGCGCCACCTTCAAGGGGCCGGGCGGTGAAACGCTCAAAGTCCCAGGCTTCTTCGACGGCGCGGCGGGTTGGAAGGTGCGCTTTGCCCCGACCGCGCCCGGCGCGTGGTCGTACGTGACGACGTCGTCGATCGCGGCGCTCGAGGGCAAGCAGGGCAGCGTGCAATGCGTGGCCAACGCGAACCCGCTCGTGCACGGCAAAGTCATGGTCGACGCTGCTCACCCGCACTACTTCAAGTACGAAGATGGCACGCCCTACGTGATGATGGGTTTCGAGGCGGATTGGTTAGGGTTGATGGACTTCGGCAACGCCACCATCCCGAACGCCAAGTCGTTGATCGATATGTACACGAGCCGCGGCTTCAACCAAGTCCTGATGAACGTTTTCGCCTACGATACCAGCTGGGAATCCGGCAAGACCTCGAACGCGGACTTTGGTCCACCCGCAGAGTTCGCGTGGCAAGGCTCCAACTCCAACCCCGACTTCACCCAGATGAATCCGAGTTTTTTCGCCAGCTATGACAACGTGATGCAATACCTATTCGAGCACGGCGTCGTCGCGCACGTGATGATCAAAGTCTACAACAAGCAGGTCAAATGGCCCGCCAAGGGCTCGGCCGAGGACGACCTCTATTTCAAATACGTGCTGGCCCGCTATCAGGCGTACCCGAACCTGGTTTGGGACTTTTCCAAAGAGTCCAACAACGAATCCGACGTTGCTTACAAGTCCGGTCGCATCAAGCTGATCCACGCGCAAGACGCCTACCAGCACCCCGTCTCGACCCACACCGACGAAGGCTACTACGCGAACGCAGCCTCGCACGGACTCTTGAATTTTCGCACGGATCAGAACCAGAACAATTGGTACAGCACGATCATCGCGCACCGCAACGCCGACGCCTGGCCCGTCATCAACTCCGAGTACGACTACGAAATAGGGAACGACGGCGGCCGCACCTACAACAACGCCTCCGACAAGCTCACGTGCTTGAAAGAAGCCTGCGAGGTCACGCTGGCCGGCGGCCACTTCGCCTACTACTACACGTACCATGCGTGGGACGTGGTACGGGTCAACGAAGTGCCGAACGGACTCGGCTACTACAAGAACCTGTACGCTGTCATTTCGGCTACGAAATGGTCAGAGCTGAGCCCCGCCGACGACCTGATCGACAGCGCCGGTGAAGGCCGACACTGCTTGGCCAAACCGGGCTCCGAGTACTTGGTGTACTTGGCGAAGGCAGGCACGGCGTCGCTCAAGATCGCGCAGGCTGCCGCGAACGTGAAGGGCCAATGGATGAACCTCGTCACTGGGCAGCAGCAAGCCATCAGCGCCGTCGGTAACGGTCAAGCCGCGCTCACCAATCCGTGGTCGGATCCGGCGCTGGCGCATCTAGCGCCGTAGTGGAGTTGACTCGGTCGTGTCTTCAGGCGCTCTTCGCGCGCGTTTGAAAGACTAGGCCACGGACTTCGGTCAAGGTCGGACAGGCAATGGCCGCTTCCACGCGCGCCACTTGCGAGCCTCGGCGGATGGCTTGACCGGCGAGTATGAGGCCGCCCCGGTAGCCGGCGTCACGCAGCGCCCGACACACCGGTGCGCACGCTTCGACCATGTCGGGCAGCGCGCACGAAAAGCCGACCCACGCTGGTTTCCAACGCTCGATCTCGCTCATCATTTCCGGCACGCCGAGCTCGGCCGGCAATGCCAGGCAGGCGATCCCCCAAGCTTGTAGCGCTTCTTCGGCGTAGCGCGCCCCGAGGTTGTGCAGGTTGCCGGGCGCCTGGAAGATCAGCAGCTCGCACTGCTTGGTGTTCGGAGCTTGCCGGGGCAAAACGGCGAGCATCGCGTCGCACCAACGCGTGAAGCGGTGCTCGTCTTCGACCGAAACTAGGCCCTTTTCCCAGCGCTCGCCGATCTCCGCCAGCGCTGGCTGGATTGCGTATGTCGCCCATCGTGAGCACCTATGTCAGCGCATCGTGATCACTCGTATCGGGCATCGTGATCGGAGCGGAGCGACGCAGGCAGGTGGCAGGTTAGGTGGTGGGTTCGGGCTGGCCCTTTCGGCGTGAGTTCCCTT
>JBBRMI010000352.1:0-4487 GCA_038230915.1 Polyangiales bacterium | reverse complement strand
GCGCATCGGGTCTCCGTTTTTTGGGGTGCATTGGCGTGCTTCCCGAGAACGGATACCCGTCTGTTTCTATTTCCATCGCCGCCTGCGCGCGAATTCCCTTTTGTTTTCGCGCGCTTCGACTTTTGTCGCCGCGATCTAGCCTAGTCGCCGCCGTACGCCAGTTGATCGACGCGAAAGAGCGAGGCAGCGCGCTGCCGCCTCAGGAGATGAGTAGCTCATGACGCGAGTCAGTACGGGCAACCCGCAGGCCGACGAAATTCTCAGCGGAGGCTTCCCGAAGAACTCGATCAACATCGTGATGGGTCAGCCCGGGACCGGCAAAAGCATTTTCGCCGAACAGCTGGTGTTCCGGAACGCCAGCGAGGATCGGCCCATTCTCTACCTCACGACGCTCTCCGAGCCGCTCGCCAAGATGGTGACGTACCTCCAGCGTTTCGCTTTCTTCGACGAGGACAAGATCGGCAAATCCGTCATCTACGAAGACGTCGGCTCCCAGCTCGTCGATGGCGGCATCCGCGCGCTGCTGGCGTGCGTACAGCAGGCGATTGAGACCTCGGGACCAAAGATCATCGTTATCGATTCCTTCAAGGCGTTGCACGATCTCTCGCCGTCGACTACCGAGCTGCGCCACGTCCTCTACGAGCTCACAGGCCTGCTCACGGCCTACCAGACCACGGTGTTTCTCGTCGGGGAGTACACCGACGAGGACGCGCAGCGCTTTCCCGAATTTGCCGTGGCCGATGGCATTCTGCAGTTCCTGCGAAACCCGCTCAGCACGCGGGACGAACGCTTCTTACGCGTGCTCAAGCTGCGGGGCAGCGCGTACCTCGAGGGGCTGCATGCCTTCCGCATCGGATCGGGCGGCCTCGAAATCTTTCCACGGCTCGTTAGTCCGCTGATTCCCGAGAGCTACACCATCGTCGAGGAAAGGACTCCGACGGGTGTCGAAGGGCTGGATGACCTCATGGGAGGCGGGCTCTGGCGCGGGAGCACGACGGTCCTCGCCGGCCCAACCGGAGCTGGCAAAACGACCGCCGGCCTCCAGTTCGTGCTCGACGGTGTGCAGCGAGGCGAACCGTGTCTGTATGCCAACTTCCAGGAAAATCCGATGCAGCTCGCTCGGTGTTTGCGGAGCCTCGGTGCCGACGTGGAGAGTGCCAAGCGTAGCGGACTACACTTGATGTACGCTTCACCTGTGGAGCTCCAGGTCGACAGAATCATTGTCAGCCTCTTCCAGCAGATCCAACAGACGGGGATGCGGCGCGTCGTCATCGACGCGATCGGTGATCTCATCACCGCTGCCAGCGACCCGCAGCGTCTGCACGATTATCTGTATGCTCTGGTGCAGCATTTCACTGTCAAGGGCGTCACCAGCATCCTGACCTTCGAAACCGCGGGACCGACGCCCGAGTCCTGGTTCAGCGGCGGCCGGTTCTCCTATATGTCCGACAATATCGTGTTCTTGTCGACGGACATCAAGGACAAGACGCGGCGCAGCATTGCGATCATTAAGGCCCGGGCAAGCAAGCACGACCTCGCCATCCACGAAGTGGAGATCACCGAAAAGGGGCTCCGGGTCTGCCCGCCTCGTCGGACGCCGTAGGATCGCACGCGGGCACCATGAGGGTCTTGGATCGCTGCAACACGTTCATGCTCTCTGGTGGTCATGATGTAGGCCGCCGAGCACGGGGAGCGAGACCACCTCGCCGTGACCGAGGGACAGCGTACCCCCACCGGCGTAGCCTGCCGCACGCCCTACGAACGGCGTACGCACCCTACTAACGCTCGAGCCCGTCGGCTCTGTCGAGCAACTGGTTGCGCGGACGCGTGTAGCGCACGGGTTGCGAGGCTGCAGGTACGGCAGGGTCTCGAAACATAACCCCCCCGCCATTCGCCAGCTCAAGCCAAGCGCCCACTGCTGGGTCTTTCACGTTGTCTACGAAGTTCATCACACCACCTCTTCTTCCCTTTGTTACGCATGCGACGTGCCAACCCCCAAAGCGATAGCGGCGGCCTGCTTCCAACGTTGCTACGCGCGCGACTTCATCGTCCGATAGCAGCTTCACATCGGATCGCGCGTGACGTAAGCGTTGCACTGGGTCCCCGTATTCCTGGTGATTGATTGCTGGGCGGTGTTCGAGGTCCCAGCGCGCGACCGTTTATGCGCGGTGAGGCGGAATGCCCGACGGCGAGGATGCCGAAGTGGCCGGCTAAGCAGGTGCTGTGCCAACTGCGAGGGTGAGCTCGCGCGAGGGCGCAGGCCGCCGTGTCTGGGCCGTCGGCATGCAACGTGCTCTGAGGCTCGCCAAGGCGCCTAGTCACCCAACAGAGAGGTCACGCATGTTAAAGCACGCCGCCGTTTGGATCGATCACAAGGAAGCGCACGTCTTCCACATGCACGCGGACAAAATCGATGCCGAGACGCTCCGAGCGCCTCAGCATCTGCACCACCGGCACCCCAAGGGGATCGAAGGCGGCAAAGAGCACGCTGACGACGCGAAGCGCTTCTTTCACGAGGTCGTTCGTTCTCTCGAAGGCAGCGAAGCGGTTCTCTTGGTGGGTCCGTCGACAGCGAAGCTCGAGCTTCTGCGCTACATCGACAAGCACGATCATTCCCTCGGACCGAAGATCGTCGGCATCGAAACCGTCGATCATCCGACCGACGGGCAGCTCGTGGCCTATGCGAAGGCGTATTTCAAGCGAACCGATCGAATGCAGTGACGCCCGCGCTCGAGTCCTTCTCATGGTTGCCGGGACGCACAATTTGCGTTGCCTGCCGCAAATTAGTAGTTGGTAGCGTACGACATGGTCCAAAAACGGCGGCACCGAGAGGCGCACCAAAGCGCGCGCGCGAGCTGGCTGCGCGCTGCTGTGCTCGGCTCCAGCGACGCCATCGTCTCGACCTCGAGCTTGATGATTGGCGTCGCGGCCTCGGCCGCGAACGGGGAAGCCATCTTGATCGCAGGCATCGCCGGGCTCGCGGCGGGCGCCATGTCCATGGCTGTTGGCGAGTACGTGTCGGTCAGCGCGCAGCGCGACGCCGAGCAGGCCGATATTGCCCGCGAAAAACAGGAGCTTGCCACGGAGCCGCAGGCGGAGCTGCGCGAGCTTTCGCTAATTTACGAAAGGCGTGGACTCGATCCGCAGCTGGCGGTGAAAGTCGCCGAGCAACTGAGCGCCAAGGACCGACTTGGTGCCCATCTGCGCGACGAGCTGGGCATGGATGACGCGACGCTTGCCCGGCCACTCCAAGCGGCCGGTATCTCCGCGCTCAGCTTCGCGCTATTCGCGCTCATTCCAATTGGCGCTTTACTCGTCGCGCCCGCAAGTCTTCGCTCACCGGTAATCGCCGCGGTGTCGCTGTTGAGCTTGGGGCTCATGGGTGCGCTGGGCGGCCACTTGGGCGGCGCGGCGCGCCTTCCGGCGGCACTGCGCGTCACTGTGGGCGGTGGTCTGGCCATGCTGGTCACGGCGGGCATTGGGCGGCTCTTCGGCGTCGTGGCTGGCTGACGCACAGCGTGCTTGGTGGGGGTCAAAATGCGTGACGGTGCGGGCCCGCCCCCACGCGGTAGCCGTCGCGAGTCTGATCGACCGGCACTACGCGCCAGGTCGCGCTCGCGTCTTCAGAGCGTAATGCGCTTCGCGCTCGGCGCGCGCTTTGATACCGAGCAGCATGCGTCGATCCATCGCGAACCCAATTGGCTCGAGCAGCGTGGTACCGAGCGCCAGCCGCATCGCAACGTCGGCGGAGCATGCGACCCGATAGCGACTCAGCAATCGACAACTACCACCCGGCAGTGGTTCCAGGGCGAACAGCCAGCTCGCTACCGCCCAAGGTTTGCCTCGCGCCCGCGCCGCTTCGTCCATCGGCGCGTGAGCGACGAAATACGAGCCTCTTTCCAGCCGCACCACGCGCAGGGGCGGGGCTTTCGGGTGCAGCAGCAGGGCGTCGCCCACCTTCAGCTCCCATTCGGGATGCACCGCGTCCGCGTTGCGCAGCTCGCAACCGACGAGGTTCTCGAGCCACTGGTAGCTGTAGAAGCCGGCCCGATCGGCGCCGACCTGCGCGAGCCAGCGCCAGACCTGTTCCGGCGTGGCGTCGATCTGGACCCCGTGCGTCCACGCCCAAGCGGGCGCCGGCACCAGCTCGTCGCCGGGCCGCGGCGCTTCGGCTTCGGCAGGGCTCACGCCCCAGTGGTTGCGCGTGCGGCGCAAGAACGGAGTGAGCAGACTCGCGAGCACGAGAGCTGCACCGCCGATGCCGGCGAGCACGTTACGGTAGTCGTCCCGAGGCAAGCGCTGCTCGACACGCGCCGCGAGGTGCCGGAGCATGTTGCGCTGCATGAATGCGTGCGCCGGGCCATCGTGATCAGCGATTCCACGGCATCGTGATCACACAAAACGGCGCATCGTGATCACCGATTCCGGCATCGTGATCACACAAAACGGCAGCGTGATCACGCTGCGCTAGCGGGCAGGCGACGTGC
>JBBRMI010000351.1:0-4558 GCA_038230915.1 Polyangiales bacterium | reverse complement strand
GAAAACCTCCAGGTCTAGACACCCCGGAGGCGAGCCCTCTCCGAAAGCTTTCGCAAGTTTTCTGAGGGGGCTTCGTTATTTCCCCTCAAGAAACCTGATCAGACCCGCGCCTCCGCCCCTCCATCTTCGTGACGCTGCTCAACCAGTCGCTGCTATTTCCAAATGGTACCGACATACCCTTTGCGGAAGACTTCGAAAGTCGTGCCGACCTTGATCAGGTAGAGGATGCACTCGAACGTCTTTGGCTCAACCGCGTACCCAAGGCGCAAGCGATGGGTATTCACGGCATTCTGTTCTACCAGTTGTCGGAGAAGCGCCAGTACTACCCCTCCCGAAGGGACGAGGATGCGGTGAACGCCGATGGAACACGACTCAGACGCTAGTCGTCCAGACTTGTCCAACGGCGACCGACGCGACGCGGATCTAACCGGCGCGACCGCGGCAGAGGTGCCCGACGATTCCATCACCGCCTCGACCACCAGGCCTGCGCCCTGGAGCGACGACAACAGCCCCAGAATCAGCTCATTCTCCACCGGATTGCGCCAGCAAACCGTCCGCAGCACCCGGCCGTCACCGGCCACTATTGCGGCCACCATGTCCACCTTCGCCACGTCGATCGCGAAAACCACCCGCCCGCTGCCAAGCTCGGCAGCCAGCGCCCCCGCATCAATCTCCTTGACCGAAATCTTCCGATAAGTACGCTTCTTCATGGGGATGACCTTCTAAACCCGCGGGCTTGCTCTCGATTCGAGGCATCCCCACTTCATCCCACGCCGCATAGCTGACAGACGGCCGCGCCTGGTTGTGCGCTGCAACGCCTACCTCTCGCCCGTGGTGAAGTACCACGGGCTCGCTCGTCGCCACCTGACAGCTCCCGGTTTCGTGATGCGGCCGCTGCTTAACAGCGGTACGTTCGGCGGACTTCACCCCATGCGCCTATCTCGGCCATTCAGAGATTCGTCCAGTCTGGCACTTTGTCTCTTCGCACTGGCCTGCAACGACGAGAGTCGCCCTGTTGCTTCCGCGACATCCGTCGAGACGAGTCCGTCGGGGACCAGCTGGGCCGCCTGCGGGTTTCCCGCCGACGCTCACTCATCAACAGGCATCGTCAAGCTTCGTGTCCTCGTCAATCCGAACGGTGCCGCCGTCGTTGTCGAGATCCTGAAGGCTTCTGATCCCATCTTTGCGGCGCATGCGCGATCTTGCGCGCTAACCAAAGCCTATCGGCCCGCGCGCAACAGCGCCGGCGAACTCATCGCTGCCTACACCCCGCCTTTCTCCGTACGATTTGTGCGATAGGCAACTCTCCGACCTCGACGCTTCCGCGTGGCAGCGTGCTTTCCCGCACCGCTCCTCGGCGCCATTTCGTCCAATTCCCGGTGGCTCTTGATGCGGGCCCGCGAGACGCTAGTTTCAACGACATGGACCACGCCGACGGTCCACCCGTAAAGCTGTTGAAGCAGACGGCCGCACCTCGTCGTGACCGGACACGCCCTCCTTGTCGCCCGTGGTGAATTACCACGGGCTCGCTCGTCGCCACCTGCTGCCGTCTTCGTTTCCTGATGCGGCCGCAGCTTAACAGCGGTACGTTGGGCGGACGTGGCATCCACCGAAGAGGTCGAGGCTCTATTCAAGCTGGACGGTCCAGCGCGTTACGCTCACCTTATTGGTCGCGTCACCGATTTCGAGGAGGCCTGGGGGCTTCGTTCAGCGACCGGCTGGACTGTGCTCTCTGATGACGCTGATCGACTGCTATTTCCGATCTGGCCCCACGCCGAGTACGTCGACAGGTGTCGCGAACTCGGGGACCCAGACTCCTCGCCAACGAGCATTCCTCTCGTGCACTTGCTCGACGTGCTGTTGCCTCAGTTCGTATCCGACGGAACGATGGTTGCCGCGTTTCCTACGCCAACGGGGCGAGGGGTGCCTGTTTCGGCCGCTCGTTTCCGTGCGGATCTTCTTCGCGAGTGTGAGCAGTACGAGTAGCTCGCCACCCACCAAGTTCGGGAGGCCAACGTGTAAGCGCGCCCGGGAAAGACTCCTTCCAGGCACTTGCGAGCGCCGCCCGTAAAGCTGTTGAAGTCGGCCGCGCCTCGTCGCTACCTGCGAGGCCTCCCTCTCGCCCGTGGTGAAGTACCACGGGCTCGCTCGTCGCTACCTGACAGCTCCCGGTTTCCTGATGCGGCCGCAGCTTAACAGCGGTACGTTGGGCGGACGGGGAAACAAGCATCTGCGCGGACCGGGCGCGTGGCGTGGACGCGACCTTTCGAGTGGACTATCTGCTAGCTCTGCGCCCTTCGCCCGCGGTAATTTCGCTACCATCATGTGGCGGCACGATACGGTTCCGGGCTACGTCAGCGACGTCTCCGATGGACGGATCACAGTCAGTGGCGCCTGGTCGACGGCCCCTTCGTGCACCTGCCCCGAAGCACCACACATATCCGACGCTGCTGGCCGGCTGCCCCAATGCGATGGTGACCAGGCGCTCGTCGAGGCCCTAAACTGCCTCGTGGATCGCGGATTCATGTTGATGAACTGGGGTCATTCCTGGCCGCCGGCGCGAGCCGCTGACGACCTGCGGCAACGAGGCTTCGCTGTTCACGCCTTCCGCATTGTCACGTTCGACGGGGCGTGGTTCCAAGCCATCGACCCGAGCGGCTCCGGAACATTGCGCGAATGACCGTGATTGCAACTTTGGACGAACGCCGCCCAACAAGCTGTTGACAGTCGGCCGCGCCTCGTTGCGACCATGACCGCCTCCCTCTCGCCCGTGGTGAAGTACCACGGGCTCGCTCGTCGCCACCTGATGCCTCCCCGTTTCCTGATGCGGCCGCTGCTTAACAGCGGTACGTTGATATGGAACGACCTTGCAAGTTCTGAAGTTGGGGTCAGCTCACTTTCTTGATTTTTCGTTGCTCTCCGTAGTTTCGAAAGTGAACGAGTCAGCGGGCGAGGTGGGCGGATTTTCGACGGTTGATCACGCTGATATCCGAGGATCGGCCGAAGCCGCCTTCATGGTCATCATTCGTCGGCAGCTGCCTCGCACTGGGCTCGCGGATCTTGGGCTGTCTCCTGCGCGACGCCACGCTGCGCCTGCAGCGCCGCTACGATCGCCTGCAGTTGCTCAGGTGCAGCAGCGATAGCGCGATTGATGGCGCCGTCGTGGCGCGCGACGCGCTGACTCTGGTGGTCGACTTCCAGAATCAGCTCCAGCAGCGTCGTATTCTGGTCGGCGTAGGCAAGCTCGGGCTTGCGCACCCATTGCCACCACGCCGCCGTCCACGCCCGGACACCGCTGCTTGGCCTCTGGCTGTAGCGTAACAGGTACTTCCGCAGCCGATGCTTGGCCCGTTGGTGTCCTGCTTGGCGGCTTCACGAGCTCGCACCAAATCCCGTAGGGCTTCGTGCCGCAGCTCCGGTACCCAGACCGGCGTCAGCGTGCCGGCCTGATATGAACTCGCCAGCCGCGCGGCGTCGCGGCGATCGGTTTTCACCCGGTCGCCGGGCTTCGCAGGCGCCAGCGACGGCGCGATCACCTCGCACTCAATGCCCATCGCCGTCAGCTGCCAATACAGCGCGTAGCCCGTTGGCCCCGCCTCATAGCAGACCCGCAGCTCGCTCGGCTTGCCGACTTTCCCGAGCAGCCGCCGCACCGCCTCGACGCGATTCGGGATTGTCCCCAGCGATCTCACCTACGTGCGGCCGTCCGACACCGCGACTGCGATCGTCTCCGCATGCACGTCGAGTCCAACAAATCGTGTATTCTTGGCCATGACCGGCTCCTTTCACCCTGTGGCTCTGCATTTCGTGCCTCGCAGCTCGGAGCGTAACCCACGACTTGGTGAACTCGAGCCAGTCGTTCCATACTGACTGGGCGGACGGGAAACGTTTCATCCTCGGCGGTCCGATGCCTTCAATTGAGATCCTTTGCGTTGGCGCAACCACTCCCGAGCCTCCGCCAGAAACTTCTTTCGCGGTCATCGGCGATCCCAGTCGTCAATCGCATCGCGGGCCAAAGCCTCGATTTCAAGGTGACTTTGACCGACTCGAGGGCGTCCTCTACCACATTGGAAATCCCGAGTTCGCGAGCAATCCCGACGGCCCCTTCTTCGCCTACGACGTGTTGAGCGAAGCTTCGCGTCACGCCAGCCCCAGGTCGTTTCTCGAATTCGCACCATCTCACATCGGCAGCGCTCGACGGCTGCTCGAGTGGATCCTGGCATCGTCGCCGCCTGGTCGACTGATTTTCACATCTGACTGGCAATTCGGACCGTCACGGACGCGTCGATTTGACGGGCTCGACGCGGATGAGTTCTGGCGCCGCCACGACTCCCGCCGGTTGCAAACCGGCGGTCTACGGCAGCTGGCTAAAGCTGTTGAAGACGGCCGCGCGTCGTTGTGACGACCTGCGACGCCTATCGAGTAGCCGCCCCCCGTTGCCAGGGGGCGGCTCTCACAGAACCGTACTTGTGCTTTTCACATACGGCTCTTCGGGACCGCCGGTTATGACCCCGGCGGCCGGCCGGGTTACGACCTCGTCGTATCCCAGTTCAGCGTG
>JBBRMI010000350.1:0-4677 GCA_038230915.1 Polyangiales bacterium | reverse complement strand
GGCAACTGAGGCCCAATTGCTATCCCTAGCGTCGAGCTTACCCGTACCACCCACCCCGCAATCTGCGGGTTCTCGTCCTTCCCGGCTTCCCGCCTTCCTGTTGTTCCCTGCTCACTCGGGCAAGATGCGATGAGTGGTCAGAGGAAGGCGGGAAGGCGGGAAGGTTTGTTGGGTTCGCCGCGCCTTCGGCGCGCACGAGCGACGAGTTTGCCGTCGCGCCAGAGAACCCGAGTCCCCCGCTCGCCCACCAAGAAATCCTTCCCGGCTTCCCGCCTTCCCGTTGATTCCCTCCAGGCACTTGTCCGGGAGTTGCGGAATTTTTGCGCACATTGGCGGACCTGCGACACCCCGGTGGGTGACTGTAAAACTCGGGTGAGCGTCGAAAACCCGCGTTCTGGCGATAGAGTGATCGCGCGTTGGGCCGTTCACCACGGAGTCGAAAGTAGGAAACAGCGTTTTTCACGCCGGAAAGACTACATCGTTGCTCCACAAATCCAGACTCCTCGGAAGCGCTATCCCGCTCGCGGGTTGCGCGCTGCTTTGGGCGTTGCCGGGCTGCACCGGGAACCTGATCGGCGGGGCTGACGGCTCGCCAACGGTCGGCCTTCGCGCCGGTGGGGGTGCGGGTGGGTCGGTGACGCAGACTGGCGCTTCAGGTGGGAGCGACGCGCCCATCACGCAGCTCAACTGCACTGGTCACGTCGCGGATCCCGGGCCTTCGCCGCTGCAGCTGCTGTCGCGGCAGCAGTACCTCAACACCATCAAAGAGCTCGCGGGCGATGTGCCGGGCATCGATCAAGCGTTGGGCGATGACGTCGCGTCGTCGGCGTTCGGCCTCGTGCAGCCCGACGTCACGCAGGTTCAGCTCGAGCACTACCAGAAGGCCTCTGACACGATCGCCGCTGCCATCGTCGGTAACACGGCGACGCTGAACAAGGTCGCGCCGTGCGCGCAAGGCGGCGCACCCGCCGACTGCGCCAAGCGTGTGGTGCAAAAGTTCGGCACGCTCGCGTACCGCGCGCCCGTCACGGATGGTGCCGATATCGATCGCCACGTGCAGCTGTTCAGCGTCGGCGCCGCGACCAGCTACGCGCACGGCATCGAAATGCTCCTGCGCGGCATGCTGCAGTCGCCGCGCTTCTTGTACCGCGTCGAAATCGGCACGACGGAGAAGGTCAGCGCCACCGCCGTCAAGCTGTCCGTCTCCGAAATTGCGGCGCGCCTCTCGTACACGCTGTGGGATTCGCCGCCGAATGACCAGCTGAACCAAGCCGTTGCGTCCGGTGCGTTGGCCACCAAAGAAGGCGTCGGCGCACAGCTGCAGTGGATGCTGCAGGACGCGCGCGGTCAAAAGCTGGTCAACCGCTTCCTCGAAAGTTGGACGCACATTGGCGCGGTCGACAACCTGGTCAAGAACCCGGATCTCTATCCCGAGTTTCAGTCCGCGACCTTCAGGACTTCGCTCCAGGGCCAAGCCGCCGCGTTCTTCGACGATCTCTTGACGAAGCAGGGAGGCAAGCTGAGCGCACTCTTCACGTCGCCGACCGTCTTTTACAACAAAGATCTTGGCGGCTACTACGGGGTGACCGGCACCGACACCTTCCAGTCACTTCAGAGGACCGACGGCACGGCGGCCGGCGTCCTCACTTTGCCAGCCGTTCTGGCCGTGCAGGCCAAGCCGAACGAGAGCTCACCGATCTACCGCGGCCGCTTCATCCGTGAGGCGCTGCTCTGCCAGCAACTGCCCTCGCCGCCCGCCAACATTCCAGCTGCGCCTGAGGTCATGCCTGGCGTCTCGACGCGCGAGCGCTCCGCCCAGCACGAGGCTGATCCAACCTGCTCCGGTTGCCACCGACTGCTGGATCCGCTCGGCTTCGGCTTCGAGAATTACGACACACTCGGCCGCTACCGCACCGAAGACGGCGGCAAGCCGATCGACGCCAGCGGCAACGTGACCTCGACGCGCGACATCGACGGCGCCTTCAACGGCGCCGCCGAGCTCGCCAAGAAGCTCGCCGCCAGCAGCGAGGTCAAAGAGTGCGTGACGCGGCAGTGGTTCCGCTACGCCATGAGCCGTTTCGAGCAGCCTGTCGACGGCTGCTCCATCAAGAACATGCTCGATAGCTTCGACGCCGCGGGCCAAAATCTAGGCTCGCTGCCGCAGGCCATCGTCCAAACCGACGCCTTCCTCTACCGCCGCCCGATCGACGCAATGGTGTTGCTATGAGCCCCAAAGAACCCATCGACCTTCGCACAGCTGTCAGCCGTCGCAAGTTGCTGGGCGGCTTGGTCGCGCTCACCGTCGCCGTCACGAGCCCGATTTGGAGAGCCGCTACGGTCTTCGGCCAAGACGCGAACGCCAAGGCAGCCAAGCGCTTCATCGGCATGTTCAGCGCCAACGGCACGATCCAGAAGTCCTTCTTCCAGCAAGACGCCGGTACTGATCTGCCGATCTCCTTGATGCCGATCTTGAAGCCGCTCGAGATGCACAAGGACAAGCTTCTGGTGCTCAAGGGCCTGCACATGTACTCGACCGTCGAGAACCAGCTGGGTGCGACCAACGGCATGGAGGGCGCCGATACGGTCGCTGGTAAACCAGGAGGACCGCACATGAAAGGCCCCGGCGCCATGCTCACGGGCGGCTCGCTATTGCCTGGCAGCTTCACCGGCTCGGGCGGTCCCGCCGGCTGGGCCGATCGCATTTCCGTCGATCAGTACATTGCTAGTCGCATCGGTAAAGATACGCAGTTTCCGTCGCTCGAGTTCGGTGTCCGCATCGAGGGCCAGGAGCCGCTACGGGTCATCTCGTACAAGGGTCCGAACCAGCCGAACACCGCGGTAGACGACCCGTTTCAGATGTACGCACGCATCTTCGCCAACGCGAACCTGTCCGATGAACAGCTGAAGACGCTGATCGCCGAGCGCCAGAGCGTGCTCGATTTTTTGAAAGACGACATCAACCGGCTCGAGACGCGGCTCAACGCCGAAGACAGGGCCAAGCTCGAAGCGCACCTGGGCGGCATCCGCGGCATCGAGCAGGGCTTGGCCAACTCGGCCAACGCTTGCAAGCCGCTGATGATGCCGGCCAAATACGACGTTCACGCGATGGATAAATTTCCGGATGCGTCGCGCCTGCAGCTCGATTTGATGATTCTGGCGCACAAATGCAACATGACCAAGGTCAGCACGTACATGTGGGCCAACGCGGACAGCTGGCAGTACTTCCCGTGGATCGGCGTGAACGAAGAGCACCACACGCTCTCCCACTCGGGCGACAATGACGCCGCCGCCACTCAAAAGCTCGTCACCATCAACACCTGGCACTCGACCGAGTTCAACTACATGCTCGATCAGTTCGCTGCTGTCACCGAAGCTGACGGCAGTAACATGCTCGACAACATGTTGATCTTGTGGGGCAATGAGCTCGGCGCCGGCAACACGCACACCTACAAAAACATCCCATGGGTCATCGCCGGCACCGCCGGCGGCCGCCTAAAAACCGGCAGGCAGGTCAACTACAAGGATTTGCCGCACAACAACTTGCTGGTCTCCGTCTGCAACGCGATGGGCTTCGACGAAGTGCAAACTTTCGGCATCCCTGGCGTCTGCACCGGGCCGCTGATCGGGCTTACGGCGTAAAGCGAGAGCGAAAGCGGGGGAAACGGGCTGCAATGCCCACCCCCAGCGTGCTCGGCTGCGCCTGCGCGCGCTGCCCCTCCCAAACGCGAGCTGCGCTCGCGTGGGAGGGGGAGGATGTTGCAGTTGCAGTTGCAGTCTCTGTAACTGAATCAGTCTCCGTAACTGAATCAGTCTCTGTAACTGAATCAGTCTCTGTAACTGAATCAGTCTCTGTAGCTGACTGAATCAGGTGGCTGTTGCTGCTCGGGTGCCTTATTTTGCCAGCGTGCTCGCGTGCGTCTAGGGGCTGCGCTCGCGCTGCGCGCGACGCGACCTGCGGTCGCGCCCTAGACGCACGCTGCGCGCGCTGCCGTGGCCGAGGGGCGTTCGCAACGGACGCGAAGGAGGCACAACATGGGCTTGCCAGTTGCAGAATTGAGTTTTCAGTTGATTGAGGAGTTGAGGCCGTTGGTTGGGACGATCAAGAGGAAGGATCGGTCGCTGGCGGATCAGTTGGCTCGGGCAGCGGGTAGCGTGGCGCTCAATTTGGCGGAGGGTGAGATGTCGGATCCGGGTAATCAACGGGCGCGATTCTTCACGGCGGCGGGCAGCGCGAATGAATCACGCGCCGCTTTGAGGGTTGCAGTGGCATGGCGGCACGTCACGCCGGAACAGGCGGAAGAGGCCCGGCTCTTGCTCAACCACATCATCGCCGTGCTGTGGAAGCTCACGCATCGCTAGCGGACCCGCAGCCCTGATTGGTGATCGGGCCGGGTTCGGGTTCGGAAGCGGCTGATCGGCAGCGGGATGGGGTTCGGCCGGGGCAGCGGCTTCGGGAATGTACAAATTCGCAAACGGCAGCGGTGTCGGACGCGGCAGCGGTGTCGGTCGTACCGGGCCTGCTGCAGCTGGTGGCGCGCATCCGCATCAACGACGCGGAGCTTCGGCAGCAGGCTCGCAAGAGCGCCAAGAGCGCGGTGCTCAACACCGCGGAGGGTGCGGCTCGGCAAACGCTCGCTGACAAGAGCCGCGCCTACGCCATCGCGCTGGCTGAGGGCT
>JBBRMI010000349.1:0-4752 GCA_038230915.1 Polyangiales bacterium | reverse complement strand
CGCTGAACTGGGATACGACGAGGTCGTAACCCGGCCGGCCGCCGGGGTCATAACCGGCGGTCCCGAAGAGCCGTATGTGAAAAGCACAAGTACGGTTCTGTGAGAGCCGCCCCCTGGCAACGGGGGGCGGCTACTCGATGCACAGCGAAAACGCAGCCAGAAGCCAGGATCGGCGGGCGTGTTCAACCCGTCGAGATGAGACCAATGACAAGCCGCCTTCCCGCCTTCCTGTTGTTTCCGCGGGGTCGCTCTGGCATGTGCGGCGTCGATGCCGCGCGTGCTGTTCGTTTCCAAGCCGATTGCGCCGCCGTTTCACGACGGCACGAAATGCCTGGTGCGCGACGTCGCCGCGGAGCTGCGCGACTTTTCGCCGGTGGTCATGACGACGTCCGAAGCGCTGTCGCTGCTACCGCCCGGCGTGACGGGCCGCGCGGTCTACGGCAAGGGTGGCAGCTTCGCGCCCGCGTTCGCCGACAATGCGCGCGCCGCGCTCAGTCTGCTCACGGGTCCGCGCGACGACCTTTGGCATTTCGTGTTCGCGCCCAACGCCCGCACCGGTCAGGTCGCTCGGGCGCTGCGCGTAGTGCGGCGCCTGCCGATTGTGCAGACGGTGGCCTCTCCGCCACGGCGCTTCGCGGATCTGCGACGGCTGCTGTTCGGCGATCAGATCGTGGTGCAGAGCCGTGCCACCGCGGACGGCTTGAGCGCAGCGGCGCGCGCTGAGGGATTTGCTTTGCCGCCGGTATCGGTGATTCCGCCGCCGGTGCCGCGCCTGCTCGAACCGAGCGCCGAGAGCGTGCAGCAGATGCGCGCCGAGCTTGGCCTTTCACCCCACGATCGCGTGATCCTGTACCCGGGCGATCTCGAAGTGAGCTCGGGGGCCGAGGTGACGCGGCGCTTGGTCGAGCCGCTCTGCCAGCGTATGCCGGAGGCAGTCGTGGTGTTCGCGTATCGAAACAAGACCCCCCAAGCGGCTGCGCGTGCGGAGAGACTGAAGCAGCTGCTTCAAACGGCGCGCGTGCGCATTACGGACCGAATCACCAACATGCACGCCCTGCTGAGGGTCGCTGACGTAGTCATTTTTCCAGTCGACGACCTCTGGGGCAAGGTGGACCAACCGATCGTTTTGCTCGAAGCGCTGGCGCTCGGAGTACCGTGCGCGGTGCTCGATCACGGACCGCTGCGGGACGTCGAAGGCGCGATGAAAATCGGCACTATCGAGACGGCTGACTGGCTCGACGCCATCGCTGCGCTCGCGTCGCGGAGCGCGCTGCGCGAGCGCGTGATCGCGGAAGGACGCGCTGCGGCATCGACTGTGTATGCCTCGGGAGTTGTTGCGCGCGCTTACGAAGCGATTTACCTTCGAGCCCTGGAACGCCGCCGCGACTAGCAGTGCGGCGCGTTGAGTTTTCATGATCGCTCGCCTCGAATCGTCGACTCCGCCGGCTGCGTTAGCAGAGGACGCGGTGCTCTGGACGGACGGCGCGGCGCGCGGCAACCCCGGTCCTGCTGGCATTGGCGCCATCCTCAAGTCGTCCAGCGGTGAGGTGCTGTACACGGGCAGCGAGTTCCTGGGTCACACCACCAACAACGTTGCCGAGTACAAGGCGGTGCTGCTCGGGCTGGCAGGAGCCTTGGCTCAGGGTATCCATCGCGTCGAGGTGCGGGCCGATTCCGAGCTGTTGATCAAGCAGCTGAAGGGCGAATACCGCGTCAAGAGCCCCGGGCTGCGACCGCTGTTCGAGGAGGCGCGTCGGCTGATCTCCCACTTTAGCAGCGTCAAGCTGACCTACATCCGGCGTGAGCTGAATGGGGAAGCGGATCGGCTGGCGAATCAGGGGATTGACCGCGTCGGCAAGGGCTAGCAGCCGCGCTTTCGGGGTCGTGCTAAATGCCGGCGCCTATCATGTCGACTCGTACGGCTGCCCAGGTCCGCAGCTCCTTCTTGGATTTCTTCGCGCGTAGCGGCCACGAGGTGGTGGCGAGCGGCTCCGTCGTGCCGCCTAACGATCCGACGTTGATGTTCGCCAACGCCGGCATGGTCCAGTTCAAGGACCTGTTCACCGGCCGCGAGAAGCGCGCCTACAAGCGCGCGACCAGCAGTCAAAAGTGCATCCGCATCTCTGGCAAGCACAATGATCTCGAAGCTGTCGGCCCCTCGCCGCGGCACCACACGTTCTTCGAGATGCTGGGCAACTTCAGCTTTGGCGATTACTTCAAAGAAGAAGCGATCGTCTTCGCTTGGGATTTTCTGACCAAGGAACTCGACCTGCCGAAGGACCGCCTGGTGATGAGCTACTTCAAGGGCGAAGAAGGCATCCCCGAAGATACGTTCGCCCGCGATCTTTGGAAGAAGCTGACCGGCTTTGGCGACGCGCAGGTGCGCGGCTTGGGCATGGCCGACAACTTCTGGTCGATGGGCGACATCGGTCCATGCGGGCCGTGCAGCGAGATTTACTTCTTCAACGGTAACGGCGTCGACCCCGCCCGATTCGGTCAAGAGCAGACGCCCGAGGGCGTCGGCTACTGCGAGATTTGGAACCTGGTTTTCATGCAGTTCGAGCGCAGCCTGAAAGAGGGCGTCGCCAAGCTAGACCCTTTGCCGGCGCCCAGCATCGACACCGGCGGCGGCCTGGAACGCATGTGCGTGGCCGCGCAGGGCAAGCTCAGCAACTACGACACGGATCTGTTGCGCTCGCTGGTCGAGAAAGCGTCGGAAATTTCGCGCAAGAAGTACGGCGCGACGATGGCGCCCGACGACGTGAGCATGCGCGTGATCGCCGACCATGCGCGCACGACGGCAATCATGATCGCCGACGGCGTGATGCCGGATCGCACCGGGCGCGAATACGTTCTCCGTCGCGTGATGCGGCGCGCGATCCGTCACGGCCACCGGCTCGGCATCGAGCAGCCTTTCCTGCACCAAGTGACGGCGAGCGTGATCGAGCTGATGGGTGGGCAATACCCGGAGCTGCGCGAACGCCAAGATCTGATTGCTTCGGTCGTGGAAGCCGAAGAAGTTCGCTTCCGGCAGACGATCGAGCGTGGGCTCAACCTGCTCGAAGATCGCTTCGTCGACATGGGCAAGGCGTCGCAGCGCACGCTGCCGGGCGCCGTCGCGTTCCAGCTCTACGACACGTACGGCTTTCCGCTCGACTTGACGGAAGTGATTTGCACCGAGCGCGGCTTCGCCGTCGATCAGGCGGGCTACGACGCTGCGTTGGAGGAAGCGCGCAAGCGCTCCGAGTTCGGCGGTATGGATCAAGCCGTGGAGGGCGTGTACCGCGAGGCGTTGGCCAAGGTTGCCGACGGCGGCGTGAAGTTTAGCGGTTACGACAAGACCAGCGATACGGCGGCGATCGTCGCGATCGTCAAGGGTGGCGCGCTGGTCGACAGCGCTTCGGCCGGCGATGAAGTAGACGTCGTGACCGCGGCGACGCCGTTTTACGGTGCTGCCGGCGGCCAAGTCGGCGACGCTGGCGTGATCACGACCGCGGCGGCGCAAGTCGCCGTCGAAGATACACAGAAGCCGGTCTCCGGCCTGGTCGTGCACCGTGGCAAAGTCGAGCGGGGCAGCATCGAGGTCGGCGAAACCGCGCAGCTCACTGTCGACGAAGCGCGCCGCAATCGCATCCGTCGCAATCACTCGGCGACGCATCTGCTCCACTTGGCGCTGCGCAAGGTGCTAGGCGCGCAAGCGCAGCAGAAGGGCTCCTTGGTCGGCCCCGATCGCCTGCGCTTCGATTTTACCCACAGCAAACCGCTCGCAGCGCAGGAAATCAGCAAGATTGAAGACTTGGTCAACGAGCGCACGTTGGGCAACTACCCGGTGCAAACCGAAGTGCTCAACATGGACGAAGCCCGCAAGCGCGGCGCGATGATGATCTTCGAAGAGAAATACGGCGACGTCGTGCGCCTGCTCACGATGGGCGACTCGATGGAGCTGTGTGGCGGCACGCACGCCCGCGCCACCGGCGACATCGGCCTGTTCAAGATCTTGAGCGAGGTCGGTGTGGCGGCGGGCGTGCGCCGGATTCAAGCCGTGACCGGCGACGGCGCGCTCGCCCACCTGCGCGAGGTCGAAGACACGTTGAACCGCGCCGCGCACGCCGCCAAGGCCAGCGTGCAGGCTTTGCCCGACAAGATCGAGAAGCTTATCAGCGGCGAAAAGGCCTTGCTGAAGCAGATCGAAGACTTGCAGCGGAAGCTCATGAGCGGCGGCGGCGGTTTCGACGCGCTGCTCGGCCAGGCGCGCGACGTCGGTGGCGTCAAAGTGTTGAGCGTCCGCACCGACGTCATCGACCGCGCCCAGTTGCGCGAGCTGGCCGAAAAACTCCGCGACAAGCTCGGCGACAGCGTCGTCTTGGTCGCCTCCGAGCACGAGGGCAAGGCGCAGTTGGTGCTGACGGTCGCCAAGCAGCTGACTGGTCGCCTCAAAGCCGGCGAGCTGATCAAGGGCGTCGCACAAATGGTTGGCGGCTCCGGCGGCGGTCGCCCCGACATGGCCCAAGCCGGCGGCACCGATCCGGCACGTTTGGACGAGGCGATCGAGTCGCTGTACGCCGGCGTCGCAGCCGCTGCCGGCTAGGGGTCAGGGGTCGCGGGTCGGGGGCTAGGTGGCTGGTGTTTTTCGTTGACCCGTTGAAGGGGGCTTGATCTAACGGCGTCATGACCCTCGGGAAGGCGCCTTCTCAGTCGGACATGTTCTCGTCCGGAGCGGACTTGTGCGAGGAGCGGCTGGGCGAAGGCTCG
>JBBRMI010000348.1:0-4790 GCA_038230915.1 Polyangiales bacterium | reverse complement strand
TGGCGCGTGAAGATTGCGACGGCAAGCTGCTCAGCATGGGCGTGTGCATCGGCGGGCACTTGGCGTTTCGCTGCGCGTTCGACCGGCGCGTGCGCGCCGCGGCGTGCTTCTACGCGACCGACCTGCATCAAGGCTCGCTCGGCTTGGGCGGCGACGATTCGCTAGTGCGCGCCAAGGAAATCGAGGGCGAGCTCTTGATGGCGTGGGGCCGGCAGGATCCGCACGTACCTGACGAAGGTCGCGCGAAAATCCAGGCGCGCTTGCTCGAAGCCGAGCGGCGCTTCACCTGGCACGAATTCAACGCCGCGCACGCGTTCCTGCGCGACGAAGGGCCGCGCTACGATCCCGCGCTAGCCCTGCTTTCCTACCGCCTGGTGCTCGACCTGTTCGCGCGCGCCTGCCCCTAGAATGCCCCTAGCCTGCAGCACTGGGCGCACGCGCAACGGCCGATTCTCAGTGCGGCGACGACATGCCGGGCCCAGGACCGCCCGGTCCACCAGGGCCGCCCGGACCACCAGGGCCGCCCGGACCACCAGGGCCGCCCGGACCACCATGGCCGCCTTGCATGCCCCCCTGCTGATCGACCTGCTTCAGCTGGCCGATCACTTCGTCGTAGTGCTTCATCATCTCTTCGCAGCGCTCGGTCGGGAAGCTCGGGGTGCGGTCCTTGACCATGCCGCAGGTCTGCGACCCCGGCGGCAGATCGCTGCAGATCTTGGCGACCAGCTTGTCGCACGTTACGCGCGCAGCCTTCAGTTTGCTGAGCGTCGCCTGAACGGAGGTCAGCGCGACGTCACACGTTGATGGCGTCAAGAGCTCGGCCGCGCCTTTGGCTTGCATGCACGTCGCCGACTTGTCGCCGCCGGTGCCCTTGCAAATCAGCGACTGCCAGGCGCCGCACGCACCGGCCGGAGCACCGCTGCCCGCCGGAGCCGCTGCCGACTCGGCCTTCAACGCCGCCTTGGCTTGCTGAATGTGACCGAACCAACCGGCCGCGCCGCCCGCTGCCAACGCCAGCACGACGAACAACGTGACGCTCGAGCTGGAGACTACCCCGGCTTGGGGCGCCGCCGCCGCGGGCGCGCCACGCCTGGCCGAGCCGCTGACCTTGCCGGCCGATTTTTTCGGGGCGGCCAAGACCTTCTCGCGTTCGCTCGCGACGTCGTCATCGCTGTCGCGATCTTCGTCGCTGTCGCTGTCGCGTCCAGTGTTCTTCGGCTCGTCTTGGTCGCTCATGAGGCGCGCAACTTGCCCTGATCTTGCTCCAAAGCGCAATCAGTACCTGTCGAATCGGGGCAAAGCTAGAGTCCTTTCCAGCGCTTTAGTCATGAGTCAGCCCCAATCACGAAAGGCCCGCTTCAGCCTCGCGAAGGTCCAATTTCGTGACAGCCCCATCGAGGGCCGTGGCGTGTTCGCGCGCAAGCACTTCGCGCCGGGCGACGTCGTCACCGCGTACGCACCGCAGCAGCGGCGCCTGAGCATCGATGACCCGGAAGCGACAGCCGCTGCCGACACCAAACTGACGCTCGTCTCCGAAGACGATTGGGTGATCGTGCCCGACACCAGCGTGCCCGGCGGCTGGCTTTGTAACCACAGCTGCAGCCCCAACGCGGCCATCTACTCAGACGGCGCCGGCCGCATCCAATGCCTACGGCCGATCGCTCCGGGGCAAGAGGTCACTATTTTTTACGGCTGGGTCACGCTTAACGACGCGACGCGAGATCCGTGCCGCTGTGGCGCCAAGAACTGCCGCAGCTTCATCAACTTCGACCTCAGCGACGACGACGCGCGTCACTGCGAGAGCGACACTCCCCAGGGCCAGGCTTTCCGCGACCGCTTCCAAGCCTACGCCGACTACTTAGTGTCGATCGGCCAGGAGCAAGTCATGGACGGCATCGCCGCCAAGCTCGCACGACTACGCGCGAAGCTTTCGTAAGCGCTGGCGACTACGCCGGAATGTCGACGTACGCAGTCGACGTGCGTGGCGTCGGAATCTCGAGGCCTTCAGCTTGCAAGCCCTCCAGGTGGAAGGAGATGGCGCTTGCAATCTCGCGCTCGACCTCGAGCCGATCCACACCGGCGGCCACACACCCGGGCACGTCAGGCGAGTAGGCGGAAAACCCCGTCTCGGTTTGCTCAACGACCACGAGGTACTTCATCGAGACCTGCTTGTCTTAGCACACTTGCGAGCGTCCCGGGAGCGAGGTCATCGTTCGGGCCGCCCGCAATCGTAACCAGACCCGGCTTCGTAACGTGCTTGAATTGACGGTGCGAACCGCGCTGCCGAGCTTGGTACCAGCCGTCGTCCTGAATTAGCCGAATCACGTCGCGTACCTTCACCCGCGCCCTCCAAGTTCCACTGAACTTAGTGGAATCGGTGGCGATGATCGACTGCAAAACGAGCGATCGTCTTGGCTGTTACGCACCCGCCCCGTGACACTTCTTGTACTTCTTGCCGCTGCCGCACGGGCAGGGCTCGTTGCGACCGACCACGGGCGGGTTGGCCTTGGCTTCGGCGTCGGCTTCGAGCTTTCGCGTTTGCTGCAAGACCTCGTTGGCTTCCGACTCGCGCCCTTGATCCATCAAACAGCTGGCGACGCGCAGGAGTGCCTCCAAGCGCGCGGACGAAGTTTTGGATTCGATGACGGCGCGCCGGTAGTAGGCCTCGGCGGCCGGCAAGTCGCCAAGCGCGCGGTGCGTTTCGCCGGCCTTGCTTTCGACAAGGGCGGCGTCCTGCGCATTGCTCAGGTTCGCTTCGACCTGTGCCAGCGCTTCTTCGCCCCGGCCAGCCTTGGCCAACACGATCGCCAGATCACCCTCGACCAGCTCGCGATCGACGAAAACCAGCGTCCGCGCGAGCGCGATCGCTCGTTCGTGTTCGCCGACTTGGGCGAGTTGCAACGGCAAGTCGAGCAGTCGCACCCCGAGTGAACGCTCGAGCAGCCAACCGTCCAGATCGAGGAAGCGTTCGCGGACCGGGCCAACGGCGGCGAGCAGTGCCAAGGCAGCGTCCGCCGTCGCACGCCAGAGTGGCGCCGGGTCTCGATGTGCGGTCAGCGCGGCGTCGTCGTCAAGCTCGTCCAGCTCGTCGTCGATGTCGAGGAATCGCTCGGCCAACGGAACGAGCTCGCCCAGCTCCGACGGCTCGCCTTCGGGATCGTCCTCGTCGTCGTAAAGCAGCTCGCCGCTCGGCGCCTCGCCTACGGACTCGACCAACACCGAGGAGACGAGCGGCTTTTCGACGTCGTTGACGGCGACGACCGTCAGCGTGAAGCGCTGCTCCGTCCCGAAATCGAGTAGGTACGCGAAGCTCTTGCCGGGCGCGAGCCCAAGCCGAAATAGCAGCGCGCGTTCCGTGGTTCGCCCGTCGCTACGCGGATCCCAGTACGCCGTCTCCTTGTCCCAGAAACGGCCGGACAAGAAGAATGCATAAAGGTGGTCGCTGTCGTCGAGCCTGTACGACTCTGCGATCAGCCGGTGCAGATCTTCCAAGGTATGGCGCCCATCGAGCTCGAACACGCGCCGCACGTCGGGCACGTCTTCGGGGCTAATCGACAGGCGGTAAGTGCGATGGGCCATGCGGATCGCAGCCTCAGTTAGACTTTTGCCGCAGATTGAGCCACAGCCCAACCGCTGCAGCAGCGCCAGCAGTGAGCGCCCAAACACCGGGCATGTCGTGTCGAAACAGCACTCCCATCAATAGCGGTGCGCTGATCTGCGCCACACTCGTCAGCGACTGCGTGATGCCGAGCACCAGCCCCTGCTCGTTACGGCCACTGTTGTGGGTGATCTGCGCCGTGAGCGCCGGCCGAAGCGTGCTCTGGCCGAACGACGACAAGGCAGCGCTACCGAGCAGCTCGGGCACGCGATGCACGACCGCCAGCATGGCGTAGCTGACGCTGAAGCTGGCAAAGCCAGCGCGCGTCAGCTTCACTTCGCCGTAGCGCTTCACCAGCCGCCCGACGAGCCCTCCCTGCAGGATGATGCCCAGAAATCCGGCGAATGCGAACACGTAGCCGACCTCTTTCACGCCGAACGGCACGCCGTGCCACGACAGCCGGCGCTCAGCGAACAGCGCAAACCCGGAGGTGAACATGGCGAACGCAAACGCGAACGCAAAGAACTGAAACAGCAACGTCCCGAGCTCGGGTCGGGCAAAGTACTCAGCGTAGCGGCCCCAAGAAAAAAGCCCCAAGCGTCGCCCACCGGGCCCACCAGCACCATCCGGCGCTTGCGGACGCGCGCGCGGCAACAGCACCGCGGTCGCCAAGATGCTGAGCGCCGACAAGCCTTGCGCTGCGTAGATCGGGTAGCGATGTCCGTACTGCGACAGATAACCGGAGATCGCCGGGCCGATCAGAAAACCGATGCCAAAGGCAATTCCGATCAGGCCGAACGCCTTGGCGCGATTCTCTTTCGCGGTCACGTCGGAGACGTAGGCTTGCGCCAGCGACAGATTACCGGCGGTGCTGCCGTCGATCGCCCGCGATACGAAGATCATCCACAGCGACGTGGCGCGGCCGAGCACGAAAAATCCGATCAGCGTCCCGACTTGGCTGATCAAGAGCAGCGGCTTGCGGCCAGCGCGGTCTGCCATTTGACCGAGCAGCGGCCCCGAGACGAGCTGGCAGGCGGCGAACGTCGCCACCAACAAGCCAATCTGCATCGTCGAAGCTCCGAACTCCTGCGCGTAAAACGGCAACAACGGCAAGATGATCGTCATGCCCAAGATGTCCACCAACACGATCAAGAAGATGGGCAGGAGCGCGCGCCGTTCGGCCTGACTTTCG
>JBBRMI010000347.1:0-4862 GCA_038230915.1 Polyangiales bacterium | reverse complement strand
CTAGATGGCAAGTCGGCCTCGGTTTTGATCACACTTGGCGAAATATTTTCCGCCGATTGAGCGCCCGAGCCAGTTCGGCCTTGGGGCCCGCCCCGATCGGGATCAAACTAGCCTTCCGGAGCCATACAGTTGAGTCGGGTGCTCGAATCCATCAGTTTCGGCCAAGCCGCTTCAGTCACGACGCTGGGCGGAGTGGACGAGCGCCGCTTACGGCGGGTTGTTTCCGAGCAGTTCGACGTGCTCTGGCGCTTTCTGCGGCGCCTGGGTATCCACGAAAGCGAAACGGACGACGCGGTTCAAGAGGTAGTGCTGGTGCTAGCCCGCAAACTCGATCAAGTAGCGATCGGTAGCGAGCGCTCGTTTGTCCTCAGCACGGCGTTTCGGGTTGCCTCGGGTTTTCGTCGCGCTTGGCGCAGGCGGCGTGAGGTCGACGACGCCGAGCTCAGCGAGCGCGAGAGCCCCGAGCTCGATCCGGAGGCGCTGGTCGAACAACAACGCCTGCGCAGCGTCCTGCAACGCGTGCTGAACGAACTGCCGCTTGAGCTGCGCGTGGTGTTCGTTCTGTACGAGTTGGAAGAACTGACGATGGCGGAGATCGCCACCACGCTCAACCTACCACCGGGCACCGTCGCTTCGAGGCTGCGTCGTTCGCGCGAGCGATTCGAGAGCCTCGCGTCGCGTGCCGTCGAGGGCGTGGCGTCATGAACGAACCGCGTCGGCTCAGTAAGAGTGGCGGCGTCTCGCAGCGCCTGCTCGATTCGGCCTCGATCGACAAACCGACCGACGCTGCCCGAAGGCGCGCCGCCGCGTTAACCGCGACCGCCAACTCGTTCGCTTCGACGCATTCCGGCGAGGTAACGACACCGGCCTCGCTCCGCCCGGTGAGCACAACGAAGACGCTCGCTACCTGGATTCTGATCGGCGCCGCCGCGAGCGTCACGCTCGCTCTACTCGCCTCCAGGCTGCTCGATTCAAAGGCTGCGCGTGACGCCGCTAGCCAGCCGCCCCCCGCGATGTCGGTCCTGGCCGAGCCCGCCGCTCTGCCGAGCGCCGTCCCGGTGCGCGCGTCCGAAATCGCGTCCGAGCCTCCGGCGACAGTTCACGTCCCCCCGTCGCCGCCGCCGCCGTCCCACTCCGCGCACAGCGGCGAAGCCGCCGAAGCCCGCGCCCCCGCCAACGACTTTCAAACCAAGTATCCGCAACGCCCGCTCGTGCAGCGGGCGTTGCGCGATGTGCCGAAGTAGTCTCGGAAGCGCTGCGCTTGGGTCCTCGGGCGCGTCCGGACATTTGGTAATCGGGCGGTGTAAATTTCTTCCTATTCCGCGCCGCATCAGCCAAGTGGGAATATGAAACGGCTGAGCCCAAAGGTGTGGCGGGTGCGGCGCAATCCGCAACCAATTTTTGCCGCGCTCTCTTGTTGGCGAGCGCTTGTTGCTCGACCACACCTGGCTCCGACTCAGGCGGCGGTTGAGATTCAGCTCGGCAGACTTGCGCACCCGGCGACACCCGCGAATGCGTGATCTCCGGTGCTTGCCGCGGGTGGCCACGGCTTCGACTTTGCGAATAGCGCTACGGCGAGGGCAGCCGATGCGCCGGATGCCGCTGACACACGCCCCGTCACTACACGGGCGGGGCCACGGGCCCTTTCCACGAGCGCGCACCGCCGCGCTTGGCCCGACTTCTTGCGACGCGGCCCGATAGGCAAGATCAGGAGAAACGAGCTAAGCTGCACCCTATGCACGCGCAAGTCCGCAATGGCCACCTCGTAATCGACGAGCCCACCGATTTGCCCGAGGGCATGGTCGTCGAGCTGAAGGTCGTGCAGGCGGAGGACCCGTGGGCGGACATGGCCCCGGAAGAGCGCGCCGAGCTAGAAGCGTCGATCGAAGAAGGCTTCCGCGACATCGAGAACGGTCATGTCGTCGACGCCCGCGAGTTCCTTGCGGAGCTGCGGGCCAAGCAAGCGTGAGAGTCAAGCTCTCGAAGCGGGCCGAGAACGAGGTCGGGCGCATCGATACCCGCTGGCGCGTCGGCGCTGATCACCCTGACGTGTTTCTCGTCGAGGTAGAGCAAGCTGTCGAATTTCTCGAGACGGTGAGCACGCCAGGAACGCCCTGTCCGACGAAGAAGCGCCCCCAACTTAAGCGAATTCTGCTCGAGAAGTCGAAGTGCCACGTGTATTTCGTGATCGACGAAAAACGCGAACTGCTCACCGTCGTCGACGTGTGGAACGGCCAGCGCGGACGGCCGCCGAAACTCTGAGCTGTGCAGCGCCGGGGCCAGTGTCTGCCTGGGGCCCGCGTGGAGGTCGAGAAGAGGAGGGAGCCACGCGGACCGAGCCGAGCCATGCCGTACGGGGCGGGTGGGAGCCGCCGAGTCAGCGCGCCGCGACTTTCATCCCCTTCGCGGCGGCGCGCGCCCTCTTCTCCGGCTCGTAATACATCCGCGCTTCCGCTCCGCCGTCGACGGCGGTGACCGGCATGGTAGCGCGCAAGCTGTATTCGAAGACTTGCGAGGCGCTCGGCGCGAGCGTCGTGATGTAGAGAATCAGCTGGCGGCCAGTCGTCTCGTATTTCGAGAGCGCGCCTGAGGTTAAGTACTTCTGCAGGTCGTCGGTGTTGACGACGAAGCCGGGGGCGATGCCGAGCGTGACGAGGACCATATTTTGGGTCAAGGCCTGGTTGTTTTTGAGCGTGACGGTGCTCTTGACCACGTCGTCGACGAACAAATCGCTCTTGTCGTACGCGACGTCGATCGACAGCGGACCCTTGGGTTCGGCCGGCACCTGCGCCCACGGCACGTGGTGGCTCGCGACCACGTTGTAGCTCGGCTTGCCAGTGCCGGTGAAGGCGAGCGTGACGTCGTGTGAGCCGGGCGTGGCGAGCTGGCTCAGATCGACGCGCGTCATCACGTCGCTCTGCGCTTTGGTCAGCGACACGTTTTGCGCCAGTTTGCCGTCGACCGTCACGCTGAAGCTGCCGACCGCGCCGGCCGTGCCCTTGGTCGCTGACAACAGTAGCGTGCGGAGCGTCCAGATCGTGGCTTGGGTCGAGCCGAAGTTGCCGTTCGCATCCTTCTTGCTCGTCAGGTACTTGAGCGCGCCTTCGACCGACGTTTGGCCGAAGCTCGAGAGCATCATCGCGTGCGCGACCAGCGCGGTGGCGGCAACCGCGGCGTCATCGCCGGCGCCGTAGAAGTTCGTCTGCGTCTTGCCCGCATCCCAGTGCACGCCGTCGTCGCCGACTTGCTTGGCGGCCTCGAGCGCGGCCAGCACCGTGGCCAGCTCTGGATCATCGGGCGCACCGAGCGCGAACGCGTTGGCGACGATGCCGAGCGTGTACGGATCGTTGTCGGCGCCCAGGTTTTGCTTCGCGTAGGCGAGCGCCTGCTGCACCGCGTTGCCGGTTTCGCCCGCGCTCGCCAGGGCCCAGGCCGTAAACGCGGTGTTGCGTACCAGGCTGGTGTGGAAACTGAAGAACTCCGACATGTCGCCTTCGAACGAACCGTCGGGCTTCTGTTGCGTTTCGATCCATTGAATCGTACGCGCCAACATCGCCTCGTCGATTTCGTGGACCTTGGCCATGTCGGAGAATTCCATGATGCCGAACGCCGTGACCGACAGAAACGGCTTCGGATCCTGCTCGCCGAACCACGAGAAGCCGCCGCCCTTGTGCTCGAAGGTCAAGAGCCGTTGGTAACCGGTGGACATCAGCGCCTCCGCCTTGAGCTCGATCTCAGGGGTGATCTGCTTGGTGTCTTTCATGTACTGCGTGACGAGCACGTTGGGCCACGCCGACGACGTCGTCTGCTCGAAGCAGCCGTTCGGCTCCTTCAAGATGCTGTCCATGCCCTGCACCGCTTGCGCCAAAAATGCCGGAAATACGTCGACGTAAAGCTGCTGCGAGCCCGGCACTTCGTTGGCCGGAAACGTGACCGCGTGCAGCGCGCTCGGGCTGTCGAGGCTGCCCGAGAACGCGGCCGGGAACGCCTTGCCGTCGGGTATCACACGCACCGTGCGCGCCACCGCGTCCGACTTCTGGTCACCCTTGGCGATCACGGTGAGCGTCTGCAAGCCCACATCGTTGACCCTGACCGGAAAGCTGACGCCCGTCACTTGACCGGGGGCGAGCTTCACGCTGGTCGTCGTCGGGCCGAGCGCGGTGTACCAAGTCCCGGCCTGCAGCTCGAGGTTCACGGTCTGCGGAACATCGAGGTAGTTGTAGACCGCGATCGGGAACGTGACCGCGTCGCCGCGCGTGAGCGCTGCGGGGAAGCTGACGTCGACGAAGAAATCCTGGAAGACCTTGATCCCGCTCTCGCTGCCGCCAAGCCGGCCGTCGGCCGAGTTGGCCAGCGCCGACACGCGCCACTCGGTGATGCTGTCGGCCATGTCGACGTCGATCGTCGCTTTGCCGGTAGCGTCGGTGATGACCGACGGATTCACGTACAAAGTCTCGGGAAAATCGCTGCGAACGCGCGGCCCCGTCGCGGCTGAGCCGGCCGCTGCTGGCCCGGCCGTGGCTCCGCCCGCTGAGGAGGTGCCGGCCGTGCCAGCTGCCATTGGTGCACCTGGAGTCGCAGCGTCGAAGCCGCCTTCGAGCAGCGGCACGTCGACGCCGTGAACGCCAAGCTCGGAAAGCGGGAAGTTGAAGGGCACATCGTCCGTTGACGAAAAGCGCTCATCGGGGCCGGCGCCGGTCAAGGTGACGCTGCCATAGTTAGTCGTGACCCGCAGCAAGTTGCCCCAGAAGTCGAAGACGATCAGGTTCTTGCTGAGCTCAGCGTTGAGCTGAGTCGCGAAATCAGTGCCACCGCTGCAGGCGGAGTACGGCTTGCAACCGCGCGCATCGAGCGTTGCTACG
>JBBRMI010000346.1:0-4873 GCA_038230915.1 Polyangiales bacterium | reverse complement strand
CGGCTTCATGATCATCGACGCCACGATGTCGCTCGACACCGCAGCCAGCGGCTCGATCTTGAACACCAGCACCAAGATCGGCGTCATCAGCGCACCGCCGCCCATGCCGGTCAGGCCGACGACGAAGCCCACGAACAGGCCCGCCAGAGCAACAATCGGATCCATCGCCAGACCGTCTTAGCACTAAATCTCTATCGACCAAGTAGGGATTAAAAAATGCACCGTAACACTTTGTAATTTATGAATTAAACAGGGAGACGGAGAGGTGGGGAGGTTTGATTCAGGGCTCCTGCCACCCCGATGCAACCAGCCAGCGGGGCTTTCTCAGGAGGCCGGCTTCGAAAACCCACCCTCCCCAACTCCCCGTCTCCCTGTTTGCTCGTGCCTCGCGCTCGTTAGCTGGGTTCGTGGACCGGCGCCGGTGGCGGCAACGAAGGCCGCCCCATGGGCGCGCTGGTGTCGGTCTCGCCGGTACGGTCGAGCGCGAACTTGAACAGCACCGGGCCTACCATCTCGTTGATCGCGACCGCGGCGATCACCAGCGAACGAAACGGCGTCCCGATGCCCGGAAACGCGCCCTCGATGACGATGCCGAGGCCGAGGGCCAAGCCGGCTTGGGATACCAAGCCTGCCCAACCCCATTTTCTGACCACTGGCGGGTCGCCAGCGATGCGCGAACTGACGCGAGAGACCAGGAACGTCACGAACGCGCGCATGAAGCACAGCGCCAGTGCGATCTTCCAGGCGTCCCTCAGCAGCGGCACGTCGAGCTCGGCGCCAGCCGTAGCGAAGAACAAGACGAACACCACGCTGCCCATCTGCTCCACGGCGTGCAGCAGCTTCTCTCCCTGGTTCGACAGGTTCTGAACCACGAAGCCGGCGGTCATAAACGTGAGCAGCGGGTCGACCTGCACGTACTTGAGCGCCGCCGTGACACCAAAGCCGAGCGCCAGCAGCACCAGGATCAGCTGCCCGCCAACCAAGCGCAGGTACATGGCCAGCAGGAGCCCGAGCGTGGTTCCGATCGAGATGCTGCCGAGGATCTCGTGGCCGAGCACGTTGAAGTCATCGATCGAAATCGACGCGCCGGCCGTGATCAGCGGGCGCGCCAACATGATCGCGGTCGCCAGCACGATCACCACCACGACGTCCGACAGCATGATGAAACCAAGTGAAAACGTCGCCAAAGGCCCCTTGGCCCGCGTCTGCGACAGGATGCCCATGCAGGCCGACGGGCTGCGCGTCACGGACAGCGCTCCCCAAAGCAGGGCGACGCCGAGCAGCGGCTTCAGCTCCAGACCTTTGGCGAACGGGATAAAGCGCGATAACGCCAAGAACACGCCCGCCATGCTGATCATGACCGCGCTGGTCTGAATCAAGCTGGCGTAGGTCAAGCTCTTGGCGACCGAGCGCAACATGGACACGCGCAGCTCCACGCCGCCGGCCAACGCGATCAACGCCAACGCCAGCGTGTTCACCGGCGAAAGCTCTTTGACCGTGTGATGGTCGACCAAGTGCAGGATGTGCGGGCCGCCGATGATGCCGGCCAGCAAGTAGCCGGACAGATGTGGCAGCTTGAACGGCTCGAGCAGTTCGCTGAGCAGCGTGCCGGCCAGCACCAAAAATCCGATCGCGGTCATGGTACCGAGCCGCGACTCGATGTCCGGCATCAGCCGCGTCAGCGCGAACAAGACACCGAACGACACCACCAGCGCCAGCAGCTGTACGGCGCGCGTGGCGAGGCCCTTTTGGGCGCTGCCGTGGCCGCTCATCCGTGGCTCTCCCGCAAACTGGGGGCGTCGCTGGGTCGGCCGATCTCGTCGGGATCGAGGGCGTGGAGCTCGCCGGTGCGTTCGAGCGAGCGACGCAGCGCGGCTGGTGCGACCCACTCACCCAGCACCGTCGAAACCACCGCGAAAAGCAGCACGGCGTCGGAGGTGACGCCGGGCACGCGCGTCGAAAACGCCAGCGCCGCCGCGATCGTGAAACCGCCGGAGGCCAGCATGCTCAGGCCAAAGTCTGCGCCGGTGTTGCGCGCAGGCCCAGTCGCGAGCGCGCTGCCCAACACGACGCGCATCGCGATTTTGACGGCAAGGGCAACGCCGACGAGCAAGAACACGCTGGTCGGCAGCTTGAGGTTCACGTACGCGCCGGCCAGCAGCGTGACCGGCAACAACACCGGTTTTTCAGTCGGTGTGAGCATGGCCTTGATTTCGAGGCGATGCCGCGACGCGGCCAGCGTGACACCCATCGCGAACATGGCTCCGAGCAGCGAGAGCCCCGCGCGATCGGCGGCGCCGACCGTCAACAAGCCGGTGCCGAGCAGGACGCCCCAACTCTCATCGCGGCGAAAATCTCGGCCGAGCAAGAGCGCCGCGACTAGGCCGAGCAGCGCTCCGAACGCCAGCGTGATGCCGATCCGGCCGATCACCGGCACGCTCGGTAAGCCACCGCCCGGTGCCAAGGCGAACAGCACCGTCAGCGCGAGCGGCGGCACGATCGCGCTGGCACGCGCTGCATCCGCAGCGAAGTCGGCGAGCGGACCGCGCGCGCCGTGCCGCTCCACGACCCATCGCACCGAATGGCGTGTCGTTGCCGAAGCGCACGCGCCCATGCCGAGCGCGATCGCGACGCGACGAAAGCCTTGGAACCCGCCCAGCAAAGGTGCCGCGTAGTACACGGCGCCGGTGACCGCGGCGCAGGTCAAAAGGCCGAGCAGTATGCCAGCGGCGGCGCGCGCCGGGCTGATCCAACGATCGGCTACGCGCACGTAGCCAACGCCCACGACCAGCGCGAGCCAGCCCGTGCCGACCAGCACGACCGGCTCGAAGGTGTGCGCGAGCGAGCGTCCGAGCACGTCGAGCACGTGAGGGCCGAGCCCGAAGCCGAGCACCAAATACTCGGAGCCGGACGGCAACCCAAAGCCGCGAATCGCACGACCGCCGACCAGATTGCTGCCCAAATAGGCCAACAGCAAGAGGCCGAGCAGCAGCCAAATGCCGTCGCTCATGCGCGGTCTTTCCCGAGCGTGATGCCGGCGACCGACAATGCGTCGAGCGCGGCGATGTGGAACGCCGTGCGCGCGTCGAGCGACTCACAGGTGGCGGCGATCCGGAACCGCACCGCGTCGGCGTCGGCCGAGACGATCTCGACGCTGGGCTCGGAGCCGACTTTGCCGGCCACGGTCGCCAACAACGAACGCACCTCGGTGATCGACGAGCTGGCGTGGACGTACATGTCGAGCGTGAGTCGCGGACGGGCCCCGAGCAGCCGTAGCGGCCGAACCAGCGTCAAGAGGTGCGGCACGCGCAGCTCGGTACGATCGGTGACGATCAACCGCAGCTCGAGTAAATTGACCTCGGAGACGCGGCCACGGTAGGCGCCGAGCTCGACGTACTCGCCCACGCGCAGACGGCGGCCGTAAAGCCAGAGCGCGCCGACGGTGCCGGACGCGAGCACCGGCGTCGCAGCCAACCCGAGCGCGACCAACGAAATCACGCCCACGCGGCCGAGCGCGCCGTCGTTGTCACCAGTGACGATCGGCGCCAAAAACACCAACGCCGCGATCACGATGCCCGAGCGCAACAGCACGCTGGTCGGCGCGGCAAGATCGTTCGGCAGCCAACCGAGCGGCGTTTCACCGCGCGCCACGCTGGCGAAAAACAAGCCCACGAAGCGCACCAGCACGAACACGGCCAACGCCGCCAACGCCGCCACCACCAGCAGAGGCAGCGCGGTTGCCAGCCGCGACATCAACTGCGAGAGCGGCGCGACAACGAAGCCGGTCAGCTTCTGCGTGTAGCCACGCGTCGACTCGAACAGCGACAGCACGACGACCAGCCAGGTGTAGGCAACGCCGAGCTGAGCCAGCCATTTCAGCGTGCCCAAGCCGAGCACCGCGGTCGAGCGCACCATCGCCGGTCGCACGATCTCGATGCCTTGGAAACGCAGCGAGAGATCTCGGTCGCTGCGGGCTTCGATCCACGCCCGCGCGCGCTCGGCAAAATCACCGAGCTTGCCCAGCAGGTAAAACGCTATGAGACCGAAGAAGACGACGAGCGAGAACGAGAACGCGCTCTTGGCAATCGCTGCGCGCTTGTGGTCGCTGACCAGCTTCTCGTGGATCGCCGAGGCGATGCTGGCCGCGTAAGCCTCGAGCGAGGTCGCGCCGGCGAGCTTGGCCTCCTGTTCATCGAGCTCGACGATGAAGGTGCGCCCGACCGAGAGCAGCGCCACGTCGCCGCGACGCGCGACCGAGACATCGCTGGTTTGCTCGGCCTCGTAGGCGCGCTTGAGCTGCTCGGTAGCTTCGCGAGCGCGCGCTTCGGGCGTTTTGCCGCCGAGCGCGGCGCGAAGTAAAAACACCGAATCATCGCTGAGCTTGGCCGCGAAAGCCGGGACGGAGGCGGGCGCGAGGGCCGGCGGAAGCTCGACCGCTTCCGCCTGCACGGGCGGGGGCGGCTCGACGCTGGGCGCGGCCGACGGGGCGAGCGGCGGCACTGCGGCGCTCGCGCTCGGCGTGACTTCGACCGACGGGACAGGCTCAGCCGACGCTGCCATCGACGGCACGGGAGCCGAGGATCCGGCAGGCACGACGCCTGCCGACGGCGGCACGATGGCTGGGGCTGAGGGTTTCTTCGGCGCGGGCGGGATTATTAAGACGGGCGGCGCCGCAGCTGAAGCCTTAGGCGCGGGCGCTTGGGACGCGGGCGGTACCGGCGGCACCTGGGCACGCAACGGGGCGCCCCAAAGCAGGCCAGCCAAAACCAGGCTCAGCGCCGCGGACATCCCGCTCTCACGCCGAAAAACTCGCGTCATCCGGTGCAGCACGAGCCGGCTACTCTCGGGCACGTCGGCCCCAAGTGCAAGCGCG
>JBBRMI010000345.1:0-4922 GCA_038230915.1 Polyangiales bacterium | reverse complement strand
GCTGATTGCCTACCAGGTCGCGGCAGAGTTGCTGCAGCTGGTGGCGCGCATCCGCATCAACGACGCGGAGCTTCGGCAGCAGGCTCGCAAGAGCGCCAAGAGCGCGGTGCTCAACACCGCGGAGGGTGCGGCTCGGCAAACGCTCGCTGACACAAGAGCCGCGCCTACGCCATCGCGCTGGCTGAGGGCTGCGAATGCTGCGCGGCCGTCGAGGTAGGCGGAATGCTTGGCGCCTGCTCGCCGGCGCACGTGCACGAAGTCCTGGTGCTTCCTCGCGCTCATCACGACCACCGCCGGCTCCGCGCCGAGTCCGAGAAAGGCCCCTGGCGAGCGCGGCCCAGCCTCTGGCTTGCCCGAAACCCTTGCCGAGGCCGCCCCCGCAGCCGCTCCCGAACCCCCCCGAGGGCCGCGCTCGCGAGGCGCCAGGAAAACGGATCAAGACTGAACGCGAGGCCGGTCGCGGCCCCCCAACCTCCCGACCTGTGCTACGGTCCGCCGGTCGCTCGGGGCGCGGTTGCCTGACCGCTGAGAAGTACCCGTTGAACCTGATCCGGTTTGCACCGGCGTAGGGAAGCGTCGCCCGGGCCTCTTCTCCTGCGCGGCGTTCCCTCTTTCGAAACGAGAGAACAAGCTGATGGCACAGAGAAACCTCCCGCTGCGTGGCGCCGCCAATCCGTCGAGCGCCCGTGAAGGCACCAACCCCGGCTCGTTCGCCAACCCGGCCACCATCGGCGGGCCGCTCAGCTTCTCGTCGCCCGATACACCCGGCATGCCAGCGCCCAGCGATAAGACGGCGTGGGACTTCTTACCCCAGGGTTGGAAGCTCGACGGACAACGCGCGATCGCGCCCGACGGCTTCACGCCGGTGACGCAGCTCGAGGCCGCGCGCCTGGGCATGATCACCAGCGAGATGCTGCGGGTCGCCGAGCGCGAAACCCATCTGACGGCCGAGCAAGTACGGTACGAAATCGCCGCGGGTCGACTGATCATTCCGGCCAATCGAGTCCACCTGGGTTTTCAGCTCGATCCGATGGCGATTGGCCGCGCCACCAAGACGAAAATCAACGCCAACATGGGCGCTTCACCGGTGTCCTCGTCGACCAACGAAGAAGTCGAGAAGCTGCATTGGTCGGTGCGTTGGGGCGCCGACACGGTGATGGACTTGTCGACCGGCGGCAACCTCGACGAGTGCCGCGAAGCAATCGTCAAAAACTCCAAGGTGCCAATCGGCACGGTGCCGATTTACTCGATGATCATCGGTCGCAAGATCGAAGACCTGACCGAGGCGGACATCATGAAGGGTTTGCTCCATCAAGCCCAACAAGGCGTCGACTACTTCACGATCCACGCCGGCGTTTTGCGCGAGCACCTGCCGTACGTGCAGAAGCGACTGATCGGCATCGTCAGCCGCGGCGGCTCCTTGCTCGCCAAGTGGATGTTGGTCCACGGCAAGCAGAACCCGATGTACACGCACTTCGACGAAATCTGCGACATCATGCGCGAGTACGACGTGTCGTTCTCGCTGGGCGATGGCTTGCGCCCAGGCGGCTTGGCCGACGCCAGCGATCAAGCGCAGCTGGCCGAGCTCGACACGCTGGGCGAGCTGACCGAAAAAGCCTGGCGCAGGGGCTGCCAAGTGATGGTCGAAGGTCCGGGTCACGTGCCGTTCGACCAAATCGAATACAACATGAAGCTGCAGCGCACGGTGTGCCACGGCGCGCCGTTCTACGTGCTTGGGCCGCTCGTGACCGACGTGTTCCCCGGCTACGACCACATCACCAGCTGCATCGGCGCGACCGCGGCCGCGTACCACGGCGCCTCGATGCTCTGCTACGTCACGCCGAAAGAGCACGTCGGCTTGCCCAAGAAAGACGACGTCAAGCAGGGCTGCATCGCCTACAAGATCGCCGCGCACGCGGCTGATGTGGCGCTCGGCATTCCCGGCAGCCGCGATTGGGACGACGCATTGACCAAGGCGCGCGCGGCCCTGAATTGGGAGAAGCACTTCGAGCTGGCGTTCGACACCGACACGGCGCGCGCCTTCCACGACGAGGATCTCGACGTCGACACCGACTTTTGCGCGATGTGCGGCCACGACTGGTGCTCGGTGCGAATCTCGAAGGAGATCAACGAGTTCACGAGTGGCAAGGCCGAAGGTTTCGCCCGCGAGAAGGTGATGAAGAGCCCGGCGCTCACGCCCGACCAGCGTGAGATCCTCGAAAAGCGCGGTGTCTTGCCGCCGGAAGAGCTGCATCGCCTAGCCTCGAAGACGGCGGGTGCCGTCGGCGCCGCCAATGGTGCCAAAGCCTCCTGTCACTCGGACGTGGCCGACGATTCGCGCGCCCAGCAGATTCAAGAGCAACTCGTGCAGCTGCGCGTCAAGCAGTCGCCCACCGCCGCCGAAGAGTAGAACCTAGGTCGTGGAGCATCTCCTCGGGCCGACCCGGACGCTAGTCCTAGCCGCGCTACTGCTGGTGATCGTAGGCTCGCTGCCGGCGTCGTCGGCATCCGCAAAGCTCCGGACGCCGGTTTTGGCATTGGTCTACGCGCTCTCGTTGTTCTCGGGCGTGGCCCTGGTGTGGTTCGGCTTCGATCGCGGCGCGGTGATGGTTGACAGCTTTACGTCGACGATCGAACGCTACGCGGTCGACGAGCTGTCGAACGCCAAAGAGCCAAACGTCATCATGATCGATGGCGCAAGTTACGTGCTCAACGGCGTCGATACCGGCGTCGTCACCAGTGAGCTCGCAACGCTCGGGTATTCGGCGAAGGTCGTGCGGTTCGCCGCCGGCGCCGCCAATCACTTCGAGCGCTACCGCATGCAGCAGGGCATCGTGCAGCGCTTGCCCGGCAAGCAAAGCGTCAACCAGCGTTGGTTCTACTTGGCCGAAGTGCAGGCCGGCTATGACCAAATCCCGCTCGCGCAGTTCGACAACAACCTGGATACGCGGCGGGCGATCCAATACTGCACACCGGAGAATTCCTGGGCAGCGGCGCGGGCGCTCGGCTCGCCCGGCGTGACCCTGCCGCTCGGCGGCGCGTGGCGTTGGCAGTTGTTGCGCCACACGCTGGTCAACGCGTTCAGCGCGGGCGCATTGATGCGCTACGCCCCGGAGGCTGACATCGCGCTCGGCGGCGGCGCCGTCACGCCGCACCGGCCCGGGAAATTCCGCTTTCACGGCCTCGGCTCGCTGATCGAGGCGCTGGATAGGCCAACCGACCCGGCCAACGTCATGGTGCTGCCGTGGCTGCGCGAAATCCGTGAGCGGCGCAGCAAGCGACTCTGGCGCGGCTACCGCGCGGAGCTGATTTACTTCGGCGTACCGTCCACCTCGATCGGCCAGCTCGAGTACGTGCGTGGCTTCTGCCAGGCGATTGGCAGTAAATGCATCGCCCCGTCTGACCCGGCCTTGCTGACTCAGCTCGACACCCCGAAGTTGTGGCGCGACGTCAGCCACATGACCAACGCCGGCGCGGACATCTACTCGCGCTGGCTGGCCCACCAGCTCGTGGCGCTGCGCGTCCTTCGAAAATGAGCAGGCCAAACCATGCTGTTCAACTCCGCTGAATTCGTCCTGTTCCTGCTGCTCACGCTGAGCCTGTATTGGGCCGTACCGTCGCTGCTCGTGCGCCGGGGAGTCTTGCTGGTGGCAAGTCTCGGGTTCTACGCCTGGTGGGACTACCGGTTCCTGGCGCTGCTGGGCTACGTCACGCTGGTTGCCTACGTGGCCGCGCGCGCCGTGCACGCTTGGCCGGCGCAAGCCAAGCGGATCGTCGGGCTCACGTTGGTGCTGCAACTCGGGCAGCTCGCAGTCTTCAAGTACACGAACTTCTTTTTGGCGAGCTTCGGCGATCTGGCGCAGCTGTTCGGCTCGCAGCTGACAGCGCCCAAGTTGACGATTTTGCTGCCGATTGGCGTCAGTTTCTACACGTTTCACGGCATCAGCTACGTCGTCGACGTGTACCGCAAGAAGCTGCCGGCCCCGCTCGGGCTGTCGGTGGTGGCGCTGTACATCGTTTTCTTTCCGCAGCTGGTGGCAGGTCCGATCGTCCGCGCCGACGTGTTCATTCCGCAGGCCGAGCGGCCAGCGCGGCTCGATTCGCGGGACCTGATCGCGGCGCTGAAGCTGATTACGCTCGGGTTGATCTGTAAGAGCGTGTTCGCCGACCGGCTCGGGCCGTTGGTCGACGCGATCTTCAAAGCGCCGCAGAAATTCGACAACCACACGCTGGTCAGCGCAGCGCTCGGTTTCTACGCGCAAATCTATTTCGACTTCGTCGGCTATTCGACGATGGCGATCGGCATCTCACGCTTGTTTGGCTTCAAGCTGCCGCGGAATTTCAACTTTCCGTACCGCTCGACCAGCATCACCGAGTTTTGGCGGCGCTGGCACATCTCGCTGTCTACGTGGCTGCGCGATTACCTTTACATTCCGCTCGGCGGCAACCGCGCCGGCACGCTGAAGCAGTACCGCAACCTGTTCTTGACCATGCTGCTCGGCGGTTTGTGGCACGGCGCCAGCTACAATTTCGTGCTGTGGGGTGCCGGACACGGCTTGGCGCTCGCGGCGCACAAACTGTTCCGTTCACGGTTCCCGAACGCGCTCCGGAGCGGCCCGGTACGCTACGTTTGGGCGCCGATTGCCTGGCTACTGACGCAAGGCTTCGTGCTCTTGGCGTGGGTGCCGTTTCGAGCTGGGTCGTTCGCCGACACCGGCGCATTCTGGCACGCGTTCGTCGGGCGACGCGCCGACGCTGGGTTGACGTCGCAAGTACTACCAGTGGCGCTGCTCACGATTCCGATCCTGGTCGAGCATTTGCTGATCCAAAACCCACGCCTACCCGCGTGGCCGTGGCCGCGCCGCCCGTTGCTCGTGCTGGCGTTGCTCGGTCTCGCCTTCGCGCTCGTCCTGCCCTTGGTC
>JBBRMI010000344.1:0-4931 GCA_038230915.1 Polyangiales bacterium | reverse complement strand
CGTTCGTAGCTGAGCCCGATACCATCGAAGGAGCCGTGACAAGCGCCGCACGTGCCTTGGCTGGCTCGGTAGTCGGCAAATTCGCGCTCCGTGTCCACCTCGGCGTTGGGCGGGCTGGTGTTGATGCCCTGGGGAGGTGGCGGCACCTCACCGCAGAGCAGCTCGCGAAACACGAACAACCCACGATGCACGCTACGATTCGAAGCCTTGATCGAGCCAATCAGGCTGCCCTGGGTCAGAATGCCCGCCCGCTGCTCGACGGGCAGCTCGACGGTGACGACACCCTGGGCGCCGTTGGTCGGTACCCCATAAAACTCCGCGAGCCGAGCGTCGACCTCAGCGGTTCGGGAAGTGAACATGTCCTTGAGCGAGCCACCCGCGGTGATCAGTCGCGAAAAAAAGCGCCGCGACTCATCCAGCATCGGCTGACGCAGAGCGCTGAAATCCGGCGCGTCACTGGTCGCGCGTTCGCTCACCAGAATTCGGTCGAGCTTGAGCCAGCGCACCAGGATATGCGCCAGGTTGGCCTGGACGCGGGGCAACGCCAGCAAGCGCTCGACCTCGGCGTCGTAGACCTCGGATCGCGCTAGTGAGCCATCGAGCGCTTTTTCCCACAGCTGTTGATCGGGCACCGAATTGAGAAAGAAGAAAGACAGGGAAGATGCGAGCTCGGACGGAGAGAGCGTGCGCCGCTCAGCGGCAGCCGAAGGGGGAGCGCCCCCCAGCTCGACGCGATACAAAAACGAAGCGGATTGCAGCGTCGCTTCGATGACTAAGCGAATGCCTTCGGCGTAGCTTCGAGTGGTGCCCGTTGCATAAACACCCATGAAGCGGGCACGCTCGGGGTCGAGCAAGGGTCGGCGAAACGCGCGACTGACAAAGCCGTCCACGAAGCGGCCCGCGCATTGCTGCGGATCTTCCGCGGCTGCGCACGGTGCCAGGCTCCCCAAATTTTTCAGCGCTTCGCTAGCGGCGTTCTTGGCCGAGGTGCGAAGCAGGGGTGTCAAGCTGCCCGTCACTGGAAGCTTGCCCGGCGTGTCGATGAATTCGAAAGCGTTTCGGCCGGGCGTCGCTAGGGCCGGGATCTGAACGCCGGGCAACAGATCGCTGACGGCTTGACCGTACTGATCGTCGCCGAGGCGCCAAAGCCGGCCCGGAAGCGGCTCGCAAGCGGCAGACCCGGGGCCGATGGGGGCGGACGGGGCGCCGGCAGCGGTGGGCGGCGTGGACTCAGCGTTCCCACCTGGCGTTTGCGGGGATGAGCGCTCGCTGCAACCGAGCCCCGGCGGGGCGAATAGCGCGACCAGCGTCGCCAGCGCTCTCGGCGACCATCGGCCGACCATGGTCGAGCGCAGGCATGGCAATGGGGCCCGGGGCGGCGGTATCACTCCGAGTAGTGGGTACGGCAGCGTATTTTGATCACTCGAGCCCGGCGGGCTACGTTCGCGGGGCTCGCCGCGCGCGAGATCGAGGCGTGCGTTGAAATGCTTGGGCCATCCTAATCTTCTAGGGATCCGTCTCTCGCAGCGCTCTGTCTAGTCACTCGCTAGTCACTCGAGCACCCCAGGGCGCTTCACAATTTTTCGCCTGCTAGCTAGCCAGCTCGTGGACAGGAGCGGGCGCCTTACTCGGCCTGAGCCCCAAGATCAAAGACCGGCGTCGGTGTAGATTAACGAGAGCGAGAGCTCGGCTTCGATGCTGGGCAGTGGGATCGGCTGGTCGCCGGCAATGACTCGAATTAGCCAGCCGCTTTCCGTGCGTTCGTGTAGCTCGACGCGTCGAGAAGTTTGCGAGAACAGGAGCACGGCTTGGAGGGACTCGATGCGCTTGTACTGCGTGAGCTTCTCGCCGCGATCGTAGGCCGCTGTGCCGTCACTCAATACTTCGACCAGCAGCCTTGGGTTGGTTACAGTCAGTTTGTTTTCGGGATCTCTTTGCGGCTCGCCGCAGACGACCACGACATCTGGATACGCGGCGAGGTCTGTCGCTAGAACCCGAATTCGCAGATCCGAGCTGTACACGCGGCAGCTACCCCCGCGTACTCGGGTGAGCAACGCGGAACTGATGGCTACGATCAGCGCGGCGTGCTCCGGCGTGCCGCCGGCCATGGCGAAAATCTCCCCGTTGAAGAACTCGTGCTTGACGTTCGAGGTCTCATCGAGTGTGAGGTACTCATTGTACGTATAGCTGTGATACGGGCCGGCTTGCGACACGTCGCTAAGTTAGCACGAGGTCCCTCGGGCGGGTCGTCTCGGAAGCCCAAGCGACCGCGCGGGCCCCTAGCACCCACTTCCGCAAAACGCACTGCAGGCTTAACGACCTCGGAGCTACGCGCTTTCCAATGCCGTAAATGTTTCAGACGTTTGCGGCTCGCCGTTACCGGGCACGCCGAAGGTTTCGACGGTCAGCCCCGCGGCGCGGAGCACCGTGAGACCCGCTTTCGAGATTTTTTCCTGCTTGCCTGCGTAGTGAACGCCGCCCTTGAGCCGTCCGCTTGCCTTACCTGCGATGACCATTGGAATGTCATCGGTCGAATGGCTCATCGGCTCGGTGTGCTCCGTCGTGCACATGATTGCGCAATTGTCGAGTAGGTTGCCGGTGCCTTCGGGCGTATCGCGTAAGACCGAAAGGGTGTAGGCCAGGTTTTCGATAGCGAAGGTGCTGACCTTGCGCACGTCGTCCTGGGCGCCCGCCTGGTGACTGTATTCGTGGAACTCTTCGCGAGCTACGTCGATATCGTAAAAGACCGCAGCGGTCTGAAAAACCGTGAACTGATAGCTAAACGCACGGGTGACGTCGCACGCCAGCGCAAGCGCCAAGACGTGTGACATCGCCTGGTTGCGATCGCGCAGGGGTTGCTGCCCGTTGACGGCCGGAAATGCGCCAGGCTTCGTGGCAGGTAACGCGCACGCTTGCGACGTGGCGCCCTCGACCAAGCGACGTTCGATGCTGCGCACGGAGTCCATGTGCAGCTCGAGCCGTGCGCGATCGCCAGCCCCCAGCCGGGTACTCAGGCTGTTGGCGTCCGCGAGCACCGCGTCGAGGACGCTTTTTTGGGCTTGGGCGAGCTTTTGCGCGACATCGGCCGGACCCCGCTGAGCATCACCGAAGATGCGGTTGAACATCGCGAGCGGTGATGTCTCCGGCGGATTGTAGCTATCGGGACCGTTTGTCGACGTGAAGTGCCCGGCGTTGCCGCGCTCTTTATTGGCGTAACCTAGCTCCACGCCAAGCTCGAGTGAATCGAAGCGAGTCAGCCCTTTCCACTGCTGAGCCGCGATTCGATCGATCGAAGGCCCGCGGGAACGGCCGTAGCCAAGATCTCCACGCCCGTCGAGGAAGTCCCAACTGCCCGTGAGAACGATATTTTTGCCTTCGTGGTGTGCGAACTGCGGATCCGCGAAGGTCTTGGTGCCCGTTACGAGCGAGACGTAGGGACCAAGCTTGGCGTCCGCGAGCGGCTGAGTGTGCTGCTTTTCGGCCGGATTCCAAATCGGATCGGTGCCGCTCGGAAACCAGTGCTCGGGCCGCACGCCGTTACCCCAGAACCAAACGCCGACGCGGCATGGCAAGGCGGCGCCGGCCGCAAGCGCGCCCTTCGAGTTGAGCATGGCATCCAACAGCGGTAGGCCAAGGCCCACGCACGCGCCGCCCAAGCAACCCCGCAATACTGTCCGACGGTTCAAGCGATGTGCCATGGGTTCCTCAATACTGTCCGACCGCGGAGCGGAACGACGCGCTGTTCGCGATCGCGCTCAGCAGCGTGACGTAGTCCTGTCCGGAATCGGTGAACACCTTCGTCAGGCCATCGATAACGGCTCCTTCGCCTTCCGCCTCCGAGACGATGTTGTGACCGGTGTTGTACCGGTAAGCGCGGGAGACTAAGCAGCGCGCCACTTCCGGGGAGCCGCGCAAGAGCTGCGCCAGGCCCACGGCGCCGTCGTACGTCGCCGCATCGAGCTTGCCTGTCGCGTCGATTGCCAAGTTGTTCTCTTGGTCGCGGTACGCGCCGATTGCGTCGAAGTGTTCGAACGCGACGCCAAGTGGATCGAAGAGACCGTGACATGCCGCACAAGTCGGGTTCGCGCGATGCGCTTCCAGTCGCTGCCGCGTCGTGGTGCTGCCGTCGTCCGCCGGGAACATGGTGTTGACGTTGGGCGGCGGCGGGGGCACTGCGCGACACAGCAGGTTTTGCATGATGTACACGCCACGTCGCGTCGGCGAGGTGCTGGCCGCGTGTGCGGTGATGGAAAGAAAGGTGCCGGAGGTGAGATAGCCGATACGACCGAGTGGCAAAGAAACTCTCACGAAGCCAGTGCCGCTCGGCTTGGGGACTCCATAGAACGCGGCGAGCGCATCGTCGATGAAAGTCGTGGGAGAAGTCAGCAGATCGAGCGCGCTGTGCCGTGCCTCCAAAAGGTCGGCCACGTTGAGCTCGGTCTCGCGCTGCATGGATGCATACAGAGCGTCGCTGACCTGCGGATAACGAGCCGCGTCTTTGGGGTGCAGCTCCGTGGTCAAATCTTCCACGCGCAATAATTCGCGGAAAAACCGCTGCATGGCCGGCTTGGCGCGCTCACTGGCAAGCAGCCGCTCTACTTGGGTTTCGACGCCGGCGCTGGTGGCTAGTTGACCAGAGTCTGCGGCCGACAGAAGCGTGTCGTCGGGCGTCGTCGACCACAACGTGAATGAGAGGCGCGCGGCCATCTCGTGCGGCGTGTAGCGCCGCTCGTCAGGCGCATCCGGAACCGGCTCGCCAATGTCGGCCCGGTACAGGAAGAAGGGCGACTGCAACAGGCCCGCCAGGGGTGGGGATCGCGCTCGGAGCGCAGTTTTGAACGGGTTGGCGTGACTTTGTAGGCGGGGTCCTCCGTCGAAGCGTTGTTCACACACAACGACAGAGGATCCCCATGGACACGCTGACCCGAACT
>JBBRMI010000343.1:0-4975 GCA_038230915.1 Polyangiales bacterium | reverse complement strand
TACTCCGGCGGTCCTCCCGGCTCGATAACCATCGCTCGTGGCTTCGAAAAGCTTTTGGCAAGCGTCGAAGCCGTCTTAGCTGTGGAAAACAGCTCCAGGATGCGATGAATGCTCAGAGGAAGGCGGGAAGGCGGGAAGATTCCGATTGTTCGAGCAAGCGCTTGAGACCCCATCGCTGCCCGATGGGGCGAGCTTGCCCGTACCACCCACCCCAAATCTGCGGTCTCGCCCTTCCCGTCTTCCCGCCTTCCCGCCTTCCTGTTGTTTCGCTGCTCGTTGCGGCAAAGATGTGGCCAAAGGTCAGGGCCAAACTGGGCCTACCCGCGATCGATTCAGCGGCGGGTAAGTAGCAACTGAACGGCGCGTTGGCCGACGAGACTTCAGGCGTTACATGAAGTTTTCGTGGTGGACGCGGTTGTTGGGGCGTGGTCGAACGCGTGCATTGGAAAGCGCGCGTGCGGCTCTGCCCGATCAGACGTGGGATGGTTTTCCGGCGCCGGCGTCGTTGCGGGCGCAGGCGCTCTCGCGCGCGCTCGGCATCAGCGTGACGGTTGCGAGCTGGCTCGATCGGCTGGGCCACGTTGAGCCTGAGTCGACGCGGCGCTTCTTGAATCCGCGCTTGGCTGAGCTCACCGCGCCGGACGCGATGCTCGATCGCAAGGCCGCGGCCGAGCGCATCGCGCGGGCGGTTCGCGACAAGCAGCGCATCGTCGTGTTCGGCGATTACGACTGCGACGGCATGACCAGCGCTGCGATCTTCACCGAGGCGCTGCGGGCGCTGGGCGGCGAGGTCACGCCGGTGCTGGCCAGCCGCTTCGACGGTGGCTACGGCTTTTCTGGCGCGGCGCTGTCGCGCGTGTTGGCGCTTCGCCCCGAGCTTTTGGTCACGTGCGATTGCGGCTCGTCCGATCACGCGCAGCTCGAAAAGCTCGGGCCGCTTGGCGTGGACGCGGTGGTGGTCGACCACCACTTGGTGCCGGAGCAACCGCTGCCGGTGATGGCCTTCTTGAATCCGCACCGGCCGGGTTGCGGCTTCCCGTACAAGGGCCTGGCTTCGTGCGGGCTCGCGCTGTCGGTGCTGGCGGCGGTGCGGGCCGAGCTGGGCCGTGCCTTGGATTTGCGGCCGCTTTTGGATCTGGTCGCGATCGGTACGATCGCTGACGTGGCTCCGCTCGACGGTGACAACCGCGCGCTCGTGCGCGCCGGGCTCAAGGTGCTGAGCGAGGCCCGCCGACCCGGTGTGCGCGCTCTGCTCGAGTTGGCGAAGATCGAACCCGGCACCGCGTTGTGCGCGGAAGACGTCGCGTTTCGAATCGCGCCGCGCCTCAACGCGCCGGGGCGGCTGGGCGCTCCAGATCTTGCGGTGCAGCTGCTGCTCAGCCCGACGCTCGACGCGGCGCACGGGGTCGCTGCAGAGGTTGAGCAAAAGCAGCTCGAACGGCGCGCCGTGCAAGAACGCATGCTCGAAGAGGCGTTGGCCGAGGTGGAGCGCGAAGGGTATCGCGACAAGGCTGCGATCGTGATCGGGCGCGAGGGCTGGAATCACGGCATCGTCGGCATCGTGGCAGGGCGCCTGGCAGGCGAGCTCGGCAAGCCGGTGGTCGTGATCGGCTTCGAGGAAGGCGTAGGCCGTGGTTCAGTGCGCGGTCCCAAGGGGTCGCGGCTGCACGACGCCGTCAGCGCCTGCGCCCCACTGCTGCGTCGCTTCGGCGGGCACCAAGCTGCTGCGGGTCTGGAAGTGGCGCTCGACCTGCTCGACCCGCTGCGCGCTGCCTTCGAAGCCGCCTGCGCGGCGCAGCCCGCCCTCGACGCGGTCGACGAAACCCCGCGCGTGCGCCTGGCACCGGGCGACGCGCTGGCCAGGGTGCTGTCCGACTTGAGCCAGCTCGAACCGTGCGGTGAGAACAACCCGGCGCCGGCATTGGCGTTGGTCGGTCGCGTGGTCTCGGCGCGTGAGGTCACGGGCGGTCACTTGAAGCTCGAGCTTTCGCTCGACAACGGCGAGCGGCTCGGCGGATTCGGTATCGGCATGGGCGCGCGCGCCGCGACGCTTTCCGGCGATATCGCTGTCGCGGGCAAGCTCCGCCCCGACCGATACCGCGGCGGAAACGCGATCGAGTTGAAGCTCGACAAGATTTGGTAGAGTGAGCGCCGCATGCCCGCCACGGACGATCAACCCCTGATTCGCTTCAAGGGCGTGCGCAAGGCCTTCGGCCCCAAGATCATTTATTCTGCGCTCGATCTATCGATCAACAAGGGCGAGGTACTGACCATCTGCGGCGGCTCCGGCGTCGGCAAGAGCGTGATGCTCAAGATGCTGATCGGGCTAATCCGCGCTGATCGCGGCAGCATCATCTTCGACGGGAAAGAAGTCACGGCGATGAAAGAGAGCGAGCTTGCGATCGTGCGGCAGCGCATCGCGATGTTGTTTCAGAGCGGCGCGCTGTTCGATTCGCTGACGGTCGGCGACAATGTAGGCTACGGGCTCGACGAGCATTTTCGGAACAAGATGACGCCCGACGAACGCAACGAGCGCGTCGCATGGGCACTCGGGCTCGTGGGTCTGCCGGGTATCGAAGACATGGCGCCCTCGGACCTATCGGGTGGCATGCGCAAGCGCGTCGGCCTGGCGCGCGCGATCGCGGTGCGGCCCGAGGTGCTGTTGTACGACGAGCCGACGACTGGGCTCGATCCGATCAACACCGCGCGCGTCAATCACCTGATCACCGGCCTGCAAGAGCGGCTCAACATTACCAGCATCGTCGTCACCCACGACATGAAGAGCGCGTTCAGCATCAGTGATCGGATCGCAATGGTGCACAGCGGACGGGTCATCGCCTGTGACACAGTCGACGCCTTCCGCTCCTCGACGGATCCGCGCGTTTCGGACTTCATCGAGGGCCGGGCGCCCGTCAAAGAATCCGTAGAAACGCTGTTGAGCTCTTAACGGCTCTATAGTGAACAGGAGGCGGGAAGGCGGGGAGGTCGGTACGGGAAGGGCTACGACGCTTGGCACCGCTTCACGACTTAGTTGGGCGCAGCGCCGATCCGTCGCGTGCGTCGATGCGCCAGGCGTGTACAGGCTCGGCGCAATACAGCGCTGGCTTGAATCAGATTTGCGCCAACAAGCCTCCCCAACTCCCCGGCTCCCTGTTTTCTCGCGCTCGAGTCGTACGCCGGGCCGAAATGCCGCACAAAGGTTGGTTTGCGGGCGAGGGTGGAAGTGGCAAGCTCGTCGTTCCCCTATGTCCGTCCGGGATCGGTGAGCGATGGCGATTTCGCGTGAATTCAAGGTAGGCGCGTTCGCGCTCGCGGGCTTGTTCGTCGTCGGTCTCGTGGTGTTCATGATCGGGCAAGAGCGCAAACTCTTCGAGTCGAAGCTGCTGTACCGCGCCAGGTTCCAAGAAGTTCAAGGCTTGCGTAGCGGCTCACCCGTGCGGATGGGCGGCGTCGACATCGGCTCCGTCACCGAAGTCGCCTACGGCGAGGTCGCTGACGACAAGCAGATCCACGTCAAGATGCTGGTGGTGAAGGACGAGTCGCGCCGGATTCGCCAAGACAGCGTCGCCACCATCGAAGGCAAGGGACTACTGGGTGACAAGATGATCGTGATCAGTGTCGGTAGCCAAAAGCTGCCGCAGATCCCGGTTGGCGGTGAAGTGCCTTCCAAAGACGGCGACGACATGGCCCAGCTGATGGGCAAGCTCGGCACCATCACCGGTCAGGTGGAGAAGGTCGTCGGTAATCTCGAGAAGACGACCGATTCCTTGGCGGACGTCAAACTACACGACAACCTCAAGAGCAGCGTCGAGTCGATGAACGGCATCCTCAAGTCGGTCGACGGTGGGGACGGCTACGTCGGCAAGCTGATCAAGAGCCCGGAAGAATCACAGCGCTTGTCGCAGGTGATGCAGAACCTGGAATCGGCCACGGCGCAGCTCAACCGCACCACCGCCAGCATCAACTCGATCTTGGCGCGCGTCGAAAAGGGCCCCGGATTGGCGCATGAAGTGTTGTACGGCGAGGAATCGGCCAAGGCCGTCAGTCAGTTTGGCGGCGCTGCCGATGAGCTCCGGCTCACGCTTAAGGGCGTGCGCGAAGGCAACGGCGTCGCGCGCAGCCTGATCTACGGCGATCAGGGCTCGCAGCAAGTGATGAACAACCTCAACCAGATGAGCGGCGATCTGAAGCAGATCGTCGCCGACATGAAGTCCGGCAAAGGCACGCTCGGCGCGCTGCTCGTCGACCCGTCGGTGTACGAAGACTTGAAAGTCGTGCTCGGTAACGTCGAGCGAAACCGGGCCCTGCGTGCGCTGGTGCGCTACTCGATCCGTCGCGACGGCGCGCAACCCGGTGTCGAGGTGCGAGATCCGTCGCCCAACGCGGTCGGCGCCAAAAAGCCCGACGGCGTCGAAAAGCTCTCCGCCGAAGTCGGCGCCAGCCCGACCCCGACCCCCAGCCAGTAGAGCTGGCGCTCTGGCAACGCGCGCAAAACGATCTCACTGCGCCGAAATGGGTCGCCGCAGCCCGCCGCAATGTGTGCGAATCGCGCAGAGTCTTGGCTGGCGCGGCTCTTGCTTTGGCGCCAGCATGCTTCAATCCTCGCGTCGCCTTGGTTGGTTTGGGTCCCTTGGTTTACTCGCGCTCGTGGCTTTGCCGGGGTCCGCCTGTTCGTCGGCGAATGACGGTACCGGAGCGCCAGCCAGCTGCAGCGGGCTCGACACCAAAGTGCGCGCTCAAGCGACTTTACGCGCCTACGCGGAAGCCGTGACCTTGCTGCGCGACCGCGCCGTTGCTGTCGAGGCGAAGTTCAAGGCCGTGTGCAACGCGATCAACGGCGATTTGGGACTGGACACGAGCAAGAGCACAGCTGAAGACGCTTGCGCTGTTTTGAAGGCACGCATCGACGAGGCGGCCACAGCCGGTGTGACCGTCCAGGCGACAATCGACTTCAACTGTCACGCGGACCTCAACG
>JBBRMI010000342.1:0-4987 GCA_038230915.1 Polyangiales bacterium | reverse complement strand
TCGAGAGAAAGTCCTGCGTCAACGCGTGAGCTCTATCCGAGAGCAGCATCTCCAGCGTGTGGCGGTGAACCTGTCGATCGGGCGGCAGCGCGTCGAGCCAACGCGCGAGCTCGGGTGCCTGCAGCTCGAGGGCCTCGTCGAAGAGGGCCGAGATCACCGGCCAATGTCGGGCGTCGATGTTCAGCATGGTCAGCGTGGCCTTAGCGAGCCGCACCCAGCCCGGATCGGTCGCCGGCCACTCTTGAAGAACGCGGCGAGGCGGCGGATCCGGACATTGCGATTGCGCGCCTCGGCGGCGCCGCTACTTCAGCGCCGCGAAAAGCAAGGTGCGGGCCTTGTCCCAGTCTCTGCGCACGGTGCGCGCGGTCACGCCCAACGTCGCCGCGATTTCTTCTTCGTCAAGGCCGGCGAAATAGCGCATCTCCACCACCTTGCCTAGGCGCGGATCGAGCGCCGACAGCTGCTCGAGCGCCTCGTGGACGCGAATCACCTGCTCGTCGTCGGCCGCCAGAGAATCGATCGCGCTCGTGTCGAGTGGAACGCGCTCGACGTCGCCGCCGCGACGCTCGGTTCGGCGCTTGCGCACCTCGTCGATCACGATTGAGCGCATGACGGTCGCCGCGTAAGCGAAGAACTTGCCACGATCCGCGAAGTCGAGCTCGCGCGCGTTCAGGTAGCGCAGGTACGACTCGTGCACCAGCGAGGTGGTGTTGAGCACCGTGATGGTCTCGCTCTGGCGCAGGCGCGACCGCGCCAATTTGCGGAGCTCGTCGTAGAGCGCCGAAAAGAGTGCATCGCGGGCGACCGGATCGCCTGCGTTGACATGGCGCAGCAGTTCCGTGATCTCGCTCATTTACGCGCCGAGCATAGCGGGTCGAAACGCGGCCGTCGCGGCGATGTCCGGTCCGGTAGCCCGATTTCGATCTTTAAAGGGATGGCAACGACCGGAGCAGCGACGTGGCCGCATTCATCCCGAGATTGGTCCTAGCGCTGATCCCGGTCTGCGCCGCGACGCCGACAGTCGCGCAGCCGTGCCGTTGCAACGGTCCGTGTTCGACTTCCTGCGATCGCTCTGATCGATGAACGGACGCGACGAACGGGCTGCGGCGTCCGCGGCGCGGGATCGCCACGAAAGCGCGGTGCGCGACCTGGTTGATCTTCTGGAAAACGCCAGGCGCCGGCTCGGATTGTCGGCACAGCACGACGCCGACGCAGCGCTGGCTGCCGTCAATGCCGCGATCCTGCCGCGCTGGCGCCAGCTCGTCGGCGCCGCAGCGGGTGCCTCACGCGCGCTACGCGACCACCCGGGGGAGTTCGACCAGTGCCGCCGGCTCGCGCGCTCGCGACTGCTGCCGCTGCTGATCGCAGGACCGATCTGGCATCGGTCATATCACAAGCCGCGCGGCTATCCGGGCGACTATGGCGTGATGAACTTCGTATATGACCAAGCCGACGAAGGTCCGGATCCGTACGCCCGGTTGTGCCACCGGCTTGGCCTCGATGTCGGCGCGTGCGTGCGGACTCGGCTGCAATTCGTCGTCGACGAATTGGCCGCCCGGATGACTGTGACCGGAAGCCCGCTGCGCGCGCTGAGCCTGGGATGTGGATCGGCGCGCGAGATCGCGCCGGCAATCGCCTGTGGCACGCCTCGGCGGGCGGTTGAACTGACGCTGCTGGACCACGACCTCGAAGCGCTCGATGCCGCGCGTCGAGCCGTCGAACCAGCGGTTGCGTCGTGCCCGGGGGCGCTCTTCGAGACGCGCTATGAGGCCGTCTCGTTCAGCCAGGTTCTCCGGGATGCACGGTTCACGCAACAGTGGCAGAAGCAGGACGTCGTCTACTGCATGGGTCTGGCCGACTACGTCCCAGACGAGCGTTTGCAGCCACTGGTGAGTGCGCTTTTCGCGCTCGTCGCCGATGGCGGCTCGCTGATCCTGGGAAACATGAAGGAACCGAGCGATACGTTCTGGGCGCTCGATTTCATTCTTGACTGGCCGCTTGTGTACCGAACCGAGCGTGCGATGCGAGACCTTGCCGCCTCGATGCAGGCATCGCGCGCGCAGTTGCTGTTGGAGGAAACCGGCAACAACTTCGTGTTGAAGCTCCGCAAGCATTGAGGGGCAATCAAGGCCTTGTTCCGAACTAGCGACTCACCTCCCAGCCCTCGCAATGTCCGGTTCCGCCATGGCTCGACGTTCTTCCTCACAAGGACAACCCGCGCGAGCGGACCCAGGGTTCCCGATACGCTGTTCTCGGCACGGTCAAATCCAAGAGTCGGCAGCGCTGATCTTGACCAAGGAGGCTTACGACATGAGCAGATTCGATGAGGCCGCGAGGCTCGAGCCGCCCAGGGCATGGCGAGACGTTCACCGGACGCTGGCGGCTGCCGTCATTGCGTTCGCAATGGCGTCCGCTTCCCCGGCCATCGCGGCCTCCCTTGCGACGTTCGACAGAGTGACTGCATTCGTCGATTCCAGCGGTCTGTGCGCCAACGGCGCGCAGACGGTGCAGAACACCGGTGCCGCGAGTGTTCCCGACATTCGCTGCAGCAACACATCCTTCAGCGCGACGACCTCCGCGTTGAGCGAGTTCGGTGCCCTTCACGCCTTCAGCGACCTGCGATTCAATGGGTTCACCTTCGGACCCCAGACACGGTTCGCGTCTTTCGAGGCCCAGGTCCGCGCCCAATACTTTGACACCCTGCTGTTCGGCCCCGGTGCGGCGACCTGGGAAGTCACGGTTGGCGTGAGCGGGCAGTCTGTCTACATCACGAACGGCAAGGCGTTCGACAAGAACGTCGGCTGGTGCTTCAATCTGTTCGGCGCTGTGTGTAGCAGCGGGGCTGTGATCGCAAACATCGGCACCGTCACTTTCGACGTCCCCATTCCGCAGAACCGCATCCTCGCGATCAACCCGGCGTTGCTGGTCGACCTCGGTGCGACTTTTCAACTGGATGGCAGCGGCGCGCCGCCGGACCCGGCCAATTTCGATGAGTTCGTCGATCTCTCGCACACGGTGCAGTTCCTCGGCTCGCAGGTGCTGGACGCAAGTGGCCACTCGATTTCCGGGGCAACGATCAGCGCAGATTCTGGGTTCGACTACCTGGCTGGTGCTCCCAGTGTCTCCAGTGTTCCCGAGGAATCAGCGTTTGCATACATGGTACTGGGGTTGAGCGGCGTGATATTCCGGCGCTGGAAGAGGCCTAGGAAAGTATCTCGCGCGATTGCATAACGACTGCAACGCCATTGGAACCCAGGGACTGGCCGGAATGGGGCGATGCGGAGTGACTTGGCGTGCGAGGCAATGTCGGCCGGGAAAGCGATATGCGGCCCCGAACATGCAGGTCTCGACGGAGCACTGATCAGGGCGGTCCCGTACCCATGTCGTGCTTTTTCATGAGGGGGCGTACCTTGTTTAACAGAATTGCCGCAGCTTCTGTCGCGTTGGCTATGCTGTGTCTGTCCTCGCTCGCCCGGGCCGATGCCAATCCGTTGCTCGGGACTTGGAAACTCAAGTCATTTGTGCGCGAGGTTACCGGCACTGGCGAGCGCTACGACCAACTCGGCGATCATCCGGAGGGCTATATTGCCTATTCGCCGGATGGCCGTATGTTCGCGTTTTTTGTGTCTGCCGATCAGCCACGTCCGCGCAACGAGCCTACGGATGAGGAGCGGATCAAGCTCCACAAGTCGATGCTGGCATACGGAGGCACGTATGTCGTGTCACCCGGCAAAGTCGTGCATCACATCGACATCGAGTGGAATGGGAAACGGCTCGGAACCGATCAAGTGCGGTTCTATTTCATCGAGGGCGACACGCTCTCAATCAGAACCGAGCCAAACAAAAGTCCGGTGGATGGGCGCGAGGGAATAGGCATCTTGACGTTCACGAGGGTGAAGGCCGCTTCGCCGCAATAAGACTCGTACAGGGGCACCGAAGTCGCCCATTGACCGGAACCACACGTACGTTTTTGCGTTCTGACGGCCGTGGACGCGGGCGGCCGCACTGCTGGAGCACTCAATGATTCGAATTGTTGCCACATTGCTCGGCTTTCTTGCCCTGGCCGCGGTCGCCGCCAAGGCGCAAGCGCAATGCTCTGCCCGAACGCTGAACGGGCAGTACATATTCATCGGACGGGGCTACATCGAGCCGGGCGATCCCGGAGTGCAACGCGTGCACCGCGGCCTATTGGTTTTCGACGGTGCAGGCAACGTCTCGGGCAAGCAATCGTCCAGTCGCGGCGGGAAAATCGGTCGCGAGACACCCAAGGGGACCTACACGCTCGACGCCGATTGCTCCGGAACGATGACGTTTGGCCCGGTGGCAAATCCTGGCGCTCAGGTCCACTGGGACGTGTACGTCACCGAAGACGGCAGGATGGGCCACATGATTCGTACGGACCCGGGGAGCATGGCCGTTCGCAGCTTCGAGAAATGACGCGCTCGACTTACGCCGATCGCATCGCCAAGACCCCACGGAGCGAATCATGACAATTGATTCTTGGGCAGCGCGTCTACATGGGATGACTTCGACAGCGCATCCCTGGCTGCGAAGGTGTTGCTTCAACGGGGCGGTCAACTCAGGGTGGAAGGCGCTGAGATCCTCGGCAATTGCCGGTCTAAGCGCACTGTCGGTCTGCGTCGGCGCGTGGTCGCAGAGTCTCGCCGATGGTGACGATTTCCGTGTGACCTTGCTCGGAACCGGCAGCCCCCAGCCGACGATCAACCGGTTTGGACCAGGAGTGCTCGTACAGGCCGGCGGTCAAACCTTGCTTATCGACTGTGGGCGTGGCACCACCATGCGCATGGTGCAAGCTGGCATCAAGCTGGGAGCGGTCAACAAGCTCTTCATTACCCACCTGCATTCGGATCATGTCGTCGGCATCCCCGATCTGTGGCTTACAGGCTGGCTGGAGATTCCCTCTGCGCAGCGCAAAGGGGCGTTCCAAGTCTTCGGGCCGGTAGGTACCAAGAACATGATGGAACAC
>JBBRMI010000341.1:0-5001 GCA_038230915.1 Polyangiales bacterium | reverse complement strand
TGCCGGTTCTGTCCTGGTCGAGGTAATCGGGACAGTCCTGACCGTTGAGCGAGACGGCGGTGATGTGTCGGTTTCGGTCGAGCACGGACGGGTGAAGGTCACGCGAGGCGCGGAAGCTCCCACTTTCCTCGGCCAAGGAGAGCGACGCTCGTTCACCGCCTTGAGTGCGGACCCAGAAGCTTTGGGTACGCCCGACGGCGTAGCGTCGGCGACGGTTCCGGAGGTTTCCGTTCCCGTTCCCATTCCCATTGCCGGTACCACGAGTAGCAAGCCGGGCTCGGCGCCAGCGCCGGACAACAGCTGGCAAGCACTGGCGCGCGACGGTGAATATGCGGCCGCCTACGGCAAGTTGCGGCTCGGTGTGGTGGCTGATGTGCCAGGCGATCTGCTGCTGGCGTCTGACGTCGCGAGGCTGAGCGGGCATCCCGCTCAAGCGGTGGCTCCACTGCGCCGGGTGACGCGAGAGCATGCGACCGACTCGCGCGCCCCGTTGGCCGCGTTCACGCTAGGGCGAGTCTACTTGGAGGAGCTCAGCAATCCGCGTGACGCCGCGCAGGCCTTCAGGCTCACCCGAACCCTGCAACCAGGCGGTCCGCTGCAGGAGTTAGCACTAGCTCGTGAAGTCGAGGCCTGGGCGCGCGCCGGGGAGACCCAGCGGGCCAAGGAGCTTGCACGCGAATACTTGAAGCGCTTCCCGAACGGCACCAAGCGCAAGCTCGTGCAGCGCCACGCCGATGAGCCGTGAGGTCTAGGGTCTGTCGGAGAGCATTTCCTCGGGCTGCCGGGATCGGGCTATAGTTGCTCAATCGCGAATCTTGAGCTGTTTGGCCACCACCGCCCTTGGAGCATCGGGCGCCCTAGGTGGCTTGGTCTGCTCGCTGCCGGCGCGCTCGTCCTTGGGTGCGATCAAGGCCCACGCGACATTCAGGTTGGCTACCATTCTCCCGCTCCTGCCTTTGGAGCAGGGACTGGCGGAGCGTCTGGCAAGGCGTGCATCGAACTCGACAAGTACCCAGGGGGCGGTCTAGAAAAGGCCGATTTTAGCGTGATCTCCGACATGACCCTGAACGGCGACGCTGTTGCGTCGGGCGCCGAGTTACGTTTGGTGGGTGCACAAGGGTCGTTAGCTGGGTCTGCCTTTTTCTCGACGCCGGTTCGGCTCGAGCGTGATACCTCCGTCGTAGCAACGTTTGGTTTCCGTATCGGAGGTGGCGATGGCCTGTCGGGTGGGGACGGCGTCGCTTTTCTAATCCAGGCGGCGCCGCAGGGTGCCAGGGCCCTCGGTGGTCCTGGCAGCGGAGGCGGCTATCGGGACATTGCGCCCAGTGTCGCGGTGGCTTTCGACACGGTGGCTGTTTCGCCGCCTCTAGATTCGGACCGGGTGAGGCTGGTGCAGGACGGGCAGCAGGTCGATGCCGGCCTCGCTGAAGCGGCGTTACCACCACTGAACGACGGAGTCGCACGACGCGCATGGATCGCCTATGACGCGGGACGATCGCGCTTGAGCGTGTACCTTTCGGAGCAACAGCAGCCTCGGGGTGCGCCGCAGCTCGTGTACGACGGACTCCCCATCGAGGGCCAATTGGGCACGCAGGTTTATGTGGGATTTGCGGCTGCCACGGGTGTCCGCATCAATCAACACGACCTGCTCGGTGAGGCGTGGATCGTTACCGGACCCGAGGCGCCCTGCCCGTAAGCCCTGGCATGAAGTCGCGTTTCGCGAACGTTAGAGCTGCAACGAAAAGCTGCCCATGAACGCGGTACTGATCGCGGGGATGGGATGAATCTCGCCGAGCCCCCCGACGACGAAGCGGTGTTGTCTCAGTCGCACCACCGGCTGAACGCCAAGCCCAACGGAAATAGATGGCGTGAGCCGCACCTGGGAACGAATGGCGGTCTCCACCGAAATCAAGCTGAGGCCGGCCTTGCCTGGATTGGAGATGCCGAGCGTTTCGGCGGACCAGCGTTCGAGCACCGGGCCACCGCACGCAAAGAACTCGATGGCCGCGTTGTGCAGGGGTGCATAGCAAGCCAGGGCGTCTAATGACCAAAGCCCGAATTCGGCGCTGGCCTGATCCGGAAAGTTGAGACGCAACGATTGTGGGCTCGCGAGCGTGAAACCCAGCTCCACCGCGTACGGCGATTGGTGCCAACCGGCGCCCGCCCCGAAGAGAGCTGCCGGCCGCGGCAAGGCTCGAAGCGCTACCCCGGCCGAGAGGCGGCCAACGGCAAAACTGCGAGCCGGGCGCTGCCGGACAGTCGGCGCGCGGCGGGCTCGCGACTGCGACGGGGGTGTGCGGGCAGTGGCGCCCGGCGCCTCGCGCGCTCGTGCGCTGCTCGCTTCGGGCACTAGCGCCAGCGCTAACGCCACTGACGTCGCTGAGGCAACCGCAACACATGACTCGCCCTGCAGCTTGCGCGTTGCGCGGCTCCCCGCCCATTCACTGGCGAGCAGCGCTTCAAACGCACCTCCGGGCAGTTGGGTGACGAGCACCTCCGCTTTCAGAATCGACCCCGTCCATGGTGCATGGCCAACGAGCAGCATGTCGACCTTGCGCTCAACCTCGGACGCAGTCGGGCACCCTGCAGGCGCCCGCCAGGTGAGGTGCAACCCCGCCACTTCGGCTGACGCGGTTCTGCTCAGCGTGATTGTCAGCAAGGACAGGGAGAGCGCGAAACGCCGCATGTTTTTCGGCGCGAGCCTAGCACCCGTAACGCGGTCGTAGGCTATTGGGGCCCTACTGAAACGACATCCATCTGCATCAAGGTCGACCAGTGCCAGGTGCCGACGACAGAGCGGTCTTTGGCGCCGGCGCCTCGACGCGACAAGCTTGTCGAACGCGACTCGCCTGAAGCGAATCGGGGTAGCGCTCGAGGAAGCGCTGGGTTGCGGCTACACCGGCGGCCCGCGCCCCAGCCCTGCAAAGGGCCAACACATGGGTCGCGTCGGCTTCGATGCGCAACATGCCGTTCGGGAAGCGCCGATCGTATTCACCGAGCAGTGACAGCGCATCGCTATTCCGCCCAGCCCCGAGCGCGCGTTGGGCCTCTGACAAGAGGCTAGCTTCTGCCTCGACGTTCATGCTCGGTGGCTTCCTGAGCCTCGTCTTCTGCGGCGCCACAGCAGAGGGCATCGCAGAAGCCAGCGGTCGTGGCTCTGGGGCGTTGGGGGCAAGCGACGTTTCGGATCTCGGCGAGGCGCCGGCCGATCTTTGCGGCGGCGCGGCACCCCCGCTGGCATCTGGCTTGGCATGGCCGAGCCAAACGGCGCCAGTGAGGGCCACGCCGAGGGCTAGACCCGCCGTCAGCTTGACGCCGAGCGTACCGCCTAGTGCGGCCGCCTTCGACGCGGAGGCAGTCGCCGCGGCCGTCGCCGCACCGGCGGCGACCTTTGCCATCAGTGCTCGACCAACTCGGTCGAGCTCCGCCGCGCTCGCGTCGTCCCCTCCGCGGCTAACGGCGATCAGCGCCCTGGTAGTGTCGCTGAGCTCGCTCATGATGCGGCCTTTGCCGCGACGAGCGTCCGCCTGAACAACGCTTCGAACAAGCGGCGCGCAGCCCTCAAGCGCGAATGCGCGGTGTTGATGTTGAGCCCTAGGACCTGGGCCGCTTCCGCGACGGACATCTGCTCGAGCTCCACCATCACAATCATGGTTTGCTTGTCGTCATCGAGCTCGGAGAGGAGCCGGTGCACGAGGTCGGTAGCCTGCCGCTGTACGAGGAGATCGAGCGGCCCGCGCTGAGCGTCCGCGACCAGACGTTCCAATAGTTCGGGAGACGAGGGAAGGAAAAGCTGAACAGCGCGCCGTAGCCGTTGGCGACGCCGTGCTGCGACGCGCGCCACGATTCCGAAGAGCCACGTGCGAAGAGTTGAGCGCCCCGCGAACTCTGCCAGCCGCCGGTGCGCGACGAGGAAGACATCTTGAACCGCGTCCTCGAGGCTGTCGTCAGGAACGCCCAATCTCCGAAGGTTGCGCCAAACGAACTGTGCGTTCTCAAGGTACAGCTCCGCCAGGTCGCGTGGCTCGCCCGTTTCCGGAGCTGATGGTCCAGGCTGGCTAGGGTGTGTCACGAGGAGGTGCGTCGCGGCCGACGACGATTAGTGCGCGATCGATCAGTTATCGTGATGCATCCGTAATTTTTTTTGTCGTAAAAATCAGACGACCCTAACAGTCGAGTAATTCCGCGGTGTTAGTCGGGCACCGCGCGCTGGAACCTCCGGCGGCGACGCGACCACTGTGGATCACCGTGCCAGGAAACAAAACAGACGAAGCGGCTACGACGCGTCACGAGTCGCGGCCTTCGCTGTACTAACGGTCAATGCTCGCGCGCCGCACCGTGCTGGTCCCTGGCCTTCCCTTACATGGAATGCCGAAAGAGGTGATGGACACCCAGGACTATTGCTCAAGACCGCGTGGCGTTGCCACCCGTGCGCTGGGCTTGCTAGCGGCGCTCACCTGCGCTGGAGCGTGCACGGGCTCCCTGAACGATAGCGGTGGCGGGCCGCAAGGTCCCAACGGCACTGGCAGCTCAATCGGCAACCCGGGCGCAGGTGGCAGCACGCGCGGTTCGGGTGGCGCCAGCCTCGTTGGCAGCAACGGGCCTCCGCCCCCCACGGTCATTCGCCGGCTCACTAACACCGAATACGACAATACCGTACGCGATTTGCTCGGCACGAAGACTAGCCCCGGCGAGGCCTTCTTGGTGGACGAGAAGCGCCTCGGCTTCGACAACATCGCGGCGGTACAAACCACGTCACCGGTGCGGGCCGAGCAGTACATGCTGGCGGCCGAAAAGCTCGGCACTGAAGCCATTGCCGCGTTGCTCTCGAGCACGCCCTGCGCGGCCGCTGGCGACGCTGCGTGCGCGGGCCAGCTGATCCGCGACTTCGGTCAAAAGGCTTACCGACACCCGCTGAGCGATGCCGAGAGCGCGCGCTTGCTCGGGGTCTTTCAGGTTGGCAGCGCCAATGGTGGTTTCAAGCGCGGCGTCGAGCTGGCG
>JBBRMI010000340.1:0-5124 GCA_038230915.1 Polyangiales bacterium | reverse complement strand
TGGAGAACTACTCCATTGAGCCACTGCTGGATCCGTGCGCACTGCAGGTGCGCTACTTCCGCAACGCAAGCGGGCGGTTTTTCGGAGACCTCGAACCATACTTTACGGCTCGAGATGGCGAGGTCTTGTTCGACCACACGCCGTATTGGCAAGACTGGTTGCGCGTGTTGCCCGGACTCGACCTCGTGGATGTCAGCTCGTCCAACCACATGCTGCTCCTATCCGAGGAGCAGAGTCGCGCACCGATCGTAGAATTCTGCAGGCGTCTCTACGCACGGCATCCGCCGAGACGTACGGCAGCAAGTAATGGCGTGGAGCAATGGCGTGAACGAGAAAACGTGGCGAGCGGCGCCAGTGCCGCTTCAAGGGACGTTCGGGAGATTCAAGGCGAATGACAGTTTATCTATTTCCAGGCCAAGGCTCGCAGAACAAGGGAATGGGCGAGGGACTCTTCGAGGAGTTCCCAGACCTGTGCAAGCAAGCGGACGAGATCCTTGGCTACTCGGTCCGAGAGCTGTGTCTCGCGGATCCCAACGGCCGTCTGGCGCAGACAGAATTTACGCAGCCAGCTCTGTTCGTCGTCAATGCGCTCACGCACCTCAGGCGGGTAAGGCAGGGTTCGTCGCCTCCAGACTTCCTGGCTGGGCACAGCCTCGGTGAGTACAACGCTCTGCTGGCCGCAGGTGTCTTCGACTTCGAGGTCGGTCTGAAGCTGGTCAGGCGGCGCGGCGAGCTAATGAGCAAAGCACCAGCGGGTGGGATGGCAGCGATCGTGAACTGCGACGTGGCGCTGATTGAGCAGCTCCTGCAGAGGAACGGCCTTTCCACCATCGACGTCGCCAACCTCAATTCGCCAAAACAGACCGTGCTGTCAGGCCCAGTCGCCGACCTGCAGAGGGCGCAGCCCGTGTTCGAGCAGGCCCAGGCGATGTTCATTCCACTCAACGTCAGCGCGGCCTTTCATTCCCGGTACATGCGTCCGGTGGTCGTTGAATTCGAGAAATTTCTAAAGGCCTTTCCATACAATGCTCCCCGCATTCCGGTAATCGCAAATTGCAACGCCACCCTCTACCGTGAAGACAACATCGTCGCCAACTTGACGGATCAGCTCTGCAGCTCGGTCAAGTGGACGGACTCAATCCGGTTCCTGATGGCAAAGGGACAAGTGGCATTCGATGAGATTGGTCCTGGCAACGTTCTAACCAAGTTGGTTAAGGTCATAGTCAGCCAGACCCAGCCGCTGATTCATGCAGACCCGCCGCCCGTTCAGCCGGCGTCGCCACCTGTTGCTGAAATGTCCCAGTTGACGTCAGCACCAACGACGACGACCAACGGTCATGGCAGTCCCGCGCAGGCGTTGGGCTCAGTGGAGTTCATGAGGGAGTATGGCATCCGCTACGCGTACCTGGCCGGGGCGATGTACAATGGCATCGCTTCGAAGGAGCTCGTTGTTCGAATGGCAAGGGCGGGATTTCTAGGATTCTTGGGCACCGGCGGGATGAAGTTGGAACAGGTCGAGGAGTCCATCGCGTTCATTCAGCGCGAGGTAAACGGCAGCGGCTCCTACGGCATGAACCTCATCCATACGCCTCATGCCCCGTCTAAAGAGATGACGATGGTGGACCTGTTCTTGGCTCGAGGCATCAAGGTAGTCGAGGCGTCGGCCTTCATCCAGATGACGCCGGCGCTCGTCAAGTATCGACTAAAGGGGCTCCAGGAAGGAGCCAGCGGGCAGGTCGACACTCAGTTCAAGATCATTGCGAAAGTGTCGCGGCCCGAGGTCGCTAGGGTCTTCATGAGCCCACCGCCGGAAGCTATCGTCAAACGATTGCTGAAGGAGGGACACGTCACGCAGGCGCAAGCCGATATCGCACGCCGCGTGCCGATGGCTGACGATATCTGCGCGGAGGCCGATTCGGCGGGCCATACCGATGGAGCGATTCCTACGGTTCTGCTTCCGAGCATGCTGCGGCTCCGAGATTCAGTCTGCCAAGAGCACAACTTTGCGCGCAAAGTTAGGGTTGGGGCGGCTGGGGGAATTGGAACCCCGGAGGCCGCTGCTGCAGCGTTCATCTTGGGTGCCGACTTTGTCCTGACAGGCTCAATCAATCAGTGCACCGTCGAAGCCGCGACGAGCGATCAAGTGAAGGACAGTAACCCATCCGCCAACGGCGTACGCTTGACGCGGGTCCGGCCGCCTAGATTGGCGGCGAGGAGCGATGTCAGAGCAAAGCGAGAAGCCGGGCAGTGGGCGAGCGAAGCGTTGGACGGAGGCTGAAGCGCGCGAGGCGCTGCGAGAGTTTCGGGAGTCGGGCCTGAGCGCCACGGCTTTTGCGACAAGGAAGGGTATCTCGCCGACGCGGCTGCCGTACTGGGCGGAGCGGCTTGGAACGCGCCCGACCGAAGCGGTGGACTTCGTCGCAGTGCCGTTGGCGAGCGAGCACTGCGTGGAGGTCGAGCACCAGGGCGTGACGGTCCGCGTGGGCGCGCTCCGCGTGGAGGAGCTGGCGCAGCTGGTGGTAGCGATCGCGCGCCGAGCGCGCGGATGCTGACGCTGCCGCCGGGCGCAAGGCTGCTGCTTGCGACGAGCCGTGTGGACGGGCGCAAGGGGATCAACGGGCTGAGCACGTTGGTGCGTTCCCAGTTTTCGATGGACCCGCTGTCGGGGATGTTGTTTGTGTTTTTCACGAAGCGGGCGGATATCGTGCGCGTCCTTTATTGGGACCGCGACGGTTACGTGCTCACGACAAAACGTTTAGAGCAAGGCCATTTCCGCGTACCTTGGCAGAGTGAGACGGGCCACGTGGCGCTCGAAGCGGCGGAGTTGCTGCTCGTGCTCGAGGGGCTCGATCTGCGGGGAGCGACGCGGCGTGTTCGTTGGCGACCGACGCCGCAGGCCCCTGCCGCAGACAAAAAAGATCACGAGCTGGGAATTTAGCTTCGCGCAGCGGGGTTGAGCCCGCAATGGCGATGAAGTCGAGCACAGCGGCGAAGCTGATCGCCAGCGACTTCGCGACGCTCGACTTGAAGCAGATTCGCCAATTCATCAAGGACGCGGTAATGGAGGGCGCGCTCGCGGTGTTGGTCTCGACCATCATCGCACTGCTCACGCGGATGCGGGACCTGAACCAGGAGCTGGTGCGGCAGCTGGCTTGGAAGAACCGCAAGCGCCCGGCGAGCGAGCGGATGCACCGCTTGCAGCTCGAGCTGCCGTTTGTGGTGCAAGCCGAGGCGGAGGCGACAGTGAACGACGCTTCTGACTCTGAGGAATCTGACCAAGAAGATACGGAGAAAGAGGAGCCCAAGCGGCGAAAGCGAAAGAAGCCGGATCAGACGAACCGCGACGCGCACGGGCGGCCGAAATTTCCCGAGCACATGCCGCGCGTCGAGGGTGTCGTGGAGCTGGTGACGGGCGAGAGCCGCATCTGCCCGCACTGCGCGACGGAGTGCGCGCACGTCACCTTCAAGGTCTGCCAGAAGCTGGACGTCGAACCGGCGCGCTACGTGGTGCGCGAGGACAAGCGCGAGGTCGTGGCCTGCCAGAGCTGCCACGGGCATATGGTGACGGCGCCCAAGCCGGACGAGGTGCTCGATCGCGGCGTGCTGGGCGAAGAGCTGCTCGTCCAGTCGCTCGTCGATCACTACCAAGACGCAACTCCGTGGGAGCGAATGGAGCGCAAGGCGCGACAGGAAGACGTGCCGCTGTCCGCGAACACGCTGGCGGCAAGTTGCGGCCGCGTGATCGACCTCTTCGATCCGATCGTGCGTCACGTTTTCAACAAGTGCCTGACTTCGGAGTATGTGGCGCTCGATGCCACGAGCATCCGGGTGCTCGACAGCGAGCACCCGCTCGGTATTCGAAACGGCGCGCTGTGGTTGATTCAGGGCGCACACTGCTACTCGTACTTCATGTACGCGGCGAGCGGGCACGCCGATCACCTCGAGGCGAAGCTCGAGGGCTACAAGCTTGCGAGCGCCATGTGCGACGGCTCGCCCACGAACAACTGCGTCGAGCGTGCTGGCGCCAAGCGCGGCGGCTGTAACGCGCACGGGCGCCGTGGTCTCATCGAAGCGCTACGCGGCGGTGACCATCGTGCGATGGTAGCGCTGCTCCTCTACAAGCAGATCTTCCACATCGACGCAGAGTCCAAGCGTGCAGGCGAGAGTATCGAGCAACGCTTCGACCGGCGGCAGCGTGACAGCGCGCCGCTGGTAGCCGCGCTCAAGGCCTGGTTGGACGCACGCCTGGGCGACAGCGAGCCGAAGTCGGACTTGGGGAAGGCCGTGCGCTACATCCAGCGCCAGTGGTCGCGACTCACGCGCTTCCTCGAAGATCCGCTGATGGAGCTGACCAACAATGAGGTCGAGCGCGACCTGAGAACGTGGGTGCTCGATCGCAAAACATGGCTCTTCTGCGGGCACGACGCGAGCGCGAGGCGCGCTGCCGACGCGCTCACCATCATCACGACGTGCAAGAAGCTCGGTCACGACTCGCGAAGCTACATTCGCGACACGCTGAAGCGCATCCTCGCCGGTGAGAAGGACCTCAACGCGCTGCTTCCCGAGAACTACAAGCCCGCTGTCGAGCGTGGCGTCGCGCCGCTTGCGAGCACCAGCACGGTCGCGGCGTAGACGTCGAGCAGCTAGCTTCCGCTCACTTGAAAGTGCTCCGCTAAAAATCGTTGAGTCACCGCGCAGAGCTCGCCGTCGAGTAGCGCGCTCAATTCCTCGACCCGCTGCTCGATTCCACGGTGTTTCCAAGCCGTGGTCTTCACGCACAGCGTCTCGTTGCGCTGCCGCGGGCGTCTGTACACCAGCACGCCTTCTTGCCGGCAAAGCGCAATGAACATCAGGCGCGTGTACGGGTCCGGCAGGCTGTACACGCGCTCGTATTCCCCGTCGCGCAGGTCGAGCCCGCGCTGGCCGTCGGCGCCGCGCACGCCGATGATCTCGGGCGGCGTGACAGCCGGCAGCTCGGCTTCCGAAAGACGGGGCGGCGGTCCGTGGTTGCGCGACACGCGCGCTGGCGTCGCATGCCCGACGCCCGATCGCAATCACGCCGCGAGCACGGCTATCTGCCGGCGACAATGCCCGGAAACTACGCCGTCCGCGGATGGCTTACGA
>JBBRMI010000339.1:0-5202 GCA_038230915.1 Polyangiales bacterium | reverse complement strand
TGAGAAGAGCGAGGGGCGCGGACCGCGCGAAGCCAAACAGCTCGGCCGCCTGACGGACGTGGTGCTGGAAGTGTTCGCGCGTTACGAGCGTGCGCTCGAGCTGGCCAACGCCGTCGACTTCGACGATTTGATCCTGAAGATGACGCGACTGGTGGAAGACCCCGACAGCCCGGCCGGCGCAGATTTACGCGGGCGCTTTCTGCACGTCTTGGTCGATGAATTTCAAGATACCAATCTGATTCAGTACCGGCTCGTGCGCGCGCTCTCCGAGCACACGCGCAACCTGTGCGTGGTCGGCGACGACGATCAGTCGATTTATCGCTGGCGTGGCGCCGACGTGCGGCTGATCAGAAGCTTCAAGCACGACTTCGGCGGCGCGGCGGTGATCAAGCTCGAGCAGAACTACCGCTCGACCGCCAACATCGTGAAGGCCGCGCTGGGTGTGATCGAGCCGTCCAAGGAGCGCGAACCGAAGGAGCTGTGGACCGAGGCGCCCGCCGGTGATCCGGTGCGGGTGCGGGCGGTGATGGACGAGCGTGAAGAAGCCGATCACGTCCTGCGCGGCATTCAGGCCGAGCTTTCGCGGGGCACGACCGCCAATTGCATCGCGATCTTTTACCGCGTGCACGCCCAGTCACGAACGCTGGAAGAAGCTCTGCGCCGCGGCAACGTGCCGTACCAAATCATCGGCGGGATGAAGTTCTTCGAGCGCGCCGAGGTTAAGGATCTGCTCGGCTACCTGCGGCTCTCCGTCAACCCGTCGAGCGACGCCGACGTCGCGCGCGTGATCAACACGCCGGCGCGCGGCATCGGCGACAAGACCGTCGAGCACCTGTTGAACGTGGCCAGTGAGTCCTCGGTCTGCGCGTTCGACGCCATTCCGCAGGCGCAGCGCGAGCTGGGCACCGCCGCGGCCAAGAAGCTCGGCGCGTTCCGCGCGCTGATCGAGGGCATGCAGCTCGAAGCGAAGCGCCTGTCGCCGAGCGAGCTCTGCGGCCACATCCTGGAAGTTACCGGCTACCGCGAGCTGTTGCGCAAAGAAGACAGCGCCGAAAGCGACGCGCGGCTCGGTAACTTGGAAGAGCTCGTCGGCTCGATTCAAGAGTACGAAGAAGAGGCGTCGGAGCGCGACGAGACGCCGAGCCTGTCCGGCTACTTGGAGCGCGTGTCGCTGGTAGCTGCGATTGACTCACAGAAAAACGGGCCGATGGTGTCGCTGATGACCGTGCACTCGGCCAAGGGGCTCGAGTTCGACGCGGTATTTCTGACCGGCATGGAGCAGGAGATGTTCCCGTACCGCGGCATCGCCAGCGGTGAGGACGAAGAGCTCGAGGAAGAGCGGCGGCTAGCTTACGTCGCGATCACGCGCGCCCGGCGCCGTCTGACCATCACTTATGCTGGCAGCCGCACGCTGTTCGGGCAGACCCGCTACCTGGATCGCAGCCAGTTCTTGGACGATCTGCCAGCAGACGCGATCAAGCTCGAAGGCTCGGCGCGGCCTGCGCGCTCCTCTAGTTACGGTGGAGCTAGCTACGCTGGAGGTTCGGGGTCGGGCAGCCGTTACGGCGCCGGCTACGTGGGCGGCTATTCGCCGGGCGGGTATCGCAATCGCAGCGGCGACAGCTTCGACGGTCAGCGCTACACCGGCAGCGGAACTGCCGGTGGCCTCAAGGCCGGCCCACCTTTGGCGCCCGGCGCCCGCGTCGTCGAACGCGACGAGTACAACCAGGATGCTGGCAGCGGTGACGGGCAACCGGTTCGCCCGGGCAGCCATGTGCGGCACGTCCGGTTCGGCGAAGGTGTCGTTCAAAGCGTGGATGGCGGCATCAAGCCAAGCGTGGTCGTGACCTTCCCCGGTATCGGTGAAAAGCGGATTTTGCTCGAGTTTTTGGAGCCAGCATGAACAAGCGATTGGCGTTTTTGGAACAGCACTGCGCGTCGGCCGGCGCCGATTCGTTCGCCTTTTACGGTCTAGGCATGGAGTACCGGAAGGAAGGCCGCGTCGACGACGCCGTCGCCACCTTCGATAAGTTGAAGGACAAGGACCCTGACTACTTGCCCCTCTATCTGATGGCGGGGCAAACCCTGATCGACGCGGGCCGCGCCGTCGAAGCCAAAGCCTGGCTCGAAGCCGGCATCGCGGTCGCCCAACGCAAAGGCGACAGCCACGCACTCGGCGAATTGGAATCTGCCCTAGCATCGATGTAGGCGAACACGTCAGAGCCGGGTGAATACCCGGCGACACCAGGCAAGAGCGCCGATGTAAGTCTTTGGTTTGTCCTTGTAGCTAAATTCCGACGTCACAACGGACGTTGATAGTGGGCGAAGGTCCGACGTACACTCGGACGCTTACGCCTTGGGCTGAGGGCTGACAAATGAAGCAATGGCTTGTCCGACGTGGTTTGCTTGCGACACTCCCGGTTGCGTCACTGGTGGTCGCTTTCGGTGCGTGCTCCTCTGAGAGTGGTCCCGGAAGCAGCGATGGCGGCGCGAGTCCCTCGGCAAAGGTGCCCCAGGTCGACGGCGCGGAGCTGAAGGTCGCGCCGATCGCGGCCAAACGCCTCGCTCGCTTGTCGCAGCAGTTCATGCGCGTACAGCGGCAACCTGCTGAACCGGCCCCATTCAAGTTCCCGCCCGGCGTCGTTCCGCCTAAGCCAGCCCCCGCGCGTGAGGCGCTGCCGATCATCCCCGCACTGAGCAAGGGCGACGCGCGCGGCTTCATTCGTCAAGGCGCGCGCTTCCGTGCCGAGGTCGACAGCGCTTTGAAGGAGAAGGCAATCCGGCCGGCCACCGTCGACCTGCCCGCAAACGCCAACGGGTTCGTGCGCGTGCAGCCGGACGGCTCGGCGATCGGCGTGGAGTTCGCGACCAAGTACGCGCGCAGCCGGGCCGAGATCGAAGTCGCCGACGGCACCGCCAGTTATCCGAGCGGCGCGCCCGAAGGCGGCGACATGGTGTTCCGCGTCACCGTCGACTCAGTCGAGGACTTCGTCGTGCTCGACAAGAAGCCGGCGACGCCGCGCGTGAGCTACACCGTCAACGTCAGTGAGGTGCCGGGTCTGCGCCTGTATGACAACACGCTCGAATTTTTGGACGCCAAAGGCGATCCTCAGATTCGCGTGAAGCCGCCGCGCGTGGTGGATGCGGCGGGCGTCGTTCACGAAGCCCGGCTCGCGGTCGACGGCTGTAAATTAGACACCAGCGGTGAGTTGCCGTGGGGTCGCCCCGTCACGGCGCCCGGCGCTGCGCAATGCGACGTTCATGTGAGCTGGGACGACACCAAAGTCACGTACCCGGCGATCGTCGATCCAGTTTGGGCGACGGCCGGTAGCCTAGCCAACGCGCGTTATCGCGCCGGCGCCGTGCGCCTTTCGACCGGCTTCATCATGACGTGCGGCGGCATCGGCGATCTCGGCATCGCGATCGCCAGTTGCGAAACCTTCAACCCGGCCGGCGCAGCCGGTGCCGGGACGTGGGCCGCATCGACCGCGATGGGCACGGCCCGCAGCGACCACACGATGTTCGTGCTCAGCCCGCTGTCGACGGACGTGCTCGCGGTGGGCGGAACTTCGACGTTCACCTCCGAGCGACTGACCGGCGCGGTCTGGGCCGCCTCAACGGGAAATTTTTCTGGCGCGACCGTCAGCTGCCCGAGCTGTACGACCTACTTCAACCCGCAGATGCCAGCGATGACGACCGACGCCAAGTACGTCGTCTTGGTCGACTACTACAACACGCCCTACGTGTTCACGACCAGTACGAACACGTGGACGCTCGGAACGCAGAACCCGGCACCGATTCAACCCTACCGTTACGGCGCGCAGGTGATTCAGATCCCCGGCCAGAACACGATCATGCGTGTCGGCGGGTATTACAGCAGCACTTACCTGGCGAGCGCGGAGCGCTACAAACCGAGCACTGACTCGTGGTCGACGCCGGGTAACGCTACGGCCATGACGGTGCCGCGCAGCGACGCTGCGACCGTGCTCTTGGATGCCAATCGGTTGATGGTTTACGGCGGGTATACCGGCGCCGTTCAGGCTTCGACCGCGGAGATTTACAGCGGCTCCGCCAATACTTGGTCCTTCACGACCGGGCCGCTTCCGAACGGCGGGTCCGCAGGTCAGTACAACCGCGGCCTGACCGCGGCGTTCCACGGCTCGGGGAAGATGCTCTCCAATACGGACCAGGGCATGTACATCTACGATCCGGCAGCTGCTGCCACGCCCTGGTCCCCACTCCAAACCAATAACTTCAACACGCTCGCGTCCTCTGCCAACGTAGCGACGGCCGGCTCGAAGGTCCTGATGGTGCCGATCTGGCCGCAAGGCGGACCGTCTGGCCCGCAGACTGCCTGCAAACTTTTCGACTTCGGCGACAAGGGGTCGGCCTGCTACGCCACATCCGAGTGTCAGAATGGCCTGAGCTGCGTCAGGGACTCGGTTCACGGTTACATCTACTACGCCGGCGTGTGCTGTGACACGACATGTACCGGCACCTGCAGCTCCTGCGAAGCCCAGTACAAGACGAGCGGTACCGACGGTACCTGCGGGGGCCGCAAATCCACCGATTACGTTGGTGACCCGGCGTGTCCCTACACGGATCAGAGCGCTTGCGGCACGAAGGGCTACTACTGCGACGGCGCCGGCGCCTGCGCGAAGTGGGACAACACCACGCAATGCGGAGCCACCTCCTGCGTCGACAGCGACACGCAGAACAACCAGCGCAAGTGCGACGGAAACGGCACATGCGTCGCGCAGACGACCTCGGACTGCAGCGCCGGCTACCAGTGTTACCAAGGCCAGTGTCAAACCGCCTGTTACAACAACACTGACTACTGCACGGCTAACTACTACTGCCAGGACTTCAAGGCGCCGTACTACACGTGCCAGCCGAAGAAGAGCGCGGGCGGTGCGTGCACCTACACCACCGAGTGTACCAGCGGCTTCTGCGTCGACGGCGTGTGCTGCGACAAGGCCTGCAACGGCACCTGTGAAGCCTGCACCAACGCGTTAACGGGGCAGACGACCGGTTCGTGTAAGCCGATCACGACCGGTAGCGACCCCATGCCCGATCTCTTAAGCACCCACAGCCCCGAGATTCAGTGCGATTCGAGGGCGTGATCGCGACGGCTTGAGCTCGCGAGCGAGCTGCGCGAGGGCGAGACCAACGGCTTGAGAAACGCGAATCCAGGCCTGGGTA
>JBBRMI010000338.1:0-5233 GCA_038230915.1 Polyangiales bacterium | reverse complement strand
GCGCGCGCGTGCCTGGCACGCGCCACAAACCCTGGCCTACTACCCCCAAATACCGCCGACGGTGACTCACGGACCGTCGGGCACGGGCACGGGCACGGGCACGTTTACGCCGAGAGCGCAGCATTCAGGGACAGACCCTAGTTGGCAGTCAACTCCCCGAAGACCCTAAGGGATTAGCGCCCGCGTAACCCTCGACGTTGACAAGCTCGCGGGACTGGGTCAGATAGCCTCGCGCAAGGCTTGGATGGCTCCGGAAAGCGTTCGAAGGATGTTGCTTGCGGCTCTACCCGACGCCGATCTCGACCTCGTCGACCTGACGGGTACCGAAGATCATTACCAGGCGCGGATCGTGTCGCAGGCCTTCGAGGGGAAAACGCTGATTGAGCAACACCAGCTCGTGTACCGCGCGCTCGGCGACGCGATTCACGGCCCCATCCACGCGCTAGCGCTAAAAACGTACACGCCCCAAACATGGGCGAAAGTCTCGGGAGGCTAGGTTTTCATGGAAGACGCATTGAAGCAACGCATCGAAGGCACGATTGGTCAGAGCCGCGTGGTGCTGTTCATGAAAGGCTCCAAGCACTTCCCCCAATGTGGCTTCTCGGCCCAGGTGGTGCAGATCCTCAAGCAGAAGGGCGCCGAGTTCAAAGACGTGAACATCTTGGCTGACGCCGAGCTGCGCCAGGGCTTAAAGGAGTACTCGAACTGGCCAACCTTCCCGCAGCTGTACGTGGGCGGAAAGCTGGTGGGCGGCTGTGACATCGTGGCCAGCCTGAACGAGTCCGGCGAGCTCGATACCGTCCTGTCCGGTTCTTGAGCCTGCGTTGATGCACGAGTGGGGTCGCGGACGCCGCTCGTGGTAGACAGCTCGGCATGAGCCGTCGACCCTTATTTTTACTGGCCAACGACGACGGCTTCCGTGCGTCGGGCCTGAATGCCTTGCGCGCAGCGCTGCTGCCACACGCCGACATCATCGTGTGCGCGCCCGACACCGAGCAGAGCGCATCGAGTCACTCGCTCAGTTTGCATCGACCTTTGCGGCTCTCCGAGCACGGCAATGGCGTGTTCTCGATCGACGGCACGCCGGCTGACTGTGTCTACACGGCGTTCTTCGCCGGCACCCGCATCTTGCCGCGTCGTCCTGACTTGGTGTTGTCCGGCCTGAATCATGGCGCCAACTTGGGCGACGACGTTTTCTATAGCGGCACGGTAGCCGCCGCGCGTGAGGGCGCGTTGCGCGGCGTCGCGGCGTTGGCGCTCTCGTCGGGAGCGACGACCGAAGCCGACCGAAACAGCGCGGCGCAGGAAGCGGCGCGCATCGCGCTTTCGCTGTTCAGCGCGCAGCCGACAGGGCCGCTCTTGCTCAACGTGAACATTCCTCCTGGCCATGTCTGGCAGTGCCGGGCCACACGCCTAGGCGGCCGCTTTTACACCGACGACGTCGAGTTTCGGACCGACCCCCGTGGCCGTGAGTACCTGTGGCTGGGCGGCCCCGGTGTGGAGCACCGCCCGGCATCTGGCTCGGACACCGAAGCTTACGACGCCGGCGAGATCGGGCTCACGCCGCTGGTCCTCGACTTATGGGCGCCGAGCGCGACCGCGCAAGCCGAGCGCGTGGCAGCGGAGCTGTCAACGACCGCTCGGTAGTGGTAGTGGTCGCGGTTATGGCTGCGCGTAAGGGAAGTTTTACCAAGGCCTCCAAGCCTGTCCCCGGTCGGCTCTCACCGACACCGCGCGGGGTCGATCCGAAAAAGCCCAGCTTGCTGAAGAGCGAGCGGGTCGCTCCGCACGCGCGGATCAGCCCCTTCGACTCGCTCAGTTATGTGAAGGGTTTGATCCGTGAGGTGCCCGATTTTCCGCAACCGGGCGTGCTGTTCCGCGATATCACCCCGCTGCTCGCTGATCCCAAAGGCTTTCACATCGTGCTCGACACGATCGCCCATCATTTCGTCGGCGAGAAAGTTGACGCGGTGGTCGGTGTCGAGTCCCGCGGCTTCATCTTCGGCGGTGCCCTAGCGGCGCGTCTGAACGCTAGCTTCGTGCCCGTCCGTCGTCCCGGGAAGTTGCCGTTTCGCACCGACAAAGTCAGCTACTCGCTCGAATACGGCGAAAATGAGCTCGAGATGCACCGCGATTCGTTGCGTGAGGGCGCAAGCGTGCTGGTGGTCGATGATCTTTTGGCGACCGGCGGCACGGCGGCGGCCGCGGGTGAGCTGGTGCACCGGCAGGGCGCGTTCGTCCTGGCCTATGCGTTCGTGATCGAGTTGGCGTCGCTGGGCGGCCGCGATCGGCTCTTGCCTACACCGTGCGTCTCGATCATTCATTACGATTAAGTTAATTCCGCCGCTGGATTGGCGTGCTCGACTACATCGAGCGCTGTAAAACGCCCGCAACCTGGGAAAGAGGCGTGTTATCCTCGGCGATGACGCCTGCGTAGGCGCTGGGCTTTCTGCTTTTAGCGAGGTGCTTTTCCATGGCTCGATCCATCGTTTGGGCTGTCCTGGGTGGTATGTTCTGTCTGTCGCTGGCCGCCGCGGGCTGCTCCGACGGTAACGTCGATCGAGCCAGGCCGGCTGCTGCGGGCGGCGACAACGGAGTCGGCGCGAACATCGGCAAAGGTGGCACCAGCGCGATGTCCGGCGGCGGCACCACCGCCGTCGAAGGTGGCGCAGCTAGCATCCCGAGTGGGCAGGGCGTCGGCGACGATTGCTCGGACGCGCAGCCGTGCCGTGACGGCCTGACCTGCAACGACAAGAATGTCTGCGAGCCGGCGGGCGACAAGACGCCTGGCGATGCCTGTGTGTTGAGCGCCGAGTGCCTGGACGGCCAATGCGTCGGACGCCAATGCGCACCCGCGGGCATTGGCGTCGAAGGCGGCGCATGCTTCTCGGATGGCGATTGCGGCGCTGGGCTCCGCTGCGCGATCGTTGGTTTGGGCCTCGCGTGCACGCCCGAGGGCAGTGGCGACGTCGGCGCAGAGTGCGTATCCAGCGTCGACTGCTTTGGCGGATTGGCGTGCCTGGCGAACAAGTGCGCCGTTGCGCCCCCGGGGCTGCCGCCATTCGGTCAGCCGTGGACCGGCGTCGAGTGCGCGAAACCCGTCGAAACCGACGTGAAAGCCTACTTCGAGGTGCCGGGCGCTGACGGCGCTGACGAGCTCGACTTCTTCCGCCTGCCGTTCCCGACCGACGTGCGCAAGAGCGGCAATCAGCTCGACTTGAGCGGTTTTCCGACGCCCGGCGCCGCCCTGCTCGGGGTCGACCCAGTGCAGCTCTACGTGGATGCCATCACTGCAAACGACTCGGGCTGGGGCACCTACCCGACGGTGCTGTTCCGCTTCTCCGGCACGTTCGACTTCAAAACGTTCGCCACCGACGCCGTGCAGTTCATCGACGTGACCGATCCGGCGAAGGGCACTAGCGTCGGCTGGCGGCGCTTCTACACCGACGCTCGCACCAATTACATTTGCGAAAACTTCGTCTCGGTGCAGCCGCCTGAAGGTAGCCCGCTCGAGCCCGGTCACACCTACGCGGTGTACATTCAGGGTCAGGTCGGAAACGTCACCTTGCTCGGCAAAGGTGACGCCAAGCCGGTCGTGGCCTCCGACAACATGGCGGCGGTGCTCAAGGCCGCCCCGCCCACGGATCCGAAGCTCAAAGCCGCGCACGTGGCGATGGCGCCGCTGCGCGCCTACCTGGCCGCCAAAAATCAACCCGTGGCCAACGTGCTGACCGCCGCGGTGTTCACGGTTGGCGACGTGCGCAGCCAGATGACCGCCGTGGCGGATGCCGTCAAGGCAGCGGCGACACCGGTAGCCAGCAACTGGGTCAAGTGCGGCGGCGCTGCTGTTTCGCCGTGTCCCGACGCGACCGGCGATCGCACGTGCAGCGACGACGTGGTCGGCTACGACGAGTACCAAGCGCTGTTGACCATCCCGATCTTCCAACAGGGCAAGGCGCCGTACCTGTCGTCCGCCGATGGCGGCGGCATCGACACCAAGAAGCCGCGGACCGAGGACGTGTGCATGTCGATCACCGTGCCGGAAGGCGCGGCGCCCGCGGCAGGCTGGCCGGCGGTCGTGTTTGCACACGGCACCGGCGGCGACTTCCGCAACCACGTGCGGCCAGACGTCGCGGGCGTGCTGGCAGCGGCAACGCCGAAATTCGCAGTGATCGGCATCGACCAGGTCGAACATGGTCCGCGGCGCGGCGGCTCGACACAGTCGCCGAACGACCTGTTCTTCAACTTCTTGAATCCGGCCGTCACACGCGGCAATCCGTTGCAAGGCGCGGCTGATCAGCTCAGCGTTGCGCGCTTCGCCAAGACGCTCAACGTCGACGCGGCGACCAGCACCGGTGCGGCGATCAAGGTCGACGGCACGAAGTTGTTCTTCTTCGGCCACTCGCAGGGCTCGACGGAAGGCAGTCTGATGCTGCCGTTCGGCGACGACTACAAGGCCGCCGTGCTGTCGGGCAATGGTGCCAGCTTGCGCGACGCGCTACGCACGAAGACCAAGCCGCAGAACATCGCCGCGGCGCTCCCGCTCGTCCTGCAAGATCCGGCGATGACGGATCCGCAGCTTGGGGCAGCCGTGACCGCCAGTCATCCGGTGCTGTCGCTGCTCCAGCAGTGGATCGACCCGGCGGACCCGCTGAACTTTGCCGCGCTGATCGGCAAGCCGCTGCAAGGTCACCTCGGCAAACACGCGTTCCAGACGTTCGGTCTCGACGACAGTTACAGTCCGCCGCTCACGTTGGCGACTTTCGTGCTCGCGGGCGGCTTCACTCAAGTCACCGCGGACGCTAGCGCCAAGACGCCCTACACCGATGACGACGTGATGGCTCGGTTGAAGCCGGTCGCAGTCGGCTACAAGCCAGCCAGCGGCTTCACGCTTGGTTTCCGTCAGTACGGCGCCCCCAAGGGTAGCGACGGCCACTTCGTCGTCTTCGATACCGCCGCCGCCAACGCCGACATGGTGCTCTTCCTCACCGGCGCCGCCGGCGCGACCCCGCCCGTCATCGGCAAGTAACGGCGAGTCGAGCGGGAATCAACAGGAAGGCGGCTCACCATTGGTCTCATTTCAGTTGGTGACCACGCCCGCCGATCCTGGCTTCTGGCTGCGTTTTCGCTGCGCATCGAGTAGCCGCCCCCCGTTGCCAGGGGGCGGCTCTCACAGAACCGTACTTGTGCTTTTCACATACGGCTCTTCGGGACCGCCGGTTATGACCCCGGC
>JBBRMI010000337.1:0-5236 GCA_038230915.1 Polyangiales bacterium | reverse complement strand
GGATGGGGCGGGCTCTTCGAACGTCGGCGCGGGAGTGCGTTCGCGCACGGGAGGTGGCGTCGGTGGTAGGGGGCGGCCGGGCTTCGGCCTGGACGCGGCAGCTTGGGGAATGGGCGCAGCGGGCCGCGGCGGCTCGGCGATCGGCGGAGGCGTTGTGGCCGGTACGGTCACGACCTGGAACTGAAGGCGCTCGAGCGGCGGTCGCGCGTGCGGCGTTTCCAGTCGATAAAATAGGCTAAAAACGGCTACGGACAGCGTCGCGGTCAGGCCCGCACACAGCGCTAGGACGCGCGGGCGCGCCTCGGGTTCGGACGAGAGTGCGTACATGGCGCGTCTATCGATTCGCGTTGGCGTTGGCGTTGGCGTTCGCCGGTGCTTCGACGTCGAGCGCAAAGCTGCTGATACCGTTGAGCTTGACGAGATCGATCAGCTTCACCACGTCGGCGTGGCGAGTCGCGCCATCGGCCGCGATGCTGGCCTGGAGCTTTGGGCGCTTGGCGCTGGCGACCTTGCAGTAGGCGGCCACCTGCTCGGTACTCGCGGCGTTGCCGTTGAGGTACAGCTTGCCGTCGGCGGTCAGCACCAGCACTAAGCTCGTCTCCGCGACGTCGGCGCCAGACGTGGCCGGCGGCAGATCGACCTCGATCGCCGGACTGACGATGTAGCTCGAGGTAGCCATGAAGATGATCAGCAGCACCAAAACGACGTCCACGAATGGCGTGATGTTGATGGAGACGATCGGTTCCGTCGCGCTAGCTTGATTGGCCATGTCAGCGACTTTCGTCTTTGAGCTGCGACAACAGAATCCCACTCAAGAACTCGACGTTGCCGATGCGCTTAGCCAGCGTGCCCTTGAAGTAGTTGAAGGCGACGACAGCCGGAATGGCGACGAGCAACCCGACTGCGGTCGACACCAGCGCTTCTGCCAGGCCGGGCCCCACCACCGCCATGCCGCCCTTGGGGTTCTGGGCCAGCCGTTGAAAGCTCAGCACGATGCCAATGACCGTGCCCAAAAGGCCGACAAAAGGCGCGTTCGAGCCGACCGTGCCCATGTACGCCAAGGAGCGGTCGAAGCGTTGACGCTCGCGTTCGAGCGAGCTCTTCATGATTTGCTCCACCGCGCGCGGGCCGCGCTGCCATGCCGAGAGCCCATCGGCGACGATGCGTTCCTCCATCGCCAGACCGCGCGCGACCAATTCTCGAGCCCGTTCTAGCTCGCCCTGCTCGAGGTGTTCGACCAGCGCTCGACCGATGCTCGGCGCGTCGACGCGCGTCTTGGTGAACAGATAGAAACGCTCGAGGATCAGCACGCTGAGCACGAAGGCGAGGCCGAGCATCAGCCACATCACCCAGCCGGCGCCAAAACTCGCTAGGCTCAAGAAGGTCGCGATCACGTCGAAGCCACCGGCTGTGCGTTGCATCATTGTGAGTTCCTTTACCCCCGAAAGAACACGCGCCCGGCGCTGGCGTTGAAGTGAATTTGCTTTGCTAGAGCTTGCCCGACAAGCTCAGGAACGCGCCGTCACTGCTGACGCTCAACCGCGGCTGGTATTGATTCAAGCTCGGATCATCGCGCCAGATCCTAGTCAGCGACTCGGCCGAGGTCTCGGTCACCAAGGCATCGCCGAGCATCATCCCGCCGACCCAAATCCCAGCGCCCCAGCCCAAGCGACGCACCATGCGTTCACCGCGCGCGGCCGGCAGAAACTCGCTCACGACGAAGCCAGTCGTCGAGCCCACGAGCGCAATGCTGCCGACGATGATGCCTGCCACCCGCTCGGACTTACGGTTCTTGACCATCTCCTGCAGTCGCCTGTCGGCAGCCGCAAAAGCTTGGCCCGGGTCAGCGCCGGAAGCGACGGCGGCGTGGAATTCGGCGGCGGCTTTTTCGCCCGGAGTTGCCTCGAAAAGCGCCCCGGCGCCGCCGATCGAGAACAACCCGCCCAGCCCGAGCAGCCCACCGCCGATCACGCGCTGCTTGGTCTTCTGGGCTCCCGAAAGCTTCGGGTCGACCTGCAACACGCCAATACCGGCACCGCCGATCAGCACACCGGCGCCGACCGAGCCCAGGCTCTCGGTGACCCGCTTTCGGTGCTCGGACCTGGCGATCTCGCCTAGCACGAGCTCCATGCGCTGGAGATCTTCCTTCGAGACACCGAACACCGGCGGCGGCTGCTTGTCGCGTGCAGCCAGATAGCTCGCGACGGCGTGCGGCCCGAACGGTTGCGCGAACAACGTCTGGAACGTCTCATCGGGTCCGCGCCCCGCGCTTTCGGCGCTCAGATCCGCGAGGCTGGCGAGGGTCACGGTCCCCGGCGGCTCCGGCACCGCGTACAGCTTGCGTTGGGCTAGCGCCGGGTCCGCAAGCGACCCGGTTGTGGTGCGTTCGAGCACGGCGCCGTGCGCCCAAGCTTCGGGCAGCGCCACTTGCAGCGCGAGCGCGTGCTCAGTGTGAGCGTCGAGCAGCGGCAGCCCGTTTTCGTCACGCAGTCGAATCCGCAGCGATCCGGCGTCACCGAGCTCGAAGCGGCGCACTCCCGTCATGCTGCGCAAGCGTGCGATCGGCGTGCTGTCGACGGAGCCGGGGCCGCGCGCAAACACGTGCGGACGCATGTTCGGGTTTCGCACGTCGGCAGTTGCGGTATCGACGAACGCGGCAAGCTCCAAGTAGCTGACCGAGCCGTCGGCGTTGGCGTCGGCAGCGCCGAGCAACCCGGACCGAACCACGTGGCTGAAAATGCCCGATTGCAGCTCCGACCACTCGAAGGACTCGCCCTCGGCGCTGGTTGAAAGGAAGACACCCACGTTGGGCAGTCGCGAAGCCAACGCGCGCGTCGCGTCTTCCGAAGTCGCGAAATGACGTCCACCCGGCTTGCGCACGCCGAGCATGAAGAACGAGTTGCAGCTGTCCAAGATCACGTGCGCGCGCGTGAACGGAATCGCTCGCAGCCACGCTTCCAAATCGCGCGAGCGGAAACGGGCGTCCGCCATCTCGATGAAGCCCTCGCCCTCGGCCACGTCGCCGTGCCCAGCAAAGACGAAGTAAACTTCGGTTTCGTGCCCCGCCAATTGCGCGGCCCGCACCTGTTGGGCAAGTTGCTGACCGAGCAGCTGCAGGGTGGTGCGCTTGGGCGGCGTGGCGTGCAGCTTGGCGTCGGGGAAGAGTCGCTGCGTGTCGCGGTCGAAGTCGGCGAGCAGCGACACGCGACCGGGCGCCATCGTCTGCAAGATCTCGAAGTAGCGAGCGGCGTCGTCGTCGGCGTAGTGCAGATCCGGGCGGCGTCGGCCCAAGCTCTTGTTGTTGCCGATCACCACCGCAAACGTGAGCCGCTCCGGGGCAGCGCTCGGGTTGGCGCTCGCGCTGGCGGCGGGCACGTTGTTGGTGCCATCGGCTGCTTTGGCTGCAGCCACGTCGAGCAGCCACGCCAGCGTGAAGACGAAGAGTGCGCCGCAAGTACGCCAGAAGTTCTGCATGGAACTGCTCAGGGCACCACGTCGAGCACGGTCTGTCGGATTTCGGCGTGTGGAAATCGCCGTGTCAAACCGCCGCCGCTGAGCTGCTCGACAGTCAGCGACTCGATTTCGGAAACCTGCGTCGGTTCACGCGTGATCAGCGCAACGACCAGCAGCGGCCCCGGCGCCAAGTCGTCGAACACGACCGAGGTTTCGAGCAGGCGTTCGGTCGGCAATGCAGCGATCGTCGCGGCTTCTGGGTCGGACCCCGGCACCGTGAATTGCGGCGCCAGCCAATGCACCACGTGCCGCGAATCAATTCCGAACAGCAGCAGGTAAGCACGCTGGCTGGCCAGGTTGCGTAGCCCCGCCGTCAGCGTCGTTCCAGTTCGAATATGGGTGCCGGCTGCCAACGGTCGCGGCCCAGAGCCGGCAGCGTCGAGCGCGTACAGCTGCACGCCGATGTCGCGCGAAAGCGTGCCTGGCACCGAGGCCCCGCCGCGCGCCGCCAGTTGACCGTGCACTGCTTCGGGCTCGGGTCCGCGCAGGAACACCAGCAAGACCGCGGCTGCCGCCGCCAGCGCGACGAAGGTTGCGCCCCAAACCGCGCGCGCCGAGCTCGGCCGAACCGCGACCGGGGCGTCGAGCCGTTGCATGACGTTCGCCGTGTGCTCCGCCACGTCGAAATGCGGCTGCAGCACCGGCGCCGCAATGTCCTCGATCAAAGCTGAAATCGCCATGCTTCGCTTGGCGCAGGCGCTGCACAGCTCCAGGTGTCGTTCGACGCGCCGTAGCTGCTCCGGAGGTAGGTCCGCGTCGGCGAAGCTCAGTAGCTCCGCGTCGGGGGGGCACTGTTTGTCGCTCATGGCTCCTCCTCTAGCTTCTGTTTCAATATTCTTAGGCCGTGGTGGACGCGCGAGCGTAACGTCGATTCGCCGGTGCCAACGACCGACGTCATTTGATCGTAGCGAAGCTCTTCGGCGAAGCGCAGCAGCAGCACCTCGCGCATCGGCAGCGAAAGCTGCGCCAGCGCTGCCCGCACACGCCGCCGTCGCTCTTCGTTCAGCAGGCTGTCGAGCTGCTCGGGCGAATTGTGAAGCTCGGGCGGCGCGGACGTCTTCTGGTAGGCGCTCGCAGCTTTGCCTCGGCGCAGCTGATTGCGACAATGATTGCGAGCCACGGTGACGAGCCACGGCAAGAACGTGCCCTCGGCGCGGTATGTCTCACGCCGTTGCCAGACCATGACCCAGATGTCTTGAGCCAGCTCTTGACCGAGCTCGGCGTCGTTCAGGAAGCGCGAGCACAAGTTGACGAGCCGCGCGGCATGCCGCTCCACGAGCGCGGCAAACGCCGCCCGCAGTCCGGCTTGGCTCAGCGCCATCAGCTCATCGTCACTGCGCTCAGCCAGGGCATCTTCGGGAGGTCCCTTGGACGGGACCAGGCGCGGAAAGGCCATCACCCCCGTAGAACACGCACGCGCTCACGGCGTTGAAACGAATTTTCCGATTCGGCCCGTCTGGCATAAATACCGCCCCGACCGCGCGTGCTCCCCCGGTGCCGGGCGGCGCTCGACGGCCCGGCGTGCTCGCAGCGCGGCGCGCGCCGGGGGTCGAGTCGCCCCCCCCCCGTGCCCCGGGGGGGGGTTTTTTGTTTGGGGTCGCCGGCGCGCTGGCCGCCGCCCTACCACGGACGGGGGTGGGCAGCCCTCAGCGCGCGCGGCGGTAGTGCATGGCCACCGCGCCGTTGCGGAGCGGCTTCGCCGAGAGCAGCTCGAGCTGGCGCG
>JBBRMI010000336.1:0-5312 GCA_038230915.1 Polyangiales bacterium | reverse complement strand
TGACAACGCCAGTGCCCGGAAGTTCAAATGCGGCCTTTTGGGGGTGGTCCTTTTCGACCTCTGCACTGGGCCCTTCAGGATCGACCTTGCAAATCAGAGAGGCTGACGGTAGCGGCGCTATGCGTATTTTCGACTATCTCCGCTACGTTTATGGGTCGACATTCAATATCGTCAAGTCGGCGGGAACACCTCTCGTCATTTGGCTTCGCGGTGGCACATCTTGGAACTGCGGATCATGCATGTCTCCCGCTCCCATCTCGTTTCTTGGGTTCGATTTTGGTGCCCAGATTTTCATCCCCTGGACAGCGCAAGACTCCGCTGTCTGGTCTGACCCAGTTACAGCGCACGAGCTCGGTCATTGGGCGATGACTTCCTTTGGGACCAGCCCGGGCGAGGGGGGGCAGCACACCGTCGGTTGTCCCACCCTGCCGGGGCAGGCTTGGTCTGAGGGCTGGGCTACGGCGTTTTCATGCCTCGCCCGAGCCAAGTCGATTTACTTCGACAAGCAGCAAGGAACCTTCTTCTGGTTTGATGTGGCGCAGCGACGGTATTCAAACGGCCAACTTTGGCAAGCACCGCAAGCGACTGCGGGGCTGCTCCAATTGATGGATGAGAATGAAGTCTCAGCAATGCTTTGGGGCTTGATGGCGGCGGCGTGAAACTGATCCAGTCGGCGGCCTGAAACTGATCCACCCCGCAGATGCGGAAAGTTGCCGGCCGGGTAGGCCGGGAGCCCCGTTGGAGGATGCTGCGGATGGATCAGGTCTACGTTATTCGGCACAAGGTGCTCGTGGAGAAACTGTCGGTCCGCCGTGTGGCGCGCGAGTTCAGCGTGTCGCGCAATACGGTGCGTCGCTACGTCGAGGGTGCGCAGCCGATCGCGCGCGCGCCGGCCGCGCGGTCGAGCCCGGTCAAGCAGCGGCTGTGGCCGCGCGTCGAGCAGATACTCATTGACGCGCCGAAGTGGACCGGCGGTAAGCAGCGGCTGACGGCGGCGCGGCTGCACCAGCTCCTCGTCGACGAAGGCCAGGCGATCGGCGAGCGCACGGTGCGCGAGATGGTGGCCGAGTGGAAGCGGCGGCGGCAGGAGGTCTTCGTTCCGCTCGTGTACCACCCGGGCGATCTCGCCGAGGTGGATTTCTTCGAGGTGCTGGCCGACGTCGGCGGCGAGCGGCGCAAGGCGTGGATGTTCGTCATGCGGCTGATGTACTCGGGCCGCGACTTCGCGTGGATCTATCCGCGCCAGGACCAGGTGGCGTTCCTCGACGGGCACGTGCGCGCGTTCGAGCACTTCGGGTTCGTGCCGCACCGGCTCGCGTACGACAATCTCAAAGCGGCCGTTGCACGCCACCTCGTCGGCAGCGAGCGTGAGCTATCGCTGCGATTTTTGGCGCTCACGACGCACTACTTGTTCGAGGCGAGCTTCGCACGACCGCACACCGGCCATGACAAGGGCGGCGTCGAAGCGCGCGGCAAGGGGATTCGCTGGCAGCACCTGGTGCCGATTCCGTCAGGCGCCGACCTGCGCGCGATCTCGACGGCGCTGCTTCAGCGAATCGACTCGCAGACGGAGACCAAGCGCGGCTCCGACGGGCGCACCATTGCCGAGCGGTTCGTCGACGAGGGCGCGCGCATGCTGCCCTTGCCGCCAATGCCGTTCCGCGCGGCGTCGTTCCATCACGTCGAGCCGTCGCGCCGCAGCCTCGTCCAGGTGGCCGGCGCCGCGTACTCGGTGTGGAGCGAGTGGGTCAAGCTGCCGGTCAAAGCCTTCGTCGGCGTCGACGAAGTCGAGATCATTGGTCCCGACGGGCGCCGGGTGGTGCACCCGCGCCAGCCGTTCGGCGGGCGCTCCGTCGACTACCGCCACTACCTGCCCGAGTTGGCGAAGAAGCCGCAGGCCGTGCGCCAAGTCGCCGACGAGCTGATCCGCGATCTCGGCGCGCCGTACGATGCGCTCTGGCGTCAGCTCGTCGACGAGCGCGGGCCCAAGCAGGCGGCGCGCACGTTCGCGCACGTGCTCAAGTCCGTCGTCGAGTTGGGCGAGTCCATCACCGCCGAGCGCGTGCGGTGGGCGCTCGCCTCCGGCGAGCCGGTGTTGCTCGCGCTGCGCCCGTCGGATCCGGCGCCGCCATCCGTCTCCGTCGATGCGCTGCCGTCCGCGCTGCGCGAGATCGAGGTCGCCACCGGCTGCGCCGCCGACTACGACCTCCTGCTCGGAGGTGCCCAATGAGCAGCACCGCCATCATCGCCGACGTGATTCGCACGCATGCGCGCCAGCTCAAGATGCCCGGTTTGGCTCGCTCGTTCGCAGCCCTCGCTCGCCAGTCGCGCGAAGAGCATTGGTCGCACGAGGACTACCTGCAGGAGGTGCTCGCCGTCGAGGTCGCCTCGCGCGCCGAGTCCGCCGTCAAGCAGCGCCTGCGCTCGGCCGCCTTTCCCGACCTGAAGACGCTCGATCAGTTCGACTTCTCCGCCACCGACGGCGTCAGCGCGTCCAAGCTCGCCGAGTTGGCCCGCTGCGACTGGATTGCCAAGGGGGAAAACGTACTGTTCGCCGGTCCCATCGGCACTGGCAAGACGCACCTGGCGATCAGCCTCGGCGTCGAGGCGGCTCGCCAGCGACTGCGCGTGGCCTTCTGGCGCGCGGCAGACTTGGTGCGCACGCTCATCGAGGCCCGCGACGCCAAGGAACTGGGCCGTCATATGCGACGCTTAGAAAACGTCGACTTGATTATCGTCGACGAAGTCGGCTTCGTTCCGTTCGATCGTGTCGGCGGCGAACTACTCTTCAACGTGCTCGCCGCCAGGCATGGACGGCGCAGCGTGCTCATCACCAGCAATCTCTCCTTCGCCGAATGGCCGCGCGTCTTCGGTGGCGACGAGAAGCTCACCCTGGCATTGCTCGATCGCCTCGCCGAGAACTCAACCGTGATCACCACCAAGGGCAAGAGCTACAGAATGCGCAAACGGGGGACCGTGGCTTCGGCCGATGCTGCGCCGGCTACACCCGCCGATGTCCCCTCAGTCGCCCACCCCGACAAGGGGCAGAAGGGGTAAACTTCAGACCACTGAACATAGGGGTGGATCAGTTTCAGGCCGCCGAAGTGGATCAGTTTCAGGCCGCCGAAAGCAATGCCCGAATAAATACCTACAAACCCGAAATTATTTGCGCATTTCCCCCGCTTAATAGGGGTGTTTTCCTGAAAAATCGCCCGATTTTTAAACCGCGCCGCCCCTGACGTTTGGGGCTCGTCCGAGTGACGAAGCGCCTGTTCGGACGTAGACCCGTGGCGCCGGAGCTTAGGGGTCAGTCGTCGTCCCACTCGGGGTTCCAGCCCCTCCGATGTAAAAATTTACTCTAAGCCGCCTTCGCCGTCGGTGACGCGATCAAAGTGGTAGGTGCCGCTGGGGATGACGTGCTTGTGGAGCAGGGGCGAGATGCGGGCCAAGTGCTCGCGAGGGACGGGCTGGCCGGCGGCTTCCAGCGCGTTGACGATCTCGGTCATGCGGACAGTGTTCCACACCAGCACGGCGTTGGAGAGCAGCGACAGCGCGGTTGCCTTGTTCATGACCTCTTCGTAATCACCGTCGGCGAACGCTCCCTGATTGGCGAAGAAGAGGCGGCGGGCGAGCTGGTGGCGCGACTCGCCGCGGTTGAGGTGCAGGCACACGTCGTCCCGCATTGGCGGCTCGTTGGAATAGCGGAGGATATGAGTCGTCTTGGGGATGCGGCCGAGCATGGTCAGGGCCTTCGCGAGCCGGTCCGAGCTTCCTGAAAGCCGCTGCATGACGACGTGAGCCGGGGACGTGCGGTCGCGCAGCGACGAGGCTATGCGCACGAGCGGATCCCACTGCTCGCGAATGAGCGCCGTGTCGATGACGCCACCGCGGAAGATGGGATCGATCTCCCCATACGAGGTGCCACGGTCGAACTTGTAGAGCTTCTGGTCGGCCAGGTCCTTGAACCGCGGCATGAACGAGTAGCCGCACAGGTAGCAGAGACCGAAAAGCTGCTCGGTGAAGCCGTGCGTGTCGGTGTAGTGCTGCTGGACGCGCAGGATGGTGTTGTTGCGAAAGAGGCCGTCGAGGACGTGAAGGGCCTCGCGTTCCGAGCAGGAGATGACCTGCGTGCCGAAGACGGAGAACTGATCGGACATGTGCGTCAACACCGTGACGGCCTGCTCGTAGTAGCCGAAGTATCGCGGATAGAATGAGGCGAGCAGCGACGAGCCTTGAACGGCGAAACGCTGGCCGTCCGACGAAGAGGAGAAGCCGCCACCCCACACCGACGACAGCGGCAGCCGGTGGTGATAGTCGACCAGCACGCGGTTGGCGGCTCTGAGCGTCTCGTCGCGCAGGTACCACTTCGAGACGTGATGCAGCATGTCGACGGTGACCCCCTTGGTACTCTGCGCCATGGTGAACAGGCCGAGGTTGGTACCGTGAGCGACGAGCGCGGCCATGAGGACGGCGTAGAGGTTCTCGACGCGCGACGGGTGACCGCCGAGCGGCTGCAGCTCGCGCGTGAAGCCACACCAGGAGTCGACCTCCATCAGCATGTCTTCGATGCGAACGCGCGGTAGGTGCCCGCGGATGGCGTGACGGAGCTGGCGGACGGCTGCGGGCTCAGGCGTCGCTTCGCGGCGCGTGTAGTGGAGGCGGCCGTCGGTCAGCTTGGCGAAGCCGTTGGTGTCGAGACCGGCGGCGAGAGAGCGCGCGGCCTGGTCGAGCTCGCCGCGCAACTGGTCGATTGCGCGATCTGCCTCGGTCGGCAAGTTGAGATCCACATAGGCAGCCGCGCGTTTCTGCTCCCACTGCTTGGCGTTGTGCACCAGGTTCCAGAAGGACACATGGTTGCGGCTCTCGACGAGGTACAGGTCGCCCGCGCCGAGCGCATCGCTCACGGCGAAGGCGAGAGCGATCTCCCAAAGTCGCCAGTCCCGCCCCTTCTCGTTGAGTCGCTTACGCAGCGAGCCCGAGGCAAAGTCGATCGTAGCGTCCGACGGGAGCTGAGCGATCTCACCGGCGTGAAGTCGACGAGCAAGCGTGACGGCCTGCATCAGCGGTTCCGCGCCGGGCTGGGCCACAAAGGGCAGCTTGAGGAACTCGGGGAGGTAGCGCTTGAGGTAGTGGTGGCGCGCGATCAGCTCGTCGAAATAGCCCCGTTCGTTCAGCTCGTGGAGGTCGCGGACGATGGTCATTGCCTCGCGCAGCGCGGCGTCGTCGTACTGCATGTATAGGTTGAGGACGCGCGACTCCTTGGGCATCGTCTCGTCGAGAACGATCTCGAACGCACTGAGCATGGTTGCCAG
>JBBRMI010000335.1:0-5346 GCA_038230915.1 Polyangiales bacterium | reverse complement strand
CTGCTTGTCTTGGGGACTCATGCCCCCCTACGCCCAGCCGGTGTGCCAGCGCCCCGCCGTTTGGCTCCGCATAACCCGGCGCTGGCGCACCGGGTGCGCGCTCTCGGCATGAGTCCCCAAGACAAGCAGGCCCGAGCCGACCGAACCTGCTGCCGTTACCGAAACCGCTGCCGACTGCGAATTTTGTGCTGACCCCAAACCGCTGCCCCGACCGACCCCGATCCCGCTGCCGATCAGCCGATCCCGCTCCCCAACCCGGCCCGATCACCAATCAAGGCTGGCTAGCTCGCCCGCGCGGGCTTACGTGCCTGCAGATAGAAGCCGGACGCTGCGACGGAAGCCGCTGGGTGCCGTTGCAGGAAGAAGTCGAACAGCTTGAGCGGGGAGAGGATCCACGTCAAGGCGGTACAGCCGCATCGAGCCGAGTGACAGGGTCATGGCGAGCCACTCCTGCAACGTCCAAATCAAGGCGCTGGTTGGCCCGCCGCCCACCTTGATGATCTGGTGCTCGAAGTCGCGGAAAATGTGGCGCATGCCGGCTTCGGTGTAGCGTTGGTAGTGCCGGATACGTCGGCCCCTCGACCGCGCAGTCCGGTGGCGCCGTGGACCGCAGGTTCCGTTTCGGCGCGCTAGCCGCCGAAGCCGGCCCGAGCTCGCGCGGCATCGAGGACGTCGAGTGCACGGGGGACCGAGCGCACCAGCGCCCGCGCGTAGAAGCGCAGTTGTTCGGCTCGCGGGAGGTCGCCGCTGCGGCCGCGAGTGGCGGCGTAGAGCAGCACGGCCGCGGCGACGCTGACGTTGAAGCTTTCGACGAAGCCGCGCATCGGGATGCGGACGGACGCCCTAGCGCCTTGGTGCAGGGCGTCGCGCAGGCCGTCATGCTCGTTGCCGAGGATTAAGGCGACGCGCGGCAGCTTCGCCAAGTCCTCCGGGCAAAGGCTACCCTCGGGATGCGTAGCGACCGTCGTGAAGCCTTGCTCGTGGAGCGCCGCCAGCGCCTGTTCGGGTGAGCGGTGCGGTACGACTTCGATCCAGCGCTCGGCGCCCTTGGCGACGGTGCGCCCCACGACGAAGTCTTCCTCGCGCGGTACCAGGTGCACGCGCGGGATGCCGAGCCCATCGCACGAGCGCAGTACCGCCGCGGCGTTGTGCGGGTCGTGGGGCGCGTCCATCAACACGGTCACGCTGCCGATTCGGCTGCTGGCGACCTGCCAAAGCCGGGCGCGCCGCTCGTCGACGGCCAGGGGCTCCAGCGTCTCGATCACGCCTTCAGCCGTCCAGCCCGTCGGCCACGGATCCGCCGTCCAGATCGCTTCGGCCGGTACCAGCAGCTCGGCTTGTCTTTTCATTGCTTCAAAAATCGCCGTCTTAAGAGAGCTTTTGTTGGGTGCGCCTTTGCGCAAATCAGAACCGGCACTATGTTGACAGCTGCTCGATTTTCTCCCGAGGGAGCAACCATGGCATCCGAAAAAGTTCAAGTGTTCAACGACCTCAACTTCGACCAGGAGGTCGTCAATTCCAGTGTCCCGGTGCTGGTCGACTTCACCGCGACCTGGTGTGGTCCCTGCAAAGCGCTGGCTCCCATCATCGAGCAAATCGCTGGTGACCTCGACGGCAAGGTCAAGGTCGGCAAGCTCGACGTCGACGACTCGCCGATCACCGCCGGAAAGTTCGGCGTGCGTGGCGTCCCCACGATCATGGTGTTCAAGAACGGCCAGCGCGCAGCGCAGCACGTCGGTTTGACCACCAAAGCCAAGCTGCTCGAGCTCGTCAACGGCTGAAGTGCGAAGCTTGCGCCGCCGTAAGTCGTCGTTCGACGCGCCGGCGGCGCTCGCACTCGTAGCGGTGCTCGGCATCGCGTGCCGAGGTGGTGAAGGGCGCCCCGCCGAAAGGCCGCGCCCTTCACTCGTTTCTGAAGTCTCCGCGTTGCCGTCGTTCGTGACGCCGGCGGTTTGGCGCTACCACCCGCCGCAGCCCGCGCGCGTCAACGCCGAGCTCGAGTTGCCGTCAGGTGAGCGCGTGCTCGCTGGACGGCGCGGCGAGCGCTGGCTGGCTTCGAAGGCGACCGGCGCGCTGACGGCCGCTTCGGCGCTGGCGCCGGAAGATTTGGTCGGCATCCTGAAAGTGCCGAGCGGGGGTTTTATATTCGTGGGCGCGAGCGGAGTGAGCTACGAGGCGCCCTCGCCGATTGCGCCGTTCTCCCGCTCCAGCGCGCCGCTCGAGCCGCTGTCCAGCGTCACCAGCTCCGGCACGGCGATCCTCGGTATCCGCCGTGACCGAGGCCTCTTGCGCAGTGAGGATGCCGGCGCCACGTGGAAAGCCGTCGGCCCGAGCGGTCCCAAGTTCGTCAGCGTGCTGCTCGGTGAAGGCGGGCGGGGGCTCGCGCTGGCCGTGCCCGAAGCGCTGTACGAGACGCGCGACGGCGGGCAGAGCTTCACACCGTTGAAAGCGCACAGCGTCGGCGCGTTTGGGCTCGAGCGCCTGCCAGACCGCGGCTACGGCGTGGTGTCGTCGCTCGGCATGTTTCGTTACAGCCCGGGCGTGGAGCCGCCGCTCGAGAGCCTCAAAAACGTGGCGGCTGGCCCGCTGCTCGATTTAAAAGCGCCGCGTGGTCCCGACGCCCTGGCCCTGAACGAGGGCCGCGCCGCAACGACGGCCGGTTCCTACTTCGAGCTTGGCATGCGCGACAAAGCTGCTTGGCAACTGACGTCCGGGCCACTCGCGGGGCCGCTTTTCTCGCGCGACATGCCGGAGCTGACGCCGTGCCGCGCGGTGCGGCTGGCGGCGTTCGAACGCTCGTTGCGCGTGGCGTGTTTTCGCGGCGGAGCCGACGTCGCCACTCAGCCGATCGAGCTGTGGGCGAGCGACGACGCCGGTCACACCTTCCACACCGAAGGCGCAACGCTCGACGGCAACCTGATCAGTTTTCGCATGGCGCTCGGCGCCGACGGCACCTTGCTCTTGGCTGGTGTGTGCGCGAGCTACAGCGCCGGCGCCGGCTGCGCGCCGCAAGGCATCGCGCGCCGCGGGCGAGCTCTCGCAAAGGCCAGCGGCTCGCTTCCGAAAGCCGGCGGCCGCGTGCCCGCGGGTCACGGGCAAGCCTTCGAACAGAACGCGGCCGCCACGCCTTCGCTCGCCGACACTGCGCTGTCGCTGGCGTTCTCGCTCGATGGCCGCGTCGCCTACGCGGTCGGGCGGCGCACCAAAGGCGGCGTGTTGGCGATCTTCGTCTCGCGCGACGGCGGTCGCAGCTTCGAAGCTCAAGATTTGAGCTTGCCGACCGGCGACGGCTCGGAGGGCGAAGAGCGCTGGGAGAGCAACGTGTCCGGCGTGCACATCGACGCGCTGGTGCCGGCGGAGGACGGCAGCGTGGGGCTTGCTGTTTCGCGCTATCGCTCGCGTGTTTGGCTAGTGCTCGATGAAACTGGCCACGTTTTGTCGGTGGCGCGCGCTCCAGATCCGCGGGGTCAGCTCGGCGTGGCGGGTAGCCGCGCGCTGGCCGTCTCGCCCGCGACCAACGACGTTTGGGAGTCGCTCGACGGCGGATCGACCTTTCAAAGCCTCGGTCGGCTGCCGATCGATCTGTGCGTCAACGACTCCAACTGCGAGGTGCAGGTGGCGTGCACCCCGAGCGGCTGCGCGATCGGCACCGACATCTCGCGGCTAGGCTGGGGCGGGCAGGGTGAAGACGAGGCGTGGTTGCAGCCAGCGTTGGCCTCGGCGCCGGTCGACTACTCGGTGCCGCGGCTCAAGACGCCAATCGCTTGCACGCTCGATACGTCGGCGTGGCAGGGGTTGGAAGGCGTGAGCGAGTTTCCGACCGCGTTTCAAGCCGCGATCGGCAAAGCGGCCTGGTTCGCTTCGGGGGTCGATGTGGCGCGCGGGTCGGCCTGGGCATTCGTGGCCTCGGCCGGCGGCAAACCGCGCGTCGAGCGCGAGGTGCTGCTCCCGCCCAGCGAACGCGGGCGCGCCTACGCGGTCAGCGTCTCCGATCAGGTCGAGGGTGTGGCGGCGCTGCGCTACTTGGTGCCGGACAGCTCGGGCAACACACACCTGACCGGCACCGAGCTGGGTTGGATCAACCTGTTCGAGAGCCGGACGCGGCGGGTTTCGATCGGCGACGGCGGCGCGTACGCACCGGGTGACTTCGCGCGCGGCGCGCGCGGCCAACAAGAGGCCGATCCGGCGCTGCTCAGCATCGCGGAAGGCGGCATTTACCTGCGACTCCATCACGCTCCGGCCGACAACCAGCCGACACTGTTCTTCGACGGCCAGCGCGTCGACAGCGTGCCGGTCGTGAGCTGGCCCACGGTAGCGGTGCGCGGAACACACTCCGAAATGGCCCACGTCGACGGCGAGCACGTGCCGCTGTTGCTCGTCGGCCGCGGCAGCGGCGTCGTGCGCGCCAGCCTGCACGACGGGAAGTATGAGCTGGAGGCGTTCGCCGACGGCGCGCTCGACCCGGCGCGTTTCGGGCTCACGCAGAGCTCCAATATCGCCTATTCCGGCCTGCGCGCGGGCCAGGTGATCGAAACGTTCGACAGTGCATCGGCGCGTGCCGATGCCAAGCTGTTTCTGTTTCGTGCGCGCGGCGACGTGCTCGACGCGCCGATCGATGTGCCGACTCAGCTCTCGATCCCGGAAAAGGTCGAGCGTTGTTCAACCGCGGTGGAGACGTCGACGCCGCGGATCGTGGCGGCGCCGTATCCCGGCACCCGTCATCCAGTGATCGTGAGCGATGGCGGTGACGCACCGCAAGCGTTCCTCACGTCGTACGCCGTCATGCATGGCACGCCGACAGCGCCTTGCGTTTCGACGTTCGACGGTGAGCCAGTGGCACCGGACGGCGTCGCCGTGCCGACCACGCGCGTGCTGCTGCCGTTGGGTGATCTCGCGCATTCGTACCTGTTCCGCGCCACCACGCAGGGTACCGACGTGCGGCTCGAATACCACTTGATCAGCTGCAAGCTCGATCCCGCGGCCGACGTGCCGCAAGAGCTATATCGAGCGCCCGGCACGCTCGTGCCGCGCGTCCGCTAGCGCTGAGCTGGGTGGGCGGCTGAAAGACCTGACCTTTCATCACATTTGGGGCTGCCAACCTGCAGCCCGAATCGCAGAAACTGCCTTGTCATCTCTAGGCCAAACCGTACGGGTGCACGCTGGTACGACCTTGCGTCATGCGCGGTCTGTCGTGTCGTGGCTCCTGAGATTTCACAGGGAGTCCCGGATGGCGGCAGGAGCCGCCGCCCTGATGGGATGAAACCGGGTATCGCTGGGGCGCGTCGCCACCAGTTTCTTCTTAGCGAGGGGCTCAAGGCTCGGAACACCCATTTCGGGCCCCGCAAT
>JBBRMI010000334.1:0-5403 GCA_038230915.1 Polyangiales bacterium | reverse complement strand
TCGGCGTACGGCTCAAGATCTCTTGAGCCGGCTCATCCGCTAGGCCCGCTCGAGCCGAAGAAAAGCCTCGCATTCTCGCTTTCGCCGAGGATGGCCACCCTTGGATCGAAGCCAATCCTCGCGCGGCTTTGGTCGTCGCGATCCTGCGCCGCATTGCCAGGGCCGAAGCCCGCAACCGATACCGACATATCCGGCTCCGCGCCGAGTCCGAGAAAGGCCCTGCGCGAGCCCGGCCTCGCCTCTGGCTTGCCCGAAGCCCCTGCCGAGACCGATCCCGATCCCGCTGCCGGACCCCTTCCGGGGGCCGCCCTCGCGCAGGGCCCCGACAACGGATCAGGACTGGACCGATCCGACCAAGCCTTGATCCTATGTCATCAAAGTATCCACCACAGGACTATTTGGAAGAGTGGACGCAGGCGCGACTGCCGGACGGCACACCGACGCTGCCGTAAGCGCGCGCTTCAAAAACCTGCCGGAATTTCGCCGGTCAAACACGTAATCGTGTTGGGCGCGTCGGGCGTCGACGGTAGCGCGCTTTCAGGCTGCTGGGCGGAGCCGCTGGCCAAGCCTTCGGTCGTTGACCACTGCGGCTGCGCGCCAGGCGGCAGACAGTGCAGCCCGCTTTGGAAGAAGCCGATCACGAACGTGTGCCCGGCGACGCGTGCGCCGGTCGCGTCGCCAAGCGCCGCTGCAAAGTCGTGGCCGGCTTGAGCGCCGAGCGTCTCGCAGGTCCGGAACCATAGCAGCGCGCCTGGCGTCAACCGTTCGCGCACGGCTTGGAAAGCCGCATGGTGCCGGTGACCGGGCCCGAGCACGTTGCGGTCGAGCTGCTCGCGGTCGATGAAGATACGACCCCACTTGCCGTGACCCCAGAACTGCAGTTCGCTGATCGGCTGCGTGGGCTGATACTTCTTCAGCCATTCGAGCGCGCTGGCAAAGCCGCGCGCGCCGTGAGCGGCGTCGACTCGCCCGAGCGCGCGGTACAAATGCGTACCGTATTGCCAGCTCAGCCCGAGCAGCTTCGGCGCACGCTTGCGCTGTGTCGCGTCGTAGACGACCAAGCGCAGACCCGTGGCCATGCGCTAGCTCTACCACCAGCCGCGACGCCCATGCAGCCTCGGGGCCTAGGGCCAGGGCCCCCACGCAACGACAAAACGCCCCGGAAGTCCGCGGAATCGGCGCGGCGGCCCGAGAATCCCGTGACTTCTCTAAACCAGCTGCGATCTGCGCCGTTCTGAAGCACGAGCCCGACTCCGATTCGAGAACGCATGGTCACCTCTCCCGTTCGAGCCCGTTGGTCACTAAACAAGCTGGGCGGTTTCGCCGGCCTAGTCGCGCTAGCAGCGCTGGCGAGTTGCGGCACACCGTTCAGCGCCGCTCCCGAGTGTAAGACCGAGGCTGGCCACTGCGACGTCAGCTCCGGATCGGTGAGCGCGGCCGGCGGTGCGGCGGGTGACTCCGACGTGGTCGCGAGCCAGGCCGGGAAGGTCAGCGGAGGCGGCTCGAATCCGGACGGCGAAGCGGGCGCTGAATCAGCCACCGGTGGCCTGCCGACGACCGGTGGCCTGCCGACGACCGGCGGCCTGCCGACGACCGGCGGCCTGCCGACGACCGGTGGCGCGCCGACGGCGTTGCCCACCTCGTGCCAGAAGGCGCACGAGCGCGATCCGGTGCTCGGCGACGGCGAGGTCACGATCGATCCCGACGGTAACGGTCCCGTGGCGGCGTTCGCCGCGCATTGCGATATGACCTCCGACAGCGGTGGCTGGACCGAAATCGGCGTCGGCGAATACTGGCAGAAGAACGACATTCATCTGACGGCGGACTCCGTCTTGCCGTGGGCCGAGCTAAACGCGCTGATGAAGGTCTCCGAACACGTGTTCCGTGCTGGCGACGGCCAGCAACGGCTGTACATGAAGGACGACGGCGCGCTGGTCGAGAAGCTGAGCGACCCCGCCGGCAGCAACACGCTCCAGGCCTTTCTATGGCGCAGTAAGGCCAACGCCCTCCAATGTGGGACGAGCTACGTCGAGGTCACCTCCGGCAAGATGGCGATAGTCACGACCAAGGAAATTACCTGCGAGCCGCTGGGTTTTGGCAAACACACCTGCGGCGTCGCCGCCGGCTGGATCCTGTTTCACCGCAACGACACGACCAACTGGAGTGGCCAGAACCCGTGCGCGTTGAAGATGGCGGTGGGCGGCACGCCCGTCGCACCGACCCTGAATAGCCTGCGCCCGCTCTGGCTGCGCTGAGCCCCCCCAAAATCGTCCCGGACGTGTCGCGCGCCATGTCGAGAACCTCGGGTCGGCTCCGACCTGGGTCAAACTCCGCTCCGCGCGGCACACTTTGCTAGTTAGGATCCCTCGATGGCAAACGTGAATCCCCCCCAAATCACTCCATTCCTCTGGTTCGACAGCGACGCCGAAGCGGCCGCCAAGCTGTACACGTCGATCTTCGAAAACTCGCGCATTACGGACACTTCACTTGCCGGCGACAAGGTCATGTCGGTCACGTTCGAGCTCTCTGGCCAGCGCGTCATGGCGCTCAACGGTGGGCCTCATTACCAGCTCACGCCGGCCTTCTCGCTGTTCGTTTCGGTGGACTCGCAAGCCGAGCTCGATCGCATCTGGGACGCGCTTTTGGCCGGCGGCGGCAAGCCCACGCGCTGCGGCTGGCTCGTCGATCGCTACGGCCTCTCGTGGCAGATCATCCCCACCGTCCTCGGCAAGCTGATGGGCGATCCCAATCCGGCGCGCGCCGGTCGCGCCGTGCAGGCGCTGATGGGCATGGTGAAGCTCGACATTGCCGAGCTGGAGCGCGCGGCGAACGGCTAGCCTGGCGCGCCAACTAGCGGCTGCGGCGCCGCCGAAGGCCTGCCACGGCGGCGCCCGCAACCAGCCAGCACCACGAACCCTGAGCGGGTGATGAACGCTCGGGCAAAGCGCAAGCGCACGAGCTTTCGGCGCCGCTCGAGGCATCAGCCGCGCTGCCACCGACGCCCACGTTGGTCACTCCCGCGCTGCCTAGAGCTCCGCCCCTGGCGGAGCCGCTGGCGCCGCTCGCGCCACCGCCAACGTCCGTCGCTCCTGCAATGCCGGATGCGGCGCCGTTCGTGCCGGCCGTCGCGCCAACCACGGCGCTGCCGCCCGGAGTCGTCGGCGCTGCCGCGCTGGTCGTCGTGATCACGACACGCGAGCCGGGGCCGGTGTTCTGCATCAGGTACGTGATCTGCACGCGCCCAGTCGAGCCCGCCGGAGCGTGATCGGCGAGCTTGACCGAAAAGTCGGAGAAGTCCGCGACCGCCACCGCTTCGTCGGCCTGACGCGCGCTGCCGAACGGCATGCGTTGGTCGCGCGCAGCGTCGTAAAGAGCTTGCCCGTTGGCGGTGCCGTAAAATAACGTCGACTTCACGTAAGCATCGCCGACCTGAAAGTCGAAGCGCACGCCGAGCACGCTATTTTTGTCGATTTTCTTCGGCGGGCCGCTGAGCTTGCTCTGAAAGCGCAAAGTCGCCGGCAAATCTTCGGCGGTGACGCCCACTTCCTTGTCGGCCTGCATTTCGGTGCCCATGCCGAGCCGTGCCACCCACGTGCGCCGGTCGAAGTCGGCGTACGCGCTGGTTTTCCGCGACGGGTAGTAACGATTCACGCGGATGATCTTGGCAAGCGTGAGCGATTTTGCCGGCACGTAGCCGGAGCCGTCGTCGAACAGGAACGCCAGCGTGCCCATGCTCGGCACGTTGCCCGAAAACTCCCACGGCGCGAGCGCGACATTGCTTTGCAGGTCCGAAGCCGTGAGCTGCTCGCCCTTGCCGTTGAGGTAGCTGTTGTGCTCGGCGTCGATGCGATACGTCTGTACCGTACCTTGCCCGAATGGCGGCATCGTCAGCGTCACCTTGACGGCTTGTTCGGCGTCAGTGCGGTTGAGAACGACGATGCCGGCCCGGTGCTGGTCGGCCGACGCCATCACGTCCAGCGCGGCGCCCGTGACGGTGCGCGCGACGCTATCGACCGGCAGCATGCCGTACAGCCGCAGCGCGTTGAACGAAGCCTTCGGGTGACCATCCGCGGTGATCAGCCCCAAGTATTGGTCGGTGTTGTGCCCGGGCTCTTGAAATTGTGCCCAATTCAGCGACGTGAGCTCGGTACGTTTGCCGAGACGGATCGTCTCGTACAGCAGATCGGTCGCGCCTTGGAATGTCTGCTGCCAGCCGTCTTTCGGCCAGGGATTGTACGGATGGTACTCGTCCATCACCATCTCGACGGTCTCGAATTCGGGGTAGCGCGAGAGCGCGTCAGCCGCCTGCGCGATGTGATCGTTGTCGCCGAGGCGCGTGTATTGATGGAAGGTGAGCGCGTCGAGCGGCAGCTTCTGGGTTTTTACGTAGTCGGTGAAAGCCGACAACCAAAACGGATACGCCGTCGTCGGGCCAGCGATCTTCGCGTCCTTGTCGAGCGCGCGCAGCTTCTGCGCCGTGCGCGCGTAGAGCGCGTAGTAGTCCTGTTCGTTGCCGGTAAAAAAGCCGAGCGCCGGAAAATCGGGTTCGTTCCAGACTTCGTGCAAGAGCACGGGGTCGCCGACGTCGTGCAGGTGCTGCCAGGTTTTCTGCACGCACTCGGTCCACCACGGCTCGGCCGGCACGTCGCCGGATTTTCCGCTCAACGCCTTGGGCGTGTAGTCGTAGCTCCAATGAATCAGCACGTCTTTGCTGGTGATCAGCTTTTGCCAGCGATCCGCGGCCGTAAAGTCGAAGGTCAGGTTGTCCTTCGTGCCGCCAATCGTGTTCGACAGCGTCTGGCCGTAGCCCCAGGCTTGCTCGAGTCGCATCGACTCGACGTTCAACATTTGTAAGAATGGCAGGTCGCGCTCCAGCTCGGCTGTGCTGGGCAGCGACGTGTCGTACAAATTGAATTTGTCCTTGAGCAGCGGGTAGTCGGCAGCCTCGGAGAAATTTACAGACACGACGGTCTGAGCCCGCGCCAATCCCGGCGCCAAACCCAAACCAACCGCTAGCAAATTGCCAAAGTCCCGCGATCTGATCAGCCAAGGCATGAGTCCTTAGCGCCGCCCAATCCGGCGATCCGTTGCTCGAATCGACACGCCGATGCTTTGCCTCGGGTCCCGTGCCGGGCTGCCAAACTGCAGCTCGAATCGCAGAAACTCCCGTATCGTCCCCAAGTCAAACCGTGCGACCGCAAGTCCGAAGGGTCAAGCGAACCACTGGTCTGATTTCGACCACGGCCGTTGCCGAGATTTTTTTACAGGAGATGTGACCAAAAAACCATCAGGGATGGTTTTTTGGTCACTCGGGAGCCGGCAAAGGCGGACGGGACCGCGCCAGCTCCCGGCGAGAGCGGCCACCTCTTCGCTCTCGGCGCTGTGCCGATGGGCGCGCTTGGG
>JBBRMI010000333.1:0-5532 GCA_038230915.1 Polyangiales bacterium | reverse complement strand
TTCAACAACAAAGCCCGCGTCACGACCAAGTTGGCCTACGGATTCAGAAGCTACGACCACGCAGAGATCGCCTTGTTCCATCGCCTCGGCGCGCTACCCGAGCCGCACTGGCACGCCCACAGATTCGCGTAAGGAGGCCAATTTACTGGTCTCGATGCTGAATTTGCTGGGAGTCGAGGCCAAGACGTTCGGTAAACCGGACTGGTGCACGGGACCACTTTCTGGGCTGGTTTGAGCCACCTCGAAATGGATCGGGAAGCGGAACGGCACTCACTCACATGAAGGTCATTGGCACGATGGCGAAACGCGCGAAATGTGAACCGATTCGAGCGCTATTCACTGGCGCGCTGGCGCTCGCCACCGTCGGGCTTCATGCCCGACCAGCGCACGCCGAACAGGTCGTCGTGGCCGACGTTGCCTACACGCACTCCGCCCAGACCACCAAGGACTCGCACTACCGCGTCCAGCCCACGCCCGAGACGCCCGCCAACTGGCAGAGCCCGGTGGACTACACCCAAGGCTCGGTGCACGTGCGACTCCAGGTGAAGACGAAGCCGAGCGCCACGCCGACGCGCTACCAAATCTGCTTCGAGATGAAGCAAAACTACTGCTGCACCGATCAAGCGCCGGTCTACACGACGACCGGCGTCTACGAGTGGGATACCGATGTCGAAAAGCTGTGGCGCCCCGGCCCGGTCGACTTCACGAAGGGCATCGTCGACAGCGCGCTGATCCTGAAAGATACGAACAACGTGAAGCCCGCGCCCGAGAACGTGGGCGAAGCGACCTCGGCGCTGTACATGCCAAGCGACGTGGCGGTCACGGTCACGCTCGTCTCGTCAGGCGCCGTGTTCCAGCCGCCCAAAGATCCGGAAATGCCGAGCGGCGGCAGCGGCGGCGCGGGCGGCATGGCAGTCGGCGGCGCTGCGGGCGGTAGCCCCGGGTCAGCCGGCAGCACCGCTGCTGGAACGGAATCCGGCGGCGGAGCAGGCGCGCCCGTCGTACCGCCGCAGTCGTCCGGCGGCACCGGAACAGCACCCGTCATGATGCCAGCCGGCGGCGCCGCACTTCCGGGCATGGCTGGCGCCAGCACAGGCCTCGCTACTTCACCGGCCAACGACGCAAGCTGCAGCACCGGGGGCAAGTCCACACACGGCGCAAACCACGCCGCGCTGCTGGCTGCGGTTGCCGCGTTTGGCAGCCTGCTTTCCAGAAGGCGCTGGCGGCGGTCGAGCGCGGCGTAGCGGCGAAACGAGCTCGCGAGCTCGAGCTTGCGCGCTCGCCGGGGCCGGCCGAATATGCCGGACCATGGTGACTCGTCTGCATTTGATTCGGCACGGCGCGACGACCCTGAGCGCGGAGGATCGCTTTGCTGGCGCGGTCGACGTGCCGTTGTCCGACGAAGGCCGAGCGCAGGCACGACGCCTCGGTGAACGCCTGGCAACCACGAAGCTGGCGGCGCTCTACGCCAGCCCGCTGGGTCGCACTGTCGAGACCGCGCGCTTGGTCGGCGGCCCGCAAAATCTCGAGCCGCAGCTCGAAGCCGGCCTGCGTGAAATCGCCCACGGCCATTGGGAAGGCCTGCGCCGCCAAGAAGTCGAGCAGAAATTCGCGACCGAATACGAGTCGTGGGAAGCCGATCCGTTCACGTTCGCGCCGCCCGAAGGCGAAACCGGCCTGGCGGTGATGGCCCGCGCGCTGCCGGTGATCCGCGAAATAGTACTGCGCCACCCCGGCGAAAACGTGGCGGTCGTTTCCCACAAAGCGACGATCCGGCTCTTGCTCTCGAGCCTGCTCGGCTTCGACGCGCGCGGCTACCGCGATCGGCTCGACCAGGCGCCGGCGTGCTTGAACATCGTCGACTTCAAGGACCCGGTGCGAGCGCGGCTGATGCTTTACAACGACACGTCGCACTACGCGCAGGAGGCACGGCGCACGGCCGGGCAGCTGTCGAAGTGGTGGGACGCGAGCGACGCCTGAACCACCCAAGCTTGAAGTGTAAATTAAGCCGGACGCGGCCGGCGCACTCTCCGAACCTTGCCGCTCTTACCGCCGCCGCAAAAGAACGAGTCTTTGCCGTCGCTCTCGAGCCCGGAGACCATGTAACCTTTTGGCATTTCGAGGCGCTCGAGCACTTCGCCCGTCTCCGGCTCCACGCGCCGCAGCTCGCTCTCGTCGTCTTGCCAGACGCCATGCCACAGCTCGCCATCGACCCAGGTGACGCCCGTCACGAAGCGATCGGATTCGATGGTGCGCAGCACTTCGCCAGTTGAGGGATCGATGCCGAGGATCTTCTTGTCGCGGTGCTGGCCGACCCACAGCATGCCCTCGGCCCACGCCAAACCCGAGTCGCGACCTTTGCCGGGCGCCGGAATCGTGCCCAACACCTGGCCGCTCTTGGCGTCGAGCTTCTGGATCACTTCGCCGGTGATCTGGAACAAGTGCCGGCCGTCGAAGGCCGTGCCGGCGTCGGCCGCGACCGGGATGCGCCGCTGCGCGTTGCCGGTTGTCGGCTCGAAAGACTGCAGGTGGGTACCCGCAGCGAGCCAGACCTGCTCGCCGTCGAACGTGACGCCGGCCACGTTATCGGCGTCTGGGAAAGGCCCATATTCACGCAGCACCTGAGCCTTGGCGACGCGCGATTTGGCGGTTCTGCTCATGCCCAACAGCTAGCCCAAGCTGCCCGGCGCGACGAGTAACAATGTCGTCGCGAATCCCGCGCTCGGCGTCGCAATCCAGCGCCGAGCCCGACCGGCGCCGGAAGCGCGCACTCGGCCTTCGGCCTCCAGCTCCGAAAGCGCGCGCTGCACCGAGCGTTGGCTCTTGCCGAGCGCGGCGGAAAGCGCCGAGGTCGCCCAAGCCTCGCCACCGCGCAAGAGCGCCCACAGCTCGCTCGTCTCGCCGGCAACTGGCGGCAGCAGCAGCGCGACGCTGCGCCCAGCGCGCGGCAAGAGCGCGAAGCCACCGGCCGTGGCAGTGAGCTCCAAAAGCGCAGCCAGCAGCTTGCGCAGCCGCCCAATCTCGACGCGCAGCCGGACACGGTGCGATTCGTTGCTGCGGCGCGCGCCGAAAACCCGGCCGATCAGCGCGTCGCGCGACACCTCTTTTGGCGCGGTCTCGGCCAAGGCCACCAGCAGCTCGAGCAAGATCGGCCGCGTCAAGAGCGACGTCACGCGCGTCCCCTGCCGCACCTCACGCCGGCACGCGTCCACCACCAACTCTCCGGATTCGAACAGCGGCTCGAGCTCCGCGAGCCGCAGGCTCACCTCCTGACCGGCTCGCACGAGGCGTGCCACCGGCGCCTCGAAGCGCCGCCGCGCGCTGGCAATCTCACTGGCGAGCGCCGGAATGCGCGCGTGCAACACCGCGCGCTCGGCCTGAACCAGCGCACGCTCGGCCGCGCCGCCGCGCAGCCCTTTCATGGCGATGTCGGCGGCGATCAGGCTGGCCAGGGCGACGAGGCGCGCCGGCGCTTGCGCCAGCGACAGCTTGCCGAGCGCGCGCTCAGCCGCGTCGACTTGCCCGAGCAAGACGAGCATCCGCACCTGCACCAGCCGCGCGAACGCCGCGTTGGCGACATCGCCACGCCGCGCGAGCAGCTTGACGGCGTCGTCCAGCCCGCGCGCGGCGCCGCCGAGATCGCGCAGCGCCAACGCGACCTCGGCTTCAGCCACCACGCAACGCGCTCGCGCCAGCGGCTCGGCGGCGCCGAACGCCGTGGCAGCGCGCCGCAACAGTGCCCGCGCCTGCGGCAACTCACCGAGCTGCGCCATGGCAATGCCGCGCAGCGCCAATGCCGGCGGATCGGTGCGTAGCGCCACGTAGTTGAGCGCCTGCAGCGGATCCCCGATCGAAAGGGCTCGCGCTGCCGTGCTCACCGCCGAATCCATCCCGGCGTTTTAGCGCCGAAGCCGGTGATCGCGCCAACCTTGTTACTCACGCCGTCCGACTTGGGGACGTAACTTCCAAAGCGAGCCCACCGCTCACCACAGAAAGAGGCAAGCAATGACGAAGCACCAGGTCGTATCCCCCGAACAATGGCTCGCGCACCGACGGCAACTGCTGGAAAAAGAGAAGGCCCTGACCCACGCCCGCGAGGAGCTGGCCGCCGCCCGCCGCGCGCTGCCGTGGGAGCGCGTCGAGAAGGCCTACGCGTTCGACTCCGCCGCGGGCCAAGTGTCGCTCGCCGACCTGTTCGCGGGTCGCTCGCAGCTGATCGTGTACCACTTCATGTTCGGTCCTGTGTCGGAAGTCGGCTGCAAGAGCTGCTCGTTCTGGGCCGACAATTTCGACAACGCCGCGCAGCATTTGGCGCAGCGCGACGTGACGCTGATCGCGGTGTCGCGCGCCCCGCTGGCCAGGCTGCAGGCCTTCAAGCAACGCCTCGGTTGGAGCTTCAACTGGGTCTCGTCGGGTCAGAACGAGTTCAACTTCGATTTCAACGTCTCGTTCCGCGAGCGCGATCAACCTTCGGGTACCTTGCTCTACAACTACACGCCCGTTCCCAAGAGCCCAGTGCCGGGCAACTCCAAGGGCGGCGAGTGGCAAAACCCGGGTATCAGCGTGTTCTGCAAGAATGAAGCGGGCGCGATCTTCCACACCTACTCCACTTACTCACGCGGCCTCGACACACTCAACGGCACTTACCAGTTCCTCGATCTGGTGCCGAAAGGCCGTGACGAAGCCTCACTCCCCAACCCCCAAGCCTGGGTCAGATTGCACGATGAATACCCGCAAAGCGCCTAGCGACGGCGCGAACCGGCTGGAGCGGACCGGCAGCGCGGCGTCGTCACTGGGCGCCGCGCTGGGCCTGATCTTTCTGCCGAAGTGCCCGCTGTGCATCGCGGCCTACCTGGCAAGCTTCGGCCTCAGCGCCGGCGTGACGGCAATCGCGGCGCCGCTGGTCCGGCCGCTCGCCGTCACGCTCCTGCTAATGGCGCTCGCCGTGCTGTTCCGCAACGGCTGGCGCCGACGCAAGCCGCTCGCGAGCGAGCAGCAAGGCCACGCCGTGAATTGCTGCTGCTAGCACCAGCCTTGATTGGTGAACGGACCGGGTTCGGGGTCGGGATCGGCTGATCGGCAGCGGGATGGGGTTCGGCCGGGGCAGCGGCTTCGGGAATGCACAAATTCGCAAACGGCAGCGGTGTCGGACGCGGCAGCGGTTTCGGTCGGCTCGGGGCCTACCAGGTCGCGGCAGAGTTGCTGCAGCTGGTGGCGCGCATCCGCATCAACGACGCGGAGCTTCGGCAGCAGGCTCGCAAGAGCGCCAAGAGCGCGGTGCTCAACACCGCGGAGGTGTGCGGCTCGGCAAACGCTCGCTGACAAGAGCCAAAGAGGCGACCGAAACCCAGAGCCGAAGCCCGCAACCGATACCGACATATCCGGCTCCGCGCCGAGTCCGAGAAAGGCGCCTCGCGAGCGCGGCCCAGCCTCTGGCTCGCCCGAAACCCTTGCCGAGGCCGCCCCCGCCCCCGCTCCCGAACCCCCTCCCGAGGGCCGCGCTCGCGAGGCGCCAAGACAACGGATCAAGAC
>JBBRMI010000332.1:0-5556 GCA_038230915.1 Polyangiales bacterium | reverse complement strand
GATGCGGATGCGCGCCACCAGCTGCAGCAACTCTGCCGCGACCTGGTAGGCAATTAGCTTGTGATGAGGAAGTTGGAGGGCCTGCTTGTCTTGGGGACTCATGCCCCCCTACGCGCAGCCGGTGTGCCAGCGCCCCACCGTTTGGCTCCGCATAACCCGGCGCTGGCGCACCGGGTGTGCGCTCTCGGCATGAGTCCCCAAGACAAGCAGGCCCGAGCCGACCGAACCTGCTGCCGTCACCGAAACCGCTGCCGACTGCGAATTTGTGCTGACCCCAAACCGCTGCCCCGACCGACCCCGCTCCCGCTGCCGATCAGCCGATCCCGCTCCCCAACCCGGCCCGATCACCAATCAAGGCTACTTTCGCCCAGGACTCGCGTCCGGCACTTAGTTGGGCGGCCCACGAACGTGTCGCAGTGCGACACGTTTCGGCATTCCGAACAGGGGCGTCGCGCGCTGATCCGACTGCTATTCAGCAGCCGAGACGGGCTTCGAAATCCGGGGCGCGTCGCACACCACGCGATTGCGGCCGTCGCTTTTGGCGAGGTACATCGCGCGGTCGGCCCGGTCGATGACTTGTTCGAGGGTGTCGCCGAGCGTGTAGGTGGCGACACCGAAGCTGGCCGTGACCGGGATCGGGTCGCCATTGCCGTCTCTGATGCCGGCATTTTCCAGCAGGTCGCGCACGCGCTCGGCGACTTGTTGGGCCCCTTCGAGCGACGTTGACGGTAAGACGAGCACGAACTCTTCGCCGCCCCAGCGGGCCACGATGTCGCACGTGCGCACGGCTTGGTTCAATAGCTGGCCGACCGCCGCCAACACCATGTCGCCGGCGGCGTGCCCGCGTCGATCATTGATGAGCTTGAAGTGGTCGACATCCAGCAAAATTACCGACAAATCATCATTGTAGCGCTTGCTGCGCGCGACTTCGCGCCCGGTAGATTCCAAGAAGGCGCGCCGGTTGAGCAAGCCGGTCAAGGCGTCGGTCGTCGCCATCCAACGTGACTCTTCGACCAGCGTCGCCATCCGCAAGGCGCCGCCCAATTCGCGCGCAATCGTCGACACCAGCAAGCGGTCACTCTTGTGCTCGGCGGCGCACGGTGCCAGGGCAAAGCTGCCGATGGCATTTTCGCCGAAGTGCACGGCTTCCAGCATGGGCGGGGGCCCTTCCGGATCACCGGCGGCGTCGTCGTCTTCGATCACGACCAGTGGCGTATTTGCTTCGAGCCCGAACAGCGTCAGCGCTTCGTTGATGGCCTGGTCGCGTGACGCCGCATTGGTGTGCACCGCCAGCCGCAACGGCTCACGACGCAACACCGCGATCCAGCGGTAGCTGGTGACTTGCGACACGAACTGCGACAACAAATCCGCCAGGCGATCGAACGATTCGCTCGTACCCAGGCGGCGCACTTCGGCGGCGATCACCGAGTCGAACAGCGCCGCATCCAAGTGCGTCGCGATGCGCTCGCGCACATCGAGCCCCTGCGTCGAAGACACCACGAAAAAGTCGCTGTCGTTCGGGCGCTCTTCAATGGCTTTCCTGAGCGCGCGCACTAGCTCGCCCATCCGCCCCTTGGGCACGTACGCGAACGCGCCCGCTTGCTCGGCCCAGAAGTGGTTACGGCGCCCTTCGTCACCGCGCAGAATCACCGGCACGCCGCTGGTGCCAATCTCCGAGCCCAACAAGCGGCACAGCTGCACGCCCGAAATGCTCGGCATGCTCAAGTCGGCGATCACTGCGGCCGGCGGATCCTCGAGCGAAAGCACTGCGCCCTCTGCGCCGTCGCTGCATTCCACCACCGTGAAGCCCTGCAGCCGCAGCCGCTCGGCGAGCACGGTGCGGGCCGACTCGTGGGAATCGATCAAAAGCAGCCGAGGAGAGGCGCGCACTAGACACGTAACGGCAATCCCGAGCGTAAACTGAACGGTCAGCTTGCAATTTGCCCCCGCCGGAGAACGTAACTAGTGGTAATCAAAACACTTTATGCTAAGCTCGGGTGCATATGAAGTGGCTTTGGCCGGTGGCAGTGGCGGCGGTGGCGGTTTTGGCCGAGGTAACGCTCAGCCGCGCATCCCATGCGCCAGATTTTGCCCTGTTCTTCGGGCGCTTCCACCCGCTGATCGTCCACTTGCCGATCGGCTTCTTCCTCTTAGTCGCGATGGGCGAAGCGGCGACGTTTCTGCCTAGGCTGAAAGACCGTGTCGAGCCAGCGCTCGGCTTGCTCGTGCCGCTGTCCACCGTTGCGGCGCTCGGCGCGTTCTTGATGGGCCAGCTGTTGGCGCTGGAGGGGGGGTTTCCGGCGGGCGCGCTCAGTTGGCATCGCAGCCTCACGCTGAGCGCGATCATCGGCATGTCGCTGTGCTGGGTGCTGTACGACCGGCAACGCAGCAACGGCGGGCAGGGGCGTTGGGCGTACCGCGGCGTGATGGCCGCCGCGCTCGGCTGTCTGTCGCTCGGCGCGCACTTCGGCGGCACGATGACGCGCGGCGAAAGTTACCTTTCGAAGTACGCGCCAGGTCTGCTCAAGCCACTGCTCGGCGCGCCCGAAGTGAAGAAGGAACCTGCCAAGGGCCCTGAAAAGCCAGCCGCACCAGTTGCTGATCCGCTCGTCTATCAAGACGTGCTGCAGCCCGTGCTCAAACATTACTGCGTCGACTGCCACGGCCCGGAAAAGCAAAAGGGCAAGCTGCGCCTCGATTCGCTCGAGCAGCTGATGAAGGGCGGCGAAAACGGCGCCGCCATTGTCGCCGGAGCACCGAAAAAGAGCCTGCTAGTCACCCGCCTGCTGTTGCCCGCCACGGACGACGACCACATGCCGCCCGAAGGCAAACCAGGTCCGCAACCCGAAGAGCGCGCGCTGATCGAGTTTTGGATCGAACGCGGCGCATCCCCGACGCTCAAGGTGCACGACGCACTCGCACCGACCGTTAGTCGTTCCCTTCTGGAGCATGCCTTGGGGGGCGCGACTCGCTCCGACTCCGTCCCGGTCGCGACCGACCCCGCGCCCACAACTTCCAGCGCCCCCGCCGCCAACGCCTCCGCCGCGCCCGCCGGCTCTGCCGCGGCCCAAGGCTCCGCCGCGGCCAACGGCGCCGCGCCCGCTCCAGCCACCCCCGCGGCCTCGAAATCACTCACCGGCGCCGCTCCCGTAACCGGATCCGCTCCCGTCAACGGATCCGCTCCCGCCAACGGATCCGCTCCCGCCAACGGATCCGCTCCCGTCAACGGATCCGCGCCCGCCGCCGCCGCTTCCGACCCCGTCGCTCCTGCCACGCAGCCCGCCGCAGTCGCTCCGACTGCCGGCGCAACGTCGGGCCCCGCCTTCCTCGCTTCGCATTGCGAGAAGTGCCATGGCGCCCAAAAGCAAAAAGGCAAACTGCGCGTCGACTCCGTTGCGGCGCTCCTCAAAGGCGGCACCAACGGCGTCGCGCTCGTCCCCGGCAACCCCAACCAAAGCTCGCTCATCAAGCGCGTGCGCCTCGCCCTCAGCGACGAAGAGCACATGCCGCCCAAGAAAGAGCCTCAACCGAGCGCCGCTGAAATCGCTTCGCTCGCTGCCTGGATCCGCGCCGGCGCCGGCAGCGACTCCGCCCAACCCGCCAGCGCAGTCGCCAAGAACAGCAGCGGCGCCGCCGCGGGCTCGACCTCATCCGGAGCCTCCGTCGCATCTGCTTCGGGCTCCGCGGGCTCGACGTCATCCGCCACGGAATCGCCGAGCACGGCGCCCGGCTCCGCATCGCCCGGCTCCGCATCGCCCGGCTCCGCATCGCCCACTGACTCTGGGAGCTCCGCCGCGACTCCGAGCGCCGCCGCGGCTCCGAGCGATCCCTCCGCCTCCGCCACCGCCGCCGTCTCTGGCCCGCCCGACCCGGCACTCCTCCAAAGCTTGCCCCCGCAAGTCGTGCTCTTCGCCGCCGCCGTCCAGCCGCTCTTCCGCGAAAAATGCGGCAAATGCCACATCCGCGACAAGCCCGCCGGCGGCCTGATGGTCGATCAGCAAGCGCAGCTGTTGGAAGGTGGCTTCAGCGGCGCCGGCGTCGTGCCCAAGGATCGCAAAGCGAGCTTGGTCATGCAGCGCCTCGTGCTTCTACCCTCCAGCGACGACCACATGCCCCCCGAAGGCGAACCCGTCCTCAGCGCCGACGAAGTCGAGCTGATCGGTTCCTGGATCGATCACGGCGCACCCGCGAAAGGCCTCACCGAAACCGCCAGCCTCACCGCGGGCGCCGCCCGCGCCCTCTCCGCCCGCGGCGTCAAACCCGGCCCCGCTCCCCTCTCTGCTCAAGCAGGTGGCTGCGCCGCCTGCAGCGTCCCCGGCGCCCCTCAGTCCAAATGGCTCGGCCTCCAAGCCCTCACGCTGCTCGCCGCCACCGCTCTACTCGCCACCCGTCGCCACCTCCGTCCAACCTAAGGCCCGCGAATGGCTAAGTCGATCGCCCTCGCGGCCGAGCCATCCCGGCTTTCCCGGCTGGCTTCGTTGCTCCTCAGTTACATACCTGCAGTATGCGCCTTCGTCGCGCCTCGCCAACCAGGCGCCTCGGCCGCGATCATCGACCGACTTAGCCATTCGCGGTCCCTAAGCCCGCCCTAAGCCCGGCGCGCGCCTGCCGCCCGTCCCCGCGAGCTACCCGCGCTGTGGCTCGGCTCGGCTCGGTTCGGTTCGGTTCGGTTCGGTTCGGTTCGGTTCGGTTCGGTTCGGTTCGGCTCGTTTCGGTTCGGCTCGGCTCGGCTCGTTTCGGTTCGGCTCGGCTCGGCTCGGCTCGGTTCAGCGAGAGGGGTCGCGCGCCGCTTTTTCGTGTCGCAAGTGCGACACACATTCCAAAGCAATTCCGCGGCCCTTTTCGGTTGGCATGACGTTGTCGCAATTGCGACAGTCACCCCGCGTCTGTTCGCCTTCATCACGCAAAACTGGCACAGCGCCCCGGGATCGATGACGACCGCTTACGAGTCCACCAGCGGGGCGAACAAGTCGTCCAAATCGCATTCGGACAGCGCAGTCGGCGCGCTGGCCAGGCCGAGCAGCGATTGCTCGAGTTGAGCTTTGCGCTGTTGCGGGCGGAGCATGCGCTCTTCGACGCTGCCGGCGACGATCAAGTTGTAGACGAAACACCGGCCGGGTCTGACCAATGCGGTAGGCGTGATCGGTGGCTTGCGCTCGCGCTCTTTGCCCGAGCGCGGCGGCCACTCGAGCCTTGCGAGGCACGTGTTGCAACGGCGACAACGTCAGCTGCCCCGAATCCTGTCCGCTCGGGCTCGGCCGCCAACGGGCTCGGTCGCCGACGGGCTCGGCCTCCGAGACGTGTCGCATGTGCGACAACGTCAGCCGTCCCGAATCTTCCCGCGAATTCATTCAGTATTCAATGTCGCAAATGCGACACGAATTGGGGCGCGCGCTCCCCCTCGCGCCGAAGGTCGCGCTGCGCTGAACGCCGACGCCGCGCTGCGCTGAACGCCGACGCCGCGCTGCGCTGAACGCCGACGCCGCGCTGCGCTGAACGCCGACGCCGCGCTGCGCTGAACGCCGACGCCGCGCTGCGCGGAACGCCGACGCCGCG
>JBBRMI010000331.1:0-5565 GCA_038230915.1 Polyangiales bacterium | reverse complement strand
TGGATTCTTTGCGGCAACTCGGGTAGCTCTCTTCGTCATCGGGGTGTCTCGGTTGGTTTTGGTGGAACAAAAACAACTCGGAACACTCCCGATTTATTTCCATCATCCCGCTACGTTGCGCCTAAAGGATCTGGGCATGGTCTGGCATGGGAGGCAGGCCAGCTGAACGGCGCGTTGACTTTCCCAGACGGCGCTTATGTCCGGGTCGAGCCGAGCGCGTCGATCGACTCCATCGCACAAAACGACGAGCTCACGATGGCCGCGTGGGTTTGGCTCGATCGCAGCGTTGGCTGGCAGACCGTCCTCTCCCAGCAGTTCGAAGGGAGCTCAGACGAGACCTTCAGCCTGACGACGCGCGCGAGCCAGGTCGTAGCAATCATCAACCGCGGCAACGTCAAGGAGTGCTACGGCCCGAGCCCCGTGGCGCTGCGGCAGTGGGTCCACCTCGCAAGCACCTTCGACGGGACGACGGCGCGCCTCTACGTCAACGGCGTCGAAGACTGCAGCTTCCTGCCCGACCTCAAAGACGTCCCTGTTAGTGGCAACCCATTGCTGATCGGCGCCAACGTCAACCTGATCACCGTCGACCAGACCGTGAACGAGTTCATGATCGGCAAGCTGGACGAAGTCGTGCTCTACAACCGCGCGCTCAGCGCGACGGAGATTGGCAAACTCCAGACTGGGCAGCTGCCGTGAGCAAAGCCACCACCGGGTATCTTGGCTTAGCGCCTCACCGCGGGTAGCGGCACCGCGGGCAGCGGCGGCTCGGACGGGCAAGCCCGCAGCCCTACCATTTGCTCGTACCGTCAAGGCCGAGAGCAAAACGATCGCGTGCGGCATGGCCAAGTCGGAAGCGGCTTGTTGGGGCCAGCGCCCCGGCTGCGCCGTGTTTCTTTCGAAACCGCGAGTGCCAGCGCGGTCGGAGGCCGGCCCTTGGGGTGCCGTCCTGCTCACTGTGCGAGGTCGCACGTGGTAAACAGGCGATTTTTTCGACTCGCTTGGATGCCGAGGGGCTGGCACGACGAGTGCACCGCGTCCGGCATGCTGCACTCTCGCGCTCACGGCTGGTGGCTGATTGGCGGCCTCTCGGTTTTGGCTTTGGCGTGTACCGGTTCGATCGAAGGATCCGTCCCGACAAGTGGTAGCGGCAGCGGCCCGCCCGGTGTCACCGCCGGCGGCGGGGCGGTCGACCCGTCATCGACGACCTCGATGAGCTGCAACTTGCCAGAACGCCGCATTTGGAAGCTGACGCCCGCGCAACTCGAAGCGACGCTCGCGAAGCTGGTGACGCTACCGAGCGTGGCCACTCGGCTGCGAGGGACGCTGTCCGGCGCTTTCGGCGGGTTTTCCAATGAAGCGGCGCGCTTGGAAATGTCGACGCCGCACGTCGCCACGCTGTTCGAGGTGGCGCGCGAGGCAGGGGCGGCCACGCTCGCGCCCGGCGGCGCGTTCGACGCTTGCCGCAACTCCGCGTCGCCGGCCGACTGCGCACCGGGACTGATCGCGGACTTGGGTGCGCGAGCTTTTCGACGCGCGCTCTCGAACGAGGAGCTCGCGCGCTACCAAAGTTTCTTCGCCAAGGAGCTGGCCGCGTCAGACGCGGCCACAGCGTTGAGCCAGGTCCTTCGGGCCTTGGTCCTGTCACCGCATTTTCAGTACCGGACCGAGCTTGGAACCAAGGGTGCTGGGGACTTCGAGCTCGCTGGCTTCGAACGCGCCCAGATCCTGTCGTATTCATTGACGGACGCCCCACCCGACGCCGAGCTCACCTCGACCGCCGCCGAAGGCCATCTGGGCACTTACGACGAGTTGAAGGGACAGGCCTCGCGACTGCTCGCTACGCGGTCGTCAGCGCCCGGGCTAACGCGGTTCTTCGATGAGCATTTCCTGCTGAGCACGGTTAAAGACGTCGCCAAGCGCGACGTCACGCTCTACCCAGGATTCAGCCCGGACTTGATGCGCGACCTGTCGTCGGAGTCGGAAGCGTTCGTCGCTGAGGTCTTGTGGGGGAACGTCGACGGCAAAGCTAAGTTGGCCACCCTTTTGACGGGAGGCTTCTCGATGCTGAATGAGCGTCTCGCGAGCCTGTATGGGATTCAGGGCGTCACGGGCCTGGAGCTGCGCCGAACGGCCCTGGCGCCTGGCGAGCGCGCGGGGCTGCTGACGCAGGGTAGCTTTTTGGCACGGCTCGCGAGCGAAGCCGAGGGCGACGTCGTCAAGCGCGGTCGTTTCATTCGCGAGCATCTGCTTTGCGGCGCGATCCCCCCACCGCCGGCCAACGTCAATGCCGTCCCTCCCCCGCCCTCGGGCAACGTCAGTCAGCGCGAAAGAATGGTGCGCCATTCCGCCGATGCGACTTGTACCAGCTGCCACCGCTTGATGGATCCGCTTGGCTTCGGCTTTCTCAACTACGACGCGATCGGCGGGTATCGGACCCAGGACGTGGGCAAACCGATCGACGCGAGCGGCACATTTCCCGACGCGACCGGTGGCGAGCAGAGCTACGTCGGAGCCGTGGAGTTGTCGGGCCTGCTGGCAAGCTCGTCGCTAGCGCAAGGGTGCTTCTCTAAGAAGCTCTATCGCTACGTCAGCGGGCGCGCCCCCGAGGCGAGCGACGAGTGCGTCGTTACGGAGGCAGCAGAGAAGTTCCACGCAAGCCAAGGGAACATCCTGGAGCTGGCGGCCGACCTCGTAGCCCGCCAGGCGCTTGAAAAAAGGCGCGAGGTACTGCCATGACCTTCGATGCGCAGCCCCAAAGCGAGCCCATAGAGCTGCGGTCGAGGTGCTCGTTCATGGCTGCGCTAGGGCCACGGCGGAGGCTTTTTGCACACCCGCTGGCAGTTTGGGATTGCCCTCGCTGCGCCAGGTCACCACGTGACCTTCGGCATCCAGCTTCGCAAAGGCCACCGTATCGAGTCGCGCCGCGTTGATACCGCCGGCAACCACCAAATAGTCGCCAGTCACGACCGAGGCCGCGTCATCCACCGTGTAAGGCAGGGCGGGCTCGTCTTCCCAAGCTGATACGCTGCCATCGGCCTGAATGGCTCCGCTCAGCACGGTAACCGAGCCAGCCGTTTGGTACACCTCGGTATCACCGCCCATCACGTAGATGCGCTTGGCAGTGCAAGCCACGCTGGCATCGACCCTGGTGAGCGGGTGGCCCCCCGACTGCAAATCGGCGGACGAGGCGAAGTTCCCAAGGCCCTGCGCCGTCACGGGAGCGCTCTCCACGGCAGCAATCGCCTTCGAATTTTGCTCGGGTCGCGTTTCTCCACCGACGACGAACAGGTACCCGCCGCATAGGACCACACTGGTTGTGATGCGGGGCGTGAGTAGGCTCACGCTAGCGCTGCGCCAGGCCGTTGGCTGATTCAGGTCTAGCAGTGAAACATCGGAGCCCAGGTGGTCGGCCGTGTCACTCGCAATGGCGATCAGGTCCGTGTCTGACATCACGGCCCCCGCCCACGCCGGCACCTGCGGCACGGGCGTACGGCGCCACGGAGATGGCTGCCCCGCCGTGAGCGCGCTCGACCAAAGCGCGAATTCGTCGTTGGTATCTTGCGGGACCCCAAACACCGAAATGCCGTTGGATTGGCTGCCTGCCACGTATTGACCGCGCACCGGCAGCGTCCATGCCGCCCACAGCCTGAGCTCGCCAGTGACCGTGAAACCTCCCAGCGTGACATCGGTCGCAGCCGTCGGCTTGTCGTTCAGCCCCGAGCGCACGCCAGCAATAACGGCAAAGGTGGCAGGAACACTCGTTTCCGTGCCGGTTCCCCCAGTTGCACCGCCCGCCCCCAGCCCCGGCCCTCCCCCAGCTGGTGTCGTGGACGAGCCGGGAGAGACATATTGCTGGGGTTCCGTAATGATCGAACACGCACTCATCAGGGTCGCGCAAGCGAGGGCTGCGGCGACGGTGGCAAACGATGCGGCGCGCAGTCCACGAAGCACGAGCGAACTATACCTGGCGGCACCGGGCGGTGATGCGCATTCGGCAGCCCTGTGCGAGGCGGAACAGGGCGGATGAGGTTGTCCCTAAGTGCTGGCTCCCCCGTAAACGTGCCCGTGCCAGTCCACCTGCAAATCTCGGAGTCGTGCGCGGTTGCGCCCCTGTGCCAGTCCGCACAGCGCCTCGCCCGCCGAAGCGCTGAACTTCACGCGATTTCGCAGCTGCGAAGATTGGCACGTCCAGTGCTCTTGGAGGCGATCGTGAAGCGTCGAACTTTCGTACGTGGTGCGGGATCCCTGGCGGCTGCTAGCGGGCTCGGCTTCTTCGGCGGCGTAGCGCGCAACTTTGAGGCGCATGCCGCTGAAACAGCACCCAGCTTGCGACTGGTCGTGTTCGTGGTCGCCAATGGCCTGGATTGGCAACGCTATCGCGCTGCCGGAAAGCGCCCCTCGGGGGCTTCCGGCGATGTCGCTCTGACGCTTGGACCGGCGCTCTCGGCATTCGAAGCACACCAGGCCGACATGCTCTTGGTGGAGGGGCTCGGCAATCCGTTCGACCGGGGTTTGCACGGCAACGGCTTCGCCGCTCTTTCGGTGACGAAGGGCGGCAATGAGGAGCTGCCCGGCGGAATCTCCTTCGACCGTTTCATGGCCCAACGCTTGGGCGCGACGACCCGGTTCGACTCCATCAACCTGGCGACGGCGTTCAAGGATAGCGACCCCTGTCATCGCAGCGCAGATGGCGCCGGTCAGCCGTTTCCAGCCGAAAAGAGCCCGCTCGCCGCGTACAGCCGACTCTTCGACAAGCTCGACGCCAGCGGGACCGACGCTGCCAAGCTCCGCCTGCTGCGCGACCAAAGCCTGCTCGACTTTGCGCAAGACGACATCGGGCGGCTGAAGGCTTCGTTGGGGTCATTCGAGAAGCAGAAGCTCGAGCAATACTCCGACTCGCTCCGAGACCTCGAGCGTCGCCTGGTTGCAGAGCAAGGCGCGACGCCGGCGTGCGCGCGGGGCGAGCCACCGACCGTCGGTGACGCCAACAGTGACGCGGGTGAGCGCATGTTGATCAGTGACGAGCTAATCGAGGCTCAGCTTGGGATCGGATTCAACGCCCTTTTGTGTGGACTGACCCGCATCGCGACCATCAACTTCGGTACCTCTGCGGGTGGTGTCTCGCACTACGGCTTTCAAAAGCTGGTAAACAGCGGCTCGCACCACAAGTACTGCCACGATCAAAACATGGCGGCGCTGCTCGAGATAGATGGCTACATCTATCAAAAGATCGCCGCTTTTTGGTCGAAGCTGAAGTCCGTCCCCGAGGGCAACGGGTCGATGGCCGACAGCACAGTCATCCTGATCGTCAACGATGGCGGCGGTCGGCATCACGACGGCTGGAACGACATTCCGTTCATCACCCTCGGCAGCCTCGGCGGCAAGCTCAAGACCGGGCGCATGATCACCGTGGAGGGCGTCGAGGCACCCTACGAGGCCTACGACGGGCTCCGGGTGAGCAGCGACTACTATGTCGCGCTCGCCAACGCCTTTGGCATTGAAACCACGACCTTCGGTGAGCCCAGCGTGTGCAAGGGAGCCCTGAGGGAGATCTTGGCTTAGGGC
>JBBRMI010000330.1:0-5909 GCA_038230915.1 Polyangiales bacterium | reverse complement strand
TTCTTTTGTGCGCGCGGCGCCCGTCCGACCAAGCGCCCGGCACCCGAGGACACGGAAATTCTCGAGCTGGTGAAGGTTCCGCTGGCTGAACTTTCGCGGCTCGCCATCGATGGCAGCATCGTGCATGGCGTGCACGTCGGAGCGATCCTGGTCGCGCTCCAGCGTGGCCTAGTCTGAGCTCAGGCTCCCGAGCACGCGCGCTAGGTCCGGCGCCAGGTCCGAGCTCGCGGCGTGCGTCGTCTCAGCGTCGACGCGCAATTGGCTCGTGCTGCAATGCGCGAAAGCCCGATCGAGCCCATGTCGGTGGTCGAAGAACTGGTTGCTCGCCTGATCGCCGTGCGCGGCGTCGCCCAGCACCGGGTGATGGATGCTGGCGAAGTCGCGCAGGGTACCGAGCTCGTCGGCGTCGTCACTGAGCACATGGACGAGCGAGTGCCGTCCGACGTCGGCTTGCTTCTGATAGCGAGCGCCGCGGGTTGCAGCGCCACCCTGGCGGCGCGTGACCGTGCCTTGCTTGCGCAGGTTGCCACGCGCAAGCACGAGCAACGTGCGCTGCGTGATGGCGGGCGCCAGGCCGCCGGCGGCGTCGCGAAGCTTGCCGCGGGAGGCTGGGTTCTTGGCGAACCAACACACGCCGCTGATGCCGGCGGCCAGCGCCTCGAGCGGCACGGCGTCGCGGCAGCCGGGCAGCAACCGCGCGCGTGCCAGTAGGCAAGGTGCGGCCGAATCGGTCATGGTAACCGCTTCGTGCGCCGCCTTTTCGACCGCGAAAAATTGCTCGTCTTCGAATAGCACGCGCGGCGCGGGCGGCGCTGCTCGTCCAAACCAAGCCAGCGCTTCGATCGCATCGCTCCACGGGATCATGTCGAGCGGCTCGGCGCGCTCCAAGTTCAAACCGAGCCGCTGCAGGTGCCAAGCGTCGCGCGCCAACGTGTGCGGATTGCACGACACGTACACCAACACGCGCGGTGCGGCGCGACCGATCGCGTCACGCAGCTCGGCGTCCAACCCGCGGCGTGGTGGATTGACGATCACGGCGTCGAAGCGTTGCTCGGCTTGCCGGCGCATGAAGCGCGTCGCGTCACTGGCCACGGCGCTGAGCTTGAGGCCCTGTTCGCGCGCGGCGCGCTCAGTCAACGCAATCGCGGGCGCGTAGGCTTCGACCGCAGTGACGTGCGCGCCGGATTGAGCGAGCGCGAGCGCCAGACTGCCATTGCCGGCAAACAGCTCGAGCAGCGCAGGCTTGCGCGAGTCGCCCAGTCGTGCGCGCAACCCCTGGGAAATGGCCGAATAGACGAAGCTGGCTTGGCCGGCGTGCGCCTGCACGAAGCCGCCGTGCGCCGCATAAGCGTACGGCGCCGAGTCGCTGAGTGCGTGTCGCGCGGTGCCCGCACCGACGACGAGCTCGGGTTCGCCCGACAGTAGTCGCACGTCGCCGTCGCGCCGCACGCCGAGGGCAACGCTGAGCGCGGCGCCGCGTTCGACAAGCAGCTGCCCAGCCTGACTCAGCCGCGCGCGTGCTGCAGGTTGCTCGGTGAGCAAGGTCACCAGAACGCCTTCCGAGGTCTCGCGCAGGTCAGCGCCGTGGATCGGCAGCGGCAGGAGCTCACGCAGCGCTTCGGTCGCCACCGTGAGCGCCGGGGAAAGCACACGGCACCCCGCCACGTCGATCACGCGGTGCGAGCCGCGTTCGAACAAACCGAGCGCGCGACCACGACTGACCAACTTGGCGCGCAGCCGGTAAGCCAAGGTGGGGGACGCGGCGCGCGGCGCGCTCAGCTCGGGTGATAGGCTGGCGTAGGCACCGAGCGCCGTCTGCAAGCCGCGGCCTTTGTTCGCCAGCCCCGCCTCGTAGGGCTCGGCACCCAGCGGGCAACCCGGGCAGCGCGATTGCTTCGGGCAGGAGAGGGGTGGCGCGTTCACGGGCCCGCCCTACCAAATCCGCGACTTGGCTGCCGGCCTTGTGCCAAGGACACCGTTCGGTGGCACACTCTAAATACCTAAAATCAAACAATAATATTGCTTTTTGTTCGCGCCAGCTGGCTGGCACACTGGCTGCAGAGCTGAGGTTGCCCCTGCCGACCTGCGCAACCCTCGAGGAGATCGTCCCATGACTCAGCTTCGCTTCATTCCCGCCACGTTCGCGGCTTCGGCCGTCCTATTACTCAGCTCGTTGTCGAGCGCGATCGTCGCCCCGCCCGCGGGCTGCGGCGCGGGGCCAACTTGCGCGGTGGGCTTCGAGTGCACGGTAGTGGCCGACTCGGGGTGCGCGTCGGCTCCGCCGTGTGCTGCGGGCGCGTCGTGTCCGGCACCGCAGCCGTGTGTCAACACGCAAGAGATGGGCTGTACGCCGGCCCACTGTACCGCTGACGCCGAGTGCGCGCCCGGCATGGTGTGTCACGCATGGACCGAACCGTGCGCCGTGAGTGACTGCGCTTGCGCACCCAACACCCCGGACTGTGGCTGTGGTGGCCCGACCACGTGTCAGGGCACCACCGTCAGCAGGTGCACGCCGCGCTACCTCTTGTCGTGCCAGACGGCGACCGATTGCGGTGACGGTTTCACGTGCGAAGAGCTGATGACGGTTGGCTGCGCGAGCTCGGGCGGCGGCTCGGCGCCGAACCCTGGCAACGCCGGGGCGTCGCCGAGCCCCGACGCTGCCGCTGGCGCCGCGAGCGCTCCGACAACTCCCAGCGATCCCTGCGGACCCCCGGTGCCGTCGGGCGTGTCGCAATGCGTGGCCAAGCAAGTCGATTGCACAACCGCCGCCCAATGCCCCGCAGGTTGGAACTGCATCGCCGAGGGCGTGCCGACCTCGGAGCCCGCCTGCAGCGGCCGCAATTGCCCTCCCGATCCGCTACCGACGCCGATGCCCGCGCCCTCGGTCTGCGTGCCCCCTTATTACAACGTGAACAGTAGCCGCGGCCTCGAAGTGCCGGCCGCCGGCAACAGCACGGGCACGGCCACCGGCAGCGCCGGCTCGGGCACGACTGGCAACAGCGGCACCCCCGAGACGACCGGCGACGCGAGCGCACACGAAAGCTCGGCCTGCCAGATCGGTCACGCTCCGGCTTCGACCGGCGCGCTCAGCTTGCTGGCAATGCTCGGCGCGCTGTTCGGTTTGACGCGCCGCCGCACCCAGCGCTGAACGTCGGCAGCAAAATGACCTGGGAGCCGCGCTATCACCCGCTGAGGAACGAGTGGGTCGTCGTTGCCGGGCATCGCCAGCATCGACCTTGGCAGGGCGAGCTACAAGCGCGTGCACGGCGCGCAGAACCCAGCTTACGAAACCGTCACGGCGGCGCAGCTGCGCGCCGTTTCGCTCGTTCACTACAAGGAGCGTTGAAGGCACTGAAGCGCGCCGAACGCGATCTCGCGGAGCTCAAGCGCTCGGCTCGCGCGCTGGCGGCGCGTGAGCCGCGTCTGGCCGATTCTTTCGACAGCGTCGAGGCGCTGGCGCACGCAGCTGGCCGGCTGGACGTGGTGGGTGGAGGCGGGGTCCGGGCTTCGCGCCAGTACATGGTCAGAGCCGCAACATGCCATCCCATTTAGGAGCACGAGCGCGTGGAAGACTTTGCGCGCAGCTTCCGCGGCGGAGCTGGTGAAGCTCGGGCGCCTGTGCTCGCGTCACATGCCAGCTGTTCGATGTGTCGCCGGGGCCGCCGCGTTACCGTCACGAGGCATCACGTTGTTGCGCTGAGCGCTCGCAATTGGCCAGAGCAATGTTACAAGGACGCCATGCAGGTACTCGTCACCGGCGCGGCAGGCTACATCGGTTCCCATGCGCTCCGGGCGGTCGCCCGCGCCGGGCACAACCCGATCGCACTCGATAACTTGAGCCGCGGCCATCGCGCGGCGATCGCGCGTGAGGTGCCGTTTCATCAGCTCGACGTGCGCGAGACCGACAAGCTCGAAACGCTGTTGCGCGAGCAACGCATCGACTGCGTGATGCACTTCGCGGCGCTGGCGTACGTCAACGAGTCAGTGACCGAGCCGCTCAAGTACTACGACAACAACACCGGCGGCACGCTCAGCGTCTTGAAAGCCGTCGAGCGCGCCGGGACCCCGCGGCTGGTGTTTTCCAGCACCTGCGCCACCTACGGCGAGCCGAACGAGGTGCCGATCCGCGAGACCACGCCGCAGTCGCCGATCAACCCGTACGGTTGGTCCAAGTTGCTGTCGGAGTACATGCTGCGCGACTACGCGGCCAAGTCGCCGCACTTTGGCTACGCCGCGCTCCGCTACTTCAACGTCGCGGGCTCGGCTGCCGACGGCGCCGTCGGCGAGGATCACGATCCCGAGACGCACCTAATTCCTGTGATTTTGCAGGCTGCGCTCGGCAAGCGCGAAAAGATTACGATCTTCGGTGAAGACTACGCGACGCCCGACGGTACCTGCATTCGGGACTACATCCACGTCGAGGATTTGGTCGAGGCGCACGTGCGGGTCATGGAAGCGCTCGCGCCGGGTGACGCGCGCATCTACAACCTCGGCATCGGCAAGGGCTACAGCGTGAAGGAAATCGTGGATGCGGTGCGCCGCGTCGTCGATCGTCCGTTTCGCGTCGACAGCGGCCCGCGCCGCGCCGGTGATCCGCCGGCGTTGTACGCTGACGCGAGCAAGATCGAGCGCGAGCTCGGCTGGCGCGCCAAGCGTGTCGATATCGCGGAGACGATTCTGAGCGCTTGGCGCTGGTTTTCGGCGCATCCTGAGGGCTACGAGGACTGAGAGGAGTGGGCAGTTAGGAGTTTGCGGTTGCGAGAGCGAGAAGGAAGGTTGCCGCAGCAGCCGACGTAGGTCGGGGGGATGCGGTGCGTTGGTTGGTTGGGTGCGCTGTGCGCCGCTGCTTGGCTGTTTGGCGCCAGGTCTGCACAGGCACAGCGAGCGCTGGCGGGTGAAGCGAAGGCGGAGGCGCGTGAACGGGCGGCGTTGTTGGCGCAGGCGTTGCCACATGCGGTGCTCGGTCGTTCTTTGGTGGCACTGCCGCCGATTCTGATCGTGACTGGCGGTGCGATGGGCGCGCTGGGCGTTGCGGGGCGGTGGCCCGCAGCGGTGGCGGGCGGCGCCTTGGCCTTGGGTGGAGGCGTGGCTTTCTACTTCACGCCCGAACAGCGCAACTACGAGCTGCTCGCCACCGCAGCCGCGGCAAGCTCAGGGTTTCTGTACTTGGCCCTCCCGCTGCGCGAGCCGAACCAGCGCTGGCAGATCCCGCTCGCCGTTGGGGCTTTTGCCAGCTCTGGGGTTGGGTTGATCAACTTTGCGTACTCGACGAACCCGGGCCGAAAGCGTCTCCTTCACGATCTGGAGCGCGTGCGCACGCCGGCCGCGCGCTTGAGCCTCGATGTCGCCGAGCTGCAGCAAATCGAGCGCGACTTGTACGCGACGGATTTCTTCGTTCCGCAATGGGTGATGGGCTTGCCGCTCGCCTTGAGCGGCGTGGTGGCTGGGGTTCCGCTGCTCGACCGCAACGTGGCGCGGCGCGACAAGCCGCTGATCGCGACCATGGCGGGGCTCGCGTTGTTTCAGGGGCTGCTGATCTCTTTCGTGCAGACGCCGGCGTCGCAGTATCGCTCCTCGCTTCAGAAGGCCGGGCTGTGGGTGAACTGGGGCGTCGGCCCGGGCGGTGTTTCCGTCACCGGCACCTTCGACTAAGGGCCCGCGAATGGCTAATTCGGTCGATGATCGCGGCCGAGGCGCCCGGTTGGCGAGGCGCGACGAACGCGCATACTGCGGTATGTAACTGAGGAGCAACGAAGCCAGCCGGGATGGCAGTCCTGATCCGTTGTCGGGGCCCTGCGCGAGGGCGGCCCCAGGAAGGGGTCCGGCAGCGGGATCGGGATCGGTCTCGGCAGGGGCTTCGGGCAAGCCAGAGGCGGGGCCGGGCTCGGGCAGGGCCTTTCTCGGACTCG
>JBBRMI010000329.1:0-5935 GCA_038230915.1 Polyangiales bacterium | reverse complement strand
GTGATCGAGGGCGAACCTCACGAGCGCCTTGCCGAGCCCGCGTCCTCGGAACTCCTCGGCAACGAAGACATCCATGATGGGCGCGAAACGCGCGCGATCGGAAGCGACGCGAGCATAGCCGATCTGACCCCCGCCCGGCGCATAGGCCCCAATGACGAGCGACGAGCCTGCTGCGCACTCAAAGACATCGCTTCGCGAAATGCCGGGGCTCCAATAGGTCGCGGTGAGCCAGTGGTGCACGAGGTCAAAATCAATGCATCCGCGATCGTCACTCAGCGTGACCCCGTCCGCGAATGGAACCGTGATGGGGCCTAGGTGCTTGCACATCACAATGTTGCACCGTCGGTAGAGCGCATGCTCCGAAGTCACCTCTTCGAAACCAAGTGAGCGGTAGAGCGCTACGGCCCGCGCGAGCTTCGTGTTGGAGAGCAAACGTAGCTCTGTCGCCCCCAGAGCGCTGGCACGGGCGAGGGCTGCCTTCGCAAGTGCGCGACCTACACCTTTTCCTTGAAACGTCGGCTCCACCGCCATGCGCGCCAACTCGAATTGGCCGTCGTCGGTTCGAAATAGGGCCACCACGCCGACGACGCGACCGGCGTGAATCATCGAGAACGTGTGCCCGCCGTCGCGGAAGATGACGGTGGGGTCGCGCGCCAGCGCGTGATCGCTCTCCTCGAGTCCGAACTGCTCGGAAATCCATGCCTCGTTCAGGCTGATCAAGTCGGGCAGGAAGCGAGCTGCGTCTTCAACGATTTGCATAGGGACCTTGACCCGCAACGCTTAGGTTTTTGAAGGGTGGCCTCTGCGCGCGTCGCGTCGTCGTATCTTCTCCGGAGCTTGACTCACTACACCCTGCCGCACAGACACACCGCATCGGAACGCAGATGGGTACAGTCCGGCGACCAGCGGGGACACTTATCACCGCGGCCGCGTGACGCGGTCCACACCTAGGGCCGCGATAAGGCGGCGGCCAAGAAGGTGTTGAAGGGCGAAGCCGCCAAGCGCTTCGCCGGGTCCCACCTGCGGTCGGCCATGACGACCCACGAGCTCGAGCAGGGGAAGAACATCATCGGCATCCAGTACCGAGTCGGGCACAAGCTGCTCAGCACCACGTCCAGGTACGTGAAGCCGTCGTTCCGAGCGGCCATGGAAACGATCGCCGTAACCGCCTTGGAGACCGAAGATCTGGGGGCCCCCCAGAAAAAGGGACAAAAGAGAAAAACCGCCTGACGTCGAATCAGGCGGCTTCTTTTGTGCAGCGGAGAGGACTTGAACCTCCAAGCCAGTTACGGCGCCAGCACCTCAAGCTGGTGTGTCTGCCAGTTCCACCACCGCTGCGTCGGGGTAGTGACCGAAAGGGTGCGGGGGTTTACCTCAGGGGTGGGGGAGGCTGCAAGCGTCTCGCGTCAGAAAGGCACCGGGCGACGCCACCCGCGGATTTTACGGCAGTTTCCGAGCGTTAGCTTGCCCGCGCGCCAGAGATTCTGGCGTCCCAACCGCGGTCGCCCAGGATCGCCGCCAGCGCCGCCACCATCTCCGGGCCCACGCTCTGCAAGTGGAGGCGGTGCCTTCGCGACAGCTCCTGCAAGAGATCGGCTCCGGGCTCGGTCAAGCGCACCAGCACCTCGCGCTTGTCTTCGAGGCTGCGCTCACGCCGCACCCAACCTCGCTCAGCGAGCTTGTCGACCAACGCCACAGCCGTGTGGTGCTGCACGCAAAGACGTTCAGCCAGCGTACGAATGTTCGGCCGCTGCTTGGCCGGCAAGCCACCGATAGCCAGTAACAGCTGGTGCTGCTGCGGTTCGATCCCGGCCTTGCGCGCGGCCTGCTCGCTGAACGCCAAGAATTGACGCAGCTCGTAGCGGAAGGCGGCCAGCGCGCGCTGGTCGGTCACGGTAACGCGCGGCGCCTTCAACTCGCGGCTACCATCGGGAGTGACACCTTCTTCGAGGCCTTGGCCAAGATCTGCCCGACCTCGCCCTTGCACGAGCCGCAGCCGGTGCCGGCTTTCGTGACTTCGGCGAGCGCCTCAATCGAGCCCGCGCCTTGCGCTACGGCTTCGCACAGCTGCCCTTCGGTGACTTTGTTGCAGCTGCACACGATGCGCGTCGCTGGATCGGCCGCCGGCGCCGTTTGGCACAAAAGCTCCAACGGATCTTCCGGCAGCAGATCGCCGCGATCGAAATGCTGGACCAGCGTGCCGGCGGCCGACGTGTCGCCAACCAAAATCGCACCGACCAAGCGGCCATCGCGCACGATCAGCTTGCGGTAGGCGTCTTTGCGCTCCTGCACGATTTGCAAGACGTCGTCTTCTTCGCGCTCGGGCTGGCTGATGCCCATCGTCGCGACCTCGATGCCGGCCACTTTGAGCCGCGTGTACAGCTTCGAGCCGCGGTAGCGAACGCCGGGATTCTTGCCGGTCAGTACATCTGCCAGCACGACGGCTTGCTCCCACACTGGCGCCACGAGGCCGTAGGTTCGGCCGGCGTGCTCGGCGCATTCGCCGAACGCATACACGCTCGGCACCTCGGTCGCGAGCGCGTCGTTGACGATGATGCCGCGATTCACCGGCAGCCCCGAGGCCTTGGCGACGTCGATGCGCGGGCGCACGCCGCACGCCAGGATCACGATGTCGGCCGGGCGTGTCGTACCGTCGTCCAGGTAGACGCCCTTGACGGTCTCTTCGGAGTAAACCGCCTCGACGGTGCGGCCCGTGCGCACGAAAATGCCGCTGCGCTCGACCTGGCGCTCCAGCATCTCGCCACCAATCTCGTCGAGCTGCGCGTTCATCAGCGTCTTCTTCAGCTGCACGACCGTGACGTGTAGCCCACGGTCGCTCAACACCTTGGCCGCTTCCAGCCCGAGCAGCCCGCCGCCGACGATGATCGCGCTGTCGCCCGAGCGCACTCGTTCGCGCATCCGCATGCAGTCGCCGATCGTGCGATACACGAAGATGCCCGGCTTGAGCTCGCCGTTTTCATCGTTCATGCCCTCGAGCGCCGGTACGATCGGTTGGCTGCCGGTGGCCAGGACCGCGACGTCGTAGGCGCGCGCTTGGCCGTCTTCGGTTTCGACCAGCTTGCGCAGCGTGTCGAGCTTGGTGACGCGCGTGCGGTCGATCAAGCGGATGTTGTGACGGTCGTACCACTCGAGCGATTTCGTCACTATCTCGTCCGGTGAGCCGCCGGCCAGCACTTTGCCCAGCATGATGCGGTTGTACGCGCCGCCTTGCTCCTCCCCGAACACGGTGATTTCGTACTGAAACGCCGCGCCGCGCGAAACGAGCTCGTCGAGCAGCCGGCAGGTGCCCATGCCGTTGCCGATGATGGCGAGCTTCTTCTTGCTCATTTGTGCCTCGCCGGCGCTGTCGACCGAGCGGCCCGGGCCCGGGCGCGTACCGCGCAAATCTTGAACTCGGGCATCTTGCTGATCGGATCCAGGGCAGGCATGGTCAACACGTTGGCCGCTTGCTTGCCGCCCCAGTGAAAGGGCGCAAATAGCGTGTCGGGGCGGATGTCGCGGCTGATGCTGGCCAGCATGCTGACGCTTCCGCGCCGGCTCTCCACCAGCAAAGCTTGGCCCTCGAGCACGTCCAACTCTTGCGCGAGCCGCGGATGGATTTGCACGCGCGGCTCGGGCTTGGCGTCGGCCAGCTGCGCCACGCGCCGGGTCTGCGCGCCGGAGTTGTAGTGCTCTTTGTAACGGCCGGTCGTAAAGAACAGCGGGTAGTCGGCGTCCGGCAGCTCCGCCGCGGCGCGGTGCGGCACGGCGAAGAAGCGTGCGCGGCCACCGGGGTGATAGAAGCGCTCTTCGAACAGCCGTGGCGTGCCTGGATGCTCGGGCGCTGGACACGGCCAAAAGACGCCTTTTTCTTCGCGAATTCGCGCGTAGCTGATGCCGCTGTAGTCGGCCCTGCCGCCGGCGGTCGCGCGCCTTAGCTCCTCGAACACGGCCTCGGCGCTGTCGAATTGGAAGCCGTCGGGTACACCCAGCCGGCTGGCAAGCGCGCCCATGATCTCGATGTCGGTCTTCACGCCGTCGGGCGCTTTGCACACTTGCTCGCGCAAGATCACTCGACCTTCCAAGTTGGTGAGCGTGCCTTCTTCCTCCCCAAACTGCGCGATCGGTAAGATGGCGTGCGCGGCTTGAGCGGTTTCGGTCTCGAACGCGTCGCACACCACGAGCAGGTCGAGCAGCTTCAACTTGGCTTCGATGTTGCTCGAATTGGGCGACGCGACCACGACGTTGGAACCGAAAACCAACAGCGCGCGGATGCCGCCGGTCGGACCCATTGCGTCCAATAGCTCATAGGCGCTCTTACCCTTGCCCGGCAGCGACTCCGGCTCGACGCCCCACACCTTGGCGATCGCGGCGCGGTCCTCTGGATCCTCGATCAACCGATAGCCCGGCAATTGGTCGGCTTTTTGGCCGTGCTCGCGGCCGCCCTGGCCGTTGCCTTGGCCGGTCAGGCAACCGTAGCCGCTGGCTGGTTTGCCGACTTTGCCGAGCGCCAACATCAGGTTGGTGAAGGCCAGCACCGTGTCGGTGCCTTTGGATTGCTGCTCGGCGCCACGACCCGACAGCAACATGCTGCGCTCGGCGCTCGCCAACAGCTGCACGGCGCGGCGTTGCTTTTCGAGCGACACGCCGGTCACGCGTTCGACGTAGGTGGCGTCGCAGGTCAAAAGCGAACGCCGCAGATCCTCGAAGCCTTCGGTGCGCGCCGCGATGTACCGCTCATCGACCAAACCTTGCTCGATCGCGAGTGCGAGTAAGCCGTTGGCGAGCAGGAGATCCGTGCCCGGGGTCGGCTGCAGGTGCAGCGCAGCGCCGCGCGCGGTGTCGGTCAGGCGCGGATCGACGACGATCAACTGCCCGCCGCGCTCCTTCTGCTCGTAAACCCACTGCATGATCGGCGGCATGGTCTCGGCGCAGTTCGAGCCCCACAGCATCAACGTCTGCGCTTCGGCGATGTCCGAAACCGGAAACGGCATGCCGCGATCGACGCCGAACGCACGGTTCTGGCCGGCCGCAGCCGACGACATGCAGTAGCGCCCGTTGTAATCGATGTTCGGGGTGCCGAGCGCGACGCGCGCCAGCTTGCCGAGCAAGTACGCCTTCTCGTTGGTCAGCGCGCCGCTACCGAACACGCCGATTGCCTGGCGCCCGTGCGCCTTTTGCAGGGCCAGCAGCCGCTCGGCCACGAAGTCGAGCGCAAGGCTCCACGACACTGGCACGAGTCGGCCGCTGGTTTGCCGCAGCATCGGTTGCCGGATGCGCTCCGGATGATCGAGCAGCGCGCCGGACGTGAAGCCCTTGATACACATTTGCCCGCGGTTGACCGGAAACTCCGGGTTGGCGGCGATGCGCAGCTGGGTGGTCGTACCGCGCAGCCTGGTCACCGCCATCCCGCACTGAAACGCACAGTAGGGACAGTGCGTCTTGACGGTATCGGAGGTGACGGCCGCCAAGTGCGGCGCTGAGCGAGACATTCGGGCGAGCTTGAATGTCTCGTGGCTCGCGTTTCACACCGGTGTCGCGCTGGTTTTGGGGCGATGAAAAGTATCGAGACTCGATAGATTTTTAAGCGGCGAAGCGTCTCGTCCTGAAACAATCCATGCCAAGGGGTCGGGGGTCGGGGGTCGGGGGTTAGTCGGCGGAGGGGATTGGGGGAGCGTGAGGGCGGAGGCTGACGGCGCCATCGACGTCGCCAAAACACGCGCACTCGCTTTCCCTAGCGTCTCGTTTCCCAAGCCTCACGTTGCGCTATCCTCTTATTCCCTGGCCCCTCGATCGACTAGGTGGCTGGTGTTTTTCGTTGACCCGTTGAAGGGGGCTTGATCTAACGGCGTCATGACCCTCGGGAAGGCGCCTTCTCAGTCGGACATGTTCTCGTCCGGAGCGGACTTGTGCGAGGAGCGGCTGGGCGAAGGCT
>JBBRMI010000328.1:0-6006 GCA_038230915.1 Polyangiales bacterium | reverse complement strand
TACGGGGAAATACTCCGGCGGTCCTCCCGGCTCGATAACCATCGCTCGTGGCTTCGAAAAGCTTTTGGCAAGCGTCGAAGCCGTCTTAGCTGTGGAAAACAGCTCCAGGATGCGATGAATGCTCAGCCGCCTTCCTGTTGTCTCGGTCTCGTGCTCCGTCTCGCGCCCCCCGCGCGTCAGACGAAGCCGGCCTTGCGCGAGGAAGAACCTTGCGTCTCTTCGACCGCGCCGGCGAACACGTCCACGAGCGCGAGCACGAAAAGCTCGCCCTTTTTGGTGCGCGCGTGGATCAGCGCCTGCTCTTGCTTCACGGCTTCGATACGTTGGACGCTGAGCGTCGAGCTACCCGACGCGACGTACAGCGTGAGCAGTTTGCCCTCGGGCGGCGCCAGAAAGCCTTGCTCGTCCTTCTTGGCTCCGGAAGCTTCTACCAGCGCTGCCCAATGTTCTTGCGTCATCCTCGCTGCTCCTTCAGCACAAGTTATGCGGAGACCACCCGGCAGGCGTCAAGCGCCAAGCGGAGTGCTATCGTGCGCCGGGTCCATGGCCGAGCCGCAAATCATCGTAGAAGACCTAGAAAAGCGCTTCGGAGACACGCAGGTGCTGAGCGGCGTGAACATGCAGGTCGAGCGCAGCGAGGTGGCCGTGATCATCGGCGGCTCTGGCGCCGGCAAGACGACCCTGCTGCGCGTCTTGATCGGGCTCGAGCGACCGACCAGCGGGCGCGTCGTGGTGGCCGGCGTCGACCTGGCCGCCCTCTCGGAACGACAGCTTAACCAGGCCCGCCGCAAGTTCGGCATGGTCTTCCAGTACTCGGCGCTGCTCGATTCGATGAACGTGCTCGACAACGTAGCGTTCCCGCTGCGCGAGCACACCAAGCTCAACGAGCGTGACGTGCGGGACAAGGTGCTCGACAAGCTGAAAGTGTTGGGCCTGGAGGGCACCGCGCAGCGCTTCCCCAGTCAACTGTCAGGCGGCATGCGCAAGCGCGTCGGCCTGGCGCGCGCGCTGATGCTCGAGCCGGAGGTGCTGATGTACGACGAGCCGACCAGCGGGCTCGATCCGATCACCACGCGCACCGTGGACGAGATGATTTTGGAGACGCGCGATCGCTTCGGCGTGACCAGCGTCGTGATTTCGCACGACATGGCTGGTGCGCTGCAAATCGCTGACCGGATTTTCGTATTGTCCAAGGGCAAAGTCGCAGCGTCCGGCAAGCCGCGCGAGCTGGTCGAGGGCGACAACAAGATCGTGCGAGAGTACATTCAGGCGAGCGGCATCGCGAGCGAACGACTGCTCGACGCCCGCGACAAGCGCGACAAGCGCGACGAGGGCCAGGCGCCCGCGTAACCTTGATGCACCGGCCCGACGTGATGGTGTAGGCTGCGCCGCGTGACGGGAAAAACGCTTCTAGTAACCGGTGCGGCTGGCTTCATCGGCAGCCACACCGCCGCGACTTTGCTCGAGCGCGGTGACCGCGTGGTCGGGCTCGACAACCTCAACGACTACTACGATCCGGCTCGCAAGCGGGCCAACGTGAAAGAGCTTCAAGCGCTGCCCGGCGCCGCCGAACGCTTCACGTTCGTCGAGGGTGACATTCGCGACCGCGCGTTGCTCGGAGCGTTGTTCGAGAAGCACCGCTTCACCGCCGTCGCGCACCTCGCCGCGATGGCCGGCGTGCGCGTCTCGGTCGATGACCCGTGGCTCTACTACGACGTCAACCTGACCGGCACGCTCAACTTGCTCGACGCCGGGCGCGCCCATGGGCGCCCCAACTTCGTCTTCGCCGGCACGTCATCGGCGTACGGCAACACCGCACAGGTGCCGTTCATCGAGACCGACGCGGCCGACCGACCGCTTGCCCCCTACCCCGCCAGCAAGCGCTCGGCTGAGCTGCTCGGTCACGCTTACCACCACATTCACGGCCTCGATTTCACCGCGCTGCGTTTCTTCACCGTCTATGGCCCGCGCGGCCGCCCGGACATGCTCGCGTACAAAATCTTGGACGCCATGCGCACTGGCGAGTCCATGCCGCTTTACAACGGCGGGCAAATGCACCGCGACTGGACCTTCGTCTCGGACATCGTCCAAGGTATCGTCGCCGCGACTGACCGACGCCTCGGCTACGAAGTCATCAACATCGGCCGCGGCGAGCCAGTACTCCTCTCGGACTTCGTGCGTGACCTCGAGACGTTGGCCGGCCGCAAAGCGCCCGTGACCAGCGAGCCCATGATGCGCGCGGACGTCAGCTATACCTACGCCGACATCACCAAAGCCCGCAAGCTGCTCGGCTACGAGCCTCAGGTGAGCGTCGCCAGCGGCGTGAAGCAGTTCTACGACTGGTACTGCGCGGCCGTCGGGAAGCCGGGAAAAGAATTATAGCTTCGGGCCTTCAAACCCCGTTTGGCTGGAGTCTGCTGCCCTCAGACCGCGCCGACGCGCGCTCGCGCGGCTAGCTCGTCCATGCGCACGCAGGCGTAACCTTTGTTGCGCAACAGGGTGAGCGCCGCGTCTATCGCATCGAGCTTCTTGCTCCACGCAACGCGCAAGTCACGTTGGTGCTTGGCGAGCTCCGACAAGCCGTCGTGCTGATCGAGCGCGTCGATGCCGTGCAACTCGAGGTTCACGAACGGCTCGCCCGCGACGCCTTGCGCCAGCAAGCGCGCGCCGATCGCGCCAGCTAGCGTGAGTGAAGTGCCAATGAAAGGCAGACGCGCGCGGCGCGTGACTTGAATCGGAATTTCCCAGATGCCGGTGCCGCGAAACCAGAACGGTCGCCCGACGCGATACGGCACCGTCGGCGCGCGCAACACGTCGGGCGCGTCGATGATCGCCTCCGATTCGCGGCCCCGCGCGGAAAGCTTAGCGTACGCCACGGCCTTCAGCGCGTAGTACGAGGGGCACGGAAACACCGAGCTATCGTAAGCAAGACCCTGCTCGAGCAGCAGACTGAGCAAGGTCTCGGTCACGACGTAGCCGGGCGCACGAAAGCCGGTCGCGACCACGCCCGCTTTCTCGCGAATCACCGCGACGCCGCGCTGCACCTCGCGCTCCATCTCACTGAAAGGGCGCCGGGTCAGGTCGTAGAAGTGTGAGTACGAGTGACAACCCAGCTCGTCTCCGCCCGCGGCGAGCCGTGTCGCGGCCTCCGCGTTTTCAGCAATTTGCAAATCCTGCCCGACCACGAACCACGTCACCGGGATGCCACGCTGCCGAGCCCAATCCGAAAGTCGGGGAACGGCACGACTGTAGACTGCGCGCACCGCGTCCGCGCGATCGAGGCCGTGAATCCGGTAGTAATGGTGAATCTCGTCTAGATCGACGGAGATGGAGAGCAGCACGGTTCGACTCCTAGCACGGCGCTCGCGCCCGAAGAGCGGCCGTTCAATCACCCTGGCCGGCGGCTCTGGTCGGTTTTTTGGGGCGGTGCTATTGTTCTGCCTGCCATGAGCAAGCTCCCCGTTGTGCTGCGACCCGGTGAAGACGGGTGGATCGTCGCCGAGTGCCCAGTTCTGCTCGGATGCATCTCGCAGGGCAAGACGCGCGAAGAGGCGCTGGCGAACATTTCCGAGGCCATCGCGCTCTGCTTGGAATCGGGTGATAAACCCACAGGCGAATTGGTCGACGTCACCGTGGCCGCGTAGGTGTTGAAGTGGTCGCGCCGCCACTTATCTCCGGCAAGGATTGTGTCACCGCCCTCTCGCGCCTTGGCTACGTGCAGACGCGTCAGCGTGGAAGCCACGTGCGCCTTTAGTGTCAGGGCCGCGTCCCGCTGACCGTCCCTATGCACGCGAGCTCGACCGCGGCACCTTGCGGGCTCGACGACGTCATGGTGTGACGGAGCGACCGGCGGCGTCTCCGCAAGCCTTGCGGGCGCCGTGACGGCTACAGAGATCCCTTCAGCTAGGCGGCGCGCCGGGTCTTCTTCTTCCGTGGGTTCGCTGGCTCAAGTGAGAGGCGGACACGCGTCCCAGTCGCTTTTGCGAATCGCTCGAGCGTGGACAGGCTGGGCTTTGCGGCGCCGCTCTCCAGACGAGCAATCGCCGATTGCGATGTGCCCATCTTCTTTGCGAGCTCCAGCTGAGACAGCTTCGCCCTCGTCCGCGCCTCGATGAGCATGCTCGCGAGAGCGAATTCTGCCTCGAGCGCGTCGTAGCCGTCCTTGAATCCAGGCTCCTTCATCCAACGCTTTTTGAGCCTGCTAACTTGAATGCCCATTACTCCACCTCTTTTGCTCGCGCACAGGCTACGTCGAGAGCTCGACCGGGAGTCTTCTGCGTCTTCTTCGCAAATGCGTGAACAACCACGATACGCTCACCTGCGGTTCCAGGACGTGACCGAGCCGAAACAGCCGCACGACGCGCTGTTTAAGCATACGTTCTCGCAAGTGGCGCATGCTGCCGCGGAGTTGCGCGCGGTGTTGCCGCCTCCGCTGGTTGCGCTGATCGATTTCTCTACTCTCACGCTCAGTGCCGGCGCGTACGTCGACAAAGCGCTGATGGGCTCTCAGTCGGACTTGCTCTTCTCGGCCAAAGTAGCGGGCAAGCCGGCGCTCTTGTACTTGCTGTTCGAGCATCAGAGCCGGCCAGACGAGCTGATGCCGTTCCGGCTTCTGGGCTACATCGAGCGTATCTTGAAGCAGCACCTGGCCAGCTTGCCGGACAGGAGCACGGCGCTGCCGCTGCCGGTCGTGATTCCCGTGGTGCTCCACCACGGTCCAGGTGGCTGGTCGGCTGCTCGACGACTCGAGGACTTGTTCGATCCAAACCTCGTAGCGCAGGCAGGCCTCGGCGAGCTGATTCCGCGGCTCAGTTTCGTGCTCGACGACTTGACCGAGCTGAGCGACGAGGCCCTCGAGGCTCGTCAACTCGCCCTGGAACCGCTGCTCGCGCTTTGGGCACTGCGCGATGCGCGTAGCCGAAAGCGGCTGGAACAGGCCATCGACCACTGGGTGCCGGTGCTCGGTCGGCTCTTGGACGGCCCGGGCGGTCCGGAGGCACTCTGGACCCTTTTCCGCTATATAGTCGCGGTGGCCGACGAAACAGCCGCGCAGTCCCTCAGCCGTGCCCTGGAAGTCACCAAGCCTCAAACCAAGGACCCCCTCATGACGACCCTCGCCGAAAGATGGATTGCTGAAGGCAAAGCTGAAGGCAAAGCTGAAGGCAAAGCTGAAACCCTGCGCAAGCTGCTTACCCTGAAGTTCGGGGAACTGTCGGACACTGCTTCGCAAAGCCTTGCGGCTGCGGCCGAGCCGCAACTCGACCGCTGGATTGAACGCGTCCTGACCGCCGAAACGCTCGACGACGCCATGGCGTGAGACAGCGTTTCCCACGCGGGACGCAACGGGCCGCGGGGCGATCCGACGAGCGCCATATGGCAACAGTTCTAGTGAATGAGGGGGAGTTGCTCGCCAAGGCGCAGCATGTGTTCGGCATCTGCGCGGCGCGTCCCGGACAGCGGGACCTGTTGGCGGCGGTGCTGGGGAGGCGCGACGCACTCGCCCTGAACGAGAGGTGCGAGCGAACTTTGGTACTCTCAGCGTGCACGTGCTCGGTCAGCTCGTCGACGGTCCGGGCGGCCCGCGGGGACTCTGGACCCTTTTCCGGTTTGCTCGCGGGGGCCGACGAAACAGCCGCGCAGTCTACGAAACCCAACTCGGTCAATGGTTTCGAAGGCGGCCGCGAGCTCTCGACCGGCGAATGGCAAAGGCGTGAACGCCCGCTTTTGGGGAGCCATGCTCCCGGAGCAGCGTTCCGTTGCAGCCTTGATTAGTGATCGGGCCGGGTTGGGGAGCGGGATCGGCTGATCGGCAGCGGGATCGGGGTCGGTCGGGGCAGCGGTTTCGGGTCAGCACAAATTCGCAGTCGGCAGCGGTTTCGGTGACGGCAGCAGTTTCGGTCGGCTCGGGCCTGCTTGTCTTGGGGACTCAGGCCGAGAGCGCGCACCCGGTGCGCCAGCGCCTGGTTATGCGGAGCCAAACGGTGGGGCGCTGGCACACCGGCTGCG
>JBBRMI010000327.1:0-6166 GCA_038230915.1 Polyangiales bacterium | reverse complement strand
CACCGCCAAGGTGGGTCCCACACTCACGCGCGAGGCGGCGGAAGTCTCCGGCGGTCTCGGCACCGCCTGGATGAAGACGGGCTGGAAGTTTGGCTTCGACGCGACGGCCGGCGCCGCCGTCGAGCTGTGGGGCTACCAGAACGGCGCTTCGCACAAGCCGCGGATTTGGCTGACCGGCGAGGGCGGTTACGGCTGGACTGCGCCGATGCGGCTGAGTTTCGCACCCGACGACTCGGGCGTCGTGCCGCAGCGGCTGGCGGCCCTCGACCTGGGTGAGCTGTCCGTGGCCGGTCCCCTGTTCCGAATCGCCGCGGCTCTGAGTTTTTGGTGAAATTGCTTCGCAGCCCACATCTGCCGACATTTCGCGCACTTGCGAGCGGTCGTTCAGGGGTGGCGAGGGCATCGCCCGGTACTAAACCATGCAACTGCCCGGTGGACTCAACCATGGACCTTGCTAGAGTAACCCCTGTGCAAGTCGTGCTCCGGAAGCTCGGTCGCGGGTCGCGGGCAGTCGCCGGTCGCCTGGTTCGGGCCCCGCGCAAAGGCTCGGTCGTGGTGATCGAGTTTTCCGACGGAATGCACGAGTACGTGACGACGCCGGTCAAGCGCGTGCTGCGCGTCGCCGCGCGTGACGTCTTCTATATCGAGACGGTCAATAGCCGCTATCGCCTCGAAGTGCGCGATCGCGAGCGCGCGCTCGAAGACGTCTCCAGCGGTTAACGCCCGCAGCGGCCAAACCCCCTAGCGCTTCACGGCGAAGCGCAGTACTAGGGCCGGGTCATGGGTAAATTCGACAGCCGTGCTTCCGTGAAGATGACTCGCCGCAAGGCGCAGGCGAAGAAGAAGGCGCGCCTGGCTCGTAGGGCCGACGCGACCAAGGCGACCCGCAAGGCGACTGCCAAGCCGAGCCGCAAGAAGGCCGCTGCAGCCAGCGCCAGCTGAGCCGGCGGCGGACTATTCGGTAGCGGCCGCGCCGTCCTCGTGGATGGTGCGGGTCGCGAATTGTTTGTCGGGCTGCGGGGCAGGCGGTTCCGCGATCGGTTCGCCGAGCAAGCCGACGTCGCCGGAGATGCGCTTCTCGCGCACCAGGTGCCAGCCCGCGTCGTCCTTCCACGTTTGCTCGAGGCGCGTCGCGCGCATATTGCCTTCCGTATTGCGAACCCAGGCGTAGTCGACGAGCACGACCGCCTTGTCCGATTCCGGTAACGACAGGCTGGCCATCTCGACGTCGACGATGCGCAGCGTCTGGCCCCAGGCCGCGTGCCGCTTCATGAAATCGGGGCGATCCGCAGCGGCCGCGTGCGACACGGCCACGTCGAGCTGATTGAAACGAGCCGCGACGTTCAGCGCCATCGCGGCGTCGGTGACGCGCTCGGCCGGCGTGGGCGGGGTCATGCAGCCCGCGAGCACCGAGGTCAGGGCCGCCGCAATGCCGCAGAGCTTATGCATGGGGCTGGGCTAGCAAGTCTTGGCGGATCCGGGAAAGTATTCGGCAACCGAGAATTACCCAAACGCTCAGAAAGCGCTCGAGAGCACCGTGTAAGTCTGCACGCCGTCGCCAGCCGTGGCGTCCAGGCCCTTAGCGAAGCCGACGCGCAAGTTGGCCGACACGTAGTAGGCGACGAACAGATCGACCCACAGCTCCGCGCCGACGCCGGCGTGAAAAACCGCCAGCGGATCCCTCAAGTCGAGGCGATTGTAAGCGGCGCCGTAGTCGAAGAAAGCCGTACCTGACAGCGTGCGCACGAAGATTGGCAGTGAGCTGATGCCGCGGTCGACGTACCAGATTGGCGTCCGGTACTCGACGTTGATCAGGTTGAAGTCATTGCCGGCGAACTGCCCGGGTTTGTAGCCGCGCAAGCGAAACCCGCTTTGGCGCAGGTTGGAGCGGAACGCGTCGAGCAGCGGCACGTCGCCGAAGCCGCCGATCGAGAACAAGCCGCGTCGCGGGTATGTGCCACCGCCGGTTCCGCCCGAGAGCGCCACGGCCAGCACCTGGTGACGCGCCCACGGCATCTTCAAGTAGCCGGTCGCGACCGCGCTGAACGACGTCACGCTCGTCTCGCTGCCGAGCACGCGGTCCGCGTAGTCGGTTCCGACGCTGAAATCGAAGCCGCGTTCGGCGCTGATCGCGTAGTTGGTGGCTTCGGCGTTGGAGTAGCTGTAGCCGAGGTGCAGCAGGCCGAGCCAACCGCGGTGCGGCTCGACCGGCAACGGAGCGTACGGATCGGGCAGCCCGAGTGGCAGCCGCTCCGCGAACTCGGCGACGGTGTAGCTCAGCGCCAAGCGTTGCGGCTCGTTGTCGCCCGCAGCGAACAGCGACAAGCCGGTCGACACGCCACTCAGATGCTCGACGATCGGCGGCCGTCGGTCGCTGTAGCTGTAGTCGTAGCGCGGCGTCGAGCTCCGAAAACCCGACAGCTGAAATCCGAACGTCCTTCTGCCGTAGTAGTAGTCGAGCGATGCCGACGGCTCGCCGTGTGTGGTCTCGACCGGAACGCTGAGCGCCGCCGAGAACGCGTGTAGCCCTGCAATGTCATTGCCGCTGGTCGTGACCGTTAGCTGGTTGCCGAACGCCCCCGGCCCGTACTGCACGTAGTACTGGTGTGGGCGCAGCGTCGGCAGCGCGCTGTACGGCTTGATCGGGTAGTGCACGACGTTGGGTAGCGGCGCGCTGGCGCGTGGGTCTTGGTAAGGCAACGGCTCGAGCCAAGCCGTGCGCTGGTTGTCGAGCGCGAACAGGTCCCAGCCGCGGCTGGTGTAGCCGGTGTAGACCAGCGTGCGCTCGTCGGCCGACAACTCCGGGAAGTACGCGCCGTTGATCACGTTCGTGACCTGCGACAGCTGGGCCGTCGCGAGCTCGTAGACGTAGATATTCGAGACGCCGCTGCGATCCGACGCGAAATAGATGCGCTGGCCGTCGTGCGAAAATACCGGTTGTTGGTCGACCGCGCGGTCGTGAAACAGCTCGCGGAATTTGCCCGTACCCGCGTCAACCAGCCGAATGTCGCGAAATCCTCCCGCCGTCCACGCGCTGTACGCGATGCTCCGGCCGTCGGCCGAAAAGCGTGGCGAGTAGGCTTGCTCGAAGCGCGCGCTCCGCACCAACGGCCGCGCGTTCACCAGCTGATAGTCGGCGGTCAAATCGGCAATCCGCAGCGTGCTGGTACTGCGGTCGTTCGTGACGTAGACGATGCTGCGACCGTCCGGGCTCACGTCGGCGTGGCGCGCGCGCAGGCCGTGCGTCATGCGCTGACGCGTGTCGCCTTCCTCGCGCGACGAGGTGCCGGGCGCTTGTCGAAAAAGGTCTTGGAAATTGTAGCGGCGTTCGGACACCGCATTGCTGTCGAAGACCAGCGAGCAGTCCGGCGCGACGCTCAGTTGTTGGCTGGAGGCGCGCGCACGCAAGGTACCTTCCGGATGGCTGCCATCGAGCCCGAGCTCGTAGAAGCCGGCGGTGGTGTGCCCGTCGTCTCGGAAGTAGAGCAGGCTCGGTTTGCCGAGCGTCGAGCAGCCTTCGCTGAAGCGCGCCCCGCTGGCGTTCTCGCCGCGCGACGTGATGCGTCGGCCTTCGCGTAAGCCGCGTGCGCGGATGTTCGCGGCTTGAATGCCGTAGCGCACGCGCAGCGCGGCTTGCCAGCCGTCGAACAGCTCTTCGTACGTGCGCCCGGTGACGCGGCGGATCGAACGATTGATGCCCCAGGGCAAGATCTGCGCGCCGTAGTCGTCGGCGACGGCGGCGAAGACGTTCGGCCCGTAGCTGTCGTTGATGAACGAGATGAACTCGGAGCCGTAAAGGTACCAGAGGTTCGCGCCCGGAAAGCGCCGCGGCGAACCCGACATTTGGTCGAGCCCAGCGACGTGACCCTCCAGCACGTCGGCGCGCATGAACATGTCGAATTGGCTCGAGCGCAGGCGACCGCCGCTGGTGTGCGCGGTCTCCATCGCCACCGCCAAGCCTTCCAAGATCCAGCGCGGTTGCCACTGGTTGGGGGTCACGGTTTTGCCGATGACTTTGTTGAGCAACGCCGGCAGACCCGACACGTTATCGACGTGTAGGATGTGCGTGTACTCGTGCGTGATAAGCTCGTTGAGCCAGTCGTCGTAATCGCCGAGCGCGGACATGTCGTCGGGCGCGGTCGCGTAAAGCCGAATCGCGTTGTACGGCACCGCGCCGGCCGAGCCGTTGGCAAAGTCGGTGTCGTCGGTGAGCAGGATGTCGACCACCTCGCTCGGCCTTTGGTCGAGCTGCTGTCCCAGCACCCGGTACGCGTTCTCGGCGATGAAGCCGGCGCGCCGCGCGAGCGGCTCGAGGCCGCCGTGGAAGTTGATGCGGAAATGCGCGGTCTCGAGCGTGTACCACTGCAAGCGTGGGTCGCCGGCGCGCGCGGAGCTCGCCCAGAAGCCGAGCGACAGCGCGACGAGCAGGGCGGCGAAGAGCTTGTTCACGCTGCTAGGAAACCCCCTGCCGCTGCGCGTCGGTACCCCGCCCGACGCGCGGCCTCACAGGTCGTCGTGGAACAGCGGTTCCCGGTTGCGCACGTAGCGGTACACGAGCTGCCGGCCTTCCGGCGAAATCTGCGTGAACTGCGCACCGAAGCCGGGGGGCGAGTCGGAGCCGGACAGCGGTGCCTCACGCGTCCAACGCACGACGCCCAAGGCTTCGAATTCGTAGCCACCGGGCATCGACACTTTGATCACGACGTTGCGGCCAATGTCCGGCAGCTGATAAGTCGAGACGAAGATTCCGCCGGAATCAATCACGTCGTTGCCGCTGAGACCCTTGTAGAAGTTGGTCGTGCTGTGCGCACCGAGCTCGGCTTCGAAACGGATCGGTGCGCCGGTGCCGCCTGCTGCGGCGGGCGCGGCAGGCTGCGGAAAGGCTGGCGGAGCCGCAGCGGGTTGTGGGTACGCGGCAGGCTGCGGGTAGGCGGGCGGCTGTTGCTGATACGCCGGCGCCGGCTGCTGGTGCGGATAAGCAGGTGGCTGCTGCTGGTACGCGGGGGCGGGCGACTGCGGATAGGCAGGCGGCTGCTGTTGGTACGCGGGGGCGGGTGGCTGTTGGTAGGGGGGAGGCTGTTGACCCCAGCCTTGCGGCGACGGTTGCGTCGGCGGCGCAGCTTGCGGCGGCATCGCCACGTTGCCCCCGAAGGGGGCAGCTGCGGGCGCTTGAGCCAGCTGGTGGATCAAGTTGAGCGAGCCTGCGATCGCCTCGAGCGCCTGATCGACTGCGGCGTAGCCCTGCGGTTGCTGCTGCAGCAGAGCGAGCGCTTGCCGAGCTGAGTTGAGCGCAGCTGGACCCGCTTCACCGGCTGCTGCGCCGTGCGACGCCTCGACGCGATGCAGCGCACTCATGGCGTGGGCGATGGGCTCCGCGACCACCATGACTTGGGGTGGCACGGCTGGGCTCTGTAGTGCTGCCAGGCCGCGAGCCAAATTCTCACGGGCAGCTCGAGCCAGACTCACGGGATCAGACATGAATCCTCCGAAAGAGACGACCCCGGAGTCTATCACTCAAGGCCACGATTCCAACAGTTTACGGCGCGCCGCGTCGCTTCAATAGCTCCGCGACGTCGGCGGCGGTCGCCGCCTCCGTCTCACCTTCCTGGTTTGTCGGTGGGGTCCCTGCCCCACCTTCGACGTCGCTGAGAGCGCCGACGTCTGGAAAGAAGGCGCGGGTGACTCTGATTGCGCCGTCGCCCGTGCGCAGCGTGAGCGCGTCCGAAATGTGCGCTTCGCCGGGTAATAAGGCCGCGACGTAGGCGGGGGCGTGCTCGGCGCCGGTCACGAACAGCGCCACGCCTTCGATTTCCAACGCCACTCCGGGGGTAGGTGAAAGGGCGCGGATCCGCCGCAGCACCCGCTCGGTCGCCCAGCCGAAGTCGACCTTCAAGGCGTCGCCGACAGGCTCCGGTGCCCAGGTGGCGAGTTGCTCGTCTTGCGGGGTGTCGGTGAGCGCGGGGCCGGCGGCGAAGCGCGCCACCGTTTCGCGGAGCAAGCCGAGCGACGGACGATCGAGCGCGCGGGCGAGCTGCCAGGCGTTGCAGGCTCCGATAGGCAGGCTGCGCGCGCCGAGCAAAGGGCCGGTGTCGTAGTCGGCCGTGAGCCGGTGCACCGTGACGCCGGTCAGCTCATCGCCGCCATCGATGCTCCAAAAGTAGGGATT
>JBBRMI010000326.1:0-6177 GCA_038230915.1 Polyangiales bacterium | reverse complement strand
GGTCAAAAACCGCTGCACTGCAGCATCCCTCAGCTCTTCCGAGAAGCGCCTCGTCGTCGGGTTTGAGTACGGTTTCATGCAGTTCCATTTTCCGCCCCGCTAAGGACCTGGCCAGCGCGACAACTATCCTGTCCCCTCGCGGAGAGGTGGACCGTCTGCGGCGGCGATGGGTGAACCGCCAGCGGCCGGGATGGGGTGAACGCCGAAGCGGCGGATGAAGAGTGAACCGCGCGAGCAGCCTCGACCGCAGCTCCGCCCGATCAAGCCTGGGCCGGCAGCGCACTCGGCTACCGCGCGATGACACCATGAAAATCCCCCGCTTTCGTGGACACCCCAATTGGCGCGAGAATGCGCAAGGAGTGAGCCATGGTCAAGAAGCAGCAACCACGGAAGCGGCGCGTGTTTACCCCGGAGTTCACGGCGGAGGCGGTGCGTCTCTGCAAGGTCGGCGATCGCACTATCAGCAAGGTCGCCAAGGACCTCGACCTGACGGAGAATTCGCTTCGTGAGTGGGTCAAGCGAGGCGATATCGATGCCGGCAAGGGGCCGCCTGACGCGCTCACGACGGCCGAGCGCGAAGAGCTTGCCCGACTGCGGCGCGAGAACAAGCGCCTCTCGATGGAGCGTGACATTTTAAAAGCTGCGGCCACCTTCTTCGCGAAGGAGAGCGAGTGAAGTTCGCTTTCATCGCCCAGGAGGTGGCCTTCCCCGTCGGCACGATGTGTCGGGTGCTGGGCGTCACGCGCAGCGGCTTCTACGCCTGGAGGAAGCGTCCGAAAACCGCCCGAGTGAAGGCCGACGCGCAGCTCGCTGTCGCCGTCGCCGCGGTGCACCAGCGCAGTCGCAAGGTTTACGGTAGCCCGCGCGTGCACGCGGAGCTCAAGGCCCGAGGCGTCCGCGTCGGCAGGAAGCGAGTGGCGCGGCTGATGCGAGAAAACGGACTTCAAGGCCGCAGAAAACGCCGTTTCAAGCGAACAACGGACTCCAAGCACAACGGGCCTATCGCGTCCAACCTGCTCGCCCGCGACTTCACCGAGACCGAGCCAAACCGCGCCTGGGTGACCGACGTCACGGCCATCGCGACCGCCCAAGGCTGGCTGTACCTCGCGGTCATGCTGGACCTGTTCTCGCGCCGCGTCGTTGGCTGGGCCACCAGCTCGAACAACGACACGACGCTGGCGCTGGACGCGCTCCAGGCCGCCTTGAAGTCGCGCCGGCCACCGCCCGGGCTGCTTCACCACTCCGACCGTGGCAGTCCCTACGCGAGCGGGGACTACCGCGCCAAGCTTCGCGCTCACCGCATGCGGCGGAGCATGAGCCGCAAGGGTGACTGCTGGGATAACGCCGTCGCCGAAAGCTTCTTCGCCACCCTGCGCGCCGAGCTCGTCGACCACGAGCACTACGCCGCCCGCTACGAGGCCAAGCTGTCCATCGGCGACTACATCGACAATTTCTACAACGTCGAGCGGCGCCATTCGTCCCTCGGCTACCTCAACCCCATCGAGTTCGAATTGCGATCTAAAAATCAGCAGTGCGTGGCATAGTCATGCTGTCCACGGACTCGGGGGAACTTCACTGGGCCTGGGGAGGGGAGGAGTGGCGACGGCCATCTCGGAGCCACCCCGATCAAATTACCTACGCGCTCATTGATGGCGTGGGGCGCGGGGTCAAAGGGCTCTCCGCGGTTGCTCAGGGCGGCAACCTCCTCCCCCCGGGACCTCGCTGGAATACTTCGACGGGCTCGGCACCGCCCGGGACCTTCCCCGCAAGCCGAGCCTGCCCTGATTGGCAGATCTGAGCTATCGTCCGATCCGACGGCAAAATGGGTCGGCGCGGCATCGAACGAGCACTCTTCGGCGCTACGGTAGCGCTGCTCTGCCGCTGCTCCATCTACAACGCGGGGCTGCTGCCCGGAAATGGTGGTTCGGGAGGTTACGCTGGCGCCGCGCCACCCGTCGCCGGCCAAGGCGCGCAGGCCGGCGGCGGCACTCCGAGCAACGGCGGCAGCGGCGGCACCAGCCCCGTAAGCGAAGCCGGCGCGAGCGACGGCGGAGCGGCGTGTGACGACGCGCTCATGAACGGCGACGAAACCGCAGTCGATTGCGGCGGCAGCTGTCCGGCGTGCCCGGCCATTCCCTGCAACCAGCTGGTGCCCGGGCCGAGTCCCGATACGGTGGTGGGGGGCGACGCGCTCGTCGGCTGGTATCGCTTCGAGGACGCCCGCAGCATGGGGGCGGACTCGTCGCGCGCGGCAAACAACGCCGGGTCGTCCAGAGTCACGCAAGGCAGCGACGAGACGCACGGCTGCGTCGCGATCTTCAACGGCGGCGCCGGCCTCGAGCTAGCAGTCAGCGTAAGAGAAAGTATGACGCTCGCGGTTTGGATGCGGACCGACGTCCCGGGCCAGGGCTCGTTCGACAAGCAATGGTACGATGGTAGCAGCGTGATCGATGCCGACAGCTCTGGAACGGTCAACGACTTCGGCCTCGCGCTGCTGGCTGGACAACCGGCGTTCGGCGTCGGCAATCCCGACACGACCTTGCATGCGACGCGCCCGATCGACGACGGGATCTGGCATCACGTCGCGGCCACCCGCAACAACACGACCGGCGAGGTCAAGCTGTTCCTCGACGGCGTCCAAAACGCTAACCAGCTGTTGCCGAAAGGCCAGCGCAGCGCCGGCGACATCATCGGCATCGGCACGCGCCGTCTGGTGGCGGAGCTCAGCGACGCCAGGATTTATGAGCGCGTCTTGAGCGTCGCCGAGATCGCCGATGTCTTCGCAGGCAAGTGAGAGCGCGCCGCCCAGTTGGCAGCCCGATTTAGGCGTGTTGTGCGACGACGCCCGCCACCTGCACGGTGCGACCGCGGGGTTTGCTGCGCGTCGGGACAACGTGCCGCCACCTGCCAGTCGGCGGTAGACACGCTACGTGCTTGTAGGCGCGGCACTAAGGCCTCCAACGTGGGAGCACCGAGCAACGGCAGGCGCGCAGCGGCGTAGACCACGTTGCCGCGCCCATCGAGCGCCGTGTATTGATCGGCAACGTCGCTGCTCAGGGCGATGCAGGGCGCGGTCGCCAGCAGCGAGGCCAGCCTTGCACCGCGCCGCAGTTTGGTCCGCTGTGCGCGTTCGGATTTTGGTGCCAAGCGCCCAACGCCGCGCGCGTCTGCCGAGCCATCGGCTCCACGCCTGACTGCGACGTCGACTACGAGTGCCAGCCGGGTTCGGTGCGTCGCGACAACCTGTGCAAAGTAGAGGTGCCTTTCCACGCTGCCCGCGACGCTGACCACCTGTGCCCGGACCTGGCCACGTGGATGAACGGCAAGTGCGAGCCGGTCGATGCTCAGGGCTTGTTGGCGCAGCGCTGCCCACAGTAGCCGCGCTAGCTTCACGGCCCGGAAGAGCGTTTGTCCGCGGGCTTGGACGGTGGGTGCTCCTCGCGTGGCTCGGCGAGCTGGCAGATCGAGACATCAGTCAACTGCCAGGGCATCGAAGGCATAGCGGCGTTAGGAGAAGTGGACCGGGTGGGTTGCATATTGTCCAATTGGCCGCTGACAAGCACCGCTTGGCCGTTCACCAACGCATTGCAGCACAGCCGCGATTCGTCACCCTTGCACAGGGGCGCGTCGAGCCCGAGCGCGTTCGGAGGATCGTCGAGCACGGCTTGCCGTCGCACACCGTTGCAGCAGGTGCTCGGACCACACGCAACAGCGGTCGAGAAGTAGCCGTCGTCGAGTTGGAGTCGGCCACGCAACTCGACGTGCTTGCCGTCGAGATCGTCACGCTCCAACCCGAGGCTCGCCCAAGCGCGCGCGGTTTGTCCTGGCTTGCACGGTTCGAGTGGTCGTGCCTCGATCGTGCAAGCGCGATGGATCAAGCAGGACTTTGCCCACGCGCGGTCGCGCTGATCGACGACCACAAATCGGCCCGTCTTTCGTGCGTGGATGCGCGGGCGCACTGGCACCGTCGACGCGGTCGTGCGGCCCGAACCGAGCTCAGGTGCGGAGGCGGCCGGCATCGGCGCGCTGGCGGCTCGAGCAGGGGCGCTCGCGCTCGAAGCGTCGCCCGTGGCGTGCGGCTGTGGGCGGTCACGGCAGCCGCCGAGCAGGCAGAGTGCGCACCATGCACCGGCAAAACGGCTTTGGATCGTCTTCACCTCGACGAAGAGGCTAGCGCGTTCAGTGGCCGATGGAGCGGGTTCCGTGGGTCGGGTTTGGCTGCCCAGCTGGGCAGCTGTCACTAGGCCTCCACGATCAGAAACTGGCGCTAGCGCTGAGCGAGACCGCGCGTTCGCCGAGCGGGGTGCCTTCCGCTGGGAGGACGAACGGGGACAGTGAGCGCCGCGCTCACGCGACAAGTCACGTTCACGCCGGCTGAGGTGAACGCCTGCGGCGAGGTGGGTGACGCCTCTCCGGCTTGCGCGGGCGCGATACGTCCGATGTTCCACGAGTTTTCCGCCGCATTCCGCGTCCTGATTGCGGCATGAGGGGTGGCAGGCGGTGTGATAGTCTGTGCGAATGCCCAGCGACGTCGAAGCTCTAAACGCGCGCAAGCTCAGAGCGGCCGCGCGACGGGCTCGCATAACGGTCGAGGTCGTCGCGCTGGGTGAGCGCAAACCGTCACCGTACGCAGAAAGCACACCGGAAGACAGGCTCGCCGCGGCGGTCCGACTCATCGAACATCATCAATCGCTTCGAGGAGGGTTTTCGACGGTTCCTCGCTCCGCGTGGCCCGGCGAGACTTTTTTGGCCGGTGAGGCGGTTGGCTAAGCTCCCTCAGGACTTTACGGATTTGCTGATCGAGCTCTGCGAAATCGAAGCGGAGTTCCTGCTGGTGGGCGGTTGGGCCGTGATCCTGTACGGCCACGTTCGTGCCACCGACGACATGGATATTTTCGTCAGGCCCTCCACGACGAATTCCGAGCGCGTCTTCGCAGCGCTCGAGGCCTTCGGAGCTCCACTGCGTGCGCACGCGGTTGCGCCAGGACATTTCGCGACGGAGGGCGATGCCTATCGCTTCGGGATTGCGCCGCTCAAGATCGAGGTGCTCACCAAGATCAGTGGTGTGTCGTTCGACGAGGCGCTACGAGGCTCCAAGACGTTCGAGCTCGAAGGCCATGCAATTCCGTATATCGGCAAGGCCGCACTCATCGCCAACAAGAAGGCGGCTGGGCGACTCAAGGACCTCGCAGATGTCGAAGAGCTCGAGCGTCTCGCCGAACGCTAGCGCGCTCACAGGCGCGGAGGATGCCGAGCGCGCCATCCTCCGCGGGCTGGGCTTGCAGCATGACGACGCCGATGCCACGAAGCTCGTCGGCGATTGGATCACGGCGCTGCCGGCGGCTTGCCCGTAATCGCGCCCCACGTAGGCCCGGTCACCTTGATCCGCTTCTCGACCTTGCCGGTCGCGACGTTCACGATTGACACGTCGTCTGAAGAGCCGTTGGCGCTGAACAGGTGCTCGACGTCGAGACATGCCCCCGCTGTGGCGGCCGCATGCGCCTGCTCGCCGTCATTACCGACCTGGCGAACGCCGCACGGCTACTGCGTCACCACGGCGAGCCGCTCGAGCCACCCGTTCGAGCTCCGCCCCGAGACGCGCCGTACTTCAAGACCCTCGTCGTCCCACGGCGACAACCAACCGCAAGCTCTCCGCAGCAGGAGCTGTTCGAGGAGCACTGAATACCGAGACACCAGCGCCGGTACCGCCCATGTGCCGCAGCGCGGAGCCTCGCGCCGAGACGGGCTCGTTGCCCGAGTCTTGTGGTCGGGGCGGCTCTGCGGGCGGTGACGAAGCCGTTCAGGGGGCTCACTGGGCCTGGGGAGGGGAGGAGTGGCGAAGGCCATCTCGGAGCCACCCGATCAAATTACCTACGCGCTCGTCCCGCCGTTACCACGCTATTACCACGCCCCGCGTCCTTCTCCGTCCTACTGCGTCGCGTTCCGTCTCGTATCGCGATGCGCTTCGAGCTGTGCCGCCCCAAGCGAACCGACGGAAACCGTTGGTGTTTGCGTTTCTATTCGCGGCCTTCGCTTTGGCGCCCCCGGCAAGAATCGAACTTGCGACCTTGGCTTTAGGAACTCAGAAATCACGCGGGGCGTGGCTATCCCGTACAGCAGCAGAACCTTTCGGTTTTCTCGTGCGCCGCTAGGGCTCGCGCACACCGTCGCCAATGC
>JBBRMI010000325.1:0-6243 GCA_038230915.1 Polyangiales bacterium | reverse complement strand
GGGCCAAGAGCGCCGCTGCAATCACGAACAGCACGCCATTCAGCGCACGCCGGCCTGTCGCGTCGCGCACACCTAAACTCGACTCGACCGCGAACGTGAGCTTGGTGAGCGGTCGCAGCGTGCCCGGCACCGAGCCCGCAAGACTGGTGAGCGACTGCGACGCTGGATCCTTCACCGGCGTGACGTAGTCGTCATACTGGTACGGGGCGCCAGCAGCCGGCAGCCACGCAAGCGCGATCGCGAGCAACCCGACCACGACGAGCAAGCTCAGGCACAGCCAGCGAGTCGGCCGGACGCCACGCTCGGTGATGCGCACGCGGCTACGCTAGCAGGCGTACACGGCGGAGGGTTTTCGTCTTTTCAGCGTGTCGCGGCCGTCGGGGTCGGGCAAGTGAGGCGCTCTGGACCGATTTCGAGCTCGTCGAGCCACAGCGTCGTCGTCTCGGCTTTGCTCTGGTAGTTGACGAAGCCAATCCTCAGCTCGGAGAACGTCGGCGCTTCCCAGACCGAGCTCGTGCCGTCGACGCAGCCCTGCCCCTTGTTCTCGATGCGCGCTTGCTGCACGCCGTCGATGTAAAACTCGATCACGTTCTTCTCGCCGTCGAACAGCCACTCCCAGCAGGCCCATTTGTCCACGGGGATGGGCTTTTGAGTACCAAAGTAGCAATCGTGCGGGTTGTAGTTGAGCAGCACGCCACCCATGCCCGCGACGCGGTACTCGCCAAGGGCCGGATCGGCTCCTGACGCCTGAATCAGGTCGTAGTGCACGTTCTTGTTCTCTTTGTCGCTCATACCCGGCAAGTCTTTGGCGAAGGCCATCACGCGGCCCCACATCTTGTTGCTGGTAAGCGGAAAGAGTGGCGCTCCGCTGCGCTCGAGCTGGCCCCGTTTGTTGCCGCCTGGCTCGCTCACGAACTGTACGGATTTCGAGCCCGCGAACACGTGAGTCGTGTCGAGCTGGATCGCGCCCGCTCCGTTCTTCGTCCAGCCGACAAAGTCGGCGCCCTCGAAGCCATCGCACACGTGGCCAGAACTGCACGGAGTCGTACCGCCGCTGCCCGCTGCGCTCGTGCCGCCGACACCGCCGCTACCCGCTGCGCTCGTGCCGCCGGCACCGCCACCGCCGCCGCCGCCCTGCCCGGCACTGCCGGCCGTGCTTACGGAGCCGCCTTGGCCTGTGCCCGCCGAGCCGCCCTGGCCTACTGCGGAGCCAGCGCTGTCGCCGGCCGTACCGCCGCCTGACGCACCCGCGGCAGGCTGCGACGTCGGCCAGCGGCTACGGAACGGAGCGCCTTCGATCCCCCTCCGTCTGACGAACGACGCATAATAAGAAGCGTCCGGCGCGAGTCGAGTGAGGAAGGCCGTGGCCGACCGAGCTCGCATTCGCGCTGAGGTTTGTTGGACGGAGCCGTTGCGCGGCAGCGCAGGTCGCGTGGCTATGGGGATCTTGGTCGTGCCGCTGGGGCGGAGCCGGACGCCTTGCGGCGTATTCGGACGCAAGCGGGTGGCAGATGCACCAAGACTTGGCAGTCCGCCGGCCTGCGGCTGGCGATGAAGGCAGTCTTCGCAGGCCGCATGGCACGGAGCGCCAGGCTGCGGGTACACGCCAGCGCTACGAGCGCGAGAGCGTCGTTGGGTGTCTGCACGCTGGTCATGCAGCGACCTCGGGCGGCGCCCGTGCGCTGGTCGGATGATGCGACGGAAGGGGCCCACGCTGCACGGCGTGGGCGCCGCAGCTAGGGCAGAGGGAAAGGTCGACTTCAGCGCCGTCCGCGAGCCGCCCCGACCACGCCTCGTTAGGGTCGCTTTCTTGGTCGGCGGGCAGGTCCTCGCGCTCTGCGCCACCACCGCCAAGCAGGGCTCGAGCGCGCTCGAGGCGGGTGGTCACGTTGCCAGAGGCCAGCAGTCCGTAGTGCCTGATTTTGACGAAACCGTGGGGCGGCACGTGCTGGAGAAATCGTCTCAGGAAGACGAGCGGCGGCAGTGATGCGGTCTGGTCGCCTCGGGTCCGAAACGTGACGTTTTCATGGGTGCCGACGAGTCGCGAGTTGCTGATCGCGACTCGGTGCGTGTAGCGACCGAGGTATCGATAGACCTGCTCGGGTCCGCCGAAGGGTCGCTTGGCGTAAACGATCCACGAGGCGCGGTGCAGCGCATCGGTACGACGAGCCGCGGCGCGACCTTCGTCCTCGGGACCGAGTCGGAGCTTGCCGTCGCGACGAGCACGCGCGAGTCCATCGAGCACCTTGCCGCGAAAGAGGGCGGCGAGGACGCGGACGGGGAACAGAAATTCGCCGGGTGCGGCAAGCCAGCGGCTGCCATCGAGCGCGAGTCCGCCGCCCGTGACGATACAGTGGACGTGCGGATGGAAGGCGAGCTCGCGGGTCCAGGTGTGCAGCACCGCCGTGATGCCAAGCTGAGCGGGAGCGCCGAGCCATTTCGGATCGCGCCCCAGCTCGAGCAGCGAGTCGGCGGCGGCCTTCATGAGCAGCTCGAAAACGACGCTCCGGTTGCGGAGGGCAAGTGCGCGCAGCTCCGCCGGCAACGTGAAGACGACATGAAAGTGGTGGGTCCGGAGCACGCGCTGCATGCGCGCCCGGACCCACTGGGCTTGGGCCAATCCCTGACATTTGGGGCAGTGCCGGTCACGGCACGAGTTGTAGGAAGGGCGAGCGAAGCCACAAGCGGCACATGTGTCGAGGTGGCCACCAAGTTGGGCGGTGCGGCAGCGCAGCAGCGCGCGGACGGCCGCGTGCTGCTCGCTACTCAAGGGCTCGCGCAAGACGGCATCGAGATGGTCACGGAGCAGCTCCGCGATCTCCAGCGCCGGCCCATCGCGCGCCCCGCCCGCCGGGCAGGCAGGCGCAGGCATGACGGTGAGTCGTCAGCCCAGCCGTCGCCCGCGCGCTGTCCCGAGTAGCTCGCTGGGACTCTCGACCCGAGCGAGCCTGCGCGGGCTCAGTTGCAGGTAGTGCGTCGTGGTTTCGAGATGCGCGTGTCCGAGCAGCACTTGGACGGTGCGCAGGTCGGTGCCGGTGTCGAGCAAGTGAGTCGCGAACGCGTGCCGCAGCGTGTGTGGTGTCACGCGCTGACCGGGCAGCACCTCTGCAACCACTTTTTTGAACACCTTGCAGACGGCCGCGCGTGAAAGCGTCGACTGGTCGTCGCGGCCTGGAAACAGCAGCGGGCCCGGCGGGCGGTATTGCTTCCAGTACTCACGCAGCAGCGCAAGCAGGCGCCCACCCATGACCGAGAAGCGCCCTCCGGTCTTGCCGTCCTTGACGCGAATCAGCATGCGCTTGCTGTCGATATCGCCGACCTCGAGCGCCAGCACTTCGCCAATGCGCAGTCCGGCACCGTACGCCGTCATCAGAATCGCTCGGTGCTTGAGGGACGTGATGGCCGCGAGCAACTTCTCGACATCACTGCCGCTGAGCACCGTGCCGAGCGCTTTGGAGACTCTGGCTTGGCGCAAGAGCGCGGTCACGTCACGTCGTCCCGAGGCGCGCAGCAACCAGCGAATCGAAGCCAGGTAGATGTTGCGCGTGCGCGGCGCACGCCCGTCTCGCGTTTGCGCGAGCAGGAATTGCTCAACGTCGCCACGAGTGACCTGCTTGATGGGCTTGCCGACTGCGTCCAAGAACTTCGCCGCACAGCGCAGATACGTCGCTCGCGTATTGGGCCTGGCGCTCCGCATCTCCAAGGCTTCGGCCAACTTCGCCAATCGAGGATCTGTCGTGTCTTTCATCGCTTGCTCCCGTGATGGGCGCCCCACCATCGGGGCGCACACATCACGGGTAGCGGCCGGGTCCCCAACGGGAAAAACGGAGCTCGGATCGAGCGCTATCTGCCGCGAGAAAACGGCTTACCCAGGCGAGATGCCTGCGCGCGCTCGCCACTCCATCACCCCGTGGCGACGCGTCCCAAAGACCTCGCCACCCCCTATCAGCGCGCAAGCTGCCGCGCAGCGGCTTCGTCCAAAAAGTCTTATGTTAACGAAGGTTTAGGTGCATTCTTGAGATCGAGAGCCTGCCAGTCCGCGGCTGCGCGGTCAACGGTCGGCACGGGCTTCGCGCCCGGGTAGCGTTTGTAGTCTCCTAGTAGCCTACAGTACGCAGACTTTCATCGCTCAGCGCATCGCGTTCGCAGAAAACTCGACCGAGCTGCCACCCGATGCCGAACTCTTACGAGCGAAGTGGCGAAGGTGCTGGCCGCCAAACCCGCCATCGAGTGCGTTGCTATCGTGGGCCCTATCGCGGCAGGCGAGCCGCCGGGCCTCGCCGAGCAACGGGCAAAAAACGTGCGCGACCTCTTGGGGGCGCACGGCGTGTCGCTGACGCGCCTGCTCACTATTGGCGCGACCGCGAAGGTCTTCGGCAACGGCTCGCGACCTGCCGAACCCGATCCGGCTCAGCGGCAGCCGTCGTCCTGCATGACCTGTATCGCATCGCGTACGTGCAACGCCTGCTTCCTAGCTGAGTTGATCCGCGAAGCCGCAAGTGATGCGACGTCGGCAGAGGCGCGCGTTCGCGTGGTCGGCTTGCGCCGAGCAAAAGTATTATCTGGGCTAGCGAAAATCTCGCAGCCGATTTTCCCTGATTTGCTGGCTACGACTAGCAATATAGCGGGGCGTTTCTTGAGAATTTGGTAGCGCGCCGCCTACGGTGCCAGACGTGAGTCGCGCGACTCGCCTTCGGCGGGGCGGCGGCAAGGCCGCCCTTTTCAGCTTCGGCCGAAAGCAGACGCGCGCATCGCTTTCGAGGCGAAGATGCGAAGTCCGCTACATGTTGCACGCCGTCCCGACGAGCCTGACCAGCGGCGGCCAGCAGGTCCGTCGCTGCCCGCACTTCTGACGCCAGCTGAAGTGGCCGCCTGGCTCAAGACAACGATCTCGGCGGTTTACGCGAAAGCCGAGCGCGGCACCTTGCCCGGCGCCACGCGGCTCGGTCGGCGGCTCTACTTCATCCGTGCGGAGCTGCTAGCTTACGTCGAGCAAGGTCGCGTGTCGCAGTCCGGAGGCCCGGGTGGCGGCACGTAAGATCGACGGAAGATGGTACGCGGATTTTCGATTTCAACATGCGGACGGCAGTGTCGAGCGGGTGCGCAAGCGCTCGCCGGTGCAGTCCAAGGCGGGTGCCGACGAGTTCGAGCATCAGCTGCGGACGGCGCTTCTAGCGCCGACGCACACAACCCAGGAGGTGCCGACGTTCGCGGCCTACGCGGACGAGTTCAAGAAGACGTACGTGCTCGCGAACAACAAACCGTCCGAGCGTTCCATGAAGGCGAGCATCCTGAAGCATCACCTGCTTCCGGTGTTCGGCGAGATGCGGCTCGATACGATCAAGATGCACGCGATCGAAATCCTGAAGGCGGATCTGCTCGCCAAGGGGCTCAGTCGCAAACGGGTAAACAATATCCTGGCCTGCCTTGGCAAGATGTTGCGCTACGCGAACGAGATCGAGCTGCTCGAGAGCGTGCCGCGGGTGAAGTTGCTCAAGGTTCCGCAGCAACGGTTCGACTTTCTGACCTTCGAGGAGCTTTCCCGGCTCGTCGAGGCGATGAAGGACGATCCCGAGCGGCTGGCTCTGGTGCTGCTCGGTGCCGAAGCCGGGCTGCGGCAAGGCGAGAACATCGCGCTCGAATGGGGCGACGTGGATCTGGTCGCCGGGCTGCTGACCGTGAGGCGCTCTTCCTGGAAGGGCGTGATCGGGACCCCCAAGAGCGGCAAAGAACGGAAGGTGCCGCTCACGGGCCGTTTGAAGGCGGCGCTCAAGGCCATCAAGCACCTGAAGTCAGAGCTCGTGCTCTGCCATCAGGACGGCAAGCCGCTCACCCAATCGGCGATCGAGGTGGCTCTGAGGTTCGGCTGCAAACGCGCCGGGCTTCGGAGCATTGGCTCGCATGTGCTGAGGCACACGTTTTGTTCGCACCTCGCCATGAGGGGTGCGGCGCCCAAAGCGATCCAAGAGTTGGTCGGCCACAGCACGCTCACGATGACGCTCAGGTACATGCACCTGGCGCCGAGCGCGCTCACCGAAGCGATCGGACTTCTGAACTTTGGGCAGCCGGTGGGCAGTGGCGCCGGGGCTGTTGTTTGAAGTAGCGAGAACGATTCGGGAATACTTGCGGAGAGGGAGGGATTCGAACCCTCGGTAGGATTTCTCCTACGTCCGCTTAGCAAGCGGGTACCTTCGGCCACTCGGTCACCTCTCCAGGCACTTCGCGGAAGGAGCGCGAAGGTAG
>JBBRMI010000324.1:0-6281 GCA_038230915.1 Polyangiales bacterium | reverse complement strand
GAGCTCGTAGCGAGCCCAGCGCAGAAGGCGCCTCACGCCGCAGCGAAGACGCCGCGACGCGAGGCGCTAGCCACCGCAACCGCAGCACTTCCTTCATAGATTAAACGTGACCGCTGGCTCACGCGCGTTGACAAATTCCGCTTCGGCCTGCAGCTCCTCGAGAAGCTCGCCAGGCGGGCGTTGGAAGCTCTCATCCTTGTATGCGGACCTGCCAGCCTCGAGCCGCCCACGAACGCGCTCAGCGAACGCTGGCCAAGAATCCAGTGGGTCCACCGGCTGAGCTTCGGTCGTGTCGGTCACGTCGACTCGAACGCCGCGGGCGTCCCAGGTTGCGCTCATTCGCTCCGCTCCGTTCGATCGTAACTTGCCCGCAACCCGTCGGTCGTTAGCTGGATGCGCCCGCCCCAAAGTCGAACCCTGGCCAGCCATTCGCCGATCTGCTCGTCGGTCAGCCCAGCCGCTCGCAGTCGGCGCCGACCTTCGGAAATCGTGACCTCGTCTGGCTCGATGTTGTTCATCATCATCGAGAAAAAACGTTGGTAGGATTGTAGCCGAGGGAACTCTGCGGAGGATGGTATCCAGGCGGCGGCGGCGCCTTGGGCTGAGGAGCAGTCGGGAAGGTTTGGTTCATGATGTTGTCAACGGCGATCTGCCGCGCTTCCGCGTTGTCTTGCGCGACTTGGGCGGGTTTTTTAACTTGCGCCAGCAAGGGCTTGTCGACGAACTCGTGGCACGTGATTTCCACCGTTAAACCCTTGCGAGCGCTCGGTTCGCCATACTCAATCCGACCAATGAAAATCTGACTGATGTGATTCGCGTTGATCAGGGGATGCTCGACCGCGAGAACGGTGCGGGTCACGCCTGCCTTGGGCAAAAGTTTTGGCAACACGGCGATCCAAGCTTCCCATTCGCTGGAGGTAAACTCGCAGAGAACCTTGAATTGGATCGGCGTCTGCCCGCAGTCTCGTACCTGACACTTGTCTTGGTCTTTTCGTTTTTGCGTGTCGACGTCGATGCCCAGTTTTAGGCCGCTGACTGTGCACACGCCGGGCAAATAGAAATCCTCCGACGCCGTGCCTTTGTCACCCTGTGTTTTGAACTTAACGAAATCCCACAGTGGATCCGTGATGTAGTTGGGGAACGGAGGAGGATTATCTTTGTCGACGGGAGGAACCACATCCGATCCGCCGAGAATGTTCCCGCAGATATCGACACCGTCCCAATAGATGTTTTGGACGTCTAACGGGAGCTCGACGACCAGGTTTTCTGGGCCGTGCTGGCCGGCGTGAGAGATGCCCTTGAAGCGCACTCCTGTCAGAGTATCGGTGTGGTCGACTGTCTCTGCTTGGCCAGGTTTCTTTGACTTGTAGTAGACCGATATATTCATGGAGATGTCGATGAACGGAATCCCCATGTCGATCGCCGACTGCCAGAGGAAGTCGAACCAATAGCGATTGATGGTGATCGAGGCGTCGAACGTCGCATCACCCTCCGTGATGACGATCGGCAACCGAGAACGACCGAAAAACTGCGTGCGGTTCACGACGCATTTGTAGTCGAACTTTTCCAGGCCCTCGATCAGCGCCAAGCTGCCCTTCGACTTAGTTTTGACGATGATTTCAGTCTCGATTGACTGAAAATCGTATGCTTTTTGGTTCAGTATTGCTTTCGGCATTTCAGTTTCCTTCGGTCTGCGCCTCGAAGCGCTGCGACAGCAACAACTCAATGCGCCGCTCTGGTGAGAGACCCATGGCGGCGGGTGAATTGTGCAGCTCCCGCAGGCCGAGCTGCTCCGCGATGCGCCACGAGGTCTGCTCGGCCGTGAACACCCCGCGGGTCTGGAGCGCCAGCGCGTGCAGAGCGGCGCGGTACTTCGGCAACGCGGGATCTGCTGGCTCGCCACGCGCGATTGCAGCGGTGGCGTTCAAACGCTGCTCCTCGATCGCGTCGGATATCTGTTGCTGCACCCGCTGGTGCTCTCGCTGTAGGTCGACGAGTCTCAGTGCCAACGGTTCAGCGAAGGCGCGAAGCTCGGCCAACGTTGTGATGGATTTGGTCATCGGGTTATTTCGTTGAAGGGTTAGATCCACAGCGCCGCCCGAGACCAGCTCGGGACGGCGGATGTGGAGCGCTTGGTCGCGCTCGAAAACGTGCGAGAAACGAGTACGGAAAAGCACGTTGCGATCGGCAGGACGCGACGATGTCCTGCGCAGCGGTTGTCGCCGCCACGGTCGGCCTCGAAAAAAGCGGCGCGCTCAAACTCAGAAGGATTCCGGTCATGACAAAAACCGGCATTTGAGCGAACGCGCCGCGGAGCATTAGGCGCTCACCCTCGACAGAGGGATCTGAACCGCGCGATCGGAGGGTTGCACCCAGTCGCTCACAACGCGCGAGGACGTCCCGTATCGCCGTTCTTGATCTTGAACGCGTCTGATCTCGGACTGGATCGCATATCGGGTCGTGCTGGTATCTGCTGGAGGGTGAAGCGGTGTTGGTTGGTTCAACGCAAGCGACAGACGCTTGCCCTGCTGGAAGTCGACCAGCCCGGCTTCGCATCGCGACACGACTGACTGAATGAGAGCGGCCGCGCGACGTTCGACGGCTACGAGCTCGGCGATGTCCGCTTCGGTCTGCGCCTGACGTTCAGCGGCGCGTTTCAAATAGGCGGCGTAGGACTCCTTGTTTGCCGCCAGCTGGGCAGCATCTCGAGCAGAGCGAGCCAAGTGTTCCGCTTGGGCGAGTTGCTCCGTTTCGAGGCGCAGTGACGTCTCGGCGCGTACCACCGCGTCCAGCGTTTTCGCGGTCGGCGCGTCGAAGTGAGCTTGTTTCGCCTCGTCGAGCGCTTCCTTAGCTGTCGTCATCACGCAGCTCCTTTGGGACCGTCAAAGCCGTCACCCTCGAACAGCCGAGCCAAGACCGGTGATCGCTTCCCAACGGTCGTACCGATTGCCCGCACACGAGCGTCTCGTTGTTGAGCTTGGATGCGGGTCGTGGCTGCCGGCGGAGTCTCTGGACTGAGACCGAGTGCCTTCGCCATCGCTGTGTGGGTGCGTGCTTTGATTGCCGGCGCGGGCGTTGGTGTTGGCTTGTACACGCTGGCCAACGCTTTGACTGGCTCCGCTGCTGGCGTTGACTCCTCTCGAATCTCGCGAGCCAAGCGGGCCATGTTGCTCTCGTATGGTGGCGGCTCTTGCTTGGTGACGATCGGCGACGGCGCTACTGCGAGCTCGGACTCTCGGCTTGCGGCCACTGAGCCCTTCAGCGCGTACGTTTCGCCGCCGGTGGAGAACGACGAGTTACCACTCGTGATCAGTCGTGCGAGTTCGGGGCGACCGGCGATGCCGTGCTGCTCGAGCTTGGCTTGAAGGTCGTGCTGATTCAATTGTTTGGTTTTGTACATGTTCGTATTCCTTTCAAAATCCTCGTGAATTGGCGCCGGAGCGCGAGAAAAGTCGGACGTTGACGTCCTCGTCGAGAGGATCAAACTCCTCCAAGTTCATCGCGGATAAGTCCGAGTCTGGGCCACCGCGATATTGCTGATCGTCGAGGCCGAGTGCACGCATCATCGTGGGCGTGTAGAAAGCTCCAGCTGCTCCGCCCCGCAACGCATCGTAGGCAGCGGCTAGCGAGTCGACTTGATCGTCATGTCGATCTTTAACGCCCGTGAATCCGCAAACTTCGGAGACAAACGCGTCAAGCCACGGCGCTGAACGCGGCAACAGAATTTTGCCTGTGTTCCACGCGGCCGCCGTCGGGATTGCGCGCGAGAACTTGTCTGTGCGGGCGATTCTCTCGTCGATTGGGATGCCGCCGTCACGGATGAATTCGATACCGCCGAGCTCAGTGGCTGCTGCGTACGCGGAGGCTCGTGCACGTGGGTAGGTCTCCCTCAGAAGCTGGATGCGCTGGCGAAACTCGCGCGGCTCGGCGTGCAGTCTGACGACGTCGAGCACGTGGAAGGCTTGGCCGATGCGGGCTAGCACGACGGCCACCGACCAATCGGCTGAGGTGCGCGTTGAGTAGGCGAAGTCCAGGCCGATCGAGATGCTGATAGATGCGGCTGACAGGTCCGAGGGCAGCGAGTCGTAGAAGTGCACGTCACCGAACACGCGCGAGCCGCGGCCTCGAGGGTTGCCTTGATACAGCGACTGCCACTCGTAACCGTCTGCACCGCCAAGCGCCTCGCGGAGCTGCTCAAGCTCCGACAGCGGCCAGCGCTCGGGCCAGAGAGGCTCGCCAGTGTCCGTGATGGCCGGCATGTGGATATTTTCCCAGCCGGCGGCAATCATGCGGCCCGCGGGGTCGTCTGGGTGCCAGCGCGCCATCGCGATTACCACCGAACCTCGAGGCTCCACGCGGGTCAAAACGTCACTGATGAGCCAGCCATTGACGCGCTCGCGGCCCGCGGAGGACTCGGCCTCGGCTCGACCCTTGACCAAATCGTCGAGCAGCACGAGGTGAAAGCCCTCGCCTGTGATCGAGCCGTCCACTGACGTTGCCCAGACGCCGCCCTCGTCGTCGCCGGTGCGCCAGTCCGAACGTGACTTGCTGTCCGCGGCGAGCGGCACACCCGCTCGTCGTGATAGCTCACGGGCGCGGCGGGACTTCTTTTCCGCTATTCGGGCTGCGTAGGAGGCGTAGGCGATCTGAAGTGACGGGTCTTGGAGCAGAAGCCACGGGATGGCGTGTAGCAACGTCTCGGTCTTGCTGTGGCGGGGTGGGACACTGACGACGGCTCGGACCGACTCGCCGCGGGCGATGCGAGTGAAGACGTCTAGAAGCGGTTCGAGGTGAGTCGGGCGGGTGAATTTGGGCGACAAGGCGGGAATAAAGTCGCCGAGGCTGATGAACGGGGCGCTCATTGCATCGCCCCTTCTAGTCCCTTGACGGAATAGTCCCTGCATGGCACTACTAGGCCATGGTCGAGGTTCTCGGCACGTCTGACTTCGAGGCCTGGTTCTTGGGCCTTGATGATCAGGCGTCCAAAGCAGTCGATCTGGTCGTCGGACTGCTGGAAGCCCGCGGCGTAACCCTCGGGCACCCACACTGTAGCGCTATCAACGGCGCGTCGTTCGCTTTGCGCGAGCTGCGCGTCCAAGCCGGCGGGCGTCCGCTGCGCGTCTTCTACGCCTTCGACCCGGTCCGCCAAGCAGTGCTTCTTATCGGTGGCGACAAGACAGGCGATGACCGGTTCTATCCCCGCATGATCCTGCTTTCCGAGCGCCTCTGGCGCGAATACCTGGAGGAAACCCATGGCTAAGAAGTGGTCTGATATCCGTCGCGCGCGCTTCTCTGAAACGGAGCGCGCCGAGCTGGACCGCCGTATTGAAGGCGAGCTGGTAGAGCTGAGCCTAGGTGAGCTACGCCGCCAGCTCGGGGTGACCCAAGTAGAAATGGCCGGCGCCATCGAGATCACGCAGAGCCAGCTGTCCAAACTCGAACGCCGAGACGACCACCTAGTATCGACGCTCCGCCGGGCTGTACGGGCGCTCGGCGGCGAGCTGGAAGTAACCGCCGTGGTCGGCGACAAGCGCGTGAAGCTCAGCGTGTAGTTCACTTGCTGCCCTCCTTGGGTGGGAGGCGCCAGCGGGATGGGCTGTTGGTGTTGGTTTTGCGGGCCTCGGCTTCGCGGGCACAGAGTTCGTGCGCCGCGAGCAGGCCCTGACGGCTCGCGTCGGCAAGCCTCGATGCGTCCAACAGTGACCGAGCGTCCCCATGCTCGGCGCCCTGGTCCGATAGCCAGCGGCTGGCCGCCATCTGCAACGCCGAGGATGAGATAATCGAGGCGGGACCCGGACCCACGCTCCCGCCGCCCACAGTCGCGCTCAGCTGGGAGATGTGCGCGTCCCGCCACTCACGGGCCAAGCGAGCGTAAGGCGCGTAGGGATGGCCCTCAGGGGGCGCCCAGAGGCCTAGCAGCTGACCGAGCTGGCGTGACTCGTGCGCCGCCTTAGCTGCCGTACGGGCAAGCTCGGATGTCCCGGGGCCCGGGAGCAGCCTGCCATCAGGATCGCGCTCAGCTGCAAGACGGGCCGGCGCACGCACACCGGCGGGCAACTCGTCAGCGCGGGGCGACTCCACGTGCACCGGCATGCGGCCAATGGTCGAGCTGCGACGGAAGGCCATCAGGCCGCCCCTCCAGTGCGTATTCCGGGCATCGTGATCAAGCAAACCGCGTCATCGTGATCGCGCAGTCCGGCGCATCGTGATCGGAGCGAAGCGACGTGCTTGTCTGGGGTCTGGTGCGGTCGTTGTTGTTTCCTTGCGTTGCCGAAGTGTAG
>JBBRMI010000323.1:0-6314 GCA_038230915.1 Polyangiales bacterium | reverse complement strand
GTGGATGAACGCCGCCCAGAAACCTGCCCAGCGCTGGCGCTCGAAGCGCACGTCACCTTGCGCGTTGATCTCGATGCGCAGCGAGGCCTTGCCGAGCCGTTGTGCCAAGCTTTCTGCCTGGTCGCCGATGCGCCGCAGCCGCACCGCCGCACGCTCCAGCTTCAAACGCGACAACATGCCGGAAATCTGGCTGCCCGGCGCAGCGGTCTGGGCAGCTTTCATCAGCGCTTCGAGCTCTGACAACGCGACCTCAACCACCGGCTCGGCGTCGGTGCCGAGCAGTCGCCCCATCCGCTCCGAGAACGCGCGCCAGGTGTGCGTTAGCTCGGCCAATTCTTCGGGCGAGGGCAAACCGGCCCCGCCGATCACTTGCGTCTCGAGCCGATGCGCTGCTTCGGCGACCGAGTTGACGCCGAAGGTGAGGGCGTTGCCCTTCAGGGTGTGCAGCGCGCGCAGCACGCTCTGCCGGTCGCGCCGCTCGCCGCCCAAGGTGTGCGTCACCAGGCTCTCGCACTCTTCGAAGAACTCGACGGTGCCGCCGCGATCGCGCATCAAATGCTCGAACGTGCTGATCAGCTCACGCTGCTCGGCGTCGCGCGCCAGCCGCTCCATTTCGGCTGTCACGTCCGACACCACCAACAGCACGCCTTCGAGTCGCTCGCCGTCCTGCATCGCCTTGTAGCCGAGCTGGTAGTGACGTTGGTTGACGTGGATCCGTCGCGGCAGTTGGTCGAGCGCGACCTCGGTCGGGAAGAAGCCTTCGGCGACCTGGTCCCAGCCGCGCGAAAGCCACGCGCGCAGCGTGACGTCGCCTTGGGCCAGGCGCTCGGCCATGGTGTCGCCGCCTTCGCCGGCGCCGAACCAGGCGTCGAAAGCCCGTGAACGTTCGCCGCTCAGCTTGCCCGACGGCTCGATCGTCGCCAGCCCTTGCTCGACGTTGTCGAGCACCAGCCGCATGGCTTCGTTGCGCTGTTGCAACTCGGCCGTACGCTCGGCAACCAAGCGTTCCAAGTTGCCGCGGTGCTGCGACAGCTCATCGTCGCGTGTCTGAATGTCGGCGAGCATGTCGTTGAAGGCGTCGGTCAGTCGTCCCAGCTCGTCGTCGCTGGTCTTGACCGCGCGCACCTTGAAGTCCTTGTCGGTGCGGACGCGCTCGGCGGCTTCGGCCAGGTTCCGGACGGATCGCGACACGCCGAGGGCGATCCAACCCGCCAACAGCGCGGAGATCACGATCACGCTGCCGCCCAAAGAGTACGAGATGCGCACCGCTTGTTCGGCCGCGGCCACCTTGGCTAGCGCCGCGACCTTCACGGCTTCGTTCAGCTCCACTTCCAGGCTGCGTAGCCGCTCGACCTTCTGGCCTTGCACGCGGTACCACTCGCGTGGATCGACGCCGAATTGGTCGTCCACCGCGTCCAGCGCCACCTTGCGCAGCTCGGCCGAGCGCGCCTGCTCGGGGCTCGACCAGATCCCGCGAAAGCGCTTGGTCACGTTGTCGCTGGCGTTGACCTCCAACACCCGCACATAGTCGGCTTCCTGCGTCGTCAACGTCACCAACTGCTTGAAGGTACCCGGCGGAAATTCATTGATCGCGAACACGAAGCTCAGCAGGGCGTGCTCCTGGCTCGAGCGCTCCTTGATCTCCATCGTCGACACCAGGGCAGAGATCGCCCGCATTAGCTCGCCGTCATCGCTCAACTGCGCGAGGGCGGCCGTAGCGCTGATCAGGCTGCGGTCGGTAGCTTCGTAGCGGTCGAACCAGGCCGCGAACTCGTGGTTGCCGGACAGCGCAGCCGTGCGCTCGTCGGGCAAGCGGGTGAGTTGCTCCTGCGCCGCCCGCAAGTCGCGAGCGAGGCGCGCCGGCAGCGTGGCAACCTTGCGCCGCGCCAGGAAAGTCGTTAGCTGGCGGCTGGCGTCGTCGGTATGATCGAAACGGACCTTCAGCTCTTCGGCTTCTGGGGTCTTGAGCCCCAGGCGCAGCGCGAGCTCGCTGCGTTCGAACTGCAGCTCCTGGACGAGCTTGCTCATATGGGCCGACAGTCGCGCTAGGTCCTCGATCGAGCCCAGCGCGGCGGCGCTCTGGGCTCGGTTCTGGGCGTCGCGCGAAATCAACGTCGCCAAAATTAGCGCGCCCAGCACCGGCACCCCGGCGAGCAGGATGAGCTTCAGGCGGATCGGCAGTCGGCGAAGCATGACGGTGGGAGGAGCCTCGGTCGCAGCAAACGGCCACTTGCGAGAAAACGCTTAGACTAGGCTGCTTGGGGTCGTTCTGGCGCTGATTTTCGGCGGTCGCGGCTGCGTCTCGCCCGCCGTCTCGTCCCTCCTCGTGGGCCGGGTGGCGTGGTAGTCTGACGAGAAGAGGCAGGGGCGCGCTGCGTCCCGAGCACCGATTTGCCCGGAGACTTCGACGATCCCATCAATCGCTCGCGCCGCGATCTAGAGCGCGTGAGCACGTTTCTTTCATCGATCGTCGAGAACATTCCGGCGATGATCTTCGTCAAGAACGCTGAAACCCTGCGTTTCGAGCTGTTCAACAAGGCGGGTGAGGACCTGCTCGGCATCCCGCGCGAGGCGATGATCGGCAAGGCCGACACCGACTTCTTCCCGCCCGATCAGGCGGCTTTCTTCGAAGAAAAAGACCGCGGGGTCTTGAAAAACAAGAAGCTCGTCGATATCCCGCTCGAGCCGATCGACACGGCGTTGGGTCGGCGCTGGCTGCACACCAAGAAAATCCCGGTGCTGGACAAGGAGGGTGTCGCGCGGTTCTTGCTCGGCATTTCGCTGGATATCACCGACCGGCATGAAGCCGAGGAGGCGCTGCGCCGCGTCCAAGACGAGCTCGAACGCCGCGTCGTCGAGCGGACGCGCGAGCTATCACTGACGGTTGCACGTCTGGAAAAGGAGATCAGCGACCGTGAGAAGGCCGAGTTTGCGCTGCAAAAGAGCGAGGAGCAGCTGCGTCACGCGCAAAAGATGGACGCAGTCGGACGCCTGGCCGGCGGTGTCGCCCACGACTTCAACAACATGCTGTCGGTCATTCTCGGTCATACCGAGATGGTGCTGAGTCGACTCGACCAACAGCACGAGCTGTACGAGTCGCTCGACACGGTGCGACAAGCCGCGCTGCGCTCGGCCGGGCTCACGCAGCAGCTGCTCGCGTTCAGCCGCCAGCAGGTGGTGAGCCCCCGCTACCTCGATTTGCGTGTCCTCGTTCGCGAGTTCGAGAAAATGCTCGAGCGCGTGATTGGTGACGACATCACGCTGCGCATCATGCAACCCGACGAGCCGTGCCCGGTGCGCGTCGACCCGTTGCAGATGGAGCAGGTGATCCTCAACCTGGCGATCAACGCGCGCGACGCCATGCCCAACGGCGGCCAGCTCTGGATCGAGACGCGCCTGACCACGCTGCAGCCCGAGTACGTCTTCGCTCACCCGGAAGCGAAGCTCGGGCGGCACGTGGAGCTGTCGGTCAAGGATGAAGGCACCGGCATGGACGCCGAGACGCAGCGGCGGATCTTCGAGCCGTTTTTTACCACCAAGGCCGAAGGCCGCGGCACCGGTCTTGGCCTTGCGACCGTCTACGGCATCGTGCACCAGAGCGGCGGCTCGCTGTTGGTGGAGAGCGAGCTGGACAAGGGTTCGACATTCCGTGTCTTCATCCCGGTAGCCCAGGGGCGCGAAGCGTGGGCACCTGCCGGAGCCACCCCGGCTGGGCGCGGAACCGAGACGATTTTGCTGGTTGAAGACGAGCCAGAGGTGCGCCGAGTCTGCGCGCTGACTTTGCGCGCTTTGGGCTACCAAGTGGTGGTTGCCGACGACGCCGAGCACGCGATCAAGATCTGCGCGTCGACCGAGCGTCTGGTGCACGCGGTGCTGACCGATGTGGTAATGCCGGGCATCTCGGGTGTCGCACTGGTCGATCGGCTGCGCGGACTTCGACGCGGCCTCCGTGTCTTGTTCATGTCCGGCTACACCGATCGACAAATTGTGGACGCTTCGACACTCAATGCGTCTGCGGCATTCATCAACAAGCCATTCACTCCCGACGCGCTCGGCAAACAGCTGCGTGCGTTGCTCGACGCGCCCGCCGACGGCGAATAGAGTAGGCCGCTTGATGGCCGGCGGCGCGGCTGGCGAATGAAGTCGATGGTCAGCGGCAAAGAACGCACGTTGGTTTGGTTTCGCGGCAAGGATTTGCGCGTGACCGATCACGCGCCGTTAACTAGGGCGCTCGAGCGAGGCGAGGTCGTGCCGTTGTTCGTGCTCGATCCGTATTTCTTCGAGCCCGAGCGGGCACGTGAGCTGCCGCACCGAATGCAGTTTCTGCTCGAGTCGCTGGCGGCGCTCGGGAAAAATATCCGCCACTTGGGCTCGCAGCTGCTGCTGGCGGTCGGCAAGAGCGTCGACGTTGTCCCACGGCTGGCGCGAGAGTTTCACGTCACGCGCGTGGTGGCGCAGCGCTGGACTGAGCCGTTCGGGCGCGAGCGCGACCGTCGCGTCGCAGCCGCGCTGCAGGTGCCGTTCGAGTTGCTCGACGGCGAGACGCTGATGTCGCCCGAGACGGTTCGAAACGGCAGCGGCCAGCCTTTTTCGGTGTTTACGCCGTTTGCACGCGCGCTGCGACGCGGCTTGCCCGACGTGATCCCGCTGAAGGCGCCGGCCTCGCTGCCGGCATTGCCGGCCGACGTGAAGCACGCATCGGCACCGTTGCCGACGCTGGTCGGGCTGGGCATCGCCGAAAATCCGCGGCTCCAGCGCGGTGGCGAACGCGCGGCGGGCGCCCGCTTGACCGAATTTCTGGAGGGCGCGGTCGCGCGTTACGACCGCGAGCGCGATCGCATGGACCTGCCTGGAACCAGTCGGCTCTCGGCCGATCTGAAGTTCGGCACGCTGTCGGTGCGGAGCGTTTGGGCGGCCGCCGAGCGTCTGGCGCAGCAGGCGCCCGAGGCCGTCGACAAGTTCACGAGTGAGCTTTTGTGGCGCGAGTTCACGCACGCTACCCTATGGGACCGCCCGCAGCTGTTGACCCGGCCATTCCGTGCCGACTTCGAAGGGTTCCCGTGGACCGATGACGAGCTCGGCTGGCAGGCTTGGACGCGCGGCGCCACCGGCTATCCAGTCGTCGACGCGGCGGCGCGCCAGCTGTTGTCGGAAGGCTTCGTGCACAACCGCGCGCGGATGATCGCCGCAAGCTTTTTGACCAAGCATCAGCTGATTCACTACGCGCGCGGTGAAGCGCATTACATGAAGTACCTGACGGACGGCGACTGGGCACAAAACAACGCCGGCTGGCAATGGTCCGCCGGCTGTGGCACCGACGCGCAGCCCTACTTTCGCGTCTTCAATCCGACGCTACAAGGCGAGAAGTTCGACCCGAACGGCGACTACGTGCGCCGCTATGTGCCGGAGCTGCGGCAGTTGCCGCCGAAGCTCATCCACCGGCCGGCGGAAGCGCCGCGAAAAGCGCTCGAACTGGCCGGAATTACCTTGGGCCAGACCTACCCGGAACCAATCGTCGACCACGCGCTGGCGCGCGATCGGTTCCTGAAGATCGCCGAATCACATCTCCAAGGGCGACGGGCGCGGAGCGAGCGGCGGGACTGACGCAGCGTGCGGGTGCGACGCGGCTTCGAGCGCGCCCAGCGTCACTTCGACCTCGTGCGTTTTGCCGTCGTTGAACAGCGGTACGACGTGACCCGACACTAGCTTGCCGTCGACGACCAGCGCCTTGACGCCCTTCGACACGTGGTGCGGATTCTTGACCTTCACCTTGTAGGTCGTGCCGCGCAGCACGCGCGTCACCTCGAAGCCGTCCCATGCCTTCGGGATGCACGGGTCGATCGCCAGGCCCTTGTAGCTCGGGCGCACGCCCAAGATGTGCTTGGTCGCCGCCTGATAGCACCAGCTCGCCGTGCCGGAGAGCCAGCTGTTGCGACCGACGCCGAACTGCGCGTGCTCGTCGCCCAAGATGTTCTGAGCGTAGACGTACGGCTCGAGCTCGTACTCGTCCATGACCTCGTTCTTCGCCGCCGGGTTGATCTGCATGTAGTACTGAAACGCGCGGTCGCCGTTGCCGACCAGCGTTTCGGCGATCATCACCCACGGGTTCGAATGCAGGAAAATGCCGCCATTTTCCTTGGCGCCGGGCGGGTAGGTGGTGACGCCGCCCTTGCTCGGGTCGTAGCCGTCGTAGCCGGGCGCTGACAGCTTGATACCGTTCTTGGTGTTGAGATGGCGCTGCACCGACTCCAGAGCCTTGTGCGCGCGCTCGGCGGTGGCGAAGCCGGAGATGACCGGCCAGCTCTGGCCGTTCG
>JBBRMI010000322.1:0-6317 GCA_038230915.1 Polyangiales bacterium | reverse complement strand
TTTGCGGCGAAGGCACCGCGGGATTTTGCGGCGAAGGCACCGCGGGATTTTGCGGCGAAGGCACCGCGGGATTTTGCGGCGAAGGCACCGCGGGATTTTGCGGCGAAGGCACCGCGGGATTTTGCGGCGAAGGCGCCGCGGGATTTTGCGGCGAAGGCGCCGCGGGATTTTGCGGGCAAGCCGCCAGCGCGCGAAGCCGGATCCAAACCGGTGCGTGATGTCCCGCCGAAGCGCCCCGGTCGGAAGATCGTCGTTACGGCTGCACCCACGCGCCGCGCTCCCAAGAACAAGTAACCGGGCCGCTGGCCTGGTTTCGGGGCAGATCGGCGGATCGACGATCAAGCCGATGAACATCGCCGCCGTTGGTCATGCGTGAACTTCTACGCGTCGCCCTTGGTCACGAAGCGGCGGTCGAGCTCGTTGCTGACGAGCGCCACGACATCGTCGCTGTGCAGGCTCACCGGGCCGACCGAGATTCGCTGACAGCCGTGTTGTTCGAGGAGGGCGAGCGTGGGCGCATCGAAGCCGAGGTGATCGCCGATGAAGAACCAAGCGTCGTCGCTGGCGAGCGCGGAGGTGCGCACGTCAGCGCCCGCTTCGTGCAGCACGAAGCCTGGCGTCGCCCCGATCTCAGCCAGAATCTCTGACACATCCCCGAGGCGAAGCTCGAGACCGGGCCGCACCTCGGCGAAGCTTTGGGACGGCGCCGGCGTGGCGCTAAGCGTCTTTTTGACCAGCGTTGCCAAGCTACGCTCGTCGGGGCGCAGAAACTTCGCGCTCCGGCCGTCGATACGCAGCAGCCGGGGCTCGCCGCCGCCGCGCAGCACCAAGTAAACTTGCACATTGCGGCGCAGGCCGTGTGACACCAACAGCGCCGCGCGGATCGCCCGCAACAGCACGTCGAGGCGGCCGCTCGAACCCGGCAGATCCTCCACGGAAAAGTCGCCCGACGCCGACGCGGTCTGGCCAATGAGGACGAAGCGACGCAAGGCGCTCAGTAAGCGTTCGAGCGCGCGGCGCTGCCGAACACCGTGCTCCAGACGATTTTCAGATCGAAGCCGAAGCTCCAGCGCCGAATGTACTCGAGATCGCAAGCGACGCGCTCCACCATCTTGTCGACAGTGGCGGTCTCACCGCGGAAGCCATTGACCTGTGCCCAGCCCGTGATGCCCGGCCGCACCTTGTGGCGCAGCATGTATTCGAGGATCTTCGTGCGGTAGTGTTGGTTGTGAGCGACTGCGTGCGGCCGCGGCCCGACCACCGACATGTCGCCGAAGAGGACGTTGACGAACTGCGGCAACTCGTCGAGCGAGGTGCGGCGCAAGAAGGCACCGAAGCGCGTGACGCGCGGATCACCCTGGCTGGCTTGGCGCACTTCAGCGCCGTTTTCGGTGACGCGCATGGTGCGGAACTTCAGTACGCCAATCGTGTGCCCGTCGCGGCCCGAGCGGTCTTGTCGGAACAGCGCCGGCCCCGGTGAGCTGACCTTCACGCCCAGCGCCAAGAGCGCCAGCAGCGGCCAGGCGGTGGCCAGAAAAGCCGCCGAAAACGCCACGTCGAAACAGCGCTTGGCGGCGCCGTGAATGCCTTCGGGGGCGTGCACGACCAAATCGGCGATGTCTTCCGGCGACAGCTCGAGCGCGCGCGTCAGGTCGAGCAGGAAGCGCTCCTCCTGCAGATCGAAGGCGTTGTTCGCGTCGCAGACCTCGCGCACGAGCTCGAGCACGTGACGGCGCTGCGGCGGAGATATCTCGAGCAGCAGCTCGGCGGCCTCCCGCGCGTCGAACTCGGTCGGATCGAACTCCTCGATGCGCTTGGAAAACGCTGGCGCGAGATCATAGCCGCCGATCAGCCGCAGCATGATCCGGCGCACGCTGCGCTGCTCACGCCCGCACATCACGCCGTCAGCGTGGGCTGCGGCGAGCAGCACCTCGAGGATGACCGCTTCGATCTCGGCGTTCTGCGGGGGTGGCTCGGAGCTGGGGCGCAACGCCGTGAGCCGGTAGGCCGGCTCAAAACGACTCGACGGCGCTGGAACGACGTCGGAATAGCGGGGCTGTGGGTCGGCCGCCGCCGCGGGCTCGACATCGATTTCGCTGGAGCTGCTCGGTGCCGTCATCGGGCGCGAGAGTACGCCCGTTCCTGCGCGCCGAGCGGCGAGAAATGCCCGCCTCAGCGCTGAGCCTTTTTCGCGTGAAACACGATCGCCTCGTCGCTCGCGTCGGCGGGGGCGCGCTCGTACGGCTTGAGCTCCTCGATGTCGACGAAGCCAGCGCGTTCGAGCAACTTGCGAAACTCCTCGGATTCGTAGCTGCGAACCCGGAAGTCGTCGTACTCCACTTCCAGCAACCGCCCGTCTTTGACCAGCTCATAACGGTGCACGCTGTTGGTAACGTTTGCGCTGCCGCTGTACTGGCTGAGCCAGCTCAAGATCAGTTTGGCGCCATCGGGCCGCTCGACCCAGCGCCCGCCCCACACGCCGCTCGAGTCAGGGGCGCTGGGCATGAGCCGCTCGGCTTCGACTAAGAAAGTACCACCGGGCGCCAAGACCTCGTGAACGCGTGAAAGTGCGCTGTTCACGGTCGCGTCATCGAGCAATAGGCCGAAAGAGCCGGACGGAATCAACAGCAGACTCGGGGCACGCTCGCAGGTCAGGGTTTGCAGCGCCTGCTGAGTGAGCCCGGGCGTGACGCCGAGCTCCTGGGCGCGCCGTTGGCAGGCGTCGAGCATGTGCGTCGAGGTGTCGCTGCCCGAAATGTCGAGACCTTGCGCCACGAGCGGCAAGAGGAACCGACCGGAGCCGCACATGGGCTCGTGGATGGGGCCGCGCGCTTCGCGAGCGAAAGCTTCGTAAAAGTCGAAGGCGTCCGGCGGCGCGGTCGGCTTGTCGAGCTCGTAGAACTCAGTGGAGAGCTTGCCGTATTGGCTCATGCGCGCAGAGGCTGACGCAGCTCAGGTGGCGCGCTCGGTGCGACCGTCGGGATGGCGCGCGAAGTGGGCGGCTTCTTGACCGTGCACCGGAGCATCACTTGGCCACGGCCAACCGCCGAAGCGCGTGGCGCGGAAGTCCTGGTACGCCTGCTGGATTTCGGCGCGCGTGTTCATCACGAACGGCCCGCTTTGCACGACGCGCTCTTCCACTGAAACTCGAGCGCTTCGATGCTGAGCACGACGGGCGTGGCGGCAGCTCGCGCGAGTTGGTCGGCGCGTTCGGGTGCGGCGTCGCTGCGGCAAGCCGAAGCGAGCGGCGCGCTGACCATGGCTCCGAGCAGGCTTCGACGATCCATCGGCGCCGATAATGTAGCTCGGGATCGCCCATTTTGCGAGCCGACTCGACGCCCGCTGAAGCGTCGTGGCATGACCGCTCTTCACCATGTGGCTTCTGTCTCGTCCGCTCCGCCTGCGGCTGCGCGCTCGTCCGCTCCGCCTGCGGCTGCGTGCCCGTCGGCTCCGCCTGCGGCTGCGTGCCCGTCGGCTCCGCACTCGTCACCGTCGTCTGCGGCTCCGCTTGTGTTCCCCGTGGGTCTTGGTCGGGATGGCCCTGGCGCTTGTTGTCTCGGGATGTGGTCGCGGCCGCGGTTCGCCGGCCTCGCCTTCTGCGAGACCTTCGGTGCGCGCTCTGTCGCCGTTCGCGTCGTCTACGGCTGGGCTCGGCGGCGATCCGAGCGTGGCCGAGGGCGCCAAGTCATACGAACGCTACTGTCAGCTATGCCACGCCAAGGACGCCACCGGCTACGCGGCAGACAACGCGCCGTCGCTCGTGAGCAAAACGTTTCTCGAGAGCGCCCCCAACGAGCTTGTCGCCGCCGGCATTCGCATGGGGCGGCCCGGCACCGCGATGGCCGCGTACGGCAAGGCGCGGGGCGGCCCGCTCGAAGAGCGCGAGATTGACCTGCTCGTTCACTTCTTGCGCTCGAAGGGGCCGAGCAATCATCCTTTACCTTCAGCTTCGCCGAATGGTGACGCCAAGCGTGGCGGCGACGTGTTCGAAAAGAACTGCCAAACGTGTCACGGCACGCTCGCGACGCGCGGCACCGCGGTGCGGCTGCAAAACCCGGAGTTTTTAGCGGCGGCCTCACCGGCGTTTCTACGCTTCGCGGTCGTCAACGGTCGGCCACCCACCCCGATGCTGCCGTTCCAAGGCAAGCTCAGCGATCAGGAAATTGACGACGTGGTGGCTTGGCTGTGGAGCTTCAAGCCGGCCGCGCCGACGCCGCCGGTCGAAAACCTCACGGTTCCGGACAATCTGCCGATCGTCATCAACCCCAAGGGTAAGCGCCCCCACTTCACGCTGCGTGAAGACCGCTTCGTCTCGGTCGAGCAGGTGAAGCAGGCGCTCGACGCGAAGCAACGCATCGTGATCATCGACGCGCGCGCGTCATCGGATTGGATCCAATTTCACATTCCGGGCGCGGTTTCGCTGCCGTACCACGATCGGTCGCAGCTCGATAAGGTGCCCAAGGACGGCACGTGGGTGGTCGCCTACTGCGCCTGCCCGCACCACGCGTCCGGCGAAGTCGTCGACGCCCTGCGCGAACGCAAATACCAAAACACGGCCGTGATGGATGAGGGCATTTTGTTTTGGAAAGACCACAAATACCCGCTTGTCGGCGAAGCCATCACCCCCGCCGCCGCTAGCGCCGCGCCCACCCGTGTCATCCCCCCCAAACCGTCTCTCAAGCCTTAGGGTCTGTCCCTGAATTCTCGTCCGTGAACGTGAACGTCTGACCATTCATCACATTTCGTGGCTCGAGCAGCGAGCGAACAGGAAGGCGGGAAGGCGGGAAGATTCCGATTGTTCGAGCAAGCGCTTGGAACCCCATCGCTGCCCCATGGGGCGAGCTTGCCCGTACCACCCACCCCAAATCTGAGGTCTCGCCCTTCCCGTCTTCCCGCCTTCCTCTGAGCATTGGTCTCATCTTTCAGCTGCCCGCCCGCTCAGCCTGGGTTCTGGCGAGGCTGTCGCGAGGACCAAGCGACCCTTCCGGTCGCCTCTCTTTGAGCGTACGTGGGTACGTGAGCACCGGACCGCAGCGAAAACGAAGCCAGAACCCAGGATCAGCGGGCGTGGTCACCCGCTGAAATGAGACCAATGCTGAGCCGCCTTCCTGTTGTTTCCCTGCTCGTTGCGGCAAAGATGTGGCTAAAGGTCAGGCGCAGGCAAGGCCTACCCACCAAAGAACGCCCCAAGGCGCGCCTCACGGACCGTCGGGCACGGGCACGTTAGAGCAAACGAACGCAGGGACACGTCCGCTAAGGCTAGTGAACGTGAACGTGAACGTTTGCCTGCGCGCCCAGCTGGGCGCGGCGCGCGCGGGCCCCGGGCCCGCGCCAGGAACCACGGCCAACCCAGGAGAACCTCGCCGAAGCCGCGGGCGTTTCGGGCGCGGGCACGGCCCACGCGGCGATGAACCTAGCGCGTAAACGGTCCGCCTGCGGAACCCAAGCGCCGACGGGTGATAGCGGCGTCATCGATATAGAGATCGGCGGCAGGCGTGTCCAGATGGTCGACGACCGTGCCGACCATCCACTCCACGTACGGAGTGGCCGAGGTGGGGCCCACAAAGTCGTAGATCTCGACGCCGTCTTGCCACGCGGTGAGGCGACCGCTGCCATCGCTAGCGATGCGCTGATAGACCTCCAGCTGGAACCAGATCGCGACCGGAACGGCGAGCTGTTGAATGGGTTGAGGTACCTCGTCGTTACCGCCGAGTAGTTGGACGCTGAGCTCGCCTTTCACCGTAGGGCCGAGCTGCACAGCGAACTCATTTCGAAACGGGGTGTCGCCGGTCGCCTCCGCTCGGCTCCGAAACAGCGCCACATCCCAGAATTTGTGGGGCGCCAGAGCTTCAGGCAAGAAGTACCAAGCGCTGTAGTAGGCCTCAGTCGGTAGTGGGCGATTTCGCGCGACCAAGGCGGTGGTCCAGCCTCCAGTGCTGGGGTTCACTCCGTGAACGTGCAGCGAATGAGTGCCACTTCGCGACGGACCCAACTCGACGTCAATCGTCGCCTCGGCGTTGACCACGAAGCCGCCGTGCGGTCCCCGGTCGGTCCAGTCGCTCGTATCTCCGGTCTCGTGATCAGACCAGAAGTAGTAGTCAGCGTTGTCTCCGAACGAAAGGGCACGGTCGGTACAACCTACGAGCAGCACGGGCGCCAGCGCGGCGAACACTCGGGCCGGAATTTGTCAACGCGCGTGAGCCAGCGGTCACGTTTAATCTATGAAGGAAGTGCTGCGGTTGCGGTGGCTAGCGCCTCGCGTCGCGGCGTCTTCGCTGCGGCGTGAGGCGCCTTCTGCGCTGGGCTCGCTACGAGCT
>JBBRMI010000321.1:0-6377 GCA_038230915.1 Polyangiales bacterium | reverse complement strand
TCCGACGTGCACGCCATGCACGATGCTGCCATCGATGGCGAGCCGCGAAAGTTCAGCCAGCGGAACCTTCACCAGCTCGAGAATTTCCGTGTCCTCGGGTGCCGGGCGCTTGGTCGGACGGGCGCCGCGCGCACAAAAGAAATGCGCGCGAGTGGTGTGGCGCGCCGGCTCGGTCGAAACACTCTGGATACTTATCCAGTCGTCCGACTCGTAACCGGTCTCTTCCGCCAGCTCTCGCCGCGCCGCCTCTTCCGGCGTTTCATTCGGCTCGATCACCCCTGCGGGCAGCTCCAGGCTGGCGCAGCCGATGCCGTGTCGGTATTGCCGCACCAGCACCACTTCGGAAGCATCCGTGACACAAAGCACGCTCGCCCAGTCGGGCCCATGAATCACGTGGAAGCGGTCAATCTGATGGCCGTTGCCGAGCCGCACGCGATCTTCCCGAAGCTGCAGCCAGCGTTCGTCGACGAGCAGCTTGCTGTCTAGTACCTGCCAAGGTTTCACGCGATACTCGTAACACGACTCGCGTTAATATGCTGACCGTGAGCGAAGACCTGCGGCGCGCGTTACGAGACCCCGGCTACACGCCCGCGCGCCGCGCTTTCGCGGAAGTCTTCGCGCTACTGGCGCATCCAGAGCTGGGCGAGCGCGCCGAAAAGGCACTGCTGACCGCTGGGCTGCCCGCCGCGACGTACGCCGCCGAAAACCTAGGGCGGGAGCCGCACATCGCCGAAACGGCGGCGGCTGAACCGGCGCTGGTGCGACTGATCGGGCGTGCTCTCCGCGCCCACGACGCACCCGAGCTGCTCGGGGCGCTGACCCGGGCCTTGCAGAGCCCGCACCCGGAGACGCGCCGCCAAGCCGCGATCGCGCTCGGTAAGAGCGGCCGACGCGCAGCCGAACCCGCCTTGCTCGCGCGTCTCGATACGGCCGAGCCCAAGCTACTGCGCTCGGTCGTCGAAGCACTGGGCAAGGTGGGCGGCGAGGCCGCACTGTCCGGCCTTCGCAATTTACAGCCACCCGAAACACTGAAGCAAATCGTCGAGCGGGCGCGACTGATCTTGGAGCGCAGTGCGCTGCGCGCCCAAGGCCTTCAGGATCCGATCGCCATCGACCGCGCGCTGCCGGAGCGGGTGACGATTGCGCTCGAATGCCGCAGCGGTTTGGCGACGTTTCTGGCCGAGGAAGCCGCGTCGCTCGGCGCGCGCGTGACTAGCGCGTCGCAGGTCACGCTCGACTACGCAGGTCCGCTGCGGCCGCTGCTCAAGCTACGGCTCGCTTCTAGCGTGGGTATCTCGTGGCCACTAGCGCAAGGCACGACCCGGGACGGAGTGCTGTCCGCGTTGCTGGCGCCAAAGCTCGTCGCGGCGCTCGAAGCTTGGTCGAATGGCGCGCTGCGGTTTCGTTTGGAGTGGCAAGGCGCCGGACATCGCCGCGCCGACACGTGGCGCATCGCGCAAGGGCTGCGTGAAGCCCACTCCCCGCTGCTCAATGATCCGGTGCAAGCCCCGTGGACCATCGAAGCGCAACAGACTCCGGCACGGCTCAAGCTGACGCCCGGCGCCGCCCCGGACCTGCGCTTCGACTACCGCGTGCGTGATGTGCCGGCGGCCTCGCATCCATCGCTGGCGGCCGCGCTGGCGCGCATCGCCGGCGCACTCCCCGACGACGTGGTTTGGGATCCGTTCGCCGGCAGCGGTGTCGAGCTGATCGAACGCGCGCGGCTCGGTCCGCAACGCGAGCTGCACGGTACGGATCTCGACACGCGCGCGCTGGCGGCGGCGCGCGAAAACGCCGAACGCGCGGGGGTCCAAGGCCTGGTGCTGCAACAAGCCGACGCCCGCACTCACCGCGTGCCGGGCCTCACGCTGGTGCTGACGAATCCGCCGATGGGGCGGCGCGTACTGCGAGCGCAGGGCCTTTCAGGGGTGCTGTGCCAGGTAGTGCGCAACGTCGCCGGTCAGCTCGCGCCGCGCGGTCGAATGGTGTGGCTGTCGCCGTTCCCTGACGCCACCGCGCGCGCCGCCGCCGACGCTGGCCTGTCCGTCGAGCGCCTCGGTCCCGTCGACCTCGGCGGCTTCACCGCCGACCTGCAGCGCTTCACTCGCTAGCGGGAACGAGACAACAGGAAGGCGGGAAGGCGGGAAGGCGGGAAGGAACGGAACAAGATTCTTTGGGTGACAGTGCTGGCCGAGCGCGACGCAACAGGTTCGACCCTGGCGCTGCTTCCGCGCGCTCGAACAACAGAAGTCTTCCCGCCTTACCGCCTTCCTGTTGTTTCGTCTCGCTGCTCAAATCTCGCAGGTGACGCCGGTGCCGCCCAGGCCGCAGTAGCCTTGCGGGTTCTTCGACAAGTACTGCTGGTGGTAGTCTTCGGCGTAGTAAAATTCGTGGGCGGCGATGACTTCGGTCGTGACAGGCTCGAAGCCTTTCGCGCGCAACGCTTTCTCGTAGGCGGTGCGCGCTACTTCAGCGAGCGCCTGCTGCGCGGTACCGTAGCAGTAGATGCCCGAGCGGTATTGCGTGCCGACGTCGTTGCCCTGGCGCATGCCCTGCGTCGGGTTGTGACTCTCGAAGAAAACACGCAGCAGCCCGCGGTAGTCGATGAGCTGGGGGTCGAACACCACACGCACCACCTCGTTGTGCCCGGTCATGCCCGAGCACACCTCACGGTAGGTCGGATTCGGCGTCGCCCCGCCCGCGTAACCCGCGGAGGTGGAGTGGACGCCGGGCAGCTTCCAGAACTTGCGCTCGGCGCCCCAGAAGCACCCGAGGCCGAACAGCGCTAGCTCGGACCCCTCAGGGAATGGGGGGCGCAGCGGAGTGCCCAGGACGTGATGTCGGTTTTCGAGCGGCTTGATTTCCGAGCGTCCTGGAAGGGCCTCGACGGGGGTCGGTAGGCGCAGCTTTTTTGCGTCGGCGAACATCTCGGATGTTGTAGTGCTGGCGGGGCGACGTTGCTGACCGGAATCGACGAGCGCCCCGCCATTGTGAAAATTCAATAATTCCTCCCCCCCAGCGCTTGACGTTTTGCGCCCATTCATAATATTGACCCGCGAGTCATTGACCCAATGGTCATTGACCGACCCGAGAGCTCATGCCCCGTCCCAGCGATCCCCACGCCCGAGCTCGCTTGCTCGACGCGGCCCGTGCCGTCTTCTCCGACCGCGGCCTCGACCGCGCCAAAGTCGAGGACATTACGACTCGCGCCCAGCTGTCCAAGGGCGCCTTTTACCTCCACTTCGAAAGTAAGGAGGAGGCGTTTCGCGAGCTGCTCGCCGGTGTCGTCTCGCACCTCGATCGCATGCTGGACGAAACCAGCGAGCAGCAGCTCGCAACCGTGCCCGGTGACGGTATTTTCAAGCCGTACCTCGACGCGTGCCACCACAAGAACCTCGAGATCTTCGAGTATGTTTGGGACAACCGCGCGTTGATGGCGATGGTGTTCGACGGCGGCGGCTCAGCCAGCTACCAGCATTTGATCGAAGACTTCGCGCTGCGTGCGCAGCGCCAAACCGCTGCGCTGATCCAGCACGGAGTCGACCTGGGCCTGTATCGCCCGGATCTAGATTTGGAGGCAGCGGCGGCCTTCATCGCCGGCGGCTACGACCGTCTGGCGCGCCAGATGGTACGCGAGCAGCGCAAGCCCAACCTCGACGCGATGCTGCGCGAAGTGCAGTGGCTATTTTTGGGGGGTATCGCGCGACCCGAGGTGCTGGTTGCTCTCAGTCGCGGTGAGCAGAAACTCTCGGGAAAACGCGACGTGGAGCGGGGCGAGAGCCTCGCCACACGCAGCGTGGGTCCGGGCTAAAGCCGAGCAAGAGACAACAGAAATGTCTGATTCCAATGTCGTGGGTCGGGGTACGGAGTCCACTGCAGCGCCCGAGCGCGTCAAAGCGCCGTTAGCTGGCGTGGTGGCAGGGTTGGTACTGGTCGGCGGCTTGGTGGCCTGGACGGGTTCGCGGATTGCCACCGCGACCAAGGCTCAAGCCGTACTGGCCGAAAAGCGCGCGGTTGAAGCCGAAAAGAACGCCGCCTTGTCCAAGCAGCTCGAGCGCGTAGCGGTGGTGCAAGGGCAAGCCGCGACGTGGCTACCCAGCGTCCAGCTAGACGGAACCCTGACTGCCCAGCAATCGGCCAGCCTCGGCTTCAAGGTGCCGGGCAAAATCGGTTCGCTCAAGGTCAAGGTCGGCGATCAGGTCCGCGCTGGTGCGCTCTTGGCCACGCTCGACGCGACCGAAGCCGGTGCGCAAGCAGCCGCCAGCGCCGCCCAGGTCCGCGCGGCCGAAGCCCAGCTCGCGCTCGCCCAAGACGGCGAGCGGCGCACGCAGGCGATGGTGCAAAGCGGATCCTTCTCGGAGGCCAGCGGCGTGCAGTCGACGCAGCAGCGTGCGCTGGCGCTCGCCCAGCTCGACGCGGCCAAGGCGCAGTCGTCGCTCGCTCGCGTCTCGCTCGGCAACCACACGCTGACCGCGCCGTTTGCCGGCACCGTAACGCGCGTGCCGGACGGTATTGGTGAGGTCGTTGGTCCCGGCACGCCGCTGGTTGAAATCGTGAACACCAAGGTTCTCAAGCTTTCGACGACGGTCAGCGAGCACGACGCCGACCTGCTGCTGCTCGGCGCGCCGGTGATGCTCGATCTCGAGACCGGTAAGGCGACGGGTCGGCTGAGCGCGGTGCTCGGCACGGTCGACGAAAAGACGCGTCGCGTACCGGTCGAAGCCACCTTCGACAATCCCGGCTTTTTGCGCTCGGGCGCGTTCGTGCAAGCGCGCGTCGACGCCAAGAATGAGATCCCGGTGCTGCGCCTGCCGCACGAGGTGCTGCGGCCCGGTTCGCAGGACGAGGTCATGGTCGTCTTGGACGGCGGACGACTCGACGCGCGCCATGTCGTGCTGTCAGTAGACAAGGACGGAACCCTACTGGTGCGCCGCGGCCTCAGCGCCAGCGACAAGGTCATCGCCAAGCCTAAGCCCGAAGCCAAGACCGGCGACGTCGTGAGTATCGAGGCGCCCGCGTCTGGCCCCGCGACGGGGACGAAGCCGTGAACATCTCGTCGATCGCCATCAAGCGGCCGGTCTTCACCGTGATGGTGACGGTGGCGCTGCTCGTGCTCGGCTTCATGGGCTTTGCGCGGCTCGGCAGCGACCTGTTTCCGGACGTGTCGTTCCCAGCAGTAGTCGTGACGGTGCCCTACCCCGGCGCCGGCCCGGCGGAGGTCGAGCAGCTGGTCTCCAAGCCGCTCGAGGACTCGGTCGTCAGCATCAACGGTATCGATCGCGTGCGTTCGTTCTCGCGCGAAGGCTCGTCGATGCTGTTTGTGATGTTCAACCTGGGCGTCGACGTCAAAGACGCCGCGACCGAGGTGCGCGAGCGCATCTCCCAGGTGCGCTACAAGCTGCCCGCCGAGACGAAGGAGCCGATCGTCCAGCGCTTCGACGTGTCGGCGGCGCCAGTGTTGACTTACACGCTGCGCGGCGGCGGGTCGTTGTCCGAGCTGCGCGACTACGCGGACGACGTGCTGCGGCCCGCGCTGGAGCAGGTCGAGGGCGTGGCAGCGGTCGACGTCAAAGGCGGCGCCCGACGTGAGATCCGCGTCGAGCTCGACCGGTCGCGCGTCGACGCGCTCAAGCTCAGCCCCGGGCAAATCGTGCAGCGTCTGCGGATGGAGAACCTGAATGTCCCAGCCGGCCACTACGACGAGGGCACGCGCGAGATCAGCGTGCGCACCCAAGCCGAATTCACGAACGTCGAGCAAATCCGCGAGACGATCGTCGCCAATGCCAGCGATGGCTCGGTGGTGCGGCTGCGCGACGTCGGCACGGTGACTGACGGCTTCGAGGACCAACGCGTGCGCGTGCGCGTCAACGGCAAGGAAGCCGTGACGTTCGAGGTCCGCAAGCGCTCGGGCGAGAACACCGTCGACGTCGGTACGCGGGTCAAGGCCCAGATGGCGACGCTCGAGAAGGCCTTCCCCAAAGGCATCAGCGACGCGTTGATCATCGACCAAGGCCGGATCGTCAAGAGCCAGGTCGATCAGGTCGAGCACGACATCGTGTTCGGCGCCGTGATGGCGGTGCTGGTGATCCTGATCTTCATGCTCGATTTGCGTTCGACTTTGATCAGCGCCGTCGCGCTGCCGACCAGCGTCATCGCCACATTTTTCTTCATGTACGTGTTCGGCTACACGCTGAACATGATGACGCTGCTCGCCTTGTCGCTGGCGATCGGCCTATTGATCGACGACGCGGTCGTGGTCCGCGAAAACATCTTCAAGCACATGGAGATGGGCAAGCCGCCGATGCAGGCGGCGCTCGACGGCACCAAAGAAGTCGCGCTGGCCGTGTTCGCGACGACGATGACGATCGTCGCGGTTT
>JBBRMI010000320.1:0-6462 GCA_038230915.1 Polyangiales bacterium | reverse complement strand
TCAAGTGGCTCTTCACGGTGGAACGAGCGAGAGAGAAGCTCGGACGAACCTATCCGCCGTTGGTCCGGTCGGGCGCTAATCGAGCCGCAGCCTAATCACCGGTCACATTCTCTGCGTCGGGGTACTAGACCCACATTGAGCGCGGAGCGGTCGAAGGGCTCCCGGCGGCGGCGAGATCGACCGCGAGCGCCGACGTGAACAACATGCCGCTTGCGCGGAAATATCCAGCGGATCGCGAAGATGGACGCCGAAACCACGCCAAGATATTCCCCGCGCGAGCGAGACTCACAGGGAGGGGGGAGTTTGGGAGGGTTTGTTCGAGGGTGGACTTGCGGCCGTGGTCCGTCGGGTTCGCGATGCGGCTGCCCGGGTCAGCTGCTCCGAGCGAGAGGCTGCTCTTGGGTGTCCTACGTCCGGCCGAATCGTGGCAGCTGGAAGCGTGGCCCTTAGCGCCGGGCGGCGCGGCCGAACGCCAGCGCAGCTTGCGGAGGGCGCGCCAACAGCTCGCGCGCAAGCGAGAAACCGTAGGCCAGGCGCGCGGTCAGGTAGTCGAGTCGAACGCCGAAGGTCGCGCCGTCTTCCCAATCGACGACGCCGGGCAGCTCGAGCTCGATGTAGCGGCCGGGCAAGGTGACTGCGACGTGAGCGCTGGCGCCGAGCGCCAAGGCGGGCGGCCGGAGCGCGCTCAGCACCAGATCGGACCCGCCGAGCTTGAGCAACTGCGCGCGAACGACTTGCTTGCGATCCACCGCGAGGACGCGGACCGTAGTCCCCGGGGCTACCGCCACTCGGTCGTTCCGATAGAAGACGCCGCTCGCATGACGAGACATGGAAGCCTCGCTTAGCCGACTCCACGCCAAATGGCAGCCAGCTATTTGCTTCGCTAAGGCTCATCTGACGTCGCGGCGACGCGAGTGTCGCCGGTGTCAGAGTTTCGTAACGCGCCCGAAATGTTCGCGGCACGCGCGCGCCTTATCGGCACGCGCGCGCCTTCGCGCCCAGTGCCCCTGGCTCACGGCTTGAACAGCGGCTGAAGCGCGGCGAACCAGCGCGCGGCGACTTTTTGCGAGCCGGCCGGATTGAGGTGCACGCCGTCGGATAGGTCGGTGGCGGGCACGATGTCCGTGTACAGATCGACGGGCGTGACCGGCGAGTCCGGCGCGGAGTTGGCCGCGGCCCAGGTTACGATCTTGGCGTTGAGGTCGAGCACGCTGGCGTCGCACGCGGCGCAGCCGTTCGAATCTTGCGGGGTGTGTTGCGCGGCCATCAGCCGGACCTTGGGCTTTACCTTGCGCGCTTCGGACAGCATCAGCGAGTACGCCTTCAGGACACCGTCGACCGGCATGTTGGCGAGCAAGTCGGCGCCGCCGAAATGCATCAAGATGATGTCGGGCGGGTGGGCCGTGAACCACTGTTGGAACTTACTTGCCGGCAAGTTGGAGACGATGATGCCGCTCTGCGCTTGCAGATCTTTGTCGTAGCCGGGCACCCCGCAGTCGTCGCCTTGCGTGACCCCGCCGATCAAGTCGAAGTTCTTGATCTCGGCCGCCTGCAGCTTTTGCCAAAGGAACGCGCGCCAGCAGGTGATGAGCTCATTCGACGAGCCGAGCACCATGATGTCGACGTTGCCGGTGAGGCCCATCGCACCGCCAACGCCCGCCGCACCGGCGGAGCCGCTGGCACCCGCCGTTGCGGCGCCGCCGCCGCTCGTCGCGCCGCCACCGCCGCCAGCTGCTCCGGCCGTGCCAGCGGCACCCGCGCTGATGGCGCCGCCCGCAGCACTGCCCGCGCCGCCGGTCGGGTCGTTCGCTCCGGTCCCGGCGCGGCCGCCCGGCGACGCAGCGCTGCCGGCCGTGTTTCCGCTTTGCGCAGCATCTTTGCTGGAGCACGCCAGGGCCGTAGTCAGCGCGAGCACGCTGAACGCGCAACACGTGATGGAAGCGGTCGAAGAACGAGAAAGCGCTTTCAAGCGGAGGGGCATCCTGATGAGTGGGAGCACGAGCTCATTAGTGGCCAGCTTAGCCCTAAGCTTTCAGCATAGTTTAGCTGTTGAACACGCCCGCCGATCCTGGCTTCTGGCTTCGGGTCGGATCAGTCAAAAAAGAACGCCGCTGCGCGGCCCCGGCGTCGCACAGTTGTTGGCGCGGCGCCTTGACCGCGCTTGGGCCAGGCATTTATGAAATCGGTCCCTTGACGAAGTCACGCGGCTTCGGCAGTATGCGGTCTCATGATTCGGCGCGTCGTCTATCCCCTGGTTCATGCCCCGTGCATGAACGTTAGCGCGCGCCGGCACGGAGGCGCGAGCTAGGCAGAGCGAGTCGCGTTGGCTTTACAAGCCGCCTGGCTCCTGCCACGGCGGCTTTCTCGTTTTGTGGGTTTGGGCAATTTTCATGGGGTTTTCAATGTCATTGGTCACAGGCACTCCTCGGGTATTGATCCTGGCGCTCAGCAACTGGTTCGGGGCGCCGCGCTTGCCGCGTGCGTTTCGACGCGCAGGTTTTCACGTCACCACGTTCGCGTTTTCGGGCCTGCTGATCCAGCGCTCGCAAGCGGTCGACGAAGCGCTGATGCTGTCGGAATCGGTCTCCAACGACGAGCTCATGAGCGCGCTCATGGCAGCCATCGAGCGCTCGCGCGCCGACATCGTCATCCCCACGGATGACACGACGATCATCGCCCTGCACGCCGCGGCGGCGCTGTCGCTTCAGCCAGGTGTTTCGGAGCGAACGCGAGCAGTGCTGGCCGCTTCTTTGGGCGATCTGCGCCACCTGCCCACGGTGCGCAGCCGCAAGCTGCTCGCGGACCTGGCAGACTCGGTTGCGGTGCGGGCGCCTCAGCACGGCGTCGTTTTCAACGAAGCGGAAGCGTTGGCGTTTGCAGGCACGCATGGCTATCCAGTGGTGCTCAAAGAAGAGGACAGCGCCGCTGGCTGGGGTGTCTTCATTTGTAAGGACGCAGCGGAGCTCAAGGCCGCGGTGCTGCGTTCTAGCCAAAATCCTGCGATCTTCGGCGCAGGCCTGTTGGCCCAAACCTTCGTCGAAGGGGTCACGGCCATGCGCGTGGTGATCGCACAGCAGGGCCGTGTGTTGGGCGGACTCTCGGCGATCAAGCTGGAGACCTGGCCCAACTCCAAGGGGCCGAGCACCTGTGTCGAGCTGATCGACCATCCCGAGATGAAGGCGTCGGCCGAAGCGCTGGTGACCGCGCTCGGCTACAGTGGCTTTGCCAGCCTCGACTTCATGCTCGACGGTAGCGGACGTGCACATCTGATCGAGCTCAACCCGCGGCCGACACCGATCTCGCACTTGGGAGAACGGTTCGGTGGCTGCCTGTGCCGTCACCTGCACGCCGGGCTGACGGGGTTGCCGACGACCGCGACTGAGCCGCAAGGGTTGCCGAGCCGCGTCGCGCTTTTTCCGCAAGAGTGGGTGCGCGATCAGCAGAGTCCGCACCTGGCAGCGGCGGTGTTTCACGACGCGCCCTGGGATGAGCCGGACTTGGTCGAGGCGTACATGATGTTCGGACGCGGGCAGATGCGCTTTGCGGCTTACCGCGCGTCTGGCTACCGCAACGATGACCTGCGCCGCAAGTTGGCCGACCTCGAAAAACGCGCCTGATTTAGCCCGTGAAACGAAAGGTCGAAGATGACGTCGCCCAGCGTGGTGTGTGAAGATCTCGCCAAAAGCTACATGCGCAAGTTGCGCCAACCAGGTTTGGTGGGTGCGGTGCGCGGGTTGTTTCGCAGCGAACAGCAGGTCGTGCCGGCGGTGCGCGAGCTCTCGTTCACAATCGAACGCGGTGAGCGCGTCGGTTTGATCGGGGAAAACGGCGCCGGCAAGTCTACGACGCTCAAGATGCTTACCGGCATTTTGAGGCCGACGAGCGGCCGGCTCGAGGTGCTCGGGCTGGATCCCTGGCGGCAACGGCAAAAGCTCGCGGCGCGGATCGGCGTCGTCTTCGGTCAGCGCCCGCAGCTGTTGTGGGACATCCCGGTGCGCGAGACGTTCACCCTGCTCAAGACCATGTACCGCGTCGACAGCAAGTTGTTCGAGGCAACCTATGCCGAAGCCGTGAAACGCCTCGAGCTCGAGCCGCTGCTTGGCGTGGCGGTGCGTAAGCTCTCGCTCGGTCAACGCATGCGTTGTGATTTGGCGGCCTCGCTCCTGCACGCTCCGGAGATCGCCTTCTTGGACGAGCCGACGATCGGCCTCGATGTGGCGGTAAAGGAGCAGGTGCGTGAGTTCGTGGTCGAAATGCAGCGCCGTTTCGGCACCACCCTGGTGTTGACGACGCATGATCTGAAAGACATCACCGCGACGTGCGATCGCTTGCTGCTGCTCGATCGTGGACGAAGGCTGTTCGATGGCTCGCTCGGCGACTTCGAAAAGCGCTTCGCGACCGAACGACGGATTCTGCTCGACCTCGATAAGCCGGTGGCTGACGGCACTGCCGCCGAGCTGGCGAGCGCGCTCGAACCGCTCGGCGGCGTGATCGTCGAATGCCGTGGTCACCGAGTCGTGGTCAGCTACCAGCGCGACGGGGCGGCGCCGGCGCTCACGCAGTGCCTGCTCAGCCGGTTGCCGGTGTCCGATATCGTGCTCGAGAAGGCCGACATCGACAGCATGGTCGCTAGCATTTACCGGCGCTCCACCGCTCAGGAAGAGCGAGCGGCCAGCTGACATGAACGGCGCTGGTGCTGCTTGGTCCGGTGAGCTGCGCGCGCAAGCCGCGCTGTTCGTGCGCGCCGTGCGCACGAGCTTTGCTTACAAACCCGCGCTGCTGCTCGGCATGCTGACGGTCGGGGTCAGTTACGTGGTGCCGCTACTGGTGTGGGGCCACATCTACGCCGCGCGCGTGGTGCCGCTGGCGGTGCCAAGCGGCCTACTGTTCCCGTATTTACTGATGGCGGCTTCGCTCAACTTCGTGTTCTTCATGGGGGTGGAGTCGCGGGTCGGGCAACGGATTAGGCTCGGCTTGATCGCGACCGATTTACTGCGTCCGGTTGATTTTCAGCTCACTCAGCTGACCCAAGCGCTGTCGGATGTGCTGCTCAACGTGACGATGGTGCTGCCGTTCGTTGGTCTTTCGTACACTTTGTGGGGGCGCGCGGCGCTGCCGCACGACGCGGCGGCCGGCTTGGCGTTTTGTGCGAGCGCGTTTCTGGCCTTACTGATCCAATTCGCGATTTCGTTCATCTTCGTCCAAACGGCGTTCATCACATTCAGCAACTACGGCGTCTTCGTAGCCAAGACCGCGCTGCAGCAGACGTTTTCTGGCATCTCGGCGCCGCTCGCGTTGTTCCCGCCTGCGCTGCGTGCCGTGGCTGAACGCCTACCGTTTTGCCAGACCATCCACACACCGGTCTCGATCTACCTCGGCACGATTTCTGGCCACGCGCTGCTTCAGGTGTTGCTGGTGCAGGCCGCCTGGGCGGTGGGGTTGTTGCTCACGGGGCGAGTTCTGCTCGGCTTTTCGCTGCGTTACCTCGAGATTCAGGGCGGATGATCAAGGACTCGCTGCGCGTCTACTGGCAAGCTTACAAGGCTTCACTGCAGGCCAAGCTCGAGTACCGGGCTGATCTGGTGGTCGGTGTCGTGACCGCGATCATGCTGCAGCCGGCGGGGCTGAGCCTGCTGTGGATCGTGCTCCGCGCCGTGCCGACGCTCGGCGGTTGGACGCCGCCCGAAGTCCTGTTTCTGTTCGGGATGACCGCGGCGTGCCTCGGCGGCACCGAGCTGTTTTTTAATCAAATCTGGCTCCTGCCGCAGGCGATCGTGATGGGCGATCTGGACCGGCTGCTGACGTACCCGGTGCGCGCTCTGCCATTCTTTCTGGTGACGAGGCCGGAGCTTCACGCGCTCGGCAACCTCGTGACCGGCGCGCTGTACGTGGCAACGTCATTGTGTTGGCTGCACGCAGCTTGGTACAGCTGGCTCGGGGCGCCGTTGTTCTGGCTTTGCGGCATGCTGATCTACACGTCGATTTTGGTGTGGTTCGCGTGTCTGTCGTTTCGGTTCGTGGGGCCGCAGCTGTCGAGCTTGATGGTCGCGCACAACCTGCTGCAAGCCACGCGCTACCCGCTTTCGACCTACCCCCGCTGGATCCGCTGGTTGCTCCTGCTCGTCTTCCCGTTCGGCGCGTTCCACTACTTGCCCGGCAGTGTCTTCTTCGGCAAAGGCGCGCCGCTGATCGCGCTGCTGGTCGCGCCGATCGCCGCGCTGCTCTCCATGGCCCTCGCCCAAAAAGCCTGGACCCTCGGGCTGAAGCACTACGAAAGCACCGGCTCGTAACCTGCCAACCGCCGTGCACACCCTGTGCGATCGAGATTTTTTCACAGGAGATGTGACCAAAAAACCATCAGGGATGGTTTTTTGGTCACTCGGGAGCCGGCAAAGGCGGACGGGACCGCGCCAGCTCCCGGCGAGAGCGGCCACCTCTTCGCTCTCGGCGCTGTGCCGATGG
>JBBRMI010000319.1:0-6520 GCA_038230915.1 Polyangiales bacterium | reverse complement strand
GTCCAATTGCAAACGAACCATCGTGGATGACCCATGGAGCACATCCTGCCGCCTATGGAAAGCGCCATGCCCGGATTTCTCAACCCAGGGCGCCGCGCGCAGCTGCGCGCGCAGGCAAGGCCTACCCAACACAAGACGTCCTAAGGACCGTCGGGCACGGGCACGGGCACGGGCACGGGCACGCGAGAGCAAAGCGAATTCAGGGACAGACCCTAAGGCACCGCGTCGATGTGCAGGTGGTCGGCGCGCAGCACGCTGGGCGGCGGCGAAAACGCCATCGCGCGCTCGATGACGTTGCGCAGCTCGCGCACGTTGCCGGGCCAGCTATGAGCCGACAGCACTGCCAACGTGTCGGGCGCCAACACCGGCGGCTCACCCTGGCGCGTCAGCTCGCGCAGGAAATGGCGAGCCAACACCGGCACGTCTTCACGGCGCTCGCGTAGCGGCGGCACGTGAATCGGCACGACTTGCAGCCGATAGTAGAGATCCTCGCGGAACTTTCCGGCGCGCACCAGATCGCCCAGATTGCGATGCGTGGCCGCCAACACGCGCACATCGACACGCAGCGGGCGGCGTTCGCCGAGCGGAAACACCTCGCCGTTTTCGAGAAATCGCAACAGCTTGGGCTGAATATCCAGCGGCAATTCGCCAATTTCGTCAAGAAAGAGCGTGCCGCCAGCAGCCGCCCGGATGACGCCCGGGTGGTCGGAGCTGGCGCCCGTGAAGGCGCCGCGCCGGTAGCCGAACAGCTGGCCCTCGAACAGATCGCGCGGCACCGTCGCGCAGTTGAAGGCAACGTACGATTTACCCGAGCGGTCGGACAAATCGTGGATCGCGCGCGCCACGACTTCCTTGCCGACGCCCGATTCGCCGGTGATGATCACGGTCGCATTGGACCCGACCAGGCGTGACAGCTCGGTGCGGAGCCGACGCATGACCGGCGACGCCGCCAGGAATCCGGGGATCTCCGGCAGGCGCTCGTCGCTCGCGGCGGTGACGCGGCGCTCGTCGTAGCCGCGCAGAGTCGCGGCCTCGAGCGATAGCGAAGCGACGGTACCGAGCACCGACAACAGCGCGCGGTCAGCGCTACTCGCGACGCCAGTGATGCTCAACCGAAACGTGCGTCCCGCGCCGTCGCCCAGCTCGATCGCGGTCGGCGACGCCGCCGCCGAGCCGCCGAGCAGCTCGAGCGGCACGCCGGTCGAATCGAGCTCGTCGAGGCGCACGCCCCGCTCGGCGAAAATCACCTGCACAATCGACACCAGCTCGCGCAAGATCAACGCCGGCAAGGCGCCGCGCACACTCAGCCGCTGCAACGGCACGACCAGCGACTCAACCGACGTGCTCGGCCGTTCACGCTGATGCTCCGGCTCTTGCGCGCGCTTCAGCCGCAAGCGCTCCATCCCGACGCCCATCGACTTCGGCGGCCGCAGCCCGAGCGCCGCCAGAGCCACCCGCTCGCGCTCAAGCGTTTCCGATGCGCCAGGCTCTTCGTAGGCCTCCGACAGGGCGGCCATCAGGTAGCGGCACATCCGTGCATCGCACAGGTCATTGGCGAGTTCGAAGGTAGCAATCGCCGATTCGAGCAGGTGCCGCCCCTCACTCCAGTGGCCGTTGGCGGCGAGCAGCGTGCCCTCGACACGCCGAAGCACAGCCGTGACCCAGGGTGCGGGAAACGAGTCCATCAACCGCTGAGCGCGGCGTAGCGCCAAGCGCGCCTGACCGTCCTCGCCCGCGATGATGTACCCGACCACGCAGTGCGGCATGACGTGGCGCAGCAGAAACGGCCAGCGCTTGGCTTCGGCCTCGGCGCGTTCGAAGGCCGCCAGCATCAGCCTTGGCTCGGTCGCCACACACAGCGCCTCCATCGCCTCCAAGAACGCAATGTACGCGCGACAGATCGGTTTGAGCGCCGACACTTCGCAATCGCGCAGTCGCGTCAGCAACGCGCTAAAGCCGTCGGTCCTGCCGGACAAGTGCAACACGCGCGACCAGATCGGCATCGCCGACAGCGCGGGCAGCCCAGTCTCGTCGGCCCACGCGTCGAGCGCAGTCAGCGCCGCCAGCGCGTCTTCGGGCCGCCCGGCGCGCAAGTGCGCCTCGGCTTCGGCACGCGCCAAGAGAATGTGCTGCACGCCGTTGGCCGAGCGCACACCGAGCGCCTGGCGCGCGCGCCGGGTCAGCACCAACACCTGGTCGGGATCAGCCAAGTTATCGAGATCGCTTTGCGCTTGGTGTGCCAGCGTGCGCGCCGCCAAGATCGGATAGCCGGCTTCGCGCGCCTTTTCGCTCAAGGCTTCGAAGCTGCGCGTCGCGGCTGTGGCCTTGCCGGCCATCATCGGCCGCAGTCCCTGAAATTCCTCTAAATGCAGCGCGACCAGCGAGCGCAGCCCAAGCCGCGGCACTTCTTCTAGCCGCGTGTAGCCGCGTTCGAGCAGCTCGCGATCGCCGACCATCATCCCAGCCGACAGCGTCGCCAAGATGCCGATCGTGAGCGTCTCCGGATCGGTACCGCCCAGCAACGCTTCCGCTCGAGCCGAGAACGCGTGCACGTAGCCGTGGTCGAACAAGGCGGCGAGCGGCAGCGACCGCACCAACGCCGAGACCGCGAACACGCGCGCCGCAATCTGCGGGTCGAGCAAGCCCGCCTCGGCATCGCTCAATGAAGCCGAGATGGCGACAAGCGCGCTCTTGGCGTCACCGGTCAGCACTACCTCAGCCAACGCGATCCCGAACGCCGACAACCCGCGCGCGTTGGCCGACAAGTGGCGATTCGTCGCCATCAGCTGCACGAGCTCGTTTTGGCCGCGGCGTGCCTCGCTGTTGAGCACGCGCTCGACGCCCAACAGCGCCGCCGCCAGATCGTCCGACATCACGCTGTTCGGCCCGGCGCTCGCCGGCGGAGACTCAGCCAGTAGGGCCGACGCTCCAGCGCCGACTTGAAGCCGCGACAACTTCTCGAGCTCGGCACCGCGCGGACGGCGCGCTTCGGTCGCGCCCTCAGGCAACTCCCAACGGTAAACCGTGTTCGGTGTCACCCCGAGCCGCTTGGCAAACGCCGCTCGACTGGCGGCACCACGCAGCTCGCGGACCTGCTCGGCAGAGATGGAAGGCATCGCTGGGCCGGAACTCTTCCACACGGTTCCACCGGATGCACTCCGGATGACATCCGCTGACTCTCAACTCGTTCCCGCCAGGGGGCGCCCCGCGTCTGATTTATTCCTAAGTGGCTGAAAGTACTCATATCTGTGGTTCCGTCGCTCTGGGCACGCCGCCTGCACAAGAGGACTCATGGTCAGTGTTGCAGAAACAGGCGGCTCGCCTTCCGACACAACTGTGGAGAGCTCGGCTAAACCGGCGCCACGTCGGAAAGCGTTGATTCTACTTCCACTCCTCACGGCATTGGCCGCCGCGGGTGGAGCCGTGGCCTTCCTGGGCGGGGCGGGCAAAGAGACGACCGACGACGCTCAAGTCGAAGGGCACGTCGCGTACGTCGCGCCGCACGTTGGCGGACAAGTCAAGCGCGTGCTCGTCAAAGACAACCAACAGGTGAAGGCCGGCGACATCCTGGTCGAGCTCGACGATCGCGACTTCAACGTGCGCCTGACGTCGGCCAAGGCCGACGTCGCTGCCGCCAAAGCGTCGCTGCACGCGAGTGAGACGCAGCTGGCGGTCACCAGAAAATCGGTCGACTCCAACCTGGTCGTCGCTCGCGGCGGCATGGCGCAAGCCGCCTCCGTCCAGGGCACCGCTCGCGCTAGCATCGATCAAGCTCGCGCCGAGCTCGCGGTCGCCGAGTCACGCCAGAAGCTGGCGCAGCTCGATTTTGATCGAACGTCGCAATTGTTCGGCTCGAACGTCGTCGCGAAATCGACACTCGACGCTGCCAGCGCCACGCTCGAGCAAGCCAACGCCAGCATCACGCAGGCCCAGGCGCGACTGAAGAGCGCCGAAGCCAGCCGTCAAAATTCCTCCGGCACGATCGAGTCGGCGCGCGGCCGAGAGATCGCTGCCGAGTCCGGCCCCGAGCAGATCGAAGCCGCAAAGGCCGCGGTCGAGCTGGCCTCAGCCAAGCTGAACCAGGCCGAAGCGGCGCTCGAGCAAGCGGCGCTCAACGTTTCTTACACGCAGATCAAGGCCGAAGTAGCGGGCGTCGTCTCGCGACGCTCGGTCGAGGTGGGCCAGATGGCGTCGCCAGAAAAACCCCTCCTAGCGCTGGTCCGGCTCGACGACACCTGGGTGGTCGCCAACTTCAAGGAAGACCAAATCGCTCACATGAAGCCCGGGCAGCTCGCCGAGATAGAGGTCGACGCGTTCGACGGTCAGAAGCTGAAAGGCCACATCGACAGCCTGGCTGGCGGAACCGGGGCGCGCTTCTCGCTTTTGCCTCCCGACAACGCGTCGGGCAACTTCACCAAGGTCGTGCAGCGCGTGCCGGTGTTGGTGCGCATCGACGGTATCGCCGATCTGGATCTGCGCCCTGGCCTGAGCGCCAAGGTCAGCGTCGTCACCAAGTAATCAAAGAGTAACCGCACAAGTGACGAAAGCAGCCATGGAAACCGAGCAAGTCTCCGGCTCCAAGATCGGCATCACCGCCGTCGTGATGACGGCCGCCCTGATGGCGATGATCGACATCACGATCGTCAACGTCGCGCTCAACGACATCCGCGCCAGCTTCGGCACGCCGATCGATCAAATCGGTTGGGTGTCGACCGGCTACATGATGGCCAACATCGTGATCATCCCGATGACCGGATGGTTCCAGCGCCGCTTCGGTTTCCGCAACTACTTCGCGGGTTCGATCGCGCTCTTCACCGTGGCCAGCGCGCTGTGCGGTTTGGCCTGGAATCTGCCTTCGCTCGTGCTGTTCCGCGCCTTGCAAGGCTTGGGCGGCGGCGCCATCATTCCCACCGCGCAGAGCATCTTGTTCGCGCGCTACCCGCGCAAAGAGCACGGCATGGCGGCGGCGCTGTTCGGCCTCGGCGCCATCACCGGACCGCTGTTTGGCCCGACGATCGGCGGCTACCTGATCGACTGGTTTAGCTGGCACTGGATCTTCATGGTCAACGTGCCGCTCGGCTGCCTCGCCGCAATCTTGGCGTTGCGCTTCATCGAGGAGCCCGGCTTCAAGGCACCGACCGGCGCCGCCGCGAAAATCGACGTGCTCGGCATTGCGCTCCTGGGCGTTGGCATGGCTTCGCTGCAGTACGTGCTCGAGGAGGGCAACCGTGAGGGCTGGATGGACAGCCGCCTGATCGTCTCGCTGTCGGCGGTCGCGGCCATCGCGCTTTTCAGTTTCATCGTGCACGAGCTGGAGACACCGCACCCAGTCGTCGATCTGCGCGTGTTCAAGAACCGCTCGTACACGGCCGGCACTGGCCTCAACTTCCTCACCGGTTTCGCGCTGTTCAGCGGTTCGTACATGTTCTCGCTCTTCGCCGGCACGGTGATTCACTACAGCGCGCTCGACATCGGCAAGGTGTTCCTAGTCGCTGGCGTGGTCTCGGTGTTCGTGATGCCGGTGATGGGTCGGTTGGCCCCAAAGATGGACGGCCGCATCTTGCTGACAATCGGCGTTACGGTCGTGGCGTCGAGCCAAGTCGTGGCGTCGCACCTCACGCAAGCGGCCGGCTTCTGGGACATGGTAAAGCCGAATATGATCCGCAGCTTCGGCCTCGGCTTCATCTTCATTCCGGTGAGCGTGATGGCGCTCTCCAGCTTGAGCGCTTCGCAGCGCGGCAACGCTACCGGCCTGTTCAACCTCACGCGCGAGCTCGGCGGCTCCCTCGGCACGGCGTTGATGGGCATGCTGGTCACCAACGACATCAAGCGCTTCAGCTCCTACCTGGGCGAGAACCTGTACGCCTCCAATCCGCTTACCCAAGAGCGCATCGCGGCTTTGACCGGCACGCTCGGCAGCCAAACCGTGCAACGGGATTTGGTCGCCGAAAGCGTGCTCAAGCTCCGCGTCACGACGCAAGCCATGGTTCAAAGCTTCGAAAACGGCTTCCGCTGGACCGCGCTGGCGATGTCGCTCGGCCTGGTCTTGATCTTGCTGCTCAAGCGCCCCGAACGCGGTATCGCGGTCGAAGGCGCGCACTGAAGCGATGCTTCGCGTGTTCGTGATCAAGGTGCCGCAGCCTTGATTGGTGATCGGGCCGGGTTGGGGAGCGGGATCGGCTGATCGGCAGCGGGATCGGGGTCGGTCGGGAAAGCGGTTTCGGGTCAGCAGAAATTCGCAGTCGGCAGCGGTTCGGTGACCGCAGCAGGTTCGGTCGGCTCGGGCCTGCTTGTCTTGGGGACTCATGCCGAGAGCGCGCACCCGGTGCGCCAGCGCCGGGTTATGCGGAGCCAAACGGTGGGGCGCTCGCTGCTCCGGGCGGCTGCCGGAGGCTTGCTGGCCGGCAGCAAGAGTCTCGCCGAAGTCGAGACCCTGAGCACTCGACTCAGCCGCCCGATGCGAGGCTTGCTGGGCGTCTCACGCCGGCTGCCTGACACGACCCTGCGCAGCGCGCTGTGC
>JBBRMI010000318.1:0-6524 GCA_038230915.1 Polyangiales bacterium | reverse complement strand
TTTCAGCCGGCAGCCTTGGCTCCCGGACGCCCCCGCTGCAGTCGGCACGACGGTGCACTCTTGCGACGAGACATCAGGCGACTGCTTGGCGACCGGTAGCGAGGGAGACCAGAAAGTGGATTGCGCGCGCGGTCCTGTTTGCCGACGATCCCGGATGCAACGACCGCGACCGAAGCAGAGCAGCCCGCCCGCTCGTGCTCGCGCCGGTCGGCACGACGTCGTCAGTTACACCTCAACGCGACCGGATGCCTGCTCGAGCAACAAAAGAAGGCGCGAGCAAATTCCGATTTGCTTTCTGCCTGCCCAACTATAATTGGATTGCGAGGGGTTGCGCTAGGGGGCTTGGGCGTGCCGGATAACGCGGCATGGAGAGGGCGCGCGGCGGGCGATGGGGCGGGCAAAGCCGTGGGGTGAGCGGATAAGAGCAGGTCTGGATAACGCGCTAAGGGGAGTTCTGCCTTTGCGACTGTAGCGATGAGTCAGCTGGGAAGCGGCGCGTGCGTGAAAAGTGTCTCCAAAACGCAGCTGGCTGAGCGACACGTGCGTAGCTGTGTCGCGGTTTGGGAGCAGCTGACTGCCCGCTTGTAAACGCTTGCGGTCTTTTTCCCCAAGTGGGTTTGGAGCAGCTGGCTGGTGCGTGTTGTGGCGCGGTTGCACCAAGCTCCGGCACGGAAGTTTCTGCGATTCGGGCCGCGGTTTGGCAGCCCCCGCGTCGCTAGAAAGCGCTTTGGCCGGTCAGGGCTTTGCCGAGGACGAGCGTGTGGATTTCGTGCGTGCCTTCGTAGGTGAAGACGGACTCGAGGTTGAGCATGTGGCGGATGACGGGGTACTCGAGCAGGATGCCGTTGGCGCCGAGCAGGTTGCGGCAGGTGCGGGCGACGTCGAGCGCAATGGCGACGTTGTTGCGTTTGCAGAGCGAGACTTGCTCGGGCGTGACGCTGCCGCTTTGCTCTTTGAGGCGCGAGTAGTGGTACACCAACAGGTCGGCTTTGACGATTTCGGAGGCGCACTCGACGAGCTTTTCTTGCACCAGCTGCTTCGATGAAAGCGGCACGCCGAACTGCACGCGCTCGTTGGTGTAGTTGACGGCGCATTCGAGGCACGCTTTGGCGGCCCCGACTGCGCCCCACGCGATGCCGAAGCGCGCTTGGCCGAGGCAGCGCAGCGCCGCGCCGAGGCCCGGCTTGTGCTCCATCACGTTGGCGGCCGGCACGCGCACATCGCTGAGCACGACCTCGCCGGTTTCGCTCGAGCGTAGGCTCATTTTCCATTGAATTCGCGGCGTTTCGAAGCCTTTCATGTCGCGCTCGACGATGAAGCCACGGATCGATTCGGCGCCGCCGTCGTCGACCTTCGCCCACACCACGCACAGATCGCAGAACGGCGCGTTGGTGATCCACATCTTGGTGCCGTTCAGCACGTAGTCGGTGCCGTTGCGGCGGGCACGCGTCGTCATCGAAGCGGGGTCGGAGCCGCTGTCGGGCTCGGTCAAGCCGAAGCAGCCGATCGCTTCGCCGCGTGCCATGCGCGGTAGGAAGCGTTGCTTTTGCTCCTCAGTGCCGGCCGAGTAAATCGCGTACATCGCCAGCGAGCCCTGCACGCTGACGAAGCTGCGTAGCCCGCTGTCGCCGTATTCGAGCTCCTGCAGCAAGAGGCCGTAGGTCACCGCGCCCATGCCGGCGCAGCCGTAGCCGCTGATGCTTGCGCCGAGCAGGCCCATGTTCGCCAGCTCGGGGATTAGCTCCTTGGGGAACTGTTCCTTTTCGTACAGCTCGCCGGCGCTTGGCAGGTACCGCTCGCGGATGAAGCGGCGCACGGTGTCGCGCACCAGTCGCTCCTCTTCACTCAGGAGAGGTTCGAGCGACGTGAGGGCGTCGAGGGTAGCGAGCGACACGTTACGGTTACCGTACCACTTCTGATCGGCCATCCCATCTGCTGAAGACGCTCCGCGAGCTTGGGTTTGGGCTCGTTTTCGCTCAAGCTTGCGGCGCGGGCGGGCTGAAATGGCACCGAGTGGCCTTGTCGCGTCGGCCTGTAAGTCGCCGGAACTGCGACGAAAACTTGGCCAATACGGACGCGGATCGGTATCGGCAGAGGATGTCCGCAGGCTGTCTCGTTGGCTCCGCGCGCCCCGCGCGCTCCGCGCGCTCCGCGGGTCGACGCTCCGCGCGCTTGTTCATCGCGCTCGGCTGCATCGTGGGCGCGGCGTGTTCGGCGGGCGAGCTGCGAGGATTGACGCGCAGTGAGCACGAAACGCCGGCATTGGCGGGCCCGTTTCCGTCGGCTCCGACAACGGCGCCGCGTGTCGCCGCAGCCCTTGCTCGTGAAGTACTTCATGAAGGGGCCAACGACACCGTTCCCGCAGCGGCACGAACGCCGGACGCCGGTGCTTCGGACCCGGAAGGCTTGGCGAACGCCGCGCCGCCCGGTGTTGCAGACGCGCTAGACGCGCTAGACGCCGTCGCACCGGTTACACCGGCGGCCGCAGAAGCCGAAGCGGAGCCCCGCGCTGCTGCGCCCGAGCCGGAGCCCGACTACCTCGGCCCGACGCTGACGTCGATCGCGCGCGAGACGCTGATCTACGCGCGCCCGTCGTTCAAGGCGCAGAAGCTCGGTTACTTACGGGTCGGCGCGGTGGTGAGCCGTTCGAAGCTGCCGATGGGCAACGAAGGTTGCAAGCGCGGCTGGTACCGCGTGCAACCGGAAGGCTTCGTTTGCGTCGAAAATTCGGCGATTTTGGACACCGAAGGGCCGAGCCCGTTCGCCGAGCTGGCGATGGTGCGGCCCGATCGCATGTCGGGGCTGCCGTACCAATACGGCCGCTCGCGTTACCCGACCCCGCCGTTTTACACGAAACTGCCCAGCAAGCTCGAGCAAGAGCGTACCGAGCAGGACATGGTCGGGCACCTGCGCGCCCGCACCGCTGAGGCTTGGAAAACGGTGCTGACGAATCCGACGCCGGCGCTGTTGGCCGAAGGGCGCGGCGTGCCGATGCCGTACGGTTTCTTTCACGAGCCCGGCGCGCTCACCAGCGGTCGCGCGATGCCCGACAGCGGTTTCGCGCTGCTCGGAATCTACGAGCACGAGGGTCGTCGCTTCGCGCTGAATACCGATTTTCAGCTCGTGCCGCTCGATCGCTTGAAGCCGGTCGAGATCAGCCGCTTCCACGGCATCAAGCTCGACGACCAAGTCACTTTGCCGATCGCGTTCGTGCGCTCACAAAACGCCAACCTCTACACCGGCGATCCGAAGACGATTGGCCTCAGTATCGCGCGTCGGCTCGACTACCGCGAAGCCGTGCCGCTCAGCGGTCGCGAGGTCGTGGTTTCTGGCATGCACTACTTGGAGACCGCCAGCCACGACTTCATTCGCGACGAGCGGCTGGTACGGATCGAGAAATTCAAGAACAAGCCGGGCTGGGCCACGCCGGGCCGCAGCTGGATCCACGTTTCGATTTTGCAACAGTCGCTGGTGATGTACGAAGGCGAAAAGCCGATCTACGCGACTCTGGTTTCGACCGGCGTCGACGGCTTGGGCGATCCGGAAGAGACGCATTCGACGGTGCGCGGCGAATTTTTGATCCACACCAAGCACGTCAGCGTCACGATGGACAGCGACACCGAAGGCGCCGAGTTCGATCTGCGCGACGTGCCCTACGTGCAGTACTTCAAAGAAGGCTACGCCCTGCACGCCGCCTTCTGGCACGACTCCTTTGGACAACCGTACAGCCACGGCTGCGTGAACCTGTCTCCGCTCGACGCGCGCGCACTGTTCCACATGACCGATCCACCGGTGCCGCAAACCTGGCACGGCGCGATGAGCCTGCGCGGCGGCACGCTGGTGCACATCACGCCGTAGCCTTCAGAACGTGCCGACAGCCCCCAGGCCGTAGCCGTCGCGGCCGAGCGTCGTTGGTACCAAGCCGAGCGTGACGTCCTCGCGGACGAGGCGTTTGCGAGGCACTGCGATGCCGAGGATGAACATCGCGGCGCCGGCCGACTGCACCAGGCCGTCGAGCACGAGCATCGCGCGGAGTCCGGATCTGTCCGCGTTGCAGAATTCGGAGCCGCAATCGCGATTTTTTCCGGCGCCGGCCAAGAGCGACAGCCAAGGGCCGAGGGCCGGGACGAGTAAGAAGCCGCTTTTGTTATCGAAGTCAGCGCCGGTGGCGGCCGTCACGCTGCGGTTACGAATCTTGAGCCACGAGGCGAACGGGGGACGTCCTTCACGATCACAATTATCACCGTCGCGGGCTCGTGAGGCCGCTCCCGCTAGCGGTAGGCCGCGTGCAGCTCAACCTGCCGGCGAGCTGCTCCATTTGGCTAAGCGCGAGCCTCCTTCTCTAGGTGCTTCATGATCCGTCAATCCTCTCTGCTCTTTTTGGGCCTTGTTATCGCGTGCTCGGACGTGCCCCCGAACGGCTCGCCGGTGCAGGGAGCGGGCTCCTCGGCAACGGGGAGTGGCGGGGCAAACGCTGGCTCTCCGGCGGGAGGCGAGGAAAGCCCACTCCCTCCAAAGTCGCCCACGCCAAGTAGCGGCGGCTCATCGAGCGGTGGAGGCGCATCGAGCGTTGGAGGCGCATCAAGCGTTGGAGGCTCATCGAGCGGTGGAGTCAGTGGAGGCGGGGTTGGGGGCAACGGGAACGAAGCGGGCGCCCCGCTCGGTGGCGCCGGCAACAACGGGCTGAGTCTGCAGAACTTGGCTCCCACTCATTGCTACGCGCCAGGCTGCACTGCGATGTGGGCGAACGATCCCTGCAATGCATTCGATGGCAGCTTGGATACCGTCACTGGCCCGGCAAAAACGTGGGATAGCGCGCTCGGCACCTTGGCGGTCGATTTTGGTCAGACCCAAAACATAGGCAAGGTCGTGGTCCACTACGACGACGACCAGGAGCCAGGTGTCACCTTCCCATCGCCGGGGCCTGGCTACTCGATCGACGTTTCAGACGACGGCAAAAGTTGGACTACGCTCAGAGATGTCGCAAACCCTGGCCCGATCGACACGCAGGAGGCTCTGAATGCTTCCCACCGGTACATGAGGTTTCATTTCAAGCTCGTCTTCTTCGACCCCTGGTTCGTCCATGGCGTCAAAGAAATCGAGCTTTGGGGACGATGAAACAGCCTCTCTTTTCCGGCGACACGACAGGCCCGGGGCGAGGCAGCCCATCGTCAACCGGTGATGCGGCGCGCGTAGTCGGAGGGTTGTTCGAGGCGGCGGCCGGAGAGGCGTTCGTAGGCCGCGGCGACGGGTAGGGCTTTGACGCCGCCGGGGAGGGCCAAACGGTAGGCTTCGGCGCGCAGATCGCCGCGCGTGGCTTCCCAGGCTCCGCCGCGCGTGGCGCGCAGGACTTCGCCCATGTAGGCGCCGACCAGCACGGCGGCGCGGCGTACCCAAACGGCTTCGGGATCGGACGGGGCGAGTGGCGGCGCCAGCAGCGTGACGTAGCGATCGAGGCTGCGCAGCGATGCGAACGACAAGTCGAGCGGTAGCTCGACGCCGGCGCAGTACAGGCCGACCGGTGACTCGCGGAGTCTGGTGCCGAGCAGCGGCAATTGGCCGGCGTCGGGCCACGGCGCCGGATCCCAGGGCGCAGGTGGCGCCACGCTGAGCTCCACGCGCTGGCCGAGCGGTTCGGCGCCCGGGTGCGGCAAGGGCGTGTCGCCGACTTCGAGCGGCTCGGCTGATTGCAAGCGCGCGTTCATGTCACGAAACGGCGAGAAACACAGGCCTTGGCCCTCGATGTGCATTCGCAACAGATCAGCGGTCGGGCCGACCCATTCCCCGGCGTAGGCTTGGCGCAGGCACTCGCCGCTGTACGCGCCCAGGCCCAGCAGGGCGCGGGTGCGCAGCTCGGTGCGTGGTCCGACGCCGCCGCGGTAAATCAAGCCGAGCGCGACATCGAGTCGATTGATGCTGAACAGCGACAGATCGTACGGCGCGAAGTGGCGCGAAATCGGGGCTTCGGTGAGGTAGCGCGCCGTGATGGTCGCGGCCCACGACAACTCTGCTGCGCCGGCGCGCGCTGGCAATGCTTCGAGCTTACGCGACAGGCCTTGCTCGAAATCGAACAGCGCGGCTTTGCTGTCGCCGAGGGCGAGGCGTTGCTCCTTCTCGTCCCACGGCGAGCCGGTCGTGAGGAGGGCGCTCGACGCCGGGGGTGTGCCGAACGGAGTCGCGACGCGAGCCGCCGGCGCGGCGGTGGGCGCAGCGACGGCGGGGGCCGCCGAACCGCCCGCGAGCGGCTTGTCGGCGTGGTGACCGACTTTGAGATCCAAGCTGCCCAGCGTGGCGGCCAGCTCGTCGGCGGCGTGGGCATCGATGCTGAGCAGGCGTTGATAAAGGCGCTTGGCGTCCACGCTGCGCCGTTGTTTTTGCGCAATGACGGCAGCAACCGCGAGCGCGTCCGGCGAGTCGGCGTCGAGCGCGAGCGCGGCGTCGGCGGCTTGGCGGGCGGCTTCGGCAGAAGCGCCGAGCAGCCGCAGCGCCGATAATGCGTAACCGAGCGCGGGCAACGGGCTGGC
>JBBRMI010000317.1:0-6526 GCA_038230915.1 Polyangiales bacterium | reverse complement strand
TGCGTGTAGTCGTCTTCGCTGATGCACGCGGCGTCGACGGTGCGCAACAGCTCCGGCTCGACCTCCCAGCGTCGCGGCACGACCACGCCGTCCGCGTTCGCGTCTTTGATCCAGCCTTGAATACCGATCCCGAGCATGCGCGGCCTTGCCGCACGGCGCCAGTCCGCGAGATCCAGCTCGCCCATGACAGGGGCGATGAACATCACGTCGGGGCACTCCCAACCGGCGGGCAAGAGCGCAGGCGCTACGGCGCCGGCCTGGGCGCGGACGCGCTGAACCCGCACACCGTCCTCGCGGTAGGTGTTGATGAAAATCGTCGTATCGCCGCGTCGCTCAAGCGCCAGCTCGAGCCCGGTCAGCGCGGCGTCACAAATGAAATCGCTGCCGACGACCGAAACCAGCCCGGTGCGGGCTCCCAGCGCGGCCGCCGTGCGGGCGCCGTAGTACGCGCAGCCGCCGGCCACGTAGTCGTCGCCGTATAAATCATGGGTGACTTGCCCGACCGCGATGAATTCGGGGCACCCGGTCACGCGAAGAACTCGCCGCCCGAGATATTGTACGACTCGCCGGTGATCGCCGCCGCGCCGTCCGACGTCAGATAAGCGATCAACGACGCTACCTCGTCGGCCGTGACGAATCGACCGATGGCGATGCTGGAAACGGCCTTGGCGAAGGCGTCGTCGGTGCTGATGCCGGCGGCGACGCCCGACCGCTCGACGTCGCGCCGCGCCATCCGCGTGTCGACCCAGCCCGGACACACCGCGTTGACGGTGATTTCGCGGGCCGCCAGCTCCCGCGAAAGACACTTCATCAGGCCGAGCGCCGCGTGCTTGGAGGCGGTGTACGCATGGTAGCGGGCGCGGCCGAGCTTGCCCAAACCCGACGCCACGACCACGACTCGCCCGCCGCTTTGCAGAGCGGGTGCCGCGGCCTTGAGCGTGTAGTACAGGCCGTTCAAGTTGACGTCGAGCACACGGTGCCAAATCGCATCGTCTGGATCCTGATCGAAGCCGGCCGTCTCGCACACGCCCGCCGCCGCGACCACCGAGTGGATCGGTCCGAGCCTCGACAGCTCCCGGTACACGGCGTCGCGGTCGGTGACGTCGAGCAGCAGCGGCTGCACGGCGCCGTTCGTCTCCGCCGAAAGCGCGTCGAGCGCAGCGCGATCGGTACCGCAAGCCACGACGCTTTCGCCACGCTGCGCGAGCTGCACGGCCACGGCGCGCCCGATGCCGTGTGAGCCACCCGTCACCAGCGCGAGCCGGCGCGTCATTTGGAAGCTCCTTCGCGGCACGCATCGAGCGCCTGAATCAAGACCGGCTCCGACACCGGGATCACCGTGTCACGGTCGACACTCCACAGCTTGCCGACGCCACTCAGCAGGCACATTCGAAAGCCCTCGGTCAGGTAGCGCTTGCCGTAACGCATCGCCTCGAGAATATCAGGCGTGGAAATATTGGCGGGGATCTGCCGCGGCAGCCCATATTTGGCCAATACGCGCTCATGCGCGGCGACTAAATCATCAGTGCAGCCGCCGAGGATGCGCGACACGCGCGCCGCGACCATCATCCCGATCGCGACCGCTTCGCCGTGTGACAGCTCGTAGCCTGACAGCCACTCAACCGCGTGACCCGCGGTGTGGCCGTACATCAGCACCATGCCCGGCCCGAGCTCCTTCGGATCATTCGACGTCAAGGCGCACTTGAGCTGAATGTTGCGCTCGACGACGGCTTCGAGAAACGCCGGGTCCCGATGATCGCCCGCGTACGAAATCAGCTTATCGAACAGTGCCTTGTCTTCGCCCAATCCGTGCTTGATGATTTCCGACATGCCGTCGGCGATGCGGCGCGGCTCGAGGGTCGCCAAAAGATCGACGTCAACGACGATCTGGCTCGGCGCGTAGTAGCTGCCGACCAGGTTCTTGCCGCGCATACCGTTGATGCCCTGCTTGTGACTGATCGCGGCGTCGCACTGCGCCATCAGCGTGGTCGGCACATGGATGAGGCCGATCCCGCGGTACAGCGTGGAGGCGATGAAGCCACACACGTTGCAGACCACCCCGCCGCCGAGCGAAATCAACACCGAGCGTTCGTCGATGCCGAGCGACAGCACCTCCTCGACCAGTCGATTGAAGCTGTCCATCGACTTGGCGCTTTCGCCATCGGGCGTGACGACGCGGTGCGCCTGGTAGCCGAGCCGGTCCAGGCAGCCCATGAACTTGTCGCCGTACAGCCGATTGACGGTTTCGTCAGTGAGCACGAACAGCGGCGAAGTCCGGCTCTCGGCCGGGATCTGCACCGCGAACCGCTCGACCTCGGTTGCGGCGCCGCGACCGACGTTGATCTCGGTCGTGACCGCGTGCCCGGTAACGAAGCTGTACTGGTTGCCAGTCAGCGCCGCCGTGGCTGCGCGCGGCACGGTCGAGAAGCGGCGCGCGTGGCGGATCCGCATCTCGGTCTGCACCACGGCTGCCGGCGTGTCGATGTCGGCCCACAGCTTGCCGTCGGTCGCGACGGCCTCGACCAGACCTTGCGGGCCGAGCAGATTGAGGCCATCGCCAAGCTCACCACCTGCATTGGTTGCGCGAGCCTCCGTCAGTGCGTCGAACAGATTGGGCCACGCGACGAACAGACCCGCGTCGATGCCATCGGCAGGGTCCAGGCCACGCCCAAACGTCGATACCGTGCGGCCGTCGATGCGCACCTTCACCGCCGAAGAGGTGTCGGTGACGCGGCTCATATCCGTCTCGATCAACGCGCTGACCGAGCCCGGCTGCGGCGTCGGTCGACTCATCCTGCGAATTAGCTCATCGTCGAAATAGTGATCGGCCATCGCCAAAAAGAACGGCCCCTTCACGCGTCCCGCGGCCGCCAGCAGCGAAGTGCCGAGCCCCTCCTCCCAGCGCGGCTCCTCCACGAACTCGACCGCGAGCTCGACGCGCGGATGATGAGATAAACCGCGCATGACGCGCTTGGCGTCGTGGCCAACGACTACGATCGCGCGCGTCACGCCGACCGCGGCGAGCTGACCGAGCAAGCGCACGATCAGTGGTTGACCCCCGACGTCGACCAGCGGCTTTGGCGTCAGCGGCCGATCGAGGCGAGCACCGCGTCCGGCGGCCGGAATTACGGCGGTCGCGACCGCGATGCGTTCGGGGAGCATTGGCAAACCGACGTACCCAGGACTCAGGGCATGGTCAAGGGCCTTCCTTTCCTGGTAAATGTGGGCAATATCCCGCGCCATGTCGCCAGCTTCGCCCATCACCACCGCAGTCATCCTCGCGGCTGGGCGTGGGGTAAGGCTACGGGCGGACGGCTCCGAGCTACCCAAGCCCCTGCGCGAGGTGGCCGGCCGGACGCTTCTCGAGCGAGCGATCTCGACGCTGGCCAAAGCCGGCATCCTCCGCGTGATCGTCGTCGTTGGCTACGGGAGCGAGCTGATCCGCGAAGCCGTCGGCTCTAATCCGCGCCTCGCGGCGCTCGCCGTGAGCATCGAGTTCGCGCAGTCGCTGGACGAGAACAAAGCGCACGGCGCCTCCGTGCTGGCGGTCGAAGGCGTTGTCGATGGCCCCTTTTTGCTGGTGATGTGCGACCACGTCTACGATGCAGAGTTGGCCGTCGCCGCCGCTGCCGCCGACATGTCGCAGGCCAGCTTGTGGCTGTGCGTTGACCGCCGGCTGGACGAAATCTACGACATGGACGACGCGACCAAGGTCCAGACCGACGCCGGTCATATCATCGCGATCAACAAGCAGCTCGACGCCTTCGACGCCGTCGACTGCGGAGTGTTCGCAGTCGATCTGCCGCTGCTCAGCGCGCTACGTGAGCTTTGGGACAGTACCGGCGACGCCAGCCTGTCCGACGGCGTGCTGCTCTTGGCCAAGCAAAAGCAGGCGCGCGTGCTCGATATCCGCACCGCCTTTTGGCAAGACGTCGACACCCCTGGCGCCCTATCCCGTGCCGAGGGCATTCTGTCCGGCACTGACTGAGCGCCGCCGCTTCGAAAATGCCGACACCGGCACGTCGCGCGGTAGGATCCCGTCTTTGACGAGGGCCCACCGCGGCTCGTCGTCTTCGGTCTTGCCCAGGTCTCGGCGTCCAAAACTGCTTTAGGTAGCGTTCCGCGCGGAGGTCGTTCCCCGTGGCGAACCATCCGGGAGGCGGAGTAGGGGACGCAAAGGCCGAGCTAGGATTATTGAGATCCTCGGGCAGATCCGGCGAGCGAGGCCCCGGGGTCCCACCCCGGGGAGACTCGCTCCTCCGCGGACCGTTGTTCGGCTAGAGGCGACCCATGGGTGCGCTCATGTGCATGAACCACCAGGTGTCATCCGACAGCGAGTTGTTCTCCAACAGCTGAAAGTGGAGCTGGCCGGACATTCCCGGGCGCCTCTCCGTGTCCAGGTCGAAGATGTCCAGGCCTTCTGCTTCATCGGCGCTACCCATGGAGATGCCGTTTGCGATCAGCACCGCGCCGTTCGCGCCGTCGATGCCGTAGTACACACCGTTCTGAAGGACCCACAGGTTGCCCTTCGCCGAGAACTTCGCGCCCTGCACGTTGAGCGGCCGACTCACCTTTAAGACGCCCTTCCAAGTAGCCTTTGGGGTGTAGTATCCAATTTGGTATTTTTGGAAGGTCGTCGAATCACTGGGGACGTAAAAAAGCCCGTCTTTGGGGTTATAGGCCACGGCCGGTGCCGTCCAGTTCTGAGACAGCGGGGCAAGGCCGATGGGGTTTAGGTTGGTATCGAAGATGCCGATCGCGCCGCCCGCGAAACCATTCATCGCAACGTACAGGCGCCCGTCGTCTGCATAAACGAGATCCCCGTAGTGGTTGTAGAGCCCTCCTCCGCCAGGGGCGACGTTCCACGAACTCGGCATCCCATGGTCGTTGCTTATGGCTTGGCTCAAGGGAGTTGACAACGGAACCTTGGCGAGGATGCCGTACTTCGGATCGGACAGACCGTATTTGGTGCGCGTAAGGTACCAATTATTCGCGTCGTGAGTGATGCCCTGGATGTCGTTGGAGAATTCCTAGCTTGCGCGGCTGGGGTTGTTGTTGAGGAAGCCGGGCTGGGGCATCGCCAGGCGGTAGCGCTCCGCGATGCCGATGGTTTGGCCTCCCGTTCCCGTCACAGTGGAGTAGAAGTAGGCGCCGTTCTCGGGGGGAAACGAGAACGTCTGGAAGTAGCGATACGCGACGGTCGTGTTCACGACGACTTGCCAGCTGCCTGCAATCCATTTGTTGACCACGACGTTCGCCGTGTTGCCCTGGCCGAAGGCAGTGACCTCGTAGTACATCGTGTCCCGCCAGCCGGTTTGCGCCCAGCCCACGTCGGTGGCACACCAAACGCCATCGACCCAGTCGGTGATCATGCCAGAAGAGTCCCAGTTCGAGTAGCGGCAGAACGGGAGGCCCGACCACCAGGCCGCGTCGCTGGAGGCGCCCCCTAGCGCGCTTCGAATCGTTCCGACTGTTTCGCCGCCTCTGGCTAGATGCTCTGGGGCCGCGGGCGGCTCCGGCAGTTTCGACGCAGGCCCGCGCAACTCCGAGTCCGTGCGGGCTTCTGGGGCCGGCGGCGGCTCCAAAAGCTTGGGCGCAGGGGCGCCCAGCTCCGCGTTCGTGCGCGCGACCCAGCTCGATTCGGCGGCCAACAGTGGCGCGGGCACCTCAATCTGGTCGTCGTTCGATAGCGCGCGGTAGGCCGCAGCCATGCCCTGAGCGCGCAGAGAGTCCAGCGGCTCGTGCTTGCCGATCTCCTCGGCGCGGCCCGTCTCGCTGATGACAATCCCGAGCGGCGATTCGAGGAACGTGATGACGTTGGTGGGGCTGCGATCGACGCGCGCCAACACCGTCATTTTCATTTGTTCCGTGCTGGCCGACTCCGTGGTCACGTCCGATTCGGAGCCGCCGCAGCCGACCCCGCAAAGGGCGAGGGGTGCCAGCAGCACAAGCGTTGCAAATTTATTCATGTCGATTTCCTACAGTCTAGCTCGCGCAGAGGCCTGAATAACGGTAGGCCCCCGTGGCCCATCCGTGGCGGATCTACCACGTCACTACGTTTAGTCCCGCGTATTCCGATATGACGATAGGCCGACGCAAGCCGCCGACGCCGTGGCGGCGCGGTCAAACCACTCGCCCGCGCGCTTGGGCCCTCCGACGGTTTTTTGATCTCTTCATTTCGGTCATCGCTGGTACGGCCGTGGTGCTTGCGCTGTCGACACGCCGAGCGCATCCGCGAGCTTTGGATCGCACTGGCGACGCCAGCATGTCGGACGGCGTGCGGCTCTTGACCGAGCGCGGACAAGCTCGCACGCTCGACATCGGCGCCGCGTTCTGGCAGGACGTCGACACGCCCGGCGCGCTGCTGCGTGCGGAAGGCATTCTAGCCAGCCGCGAGTGAGAGCCGGCCTCTGCGCAACGCGAGCTAGTCGCCCTTGTTGCGCTTGTCGCCGCTCTTGTCGAGCTCGGGCACGACGCGGGCGACCCGTTGGCGCACGACGTCTTTGACGAGCGCCCACAGCGTCTC
>JBBRMI010000316.1:0-6578 GCA_038230915.1 Polyangiales bacterium | reverse complement strand
TTGGCGGCTTCACCGGTTCAGGCGCGTAAGGCCTCTGTCCTGGCCGCCGCTGACAACTATCGTTTTGAGGTAATCGGCCGGCCCGTCCAGAACGGTGGCCTCGGCAAGATGCACCAGGCAGACAGCGAAAGCCTGGTCTGGGTCCGTCTCGTGCGGAAGCAGGACGGCGCGCCCGTTCCGAACTCGGAGGTCACGCTGAGCCGCGTTGATATGGCGCCTGGTGGGATGGCCGACATGACCGCACGGTCCTACGTCCGGACCCGTGAAGAGCCTGGCAAGTACCGCGTCGAAATCCATCCGTTGATGACTGGCCTCTGGGCCGTAAGCCTCGCCGCCCAAATCCCGGGCGAGGCAGAGCCAGTCTACGGGACCGTCGTCGTCCCTCTAGTAAAGTAATGCAGCCGGTGGCTGCCCCGCAGCAGGGACGGCCACCGTCGCAACCCCGTCGCGCCCCCGCGACAGTACCTGAAAGGCACGAATGATGAGGATTCACCGACGTTTGAGCATTGTGGATGCGCTCGCAGCCAGCTTTGCACTTGCAGCCTCCATGGCTGGGCTGCCAGCCGCACACGCCGCCGCCAAGGACTACCGCTTCGAGCTCGCCGGGAAGCCGAGTGCCTCGAACGGAAAGGACATCGTCCAGGTACGCCTTGTGCATATCCCGGACAACAAGCCCGTTTCGAACGCGGTGATCATCCAGACCACGGCTGACATGAGCCCGATGGACATGGAGACGATGACCGCGCCGGCCAAAGTCATGCCGGGCGACAAGGCTGGCGTTTATAGCTTCGAGGTCGAGCCGGGCATGACCGGGACATGGGCGCTTAAGCTCGCGGCCAAGGTCCAGGGCGAGACCGAAACGGTCCACGGGACTGTAACCGCCGAACTGGTGAAGTGACGTGCTCGCCAAGCGGATGTGGCTCAGCTTCGCTTTTGTATTGGCAATGGATGTGATGGCGGTCGAAGCCACCCGTGCGCAATCAGCCACTCGGCCGGGCGACGCTTTGATGGGCGCCACTGTCGAGGCGCTTCGGGAAGCCGGCCGCCAGTTGAGCCCGGCCCTTCGTGCGGCGGCGCTTGACACGTCAGCCGCGTCAGCGAAGGCGGCCGGGGCAGACGCGCTCGACGATCCGACGATCACCGACAACTATACTTACTACAAGGACCCAGGGGTGTTTAGCGCGCACACCATCATGGTGACCCAGGCTTTTCCACTCTGGGGTAAGCGCAGCCTTCGCCGCCAGGCGGCGTTTGCCGATGTCGATGCCTCCCGGGGCCAAGAGCAGGCCGCTCGCGACGCGACTGACGAGAAGATCAAGGTCGCGTACGCGCAGTACTATCTGATCAACCAGGACCTCGCGGTGAACCGGGAGATTGCTGCGCTTGCCCAGCGTCTGCGTGCGGCGACATCGGCACGGTATGGCCAGGGCGGAGGTAACCAAACAGGCGTGATCCAGGCGCTTGGCGAAGAGACGGCAGCGAAGTCTGAGGCCATTAGGTTGACAGGTGAGAAAGAAGCGGCGCGCGCTCGCCTTAACGCCTTGATTGGCCGCCCCGCCGGCGCCCCGCTCGCCGATCCAGTACGGGCACGCCCGGTTCCCGTGGCCGGATCCTCGATTGCCAGAATGATCGAACGTGCGCGGGTAACCAATCCCACATTGTCCGCGAGCAATGCCCAGGTTGAAGCCGCCCGCGTGCGCAATACCCTCGCCGAAAAGGCCTGGTATCCCGACGTCACGGTCGGAGCCGGGCCGCTCTTCCAGACCAACAATCAACCTGTTGGTTTCTCTGCTACGGTCGGTTTCAACATCCCGCTGCCCTGGGGCCGTGAAGCATCCGGCCAGCGCGAGGCACAGGCTCGGCTCGGGGCAAGCCAGCAGCGGTATGAGGCCTCAATTCTAGAGGTCGAGGGCGCACTCGGCGAGGCTGTCGCCAAGCTGCGGGCTGCACAGGCAACTGAAGCGCTGCTGCGCCGGGAATCTTTGCCGCAAGCTCGTGCAGGGTTCCAAGCGACTCTGGCGAGCTACGGCCAAGGCAACACCGAACTCGCCCCAGCCATTGCGGCCGAACATCAGGTGCACGACGTGGAACTGCGGCTTCTCCAAGTCCAGTTGGACGAGCAAGTCGAACTCGCGGCGATCGAGCGTCTGATTGGCGGTGACCTGTGACACGCGCCGCCATGCTTGCCAGCGCCGCGATCTCGATGCTGGTCGTTGGGCTGGGTGTAGGCGTGAGAGGCGAGGAGCCAAACCGGACGCCGCTCTACTACCAGGACCCAGACGCCAAGTCGTTCTATGCACCTGGCCCAAAGAAGACGACAGGTGGTCGGGACTATGTCCCCGTGTTTGAGGATAGCTCGACGTTAGTGTCGACTGCACCAGCGTCGACCGCGTCACCATCGAACGCGTCTGCCGCCAAACCAAGCGACCATCGGGTCCTTTATTACCGAAATCCGATGGGCCTGCCGGACACGTCCCCGAAGCCCAAGAACGATTCGATGGGCATGGCCTACCTGCCCGTTTATGCCGACGAGGGGACGCAGGGTGATCCACCCGGCACCGTCCGCATCAGTCCCGGCAAAATCCAAACCCTTGGCGTCAGGACGGAGACGGTCGAGATGCGCCCCTCGGTTGATCGCAGTGTCCGGGCAACCGGCATCGTGCAGTTCGACGAGCGTCATCTGGCCACGGTCACGACCAAGGTGGCCGGTTGGATCGAGCACCTGGCGGTATCCGCGACTGGCGATCCGGTCCGCCGTGGCCAGGTGCTGGCCGAAATCTATTCCCCCGATCTCGTCGCCTCGGAAGAGGAGTACTTGGTCGCCGCGCGCCTTGGCGGCGCAATCACCACTGCCTCGCTCCAGCGCCTTCGCGCGCAGGATGTGCCAGAGACCGAAATCGCCCGTCTTCGCCGCACTGGCCGCGCCAGTCGACTGATCGCGGTCCGTGCGCCAGCCGATGGCGTCGTGATCGACAAGCCGGCGCAGGAAGGCATGCGGGTAGGACCAGGAGACCCACTCTACAAGACAGCCGACCTCTCCACCGTTTGGCTGATGGCCCAGGTGCAGGAACAGGATCTCGGCGCGGTCCAGCCGGGAGAGATGGCGAAAGCGAATTTCGTAGCGTTCCCCGGGCGAACATTCGAGGGGAAGGTCGATTTCATTTACCCGACGCTTTCAGCCGACACCCGCACGGCCCGCGTCAGGATCATTATTCCCAACCCGGACGGCGTGTTGCGGGCGGCGATGTACGCGAACGTCCAGATCGCTGCGGCCAGCAGCGCTGGCGCCGTCCTGGCCGTGCCGAGTCCGGCCGTGATCGACAATGGTGTCCGGCAGGTCGTGCTGATCGACCGTGGCGAGGGCCGCTTCGAACCTCGCCAAGTGCAGCTCGGCACCCATGGCGGCGACTGGGTTCAGGTGATCAGCGGCGTCTCGGCCGGCGACAAAGTTGTCGTTGGTGCCAACTTCCTCATCGACGCGGAAAGCAACCTGCGCGCCGCGCTGCAAGGCTTCTCTGCCGGGCCAGGTGACAAACCCAAAGCAACCCAGCCGGGAGCCACGCCATGATCGCCCGCCTGATCGAGCTATCTGCCCGCAACAAGCTGATGGTGCTGCTTGCGACCTTGATCCTCGTGGGAGTCGGCGTGTGGTCGGTTATTAATACGCCGCTCGACGCGCTGCCCGACCTCTCGGATACGCAGGTCATCGTCTATACCGAGTACCCGGGCCAGGCGCCGCAGGTGGTCGAGGATCAGGTCACCTACCCACTCACCACGGCGCTGCTCGCTGTGCCACACGCCAAGGTGGTGCGCGGCTTCTCCGATTTTGGCCTGTCGTTCGTCTACGTCGTGTTCGATGACGGCACTGACCTGTATTGGGCGCGCTCGCGGGTGCTGGAATACCTGAACTTCGCAGCCAAGCGCCTTCCCGCCGGTGTAACGCCAGCCCTGGGGCCGGATGCCAGTGGTGTGGGTTGGGTTTATGAATACGTAGTCCTGGGCGCACAGCGCACGCTCGCGGAGCTGCGCAGCATCCAGGACTGGATCGTTCGCTACAACCTGGTCACCGCCAAAGGCGTCTCCGAGGTCGCAAGCGTCGGCGGGTTCGAGCGCCAGTACCAGGTCATCGTCGATCCGCAGAGGCTGCAAGCCTACGGCATCCCGCTTGATCGCGTGACGGATGCGGTCCGCGACAGCAACCGCGACGTCGGCGGGCGCACGATCGAGATGAGCGAGACCGAATACATGGTCCGCGGCCGGGGCTACCTCCGCAACATCGACGACCTCGGCAACGTGGTACTTAAGGCCGATCCGAACGGCACCCCGGTCCTGCTGAAGGATGTCGCCCGCATCCAGCTCGGGCCGGACGAGCGACGCGGCATTGCCGAGATGAACGGCACCGGTGAAGTGGTCGGCGGCATCGCGCTCAAGCGCGACGGCGCGGACGCTCTGACGACGATCGCCAACATCAAGGGAAAGCTCGAAGAGCTGAAGCCTGGGCTGCCGGAGGGGGTGTCGATTGAGCCGGTCTATGACCGGTCGCAACTGATTGACAGTGCCATCCACACGCTCAAGCACACGCTGGTCGAGGAGAGCCTGATCGTCGCCGCGGTCTGCGTGATCTTCCTGCTGCACTTCCGCAGCGCGCTGGTGGCGATCCTGACCCTGCCGATCGGCATCCTAGTGGCCTTCATCGGCATGCATGCGCTCGGCATCGGCTCGAATATCATGAGCCTGGGCGGCATTGCCATTGCGCTAGGCGCCATGGTGGATGCGGCAATCGTCATGATCGAGAACGCCCACAAGCACGTCGAACGGCTCCAGCCTGGCGAACCGCGCGGCCCGGCGCTGATCGCCGCGGCCAAAGAAGTCGGCCCCTCGCTGTTCTTCAGCCTGCTGGTGATCGTCGCCGCTTTCTTGCCGGTGTTCGCGCTGGAGGATCAGGAGGGTCGGCTGTTCAAGCCGCTCGCCTACACCAAGACCTTCGCCATGGCGGGAGGCGCGCTGCTGTCGGTCACGCTCGTGCCCGTACTGATGCTCTATTTTGTGCGCGGCAAGATCATCCCCGAGAAGCGCAATCCGATCAACCGGGCGCTAATCTGGTTGTATCGCCCGGTCATCCGTCTCGTGCTGCGCGTGCCGGTGATGATGGTGCTTGCCGCGGTCGTGGTGCTGGCGGTCTCGGTCTGGCCGATGTCGCAGGTCGGCACCGAGTTCATGCCGCCCCTGAACGAGGGAACGCTGCTGTTCATGCCGGTCACGCTGCCCGGCCTCTCGGTGACGAAGGCGGGTGAGCTGTTGCAGACCCAGGACCGCATCATCAAGGCGTTCCCGGAAGTCGAGTCGGTGTTCGGCAAAGCCGGCCGGGCGATGACGGCGACCGACCCGGCGCCGCTCGAGATGAGCGAGACCGTCGTCAACCTCAAGCCCGAGAGCGCCTGGCCGGCCGGCGAAACGCTGGATGCGCTGATCGCGAAGATGAACGAGGCGCTGCAATTGCCAGGTGTGAGCAACGCCTGGACCATGCCCATCAAGGCGCGCATCGACATGCTCTCGACCGGGATACGCACCCCGGTCGGGGTCAAGGTGTTCGGTCCGGACCTGAAGGTGCTGGACCAGCTTGCGACTCAAATCGAGCAGGTCGTCCACCACGTGCCGGGCACGACGAGCGCCTTTGCCGAACGGCTGGAGGGCGGCCACTACGTCGAGATAACCCCGGATCGCGACGCAGCCGCGCGTTACGGGCTATCAGTCGATGCCATTCAGAAGGTATTAGCCGTCGCGCTGGGCGGTGAAACCGTCACCACGACCGTGGAGGGCCGCGAGCGCTACAGCGTGAACGTGCGTTACCCGAGCGGTCTGCGAGACGATCCGGCAAGCATCTCCAGCCAGGTGCTCGTGCCGACCCCGAGCGGTGCGATGGTGCCGCTCGGACAACTCGCCAGCGTGCATGTGACCCAAGGGCCACCAAGCATCCGCACCGAGAACGCGCAACTTGTCGCCTACATCTATGTCGACCTGAAAGGACGTGATCTCGGCGGCTACGTCGCCGACGCGGCCCAAGCCGTCAAAGAACAGGTGAAGATGCCGGCTGGTTACCACATCGAGTGGAGCGGCCAGTTTGAATACCTCCAGCGCGCGGCGGCCAGGCTTCGGATCGTGGTTCCCGCCACGCTGGTGGTGATCTTCGTGTTGCTCTTCCTCAACTTTGGTCGTCTGGCCGAAACATTGATCGTGATGCTCTCGGTGCCGTTCGCGCTGGTCGGCGGCGCCTGGCTGATGTGGTGGCTGGGCTACAACTTCAGCGTCGCCGTGGCGGTCGGTTTCATCGCGCTGGCCGGGGTCGCGGCCGAGACCGGCGTGGTGATGCTGATCTATCTCGACTAGGCCTTGGCCGAGATCATCCAGCAACGGTTGCTCGAAGGCGTGTCGCTCAGCCGCGCCGATCTGCAAGCTGCAATCATGCACGGTGCGGTCGAGCGCGTGCGGCCGAAGATGATGACCGTCGTGGCCATCATGGCCGGGCTGCTGCCCATTCTGTGGAGCACCGGCACCGGCTCCGAAGTCATGCGGCGGAT
>JBBRMI010000315.1:0-6584 GCA_038230915.1 Polyangiales bacterium | reverse complement strand
TTCGGAGCCGTCTCGACGCATGAAGAGCGACAGCCAGGCGCGATGCCCGGGCACGCCCGGAAGCCGCAGCCCGCAGCGCAGCGCAGGGACCGGGTGAGGACGTGGGCGAAGCCTTTACCCTGGCGTCGGGTCTGGATGGTGCTATGCGTCGATTCAGAGACGGACCGAAGGGCAGATCAACCGCCGACAGTCATCGAGTGCGCTGACCGTTGTTCCCACAACACCAGCGACACGCGCGAGTCCGAAGGAATCGCGATCGATCGCCGCATCGCGGCGCACTTCACTTCCTTGCACAATGGACAGGCCCGCGGGCCGAAGGCGGGCCTTCACAGCTAGGCTTGGCTCTTCGGATTAAGGCGAGCGCCGCAAACGGGTTCGATCTCAGGGCAACTGCGGAGCAAAACGACCTGGCGACTGCTGGCCGCTAAACGAGTAAGCGAGTACTGGCATACCGAATTGGAATGGAGCGCGACGAACACGTTTGGTGCGGCGCACGCCGTACACCGGTATCGTTGAGGCCCTTGCGTCGCCCTTAGGAACCCTTGTCAGTCGCGAAGCACTTGTGCCGATGGAAACGGTTCGGCTGGTGGACGATCGCTTCCCTGCTGCTCGTGGCCGCCCTCGGCATCGCCTACGTGGTGATGGATGAGGGACAGAACTCTCATCGGCAGGCGGCTTGGCTGAGCAGCCTGGCGCGCGATCTGCAGTACGAGGTTAAGCCCGGCGCCAGCCCGGCGATTCGCTTTCCCGGGGTCGGGCCTTTCGACGAGCGGCTCGGCTACCACCAGTTGCCCGAACTGGTGGAGCGCCTCAAAAGTCAGGGCTTTGTGGTCTCCGCCCAGGCGCGCATGTCTCCGAAGCTGCTCGAGTTCAGCGACAAGGGCTTGTTCGCCACCTACCGCGAGAAGACGCAGACCGGACTGGAATTGCGCGACTGTCGCGGCCAGGCGCTATCGGCCGTGCGCTACCCCGAGCGCGCCTATGAGCGCTTCGAAACGGTGCCGCCGCTCCTGGTCGATTCGCTGTTGTTCATCGAGGACCGCGAACTGCTCGACGAGCGCTTTCCAACGCGCAACCCCGCCGTCGAGTGGAATCGCTTCGCCTTGGCGGTGGCCGATCAACTGCGGCATCGGGTCGACGAGTCGCACCCGGCCGCAGGCGGCAGCACGCTTGCGACGCAGATCGAGAAGTACCACCACTCGCCCGAAGGTCGCACCGAGACAGCCAAGGAGAAGCTGCGCCAGATGGCGTCGGCTTCGTTGCGCGCCTATATGGACGGCGAGAACACGCTGCCACGCCGGCGCCAGATCGTCGTCGATTACCTGAACACGGTGCCGTTGTCGGCGCAAGCCGGTTTCGGCGAGGTCAACGGTATCGGCGACGGCCTGTGGGCGTGGTACGGCCGCGATTTCGCCGAGGTGAACCGCCTGCTGGCAACACCCGGCGCGCCACTGCTTTCTCAGCCCAGCGCGCTCCCCTTCAAGCAGGCTCTGTCGCTGATGATCGCGCAGCGCCGTCCGTCGTACTACCTGTCCGAAGGCGAGCCCACCCTGCTCCTGCTCACCGACAGCTACCTGCGACTGTTGGCCGGCGCCGGCATTATCGCGCCGGCGTTGCGCGACGCCGCGCTGCCGCTTTCCTTGAAGCTGCAGACGCAGGTCGCCACCGCGCGGCCAGCGTCCTTCGTCGAACGAAAGGCGGTGACCGCGGTGCGCGCCAAGCTGCAAGGGCTGCTGGCGATGCCGCGGGCCTACGACCTCGACCGGCTGGACCTGACGGTGGACAGCCCACTGGACGGCGAGGTCCAGCGCGCCGCCACCGCGCTGCTGCGCGGCCTGGGTGACCCGCGAGCGGCCAAGGCCGCCGGCTTGTACGGCTTTCGGCTGCTCAACGAGGGCAACGATACCAGCAAGGTCGTGTTGAGCTTCACGCTGTTCGAGCGCGGCGAACGCAGCAATCTGCTGCGCGTGCAGACCGACAACTTCGACCAGCCCTTCGATCTCAACGAAGGCGCGCGGCTCGATCTCGGTTCCACCGCCAAGCTGCGCACGCTGATCACCTACCTGGAGCTGGTGGCCGAACTACATGGGCGCTGGAGCGGACTGTCGACCGCGGAACTCGCCGCGCTTCGCGTCAGCCCTCGCGATCCGCTGGGCCGCTGGGCCCGCGACTATCTCGCGCATGCCACCGACAAGAGCCTCGCGGCGATGCTGGACGGAGCGATGCAGCGCCGCTACTCGGCCAGCCCTTACGAAGGGTTTTTCACCGGTGGGGGCTTGCACCATTTCGAGAACTTCGAGCCCGAGGACAACTCGCGCACGATGAGTGTGCGGGAGGCACTCACGCGCTCGGTGAACCTGGTGTTCATTCGCCTGATGCGCGACGTGGTGGTCCACCACGTGATGGCCCGCGGCGAAGGCGAGCGCGCCGCCCTGCTGGACGACCTGTCCGACCCGCGACGACGCGCGTACCTGGCGCGTTTCGCCGACAAGGAGGGGCGCGAATTCATCGCCCGCTTCTATCGAAAGTATGTCGGCAAGTCGACCCAGGACACCGAAGATCTGCTGCTGCGCAACGCCCGGCCGACGCCGGGCCGGCTGGCCGCAACTTTTTACGGGCTGGAACCCGAAGCGGACGCGGACCGCTTGTCGCAGTTTCTCGCGCGGCGCCTGCCCAGCGCCGACCGGTCCGCCCCGTCGCTGCAAACATTGCGCGACAAGTACGGCCCGGGCCGCTGGTCGCTCGCCGATCGTGGCTACCTGGCCGGCGCGCACCCGCTGGAGCTGTGGGTGGTGGCCTACCTGCGCCGGCATCCCAAGGCCACGCTGGGCGAAGTGCTCGCCGCCAGCCGCGAGCCGAGGCAAGAGGCGTACGTGTGGCTGTTGAAGACACGTCACAAGGGCGCGCAAGACGCGCGCATTCGCAATCTGCTCGAAGTCGATGCGTTCGCGGAAATCGATCGGGCGTGGCGGCGGCTGGGTTATCCGTTCGACTCGCTGACGCCGTCTTACGCGACAGCACTCGGCGCGTCCGGCGACCGACCGGCCGCGCTCGCCGAACTGATGGGCATCATCGTCAACCGGGGCATGCGGCTGCCGGTGACACGCGTCGCATCGCTGCGGTTCGCGCAGGCCACGCCCTACGAAACGCGCCTGGAGTACCAGCCGACCACAAGCGAACGGGTGCTGAGCACCGAGTTGGCCGAAGTCGTGCGGCGCGCGCTGATCGGTGTGGTCGAAGAAGGAACGGCCAAGCGACTGAAACGTGCGCTGGTACGACGTGACGGCAGCGTGGTGGAGATCGGCGGCAAGACCGGCACCGGCGACCATCGTTTCGACACCTACGGCCGCGGCGGTCGACTGATCTCGTCGCGCGTCGTCGACCGCTCGGCCACCCTGGTGTTTCTGATCGGCGACCGCTACTTCGGAACAATGATGGCCTATGTACACGAGCCTTATGCCGCGAACTACAAGTTCACGAGCGCCCTGCCCGCGCAGTTGCTCAAGGCGCTGACCCCGACCTTGTTGCCGCTGCTCGAAGGCGGGACCTGCGGTGCCGCGCTCGGCGGTAGCTCGGGAAATATTCGTTCCATGGTCAAGTCCGCAGCGCCGTGAACGATCGGTGCCAAGCTCGGAAAATCAAAAATGTCAGACGTATAAGTTTCTACGACCAGGCTGAAAGGAACATTGTCGCTCCGATACAGCACGGCGTGGTGACGCAGCACTTCCGGCGGAATGGTCAACTCACCGCGCTTTGTGCCGCCGACCGGCCGGTGCATTTCCCAACCGTGCGGCAGCGGCATCCAGAGCAGCTCGGCCGACAGGGTCTGGCGGCGGAAATGCAACGGCTGCACCACTTTGCCAAAAGGCATGTCGGTCGTATCGAGCAGTTGATTCATCGCCGGCGTCAGACGCGACGGCACATACCAGTTGTCGGCTTGCGAAAGTACATGTGGACCGCACGTCAATCTCACACGCCGATATCGCACCGGTTCTTCCGCGTCGATAGCCAGCAATGCCCGCTCATCGTCGCGCAAAGGTTTAGCGACGCCGATATCACGCTGGGCGACGATTCGTGCCTCGGCTGACAGCGCATGCTCGGCGCACCAGCGCTCGAGCGTCAGCGTGGCGCTGGAATGACTGAGCAACTCGGCATTGAAGGATTGCAACAAGGCTAGCGCCTGTGTGCGAGCAAGCACGGTGTCGGGCCATGGGGACGCCGCAGAACGTGCTGAGACAACGGGGCAAACCGCCCCGCCAACCAGCAGGGCGACGACGATTCTGCGACGCATCGGTGCGTGGAACGTGGTCATGGTCACTTGGCTGCTTGGGCTCAATACCCCACGGGGACAAGTCCCGCGCCAAGCAATAGTCGGTCGCCGATCATGCCATCTCGATGTCACTGGATCCCTATTCGCTCGCCCGATTAAAGCGCAGGGTCCTACTAGGCGTCGTACTCAACACGCGATTTCCAGCACGGCACGCCGTATTTCACAGTGCGCCCGGTCGCGTCGTCGATATCCTCGAAGACCAGCACCCACGCCTCCGCCTCGCTCTCGGGCGGCGGCTCGTGGCGGCGCTTGGCGTTCATGGCCGCCTGCAGTTCGTCGAGGCGCTCTTGTCGGGTTCATCGAATCCTCGTGAGCGAGAGCCAGCCTACCGATACACCTCGCGACGATTGCCTATCTTCACCACCAGGATGCGCAAGGCGTCGTCCTCGATGTGGGCGATGATGCGGTAATCACCCACGCGATATTTCCAGAATTCTCCCAGGCTGGAGCCTTTGAGCGCTTCGCCTATGCTGCGCGGGTCCTCCAGCTTGGCGATCCGATCCTGCAGGAAGTTCAGGATGCGCCGTCCAATTTGACGGTCGAACTTGCGCAATTCGCGCTCTGCAGCCGGGTCCAGCTCAACCTTCCACGTCATACCGCTTGATCACGTCTTCCAGTGCAACGGTCTGAGTCTTGCCGGCGCGAATGGCAGTCAGGCGCCGCTCGGCCAGATAGAGGTCTTCGAGATCATCCAAATGCTCGAGGATGGCCTCGCGTGCATAGAAAGTCTTGGTCCGCCCGGTCGCCTTGGCCAAGGCATCCAGCCGTGCTTCGACGTCGCCAGGCAGTCGGATCGCTAACATGCTCAACTCCTCTAACGAATGATATACAAGTATATCACAAGACGACCGGTCGACGGTGCGGCGTCCCGTTAAAGCCTAATTACTTCGCAATGCTGCGATGCTTTCGTATCCGGTGACAGCTCAGGAGAGCTGTTGCGCGATCTCTTGCCGGCGCCAGCACGTCAACTTCGGTTATGGCGGAAAGACGGTCTTTCAGAGCTTACGCGGCCTTCCGCAGCAATGCCAAATGTCCGCGAAATAACCGCCTCATCGTTTCTGACTGCGGGCGAGTCACACTCTGGAGAGACCCCGTTGAAATTCTCTGCCGTGCAGAAGAAAATTGTATACGTTGAGGGCGCCTCCAAGCAGGAGCGGAGAGGTGTTCGAAAGACTCGACTTCGAATGGGGGACGGGTATATGAATCCGGCACCGGGGGTTGAACGGTTCAACCCTGCTCTGCAGGACCCTACTGTCGCCCTTTTTGTTTCGCCAAGAAACCCGTGAGGAGATTTGCGAGCGGTTCCGCCTCGGCGACCGTAATAACACCTGGTTCAATCGTAACGATCGCCCCACCCTTTGCTGTAACGGCAACGGTCCCGGCCCGCTGTCCGGCAACTTCAATCTGAATGGATATTGGGGGGTTGAACGGTTCAACCCCCTGCCCGCCTCGCGCGATCAGGCGTTCGAACACTTCTCGCGCTCCGACCCTCCCAGCCTGCGTCTTCAGTTCACGAGCGCGAGCTAGTACGCCATTCGGGTCTGCCGAAAGCGCATCTGATAGCGGCTTCGCCCAGCGAAACTGGAGTTCCAAGGGTGAAGGAAACGCAGAAACGACATCTTCCGGGAGATTCGCCAAGGCCAGCGCTTTGCCGAGCGCCCCAAGGTCAACGCCAATCGCTTCTGCCAGTTTGCGGTTCGACGGGTAAAGCTTCTTTTCAAGTGCTCGACGGTACATGGCGCCCTGCTCCCATGCGGACAAGTCTTTTCGAGCCCTATTCTCGCGGTCCATCTCAACAAATAGTGCCTTGTCGTCGAGGTTGTCGACGACTGCCAATACCGGCAGCTTCAACTGCCGACATGCTTCATGGCGACGATGACCGAACACGATTTCATAGGTCAACGTCTCGTCCGAACTGGTGAGCGCGCGCACTTTGATTGGCTGCACATTCCCGCCGGCGTTTTGAATCTCCGCCTTCAATTGCTCGAATTCAACGCCGGCGAAATTCAGTGCGTGCCGATTGGCAAACTGGCTACGGCCGATCCTTTCCGGGTCGATGAGCCGCGTCGCTTTCGCGCCATTCCACTGATCCAGATCGTCGAGAGCGTCCTCCAGCTTGCCCTGCAGTTCGTCAGCCTTCGATGCCCGCGCTCGAAGCTGGTCGTTCTCTTGCATCAGTTCGGAGCGCGCATCGTTAGCAAACGCCATCATGGCGCCAGGGGCCGTCTTGGGCCGCGCGCCGCCGTCAGGCGTA
>JBBRMI010000314.1:0-6587 GCA_038230915.1 Polyangiales bacterium | reverse complement strand
GGTATCGCTGGGGCGCGTCGCCGCCAGTTTCTTCCTAGTCCCTGATGACGGCACGGCCGCCGCCCTGATGGGACGAAACGGGTATCGCTGGGGCGCGTCGCCGCCAGTTTCTTCCTAGATCGGGAGATCGGGAGGTTTTGTCGTTTGAGCCGCACGATGCCGCGCGGCGACTGCGCAGGATCCGTTCGACGCCGTTCGTCTCGAACCCAAAAATTTTCGCTCCCGATCTCCTGATCTCCCTGTGAAAAAATCTCGATCGCCCGGGGTGGCCCCACGACGCCACGCCAGCTTCTGCAAGCGAGCTGCGGCGCGGCAGCCAAGAGATCAGTCAGTGAGTCGATTCGACGTGCACTTTGAGGATACGATCGCCGGCTGCCAGGCGTTCCCAGCCGGGCGCGGCCTTACCGATCAGCGAGTAAACGCCTGCCAAGTGCGGTGCGGGCCGCAAGGCGATGAAGAATTGGCTGAGGCCGGTGTCGCGACCGGCCAGCGCCACGCCGACGCTGCCAACGTCGAAGCTGTCTGCGCTGACCTGGTCGCGCAGCGGCGGCAGGTTCGGGCCGCCGAAGCCGTCGCCGTCCGGATCGCCGAGCTGCACGACGAAGCCGGGCACGACGCGGTGAATCAGCATGCCGTCGTAGAAGCCGGAGCGGGCGAGCTCGACGAAGCGCGTCGTGGCGAACGGACTGATGTCGCCCCACAGCGTGAGGCTGAGGTGTCCGATGTCGGTCTCGAAATCGAGCCGAACGTCGCCGCGCGCGGCGGCGCTGTACGACTCCGTGCCAGCGACGCTCGGACAGCGGTGCTTGGCCTCACCGAGCAGCGCAAAAGCACGCTCGGCGTGTTCGCGCAGGGTCGGATTGGTAGAGGCGCAGGCGCGCTCGAACGCAGGCTTTGCGCCGAGCAACTCGAGCGCGGCGGCGGCGTCGAGTAGCCAGCCCGAAAGCTCGATGTTGTTGCTCGAACCGACTTCGGACAATTGCTGGGTCAGCGCCTGCACGACCCGTAGGTCGGCGGGCGGCGTCGCGGCCGGCGGAGGTGCACCGGCTTTGGCGTCGGTCGTCGTCTGGGCGCGCGCTGGGTAGCGGGCCAGCACTTTGGCGGCGGTCGCGCGTACGCCGGCGGTTTTGGCGGTCAGCGCGCTCGCCAACAATTCTGGGATGTTCGACGCTTCGTCGTGCGCCATCAACAGCTCGAGCGCGGCTTCGCGCACGACGGGATCTTCCGCGTGCGCGAGCTCCTGAAAGCGCGCGCCGCGGCCCTGCGCCAAGGAGCCTCGCCCGAGCACTTTGAGGAGCGCCAGCGAGCCTTCACGCCGCTCGGCCGGCGGTGCAGGATCGCAACCGAGCAGGGTGGGGCTGGCGCTGGAGCGACCCGCCAAGAGCGCGGCGGCGCGGCAGCGCAGCGCGACCTTGCGGTGCACGAGCGGCGCCGCGTCACCCGACACCGGCAGCTGAGCCAGCTCGGCGAGCACGCCTGGGTCTGCGCTCTTCGGCTCCAGGCCCTCGAGCAGCGTAAGCACGACGCCGTACTGGCTAGTCAGCCACGCCTGGCCGTCGATCAGTGAGCGCGCGCGACTGCCGAGCACGGCCGCCAAATCGGCTTGCCCCGGTCCACCGAGCGCGGCGAGTGAGCGGGCCGCGTCGGCGCGCTCGGCGTCATTCGCGTCGGAGGCTTCGAACAAATGGCGCAACGGCGTCGCGGCGTTGGCGCCAGCTTTGCCGAGCGCGCGCACCGCGAAGCCGCGCCCGGAGCTGGCTTGCTCCAACGCCTTGCCGGCGACCTCCAGCAACCGCTCGCGCGCGGCGGCGCCCAGCGCTGGCAGGCTTTCGATCGGGTAGAGTGCGGGGCCGCTGGGGGCCTTGGCGGCGGCGTCGAGCAGCGCCGCGACCGTGGCGTCATCCAGGTGTTTGCGCTGGCGTGCGACTTGTCCGAGTGCGAGCGCGGCTTGCTCGGCGATCGGACCGCGCAGCTTGAGCCAGGTGCGCAGGGTTTTCTCGGCTTCATCGCTGGCGCAGCGACCGAGCGCGAACGCGATGCTCTCGAGCGCCACGTCGACTTCGTCGCTCGGCGGTCCTGCGTTCAGGCTGGCCGCGCGCAGCACCAGGCGTCGCACGGCTTCTGGCTCGTGACCGCGACACAGCTGGCCGACGCCGAACGCCGCCAGGCTGACGACGAATGGATCCTCATCGGCGAGCGCTTTGGTGAGCGGCTGGAACGAGCGCGGGTCCTGGATCCGCGCCAGCGTGCGCACGGCGAGCAGGCGCCGTGTGGCGTTTTCGGCGATCAAATCGGCGTTCGGGACGGCGTCCGGGTCGCGGCGCAGCTCGGCCTGTAAGAGGCTGGCGAGCTGTTGTGGCGAAGCGCTGGCCGAAGTCGCCGCTGCGCCGTGTGTGGCTCCGGTTTTTTCGGCGGGTTTGGAGCAGCCGCCTAGCGCGAGCGGGCAGGTCAGCCACAGCATCGTGAATAGAAGGTCGAGCGCGCGGCTGACCACGAAGCTGAAGCGTTCACGGAGCGACCGCGCCGCGACGATCACCAAAGGGCGGTCGGGTGAGCGGGCCGGCACCGGCACTGGCACAAGGCCGGCACGCCGAAACAGTTTCAGCGCGCGCGGCATGTGCCAGTCGCAGGTGACGAGCCCCAAGCGCTGTGGAGCGCTGTTACGCACCCGCAGCAGCTGCGCTACGCCGCGTGCATTGCCGCGCGTTGACTGCGATTCGCCCTCCTCGGCGATCGACGCCTCGGCCACGCCGCGCTCGACCAGCGCGCGCGCAAAGACCTCACACTCCTTGAAGCCTCGCCACGCCTTGCCACCGCTCGCGACCACCAGCGTAGCCCCTTCTTCGCGGTAGGCCTGGGCGGCACGTTCGACACGCCGGCGTGCTGCGTGTGACAGTTGCCCGCCCGGCACGGGGCAACCCAGCACGACCAGCACGTCGAAGCTCACGCCGCGTAACATACCCGAAGGTCTCGCCCGCGCGCTTGCGCTCCGTTCGGCCCTCGGGCATCAGAGTTCGGTGGATCCTCGAGGCCCAGGCTCGCCAAAGCCCGTGCGCGGGGCCCGTTGGCTCGGGCGCGCGGGGCAGGTGCTGGTCGGCTTGGGTCTCGTCGCGCTGCTGGTCGGCAGGTTCGAGGCGCGGCGGTTGGTTGCGAGTGCGCTCGATTCAGCGCCGGCTTCGTCCCCCCAAGCGCCCGCCGAGTCCAGCCCGCTGCCGACGAGCGAGCCCGATCCTCGCGCGCTCGCGTTGCCGAGCGGCGCGCCGACGCGGATCAGTTGCCAGCGGGCGCAGCAGGTCACAGCCTACCTGCAGCGCGAGCTGGCCGCGCCGCCGATCGAGCCGGTTGCGACCGAGCTGGCTGCGTCGTGGGGCAGCATGCTCGACCCGCATGGCTTGTGGTCGGCGGCTCCCGACAGCCCGATCAACGCCGAGCTGTCGGCGGCAGCGCCCGACATGCTGGCCAACCTCTACGAGCAATCCGCCAATTGCGCGGGCGCTGAGCGCGTCGCGAATGTCTGGCAGACGTGGCAGCTCAAGTTGCTCACAATCTACGACGCTGCGTACGCCACCGCGCGCAATCAGCCGGCGCGTAGCAACGCGAGCTTGTTTGGGCTCGTTGCCGAGCCAATCTTCGAGGACGACCCGGTGACGCGACCCGCGACCGAGCTGGCGCGCGAGCTGGGCACGCGCCTGGGCGCTTTCGTCGCGAGCTTTCCGCAAGAGGCGGCGCTGACCGAGCAAGCGCGCACACGCTTCTTTCCGACCGGCACCGACACGCTGTCCGAGATCCTGATCCTAGCCGCGTTGCGCGCCTACGTGCCGCTCGTCGATCCGCACGGGGATTTCGCGCCGCTCGATGAAGAATGGGCGCTTTATGCCGGCGACGATACGCTCGACGATGGTTCGCCGCTGTGGGGCGAGGTGACGCGCACGCCGCTCGGCGCGCGCATCGTCGATGAGCCCGCGGCGCCGCTCGAGCTGGATGATTTGGTGCTGGCGATCAACGGTCTGTCGTTGGCGGGCGCGAGCATCGACCAGATCGAGCAGGCGGCGCGCAGCCCGGCCGAGCGCGGCGCGCTCCGGGTTCGCGTGCTGCGCCAAGGCGAGCCGAAGCTGCTGGCGCTGCGCGTCGCCGACAAGCCTGCGTCGGAAACGGCAGCGCTCGATTTCGAACGCATCCGCTACGGCCGCGACGATCAGATCGTGCTGCGCGTGATCATCCCCGACGTGGGTGACCATTTGGGCGAGGACCTGGCGACCACGCTGGCCAAGCAAACACCTGGCGTAAGCGCACTCTTGCTCGACCTACGCGGCAACGGCGGCGGGTCGCTGGACGCCGCCGTCGAGTCGCTCGGGTTGTTCCTGCCCGACGCCAAGTTGTTTCCGCTCGTGCATCGCGGCGTGGTCACCGAGGTGCTCGAGGCTCCGCGTCCCGAGCATCCGTACGGGGGTCCGGTCGCGGTGCTGGTCGACGGTGACACCGCCAGCGCTGCCGAGATGCTGGCCGGCGCGCTGCAGGCGTACGGCCGCGGGACGTTGATCGGCGCGCGAACGTTCGGCAAGGGCTGCGTGCAAGAGTACTTCGACGATGTCGTGGACAGCGGCGTGCTGCGCATGACCACCCTGCAGTTCGTGATGCCGAACGGAAAGCCGTTGCAGCAGATCGGGCTCACCCCGGAGCTGCTGCTGCCGCTGCCACCGGCCGAGGAGCGCGAGTCTCAAATCACACGCCAGCCAATCACGTTCGATGGGCCCGACGTTCGCGATCGAAAAGTCGGCCCGGGGCCCGCTTGGCCCCGCCCCAGCTCCGCGCCCGGCCCGTGCTTGGATCCGCTGGTCTGCACCGCGCTTTTGCGCCTGGCCGGGGTCAGGCCTGGCGGCGTGGGTGGCGCACGCGCGGCTCGGCCCCGTGCAGGCACGCGGTAATCAGCGTACATTCGCGCTGAACCTGCCCGGGGGCCTCGTTTTTGGTATACGGCGGGCTCGACCGAGTAAGCGTCATGGTTACGGGAAGAACAGAGAAGGTCGGAGTAGCGCCGCGAGGCGGCAAAGAGCACTCCGACGACCTCCTCCCGTTGGGGGAGCCTGCCGACGCGCGTGATCACGAGCCGGAAGAGTTTCGGTACCAAGTCGAAGACATGGAAGAAGAGTCGTCGGCGCCCGGTTCCGAGCCGTCAGACCCCGCGCGTCCGCGCCCCACGGTTCACCAAATCGAGCTCGACGAGAGTCGCATTGATCCGGACGCGGCCAAGGTCGTGCGGCGGTTGGTGCGCGGCGGCTACGAGGCGTACCTGGTCGGCGGTTGCGTGCGTGATTTGCTGCTGGGTCGTCGGCCAAAAGACTTTGATGTGTGCACGAGCGCGCGCCCCGACGACGTGCGCAGGTTGTTCCGCAACTCGCGGGTGATTGGCCGACGCTTTCGGCTCGTGCATGTGTTGTTCGGTGGCGGCAAGGTGATCGAGACCGCGACGTTTCGTCGCGCTCCCGACGCCGACGAAGATCGCGGCGCCGAAGATTTGCTGATTCGCCACGACAACGTGTTCGGTGAAGCGCATCAAGACGCGCGGCGTCGCGACTTCACGATCAACGCGCTATTTTACGATCTGGAGCGGAACGAAGTGCTCGACTGGGTCGGCGGCATGCCCGACATCGAGAAGCGCGCCGTGCATACCATCGGCAAGCCGGTGGTCCGCTTCCTCGAAGATCCAGTGCGCATCCTGCGCGCGATCAAGTTCAGCGCAAAGCTCGACCTGGGCATCACGCCCGAGACGTACGACGCGATCGTCGAGACGCGCAAAGCGCTGGCGCGCGCCGCCAAGCCGCGGCTGTTCGAGGAAGTTTTGCGGCTGATGCGCGAAGGCGCCGCGCACCGTGCGCTGTTTTTGTGCTGGGAAACCGGCGTGATGGACGTGCTGTTGCCCGAGCTGTCCACATTCCTGGCCGATCGCGAGGAAGACGACGATCGGGTCTGGCAGCTGCTGCAAGAGGTCGATCGGCGGACGATCGAAAACGGCCCGCTCGACGACGTTGTTTTGTGGACGGTGCTGCTAGCCGAGCCGCTGCGCGAAGCTTGCGACGGCGCGCGCGATCGCGTCGAGATGGCGCACGAATTCCTGGAAGGCGTGGTCGACCGCCTGAACGTGCCGCGGCGGATCGCCGAGTCGATCCGGCGTATCGTTGCCTTGATGCCGCGCCTCGAGTCGGGCAAGGGTGGCCGCTTCTCACGCACGCCGCTCTACCCGGTCGCGATGGAAGTGCTCGACATCTACCGCTCCGCCCTCGGCGACGCCGCCGAAGGCGCCTTCGACGCCCCCGAAGGCCCCTCGGACCAAGCCGCAATCGCTGGCACGACCGAAAAGCGCCCGCGCAAACGCCGCCGCCGCCGCAAGCCCTAAGTCGCCGCGCGTCCGCGACACGATAATTTCCGATCGAGATTTTTTCACAGGGAGATCGGGAGATCGGGAGCGAGCAGGTTGGGCGCCAACGTGTTCACGCGCTCGCGTCGCCCTCTTCGGCTTCGGTTCGATGATTGGCGACGCGAGATCCTGAACGTCGCTGCGACCCCAAATTCACGCTCGCTCAGGTCTC
>JBBRMI010000313.1:0-6664 GCA_038230915.1 Polyangiales bacterium | reverse complement strand
GGCACAGCGCCGAGAGCGAAGAGGTGGCCGCTCTCGCCGGGAGCTGGCGCGGTCCCGTCCGCCTTTGCCGGCTCCCGAGTGACCAAAAAACCATCCCTGATGGTTTTTTGGTCACATCTCCTGTGAAAAAATCTCGCTCGTAAATCGCGGTTAGGCGGCGGAGGCGCCGATCAACGTTTGTGAGTATTTTTCGAGCTTGCGGCCGTCGGAGTAGAAAGCGCGGATGCCTTCGCTCAGCTTTTCGACCGCCATTTGGTCTTGGTTGTGCTCGAAGCGGTAGGCCTTCTCGTCGAGGTGCACGTTGGCGATGTCCTTCGCCTTGGCGGCTTCGGCGCTCAGCTTCTGCTCTAGCGTGCCTTCGCGCTTTTGCAGCTGGGCCAAGAGATCCGGGCTAATCGTGAGTAGATCACAGCCGGCAAGCTCGATGATTTGCTCGACCTTGCGGAAGCTCGCGCCCATCACCTGCGTCTTGTAGTCGTACTTCTTGTAGAATTCGTAGATGCGCTTGACACTCGCGACGCCCGGATCGGCGTCGGCGGCCGGCTCGGCGCCGGTCGACTTTTTGTACCAATCGTAGATGCGGCCGACGAACGGGGAAATCAACGTCACCTTGGCTTCGGCGCACGCGACGGCCTGCGCGAAGCTGAACAGCAACGTCAGGTTGCAGTGGATGCCTTCCTTCTCGAGCTGCTCGGCGGCCTTGATACCTTCCCAGGTGCTGCCGAGCTTGATCAGGATCCGCTCGCGAGCGATGCCGGCGTCTTCATACAGCTTGATCAGCTGGCGCGCCTTGTCGATGCTGCCCTTGGTGTCGAACGAGAAGCTGGCGTCCACCTCGGTGGAGACACGGCCCGGAATAATCTTCAAAATTTCACAGCCAAAGTTGACGGCCAGCTTGTCCATGAAAAGCGCCGTCTGCTCGCTGCCCGCGCTGGCCTTCTTGCTCGCGTAGCTCAACGCTTCGTCCACCAAGCCGCGGTACTCTTTTTGTTGCGCAGCCTTGAACAGGAGCGAAGGATTGGTGGTGGCGTCCTGCGGCTTGTACTGAGCGATCGCACCGATATCGCCGGTGTCCGACACGACGGTGGTGTACTGCTTCAGTGATTCGAGCTCTGACATCGCATTTCCTCGGTTCTAGTTGGGGCACGAATCTTCCCCCTACGCGCCACGAGGTGCAATGCAAACTTCGCCGGGGGATTTTCGTGCCTCGTCGGCAGATAAACGTCGTTGCGCGGACGCATGATGGTCATATACTCATGACCATGGTCACGAAGCATATGAGCGCGGCGCTTTTCAAAGCCCAATGCCTGAGCCTGATGGATCAAGTAGAGGCCCAACGTGGCGAGGTGATCATCACCAAACGTGGAAAACCCGTTGCCAAGTTGGTACCCGTCGAGGAAGCGCCGCGCGACATTTTTGGTTGCATGGCAGGAACGGCCGAAATCCTAGGCGACTTGATCGCGCCGACCACCGCTGCCGATGACTGGGACGCCAACCGTTGACGCCCCTGCTCGATACACATGCCCTGGTTTGGTTCGCCTTGGAACCAAAACGTCTATCCAAGAAGGCTCGCCAAGCCATGCTACGCGCTAGTGCACGCGGCGGTATGGCGATCGCGTCGATCACCCTTTGGGAAGTGGCGATGCTCGTCGCTCGTCGACGTATCTCGTTGAACGGGACCGCTGCCAATTGGACGACAGCGCTCCTGTCGAAGACCGGCATCGCGGTCCTCGACCTGACGCCGGCCATCGCCGAGCTAGCCGTAAGCTTCGGGCCCGACTACTCGAAGGACCCCGCCGACCAAATCATCGGCGCTACCGCCCGCGGCCACGGCATGCCGCTGATCACCGCCGACATGAGGCTCCACGAGTCACGGCTGCTGAACTGCATTTGGTAATGCAGCGCAGCGAGTTTAGACCGCGCTCTACCTCACGGAATTAGGCGGAACGACGCTGGTGCGGGGGCCGCCGATCGGCGGTACGTAGACGCCCCAGATGTCGCGGGCGTAGCTGAGGATCGTACGGTCGCTGGAGAAGCGGCCCATGTGCGCCACGTTCAGGATCGACTTGCGCGTCCAGGCGGCTTGGTCGTGATACGCGGCTTCAACGCTGCGCTCGCAGTGCACGTAGCTCAAGAAATCCGCCAGCACCATGTACGTGTCGCCGCCGTACAGCAAGGAATCGACCAGCGGCTTGAAGCGATTCGTGTCGTCGGGCGAGAACATGCCCGCGCTTACCGCGTCGAGCGCGCCGCGCAACACTGGCTCGGCGTAGTACAACTGCATCGGGTCGTAGCCGGCCTCGCGCGCCTGCGCGACCTGCTCGGTGCGCAATCCAAACAAGAAGAAGTTCGCGTCACCGACGGCTTCGCGAATCTCGACGTTGGCGCCGTCGAGCGTGCCGATCGTCAACGCGCCGTTCATCGCGAACTTCATGTTGCCAGTGCCGGAAGCCTCGGTACCGGCAGTCGAGATCTGCTCCGACACGTCGGTCGCGGGCACGATCAGCTCGGCCAGCGAAACGCTGTAGTTCGGCACGAAGATCACGCGCAAGAACTGGCGCGCGTTCACGTCGTTGTTGATCGCCTGACTGACGGCGTTGATCAGCGCAATGATGCGCTTGGCCATGTCGTAGCCGGGCGCGGCCTTGCCGCCGAAGATGAACGTGCGCGGTGTGACGTCGAACGGCGGCTTTTGCCGGTACGTCAGGTACAAGGATATCACGTGCAAGATGTTGAGCAGCTGGCGCTTGTACTCGTGGATGCGTTTGACCTGCGATTGAATCAAGTGCGTCGGATCGAGCTCGATGCGTAGATCGCGGCGCAGGGCGTTCGCGAGGCGCTCCTTGTTGTAGAGCTTGATCGCGCGCCACTCGGCTTGGAACTCCGGATCATTGGCGAGCGGCACCAGCCGCTCCAGTTGATCCAGATCGATCTCCCAGCCGGGGCCGATGCGATTGGTGATCAGCGCCGACAGTCGCGGATTGCATTTTAGCATCCAACGCCGCGGCGTGACGCCGTTCGTCTCGTTGATGAATTTCGCAGGCTCCATGTCGCAGAAGTCGGAGAACAACGTCTGTTTCAGCAGCTGCGAGTGCAGCGCCGAGACACCGTTGACCTTCGAGCCGCCGACGATCGCCAAGTGCGCCATGTTGACGCGCTTCTCGGCGCCTTCCTCGACCAGCGACATGCGGCGCAAGCGCTCGTCGTCGCCGGGGAACGCCTTCTTCACTTCCATGAGGTGCTGCGCGTTGATGTCGTAGATGATCTGCAAGTGGCGCGGCAGCACGCGCTCCATCAACCAAACCGGCCAACGCTCGAGCGCCTCCGGCAAAATCGTGTGGTTGGTGTAGGCGCAGCAACGCTTGACCAGCGAAAACGCGTGGTCCCACGGCATCGCGTGCACGTCGACCAAGATCCGCATCAACTCGGCGACAGCCAGCGCCGGGTGCGTGTCGTTCATCTGGAAAATGGCTTGTTCGTGGAAGTTATACAGATCCGAGTGGTAGCGCAGGTGGCGTGAAATCACGTCCTGCAGCGTGGCGGAGACGAGGAAGTACTCCTGCTTCAGACGCAGCTCTTTGCCGGCCGGCTGCTGATCGTTCGGATACAGCACGCGCGTGATGTTCTCGGTCGAGCTCTTCTCCTGCACGGCTTTCATGTAGTCGCCGCGGTTGAAGTAAGAGATGTCGAAATCGTTGGTGGCCTTGGCTGACCAGAGCCGCAGCGTGTTGACCACGTTATTTTTGTAGCCGGGCACCGGGATGTCGTACGCCATCGCGTTCACGCTCTCGGTGTCGACCCACTCGTGCACCAAGCGCCCGGTGCTGCCGGTGTACTGAATCACGCGACCGCCGAAGCGCACCGCGTACGTGCGCTCGGGCCGCGCAATCTCCCACGGGTTGCCGAAGCGCAGCCACTGGTCTGGCGATTCGTGCTGGTGCCCGCCGATGATGTCTTGGCGGAAAATGCCGTAGTCGTAGCGCAGGCCGTAGCCCATCCCGGCGATGCCGAGCGTGGCCATCGAGTCGAGGAAGCACGCCGCCAAGCGTCCCAAGCCGCCGTTACCCAGACCCGCGTCCGGCTCCTGCTCGAGCACCTGATTCAGATCGATGCCGACCGAGGCCATGCCGGTGCGGAACTCTTCGAGCACGCCCAGGTTCACCAAGCCGTCTTCGAGCAGGCGGCCAAGCAAAAACTCCATCGACAGGTAGTTGACGATCTTCGGCTGCTGGCGCTCGCGGCGCGACCAGGTGCGCGTCCAACGATCGAACATGCGGTCACGGGCCGTGCGGGCGGCGCTGATGAAGTGATCGAGCCGCGTCGCAGCGCTCGGATGCTTACCCTGGGTGTGCTGCAGGTGGTTGACGAACGCCGCCATCAGGGCTTCGGAGTCGAGCAGCAACTCATCGACGGGAATGTTGTATTTGGCGGAGTTCGACACGTTGGGACTTTTAACGAAGGGCGTCTCGGGTTGCAACGACTGCCTCCTAGGGCTTCCGGGACTTACGCTCGACTTACGCTCTGGCCGCATTTCCCGAGCGTTTCCGCGGGGGGGCCGCTACCGCTGCGCGCAGGCGGCGTCACCAGCTGCGCGGGGGCGCGGGCGAAGCGATTGCGCTTTACAGCGGGGCAAAAGCTCTGCCAAAAGCCGCGGGCCGTGGCGCTCTTCGATCAGTTCAAGCTGCCCAAAGGGCGAATTTCGGGTCGGACGCTGAGCGCACTCGTGACGGCTGTCCGCCATACGCCAGCGCGCGTCCCGCTCGCGCAACTCTTGCGTAACGATTTGGGGATCGAGCGAGCACGCGCGCTCGGGCCTGAAGCGCGCGACGGTCTGCCGCTCACGACCGCGCCGCTACGCGCGCGCCCGAGCCACGACCGCCCGAGCGATGAGCTCGGGGCGCCGCAACACTTGGGCTTGCCGCGCTCGGCCGCCGCGCTGCAGGCAGCCTACCGGCGTGGCTCGCACGACCCGGTGCAGATCACCGAGCGCGCGCTGGCAGCGGCTCGCTCACTGGCGAATCAATCGCCGACGCTCGGACCGCTCTCGGCGTATGACGACGAGCGCGCGCACGCGGCAGCGCTCGAGAGCCGCGAGCGCTTCAAGGCCGGTAGGTCGCTGAGCCTGCTCGACGGCGTACCGATCGCGATCAAAGAGGAAGTGAACCAGCGCGGCCTACGCGCACGGCTCGGCACCAGCTTCTTGCCGCACGACGCCAACGCCCAAGACGCGTGCGCGGTGGCTCGATTGCGAGCGGCCGGCGCGATCATCATCGGTCAGACACCGATGACCGAATTCGGCTTGTCACCGCTCGGCGCCAACCAGCACCGCCGCATGCCGAAGAACCCGCACGACCGCTCGCGCTTGGCCGGCGGCAGCTCGACCGGCAGCGCGGTGGCGGTCGCGACCGGCGTGACGCCGGTGTCGCTCGGCTGCGACGGCGGCGGCTCGATTCGCATCCCAGCCGCGCTGTGCGGCGTTTTCGGGCTCAAGCCGACGTTCGGGCGCATCCCGGCAGCCGGCATGGGCATGCAGGGTGCGACCAGCGTCGTGCACGTGGGACCGCTCGCAGTATCCACCGGCGAGCTTGCCAGCTTCGTCGAGCTGGCGGGCGGCGCTGACGCCGGCGATCCGATTTCCGAGCTGGCGCCACCGCTCGCCGCAGGTGAATTGACGCGCGCGCGCGGCCGCGGTGTGCGCGGCTTACGCGTTGGCCTCGACGAAGCGGAGTGGGCCGCCGCCGATTCCGAGCTCACCGGCCCCGGCCGCGACGCGCTCGCCTTGCTCGAAAAAGCCGGCGCCGAGCTGGTGCCGATCCGCATCCCCAGTACTGCCCACGCCGCCGCGATCGGCTACTTGACGATCGGTATCGAGGCGTTCGCAGCGATCAGCGAGCTGCGACGTCGCCACATGGACGCGATGGGTCCCGACGTGCAGCTCTTCCTGTCAGGCATCGAAACCTTTCGCGCCGACGACTACATCGACGGCCAGCGCCTGCGCCAAGGCCTGCGCCGCGACGTCGCCGCGGCGCTGCGCGACGTCGACCTGATCGCGCTGCCCAGCACCGCCCGCACCGCGCCGCAAGTCACTGACGACGAGCTCCGCCACGGCTTCGTCGATCCCCCGCTGCTCGACGGCATGTGCCGATACGCTTTTCTCGCCAACCTCACCGGCCTGCCCGCCGTGAGCGTCCCGGTCGGCGGCGATCGCGACGGCATGCCCGTCGGCCTCCAACTGATCGGCGACGCCTGGGACGAAGCCTGCGTCCTGCAAGCCGCCGCCGCGCTGGAACGAATCGGCATTGGGCGAGCAATTTCTAGCGAATCCGGCATCGATTTACTAGGCTGACCACGGCGCCGCCAAGGTTGGCTGCCGAAGCGCGGCCTGAATTGCAGAAGCTGCCGTTGCGCGCCCGGTACCGTTGCGCGGGCGCGGGCGCGGGCGCGGGCGCGGGCGCGGGCGCTCGCGTCTGCGTGCAGCGGGTCCGCGGGCGCGGGGCGGGTTGCGCGGGCGTGCGGCGGGCGCGGGGCGCGTGATCCGGCCCGCGCTCTGGCCCACCGCCCCACCGCGCTCGCGCCCCACGCAACCCCCTCGCGGACCCGCTTCGCCCCAAACGCGAGCGCTGCCGCCCCCCCCCCCCCCCCCCCGTCGGTGCCCCGGTATCGT
>JBBRMI010000312.1:0-6688 GCA_038230915.1 Polyangiales bacterium | reverse complement strand
GCGTGCGCGGGCCAGCTGATCCGCGACTTCGGTCAAAAGGCTTACCGACACCCGCTGAGCGATGCCGAGAGCGCGCGCTTGCTCGGGGTCTTTCAGGTTGGCAGCGCCAATGGTGGTTTCAAGCGCGGCGTCGAGCTGGCGCTGCGCACCATGCTGATCTCGCCGTCGTTCATGTTCCGCGTCGAACTGGGCGAGCCGTCGATGACCGCCGGGCTTGCCCGCCCCACGGCGTGGGAAATGGCATCGCGCCTGTCGTACACGCTGCTCGCGACCATGCCAGATGCCGCGCTGTTTCAGGCGGCAAGCCAAGGCGCGCTGGTCACGAAAGATCAGGTGCGAGCGCAGGCTGAGCGGCTGATCACCGATCCGCGAGCGAAGACCAACATTCAGCACCTGCACACTGAGTGGTTCGACCTGACCTCGATCGACCCGGCGCTGATCAAGAAGGACGCGCAGCTCTTCCCCAAGTTCAACGATGAGCTGATGCAGTTGGCTCGCCAAGAAACCGAGACGTTCCTGGACGATTTGGTGTGGAACGCTAAAGACGGCGCCAAGGCGCTGCTCACGGGCAGCTACTCGTTCATGAACGCCAAGTTGGCGGGGTTTTATGGTGTCACGGGCCCGACCGGTGACGGCTTCGTGCGCGTCGAGCTCGACCCAACGCAACGCGCGGGACTGCTGACTCAGGTGGGAATTCTCTCGCGTTACGCGCACGCCGATCAGACGGCTCCGACCCTGCGCGGCAAGTTCGTGCGCGAGCGGCTGTTGTGCAACATCATTCCGCCGCCGCCGCCCAGCGTGAACGCCAAGCCGGTGTCGCCGAGTCCGAACTCGAGCACGCGCGAACGAGTTGCCGTGCACCAAACTGATCCGACCTGCGCTGCTTGCCACAGCATGCTCGACCCGATCGGGCTCGGCTTCGAGCACTACGACGCGATCGGCTCATGGCGCGACACGGACGGCGGCAAGCCGGTCGACGCCACGGGCGTCGTTAACGGAGTGACGTTCGACGCGCCCGCCGACGGTAAATTCGACGGCATCCCGGCGCTCGCCGCCGAGCTTGCCTCGAACGCGCAGGTGAAATCCTGCATCGCCAAACATTGGTTCCGCTTCGCCTACGGCCGGGAGGAAAGCGATATGGATGAGGGCGTGCTGGCGTCGCTGCAAGCCGACCTGGACGCCTCGGGCGGTAACCTGAAGCAGCTGTTGATTGCTCTGACGCAGAGCGATGCGTTCATGTACCGCGGACCGCAAGGAGGAATGCCGTGAAGCACCGAGTCCTATCCCGTCGTGCGCTGTTGTCTGGCTTGGGTGGCGCCTCGATTGCCCTGCCGTGGTTGGAAGCGATGGCGCCGATCAAGAACGCGCAAGGCGCTGCCGCCAAGCCGCCGCTGCGGTTCGTGGTCTACATCACCTCCGACGGCGTTCACCCGCAGCACTTCTGGCCACGCCTGCCCGGCGAGGCCATGTACCCGCAAGACAAGACTCCGACACCGAACTTTTACAGCGGCTGTTCGACTGGCTGCGGACCGACTCCCGCCGCGGACAGCACCGACTTCACGTTCGCGCCGGGTCTGGCGCCCCTCTCGCGCCACAAGAAGGACCTGCTGATCGTCGAAGGTCTGGACGGGTCGGGCGGACCCGGTCACGACCAATGGCCGTCGGTCCTCACGGGTCGCAGCGGGCGCGGCACGGGCATTTCGCTCGACCAAGCCATCGCCAATCACATCGCGGGGGATACGAAGTTCAAATCGCTGAACTTGGGCGTCCGCACCGACAACGGCATTCCCTTCAGCTACTACGACGTGGGCCAGCCCGCGCTGCAAGAGAACGACCCGCAAGCGGTGTTCGATCGCGTCTTCGCCGAGGTGGCGCCGCCAGATCCCGCTGTCATCGAGCGCGCGAATACTGAGCGTAAATCGGTGCTCGACGCCGCCCTCGCGGAAATTAGCGATCTGCAGAAGAAGGTCGGGCAAGCTGACAAAGAAAAGCTGCAAAACTACTTCGATTCGCTGCGCGAGGTCGAAACCCGGCTCGCCAACGCCGCCGGCGGTGGCCTTTCGTGCGGTCGGCCGAAGCTCGATGGCATCGGTCAAGGTGAATGGTATCGCAACGACGACAACATCCCGAAGGCGATGGACATGCAGTTCGACATGCTGGCGATGGCGTTCGCCTGCGATCTGACGCGTGTGGCGACCTTGTCGTTCGGTAACAACAACTGCGATGTCACGTTGCCGGTGGCCGGCGTGAAGACCGGCTTTCACACGCTCGGCCACATGCCGGACAACAACCTCGCCGCCTGGCAGGACGTCGCCAAAATTGACGTCTGGAACTCCGAGCAGGTCGCGAAATTCATCGACCGGCTCAAGGCGATTCCCGAGGGCGACGGCACCGTTTTCGACAACACCGTGGTGGTTTGGCTCAACGAGATGACCCGCGGGGATCACGAGACGAGCAACATCCCGCACATCATGGCTGGTTCGGCGCAGGGCTATTTCAAGACTGGCCGCTACTTGCGCCTTCCACGCAGTGGCCCGTCACTCCGCGGCAACCTCCCGGGCGGTCGCTGGTCGAACGACTTCAAGCTCACGGTGCTCCACTCCATGGGCGTCGACGCCGCAAGCTTCGGCGACCCTGCAAACTCTGGCTCCGCGCTCGACATCCTGCGCGGCTGACGCCGAGTGGCACCTCGAGCGCGGTTCCGCCGCAATCGAGGCGGGTCGCTGGTTGCGACAAGAGAACTTCTTTCTCACTGAACGGTGTTCGGCGTCGCTCGCTTCCGTGCACGGCGCAGCGCCGGTAGCGCAAGCGCAAGCCCGGGGGTCTTGGCCTGCTCGATCGGCTTCGCCATAATGGCTTCTCCGATCATTCCACGAGAATGAGCTCGCCCTTCGCATTTTCGGGCGAGCGCGCTCTCGGCACTTGTTCTAACTTGGCCGTGAAATGCGTGCGTTCGACAGGCCTCGTCGTCAGCCGAGAGCGCTTGGGGCCAACAGCACGGCCCTGGCGACGTTCGCGCTCCTGGTGTCGCTCTCCATACCGAGCGCCGCCGAGGTACCGCAGTTGAAGCTGTCGTGGGAAGCGCCTGCCGGGTGTCCGACACAGAGCGAGGTGGAGCGGCAAGTCGAGAAATTGTTGGTTGGGCGCGCCCCCGCCGCCGCGGATCTCGAAGCGCGCGTGGTGGTCACCGAGGAGGCTTCCGGCGCCTTCCACGCAAGTTTGGCGACCGGCTCTGCTGGGATAGCGGGGACTCGCACTCTGCAAGGCGAGTCCTGCTCGGCGATAGCGTTGGCCACGTCCATGGTGCTAGCCCTCACGCTCGTTCCGGACGCCAGCATCGCGGATCCCAAACCCAAGCCCATTCCAAAAAAACCGCCGCCAACGCCGAGCGCCGCGCCACGAGTACGAGAAGCGGAAAAGGTTGGCGGTCCGCAGACGCGGGTCGAGCTCTTCGTGCAAGCGTTCGGCGGCGTCGCCGTTCGAGCGCTACCTCAACCCGCGGCGCTGGTTGGTCTTGGCGTTGGTGTTCGCCGCCAGGCGTGGGATCTCGAAATTGGCTTCAGGCTTGCCGCGAAACAAGAACTCCGCCTCGGCTACCCCGAGAACGGTACAGCCGAGCTCTCGTACTGGCTCTTACCAGCTCACGCTTGTGTTGCCCCGCTTCAGACTCGTTCGGTGGAGCTGGCGGCCTGTGCCGGGCTGGCGTTCGAACGCTGGTCAGGCCGGGCTGCTCGTATTTCAGCTCCAGGCAATGGTGCCGGCTCGCTGATCTCCGGGCAGGGGGGCATCCGATCCCAGCTCTGGATTGCCAGGAAAGTCTCGATTTCGCTCAGCGTGGAGGCGAGCGTACGTCCTGTGCATCCTTGGTTTGTCGTCGGCGGGCTCGGACGAGTGTATGAGATTCCACTACTTAGCGGCGCATTGCTGGGGGGCCTCGCGTTTCGATTCTAGGTTGCGCACAAAGTTGCATCACACTGGGGCGTGGCATCACGGATTTCGTGGCGGCGCGGACTAATGGGCGGCGGTCAGGTGCAACGGACCCGTTCTTGACACAATCGACTGAGATCGCAGCCCCGCACCGCGAGCCGGACGCGGTGCCAAGCCTGGCGGAGCTCTACCTGGAGCACGCCGAATTCGTCTGGCGAAATTTGCGGCGCCTGGGCGTGCCACAGGATGACATCGATGACGCCGTTCAAGATGTATTTCTCGTGGCTCACCAAGGCTTGGCCGGTTTCGAGGGGCGCTCCAGCCCGCGCACCTGGCTTTTTGCCATCATGGTGCGCGTGGCGGCTCGCCGGCGTGAACGGAGCAGAGCCCGACATCAGCGCTTTCGTCAGGCTTCCCCGGAATTCTTGGACAGCCTCGTCGTCGCCGGGCAACGGGGTCCACTCGAGCTATTGCTGCAACGGCAGGCGGCCGATCTACTGCACCAGCTACTCGCCCAGCTGGACGACGACAAGAGGACGATAGTGGTCATGGTGGAGCTCGAACAAATGTCGGTGGTGGAGGCTGCTCAGGTCCTGGAGATCAACCTCAACACCGCGCATGCCCGACTCAGGGCCGCGCGGCGTTTGCTCGCCGAGCATTTGGAGCAGACCCTGCTGGAGCCCAAGGTGGCATCATGAGCGATTACGAAGAATGGACGCGAGCTCTGGTCGCCGCCAGCCGAACGGCGGACGACCCGACCCGCGCCGACACCGAGCGCGTAGGTCGAGCGCTGATGGCTCGAGCTGCTGCGGCTGGCGCGCTCGGGGCCACTGCCGCCACGGCCACCAAGGCGGCCGCGCTCGGAAGCTCACTCGCGCTCAAGCTCGCAGCCTCGACCGCGTTGGTCGGAATTGCCGTGATCGGCGGCGTTTGGCTGCAGAGCCCCAAGGCAAGCCCGCCGCACGCTTCCGCACCCTCACTCACGGTGTCTCGAGCGCCGGCTGCACCGCTTGCCGGCACGGTAACTAAGGAAAGCCACGGGGATACGTCGATTCAGGAAGCGGCCCCGGCTGCCAACGTCGCGCCCGCCGCGCCTCCCCAGGTGAAACCCAAACAGGCCTCCAGCCTGAACTTGGACGCTGAAGCAACGTTATTGGCAGAGGCCCAGCGTGCGCTCGGTGCTGGCCATGTTTCGGACACGCTGTCCCAGCTCAACGAGTACGATCGGCGGTTTCCGGGCGGCATGCTGCGCCTCGAGGCCGATGCGGTTCGTGTCTTGGCGCTCTGCCGCGCGGGCCGAAAAACGGAAGGCGAAGCCGCGACGCGACGTTTCTTGCAGCGCTATCCCGGTTCCCCTCAAGCCACCCGTGTTGAGCAGGCGTGTCGTGGTGAGGCGCCCACGCCCAAAACGAAAGGCTCCGGCGAATCTGGCGAACCCCCACCGCTATCTAAACCGGACAAGAGCCAATAGCTCACTGGAGAGCCGGTTTGGGTGACAGATGACTCAAGTTTCGACTGCCAGGTCGGTTGGCTCGAGCACCTGCTCGGTTTTGGCGTGCCTGTTCGTCTGCGCCAGCTGCGGTTTTGGCGATGCGGACATTGTGATTGGGCATCATGCCGAAGCGACCGGCGCTGCGGGCTCATCAGTCGGCGGATCCATGAACCCGTCGTCGGGTGCCTGCACGCTGCCCGGCGCCTCCGGGGATGCCACTTACGCGGTTGGCGAGGCCGGACAGCTCGAAGGGGCCTTGCGCTTCAAGGCGTTTCATAGCGGCAAGTGCATCGCGCCTCGTGATTGCGCCCCTCACGGGGAGCACGCGGTGGAGCAACGCAGCTGCGTCGCAGAACCCTGCCAGATTTGGCAGACCCGGACCATCGAGCCCGGCTGGTTTTCGCTCATGAACATGGAGAGCGTGGACTGTCTCGATGACTCTGGCAGCAACCTGCCTGATGGCAATCCGATCATCGCCTCGGACTGCCACCTGCACCGAAACCAGCAATGGCAGGCGATCTGCGCGGGCGATGACCGGTGGAAAATCGTCAGCCGCGAAAGCGGGAAGCTCTTGACCGTCAGCGGCGGCAGCCCCGACGACGGAGCGGCGCTCGTTCAACAGACCGACGAAGGGCTCGCCGAACAAACCTTTCGCTTAACGTTGCGGTCGCAGGCGTACGCTTCAATCTTGGAGACTTCCGAAGTCATGGCTCAGACCTGGCGCGTTTCGACCGAGCTCGTGGCAGCCGACTGGGCGTCACCTGCCTTCGACGATTCGAGCTGGGTCGATGCTCCAGGTGCGTTCGGTGACAATTCGGGCGAGCTTGGCGCCGGGGGCACGCGTTGGGTCACGCCAGACATCTGGCTGCGGCGCGAATTTCTGGTCGATGTCGAACCGCAGCGCTTGACCCTCCGCGTCCATCACCACGGTGACACGCAGATCTACCTAAACGGTGTGCAAGCATTTTCTGCGTTGGGCCGCGTCAACGCTTACCGCACTTCGGACGTGCCTGCAGAAGCGCTCGCCAACGTGACTTTGGGTCGAAACGTCCTGGCCGTGCACAGCTCGCTCAGCAGCAGTGGCGCTTTGATCGACGTCGGCCTGGGCGTCTTCGATTTTAACTGAGCCGCATCACGGATTTGAAGCGCCGTCGTACTAACGGCCCGTGGCACCCCCAATTGAGGCTATCCGGCCCGGCTCTACTTTGCGCCTGGCCTGCTGTGCGGGTTTGTTGGGACTCTCGGCGCTGGCGTGCACCGCGGACATCT
>JBBRMI010000311.1:0-6778 GCA_038230915.1 Polyangiales bacterium | reverse complement strand
TTCGAGTGCGCTACTGATGGACTAGTCCATCAGCCGTGTAAAACCGGTTCCAGATTTTTGGATTTCGAATGTGGGACCGGTACCATATCTGAGTTTCTCAGCTACAATGCCGGCTGTTGGCGCGTGCGTGTGGGCATGCTGTGTCGCAAGCTTCTCTGAAAATCGAGGTAATTCCGATGGTTGCGCTAAAAATCCTGGCCAGGTTGGCGACCCTTGCGGTGGTGGCGTGTGCCTGGGTGGCCCCGGCGCAGGCTCAGGTGTTTCAGACAGACGCGGCCAAAACGCCCCTGCCACAGCCAGTCGGGCCGGCCGAGGTCAACCTGGTGACCAACTCTTGGGCGCGGAATACCAAGACCGAGTCGTGGAAGGACCCGATTACCGGCGCGCAGCTGATGGCGCCGCTTGTCTACGGTCAGTACTACTCGCCGCCGGCGTTTCCGCAGTTCGTGGATGGCGATGCCATCACGCTGCAAGGTCTTTTCAAGTGGCGTGGCGAAAAGCTCGACCCAGTGAAGGACGCCAAGACGACGCCCGGTTACTTCTCGCCGACGTGCGGGTTCTCGGGCCAGCTGCTGTTGATGGGCGGCAACTGCAAGGTGGCGTTCGGTTGGTACAACGTCGAAGATCCGAACAGCACGACCGCGCCCAAGCCGGAAGAAATCTTCGAGTTCATCCCAAACGACCCGACATACCTGAATTGCCTGGACGAAAACGGTGGCAAAAAGACCGACGGCTTCTGTCCGCTGGCTTGGGACACACGCAGCCCGCGCAACCTGTCGATTCAACAGTGGACGCCCAAGGCCTTCGACTCCGGCAACATCAAGAAGGACCCCCGCTACACCGGCAAGTACGTCGGCTTTGCGCTGATCGGCAATCCTGCGCTCAGCTGCAAAGAGAACAAGTACTCGATGTACAACCACAACCAGAAAAATGCCCAAGGCATGCCCTGGGTGGCGTCGCTGATCTATCAGTCCACGGCTGATCCAGAAGGCTTTTACATGGCCTTCGAAGACCTGCCGATGGCGCCCGACGACTGGCACAACTCCGGCGGCATGTACAGGAACGACGGCGACTTCAACGACTTCGTTTTCTACGTGTCGGGCATCAGCTGCTTGGGCGGCGGCATGCCGTGCGACACCGGCCTGCAAGGTGCTTGCTCGGTCGGCCGCACCGACTGCGCGACTGAAGGCACCACCGGCATGTGCCGGCCGATCATCACCGCGGGCGCCGAGTTGTGCGACAACGTCGACAACGACTGCAACGGCATGGTCGACGACGGCGACGGCTTGTGTGCCGCCGGCCAGGTTTGCGACAAGGGCACGTGCGTCGGGGCCTGCGGCACCGGTGAATTTCGCTGTAAAGGCGGCTCGACTTGCAAGGCCGGCTATTGCATCGAAGATGCGTGCGTGGACAAGGTGTGCGAAGCCGGTCAAGCCTGCCGCAAAGGCACGTGCCTGAACGCGTGCGACGGCGTAGTGTGTCCGGGCGGCGAAGAGTGCCAGCTCGGTCGCTGCGTGGATCCGTGCAAAGCAGTCACGTGCACCGGCGGCAAGGTGTGCGAACGCGGTCTGTGCGTCTCCGACTGCAACTGCCGCGGTTGCGCAGAAGGCTTGGGCTGCGGCGCCGACGGCAAGTGCGTGGATAAACTTTGCGTGGGCAAAACGCCGCCTTGCGATCCTGGCAAAAAGTGCGTCGCGGGCGGCTGCGTCGACGTGTGCGTGGGTGTGATCTGCCCCGGTGGCGGCGCGTGCGTGAACGGCGCCTGTCAAATCGGCACCGGCGGCAGCTCGAGCGGTGGTGGCAGCGACCCTGACGGCATCGCGTTCGGCGGCCGCATCTCGTTCGCCGGCACTGCCAACGGCACGGGCGGCAAGAACTCGGGTGGTCCGGGTCGTATCGCGAAAGATCCGGGCTGTGCGTGCGACGTCGTCGGGCGCAGTCCGGCCGAAGACGCGGCGTTATTGCTCGGTGGTTTCGCCGCGGTCCTGGGCATGGCGCGTCGCCGCCGTCGGGCCGGGGCTGCCCGCGCCGCCTGATTTTCGGCTTCACCCCGCCGTGGCCGTGGCCTTAAAGTCCCCGGCCATGGCGATGACCACCACCGCAAGCGGCCTCTCGTACGAAGACACCCTGCCCGGCACCGGCGCCGCGCCCGAAACGGGCAAGACGTGCGTGATGCACTACACGGGCTGGCTCTGGATCAACGACGCCAAGGGCGCCAAGTTCGACAGCTCGGTCGATCGCGGTCGGCCATTCTCGTTCCCGCTCGGCCAGGGTCGCGTGATCAAGGGTTGGGACGAAGGCGTGGCGTCGATGCAGATCGGCGGCAAACGCACGCTGCTGATTCCGCCGAGCCTCGGCTACGGCGCGTCGGGCGCCGGCGGCGTGATCCCGCCAAACGCCACGTTGCTGTTCGAGGTCGAGCTGCTCGAGGTCAAATAGCCGAGCTGCGCTTCACTTCGAGCTCTTCCCAGCGTGCGGTCAGCCGTGCGGCGTCGGCGCGCGCGGCGTCGAGCTCGCGCTGAAGCTTGACCACGTCGCTGCCGCCAGCGGCGTAGGTCGACGGATCGCCGAGCTTGCCCATCAGGCTGCTGACGAGCTGTTCGGCTTGGTCGATGCGGTCGGGCAGCGCGGCGAGCTCGCGCTCTTCGCTGCTGCTCAGGGCTTTTTTCTTGTTGGCGCCGGGGCGCTGCGAAGGTGCCATTTTGGCGGCGACTGGAGTTGGCGCGGCCTTGGCGGCGGCTTTGCGCGCCTCGCGTGCCTCGGAGCGCAGCCGGCGAAACGTGTCGTAGTTGCCGGGGTAGTGCACGACCAGGCCATCGCCTTCGAACGCCAAAATCGAGGTCGCCACGCGATCGAGGAAATAGCGGTCGTGGGTGACGATCAGCGCGGTCACGCCGAAATCGATCAGCATGCCTTCGACGGCGCCGAGCGTGGCCACGTCGAGGTCGTTGGTCGGCTCGTCGAATAGCACCAGGTTGGCGCTTTGCCGCAGCAACCGCGCCAACGCGACGCGCGCGCGTTCGCCACCCGAGAGCGACCCGACCGGCTGGCGCTGCTTGTGACTGTCAAAGGCGAAGCGCTCCATGTACGAACGCGGATCGATCACTTCACCCCCGAGCTCGATGCGCGACTGATCGCCGGTCACGTTGTCCCAGATCGATTTCGAGTCGTCGAGGCCGCTGCGCTTCTGATCGAAATACGCGACCTTGGTGTTCTTGCCGACGTTCACCGTCCCGCCGGCGAGCGGATGCTGACCCAAGATCGCGCGCAAGAGCGTGGTCTTGCCGGCACCGTTCGGTCCGACGACGCCGATGCGATCGCCTTGCACCAAGAACAGCGTGAGCGCTTTGATCAGCGTGCGACCGCCGATCTCGAGCTGGGCGTCGCGCAGCTCGAGCAAGGTCTTGCCGGCGCGCGCGACGTTCATTTCGAAGCTGACCTTTTGCTCCTGCTTCGGGCGCGGCACGTTGATCGCCGCTTCGGCCCGATCGATTCGCGATTGGGACTTGGTGGTGCGCGCTTTGGGCATCCGGCGCAACCACTCCAGCTCACGGCGCAAGAAATTTTGGCGGTTACTCTCGGCGCGTTGCGCGTGCGCCTGGCGTTCGGCCTTTTGTTCGAGGTAGCGCTCGTAGCCGCCGTCGTAGCTGAACGCTTCGCCATCGGCGACCTCGACCGTGCGTTGCGCGACGTTGTCGAGCAGGTAGCGATCGTGGGTGATCAGCAGAACAGCGCCAGGAAACTCGTCGATCAAGTGCTGCTCCAGCCACTCGATGGTTTCGGCGTCGAGGTGATTGGTCGGTTCGTCGAGGATTGCTAGGTCGGGTCGCGCGACGAGTAGCCGCGCCAGCGCCACCCGGCGTTGCTCGCCGCCGCTCATCTCTTTGACGAACGCATCGTGACGGACGATGCCCAAGTGACCGAGCACGGCGTGCACGCGGTGCAGCTGATCCCACCCGCCGAGGCGCTCGACCTCTTCGGCGGCGCTAGCCTGTTCTTCGAGCAAGCGCTCGGTGTCTCCCGAGCCGTCGCCGAGCGCGGTGCTGGCGGCAGTGTGGCGAAGCACGGCATCGTTCCAAGCCGTCAGGCCCTGCATCACTACCTGCTCAGCCGTGAGCTCGCCGTCGAACACCGGTACCTGATCGAGGTACTCGATGCGCGTGCCACGTCTTCGCGCGATGCTGCCGGCGTCCGGCGTCTCGACCCCGGCCAGCAACTTGCCGAGCGTGCTCTTGCCTGCGCCGTTGAGGCCGACGACGCCGACGCGCTCGCCGGGCTCGATGATCAGGTCAGCGGAACGGAGAACTATATGATTTCCATAGCCTTTTTGTAGGCCATGCGCGGCGACGATAGACAAGCCGGGGGAGCCTAGCGCGGGTTCCCCCAGCTTGCGAACCGATCGCTGTTACGAATCATCCGGCCTCAGGCCGGATTTGGCGCGAGCCACTGGTACTGCTCGCGCAGGCGCAGGCCGCGCTTGCCGAAGTTGAGCAGCATCAGCGACGCGACGTAGTCGCGGTAGCTGTAGCTTCTGACCACCGTTTGCAGGGCGCTCTGCTGCATGAAGCGGAGCGTTGGGCTGCCCACGGCGTTGGTGGCAGGGCCCACGCTGGCGTCGAGCTCGCGGCCGAGCTCCTGGAAACGTGCCACGACCGCCGAGCCTTCGGCATCGGCGCGAAACAGATCGACCGAAACCAGCCGCTCTTGTCCGTCGAACTGGAGCCGCAGGTGTGCGATCGGTGGTGCGCCGGAGCTGGCCACGTTTTCGCACTCGAGCACCGACGTAACGAAGCCGGCCTTGCAGCTGGCTTGTTGCGTCTTCGCCCATTGTTCCACGTCGCTGCGGTGGGTTTGTCCCAGCGTGAAGCCCAGCGCCGGGTGAGCGCCCGCCGTTACCGTGCCGACGTCGTGCTCGAGCTTTTGCCGTCGTATCTTTTCGAATGCGGCCGGCTCGATGCTGCCCACCGGGCAGCCAGCATGTTTGGCGAGCGCGCTCAGGAGCGGCAGCTTCAACAGCGGCCGCCCCCAAGGCGTGTGCGCCACGCCGATGATCGCAGTGCCCAGAACAGCAGCTGCCCCGAGGCCAGCTGCCGTCTTCACCAGCGTGCGCCGGAGGCTCATGGAGACCCGCCCGCGCCCCCGGCTCCGCCCGCGGCTACGCACATCGCGCCGGGCTGCGAGAAAGCCATCACGTCGTTGGTGATAATATCGGCCTTCAGCTTGTCGTCTGTGAGCGCACCCGCGACGGCCTTGAACTGAGCCGACATCGGATCGACGCCGGCGGCGATCAGCGCCGTGGCAGCGTCGCCGACCAGCGCCGCATAGTCCTCTTCGCTGATGCCGAGGCCGACGTGCGCGCCCCTCATCGCCAAGCACGCCTTGCCGGCCTTGTCCTTGGTGCCGTCGTACGCGACTGCGCAGCCGGCGGTGTTCTGCACGAACAGACTGAGACACTCCGCCAAATGCTCGAGGTCCGCCGCCATGTCTGGCGTCAGCAAGTGCGCGAACTGCTGACCGATGCACGGATCGGTCGCGACATTGAGCAGCACGGACGCTTGACGTCCGTTCTTTTCGAACTTGAAGCCGTTGAAGCCGTCGGTCTTGGATGTCTTGCCGTCGCCGCGCACCACTGCATCGATGCCGGTGGGACCACCCAGATCGGTGCAGAGCTGTGAATCGACTGGGCCCGAGCCGCCAGCGCCGCCGGCAGCGGTCATGCCGCCTTTGCCGCTCGTGCCTGCCTTGCTGCTGCTGCCGCCGACGCTTTTACCGCCGCTGCCCGCAGCGCTGGGGGCGGAGTCGTCGTCGTCGCCGCCGCAAGCGGCTGCGCAGCCGAGTCCCGCAAGAATCACGAATACAAAGGGTGAATATGAAGCGAGTCGCATGAAGTACCTCCTGGATGGCTCGACGCCGGAACGCGCCAAGGGGCCGAGCCCGAGGGCGCGGCCTAATTGCATCGTTTTTACGGAGCTGCTCGTCCTTCGGATCGAACTGGGGGCGAATGGGCTAAGTAGGGTGCAGAACGCCCCGCAGCTCGGCCAATGCGCGCGCCACGCGGGACTTAACGGTACCGATGGCGATGCCTTCGTGCACGGCGATTTCAGCCGAAGACATGCCCTCGAAGTAGCCGAGCTCGAGCAGCGTGCGCAGCTCGGGCGCCAAGTTAGACAACGCTCGCCTGACGCTGAGCGTGTCGGCCGGAAGCGCTTCGCGCGTCGCCTCGGATGCGCTCACGTCGCGGGGCAGTGTGCGTGTGCGTCCGAGCACCCGCAGCCGATCGAGCCCGCGCGAGCGCGCGCGCATCACCAGCCAAGCGCGCACGCTGCCCCGCGCTTTATCGTAGTCAGCCGCGCGCTGCCAGACCTCCAGAAAGACCTCGTGCAGCACGTCTTCGGCCTCTTGAGCGTCGCTCAGCACGCGCGTCAAGATCGCCAAAAGTAGCCCCGCGTGGCTATCGTAAAGGGCGCCTAGCGCACGCTTCTGTCCGCGCGCGACTTGCGCAATCAATTCCGGGTCCTGCATTCGAGAGCGCGCGGTCGAGCGCGCTCCGAAACTACGGGACACCCCTAGCAATGGATCGCACCGAGGCGAATCGTCTCGCCGGCGTGATCCGTTGGCTTCCGGCGCTCGTAGTGGCTCTAGGTGGCTGGTGTTTTTCGTTGACCCGTTGAAGGGGGCTTGATCTAACGGCGTCATGACCCTCGGGAAGGCGCCTTCTCAGTCGGACATGTTCTCGTCCGGAGCGGACTTGTGCGAGGAGCGGCTGGGCGAAGGCTCG
>JBBRMI010000310.1:0-6783 GCA_038230915.1 Polyangiales bacterium | reverse complement strand
CCAGAGTCGAAAGCCTCCACGTTTCGCTTCCACGTCGGCCCGGCCGTACTGCTTCAGCCGGCGGGTCCCGGACTCTTCAGTGCGCTCGACATCGGCGAGCGGTCGGTCGGTGCACGCTTGTCCGCGGCGTGGCTGCGGGCCGAGAGTGAGCAGGGCTTGTCTGCCTACTCGGCCGAGCTTTGGATCGATTTTCGTCACCGCTACGAGCTACACCCGGTGCTGGGTGCGGGCGCGAGCTTTCTGCGCGGCCGCGCGCTCGGTCAAGACAAGAGCGTGGGCGCGGGGGTGCTGCGCGGAGCCTTGGAGTACGAGCTGCCGATCGCCGACGCGGACGCGCGCTTGGGCCTGAACCTGCTCGTGCTGGTGCCAGCGATTGGTAGTGAACGCACGCGCCCGTGGACGCTGGCCTCGCTGACGGTCGGCGCGGGATTCTGAGGCAGACGCGGGCGCAAGGCGCTCATAGATCAATTGCTTCAATCTCGACATCGATTCGACACGTGCGGACCTGGCGCGGGGGCAACGACGCGGCCGCTGGCCATCGTGCAACGCGGCGGCTTACGGGTTGCAGATTTGAAATGCGCGGCGCGGGGCCTGGCTGGTGCGATTCGCACTTGCGCGACGATGCGGGGCGGAACGCGCTTACGTAAACGCGCGGGTTGACGGCTCTAACAGCTTGGGATTGCCGAGCGGCGCCCGTATTGGGTTACGCTGAGCGATTGAGATTGCCTCAGCACAGGATGTCACGAGTCTTCGTCTTCGCGGCTTGGCACGCCGTCCGCTCGATTGCGGAACGCGGGGTGAGCGGTGGCCGTTCGCCTGGGGTGGGCGGAGTTGCGGCGTCCCGCAGCGAGCTTTCAGCTGACGAGGCCGCGCTATGAGCGTCAAGGTACTGTTCGTCGACGACGACGAAGCCAACCTGATTGTGTGCGAAGCCGCGTGCGATGGCGACTTCGAGGTGCTGACGGCGACGTCTGCCGAGGCCGCGATGGCCTGGATGCGTCGCGAAGAAGTCGGTGTGATCATCGCCGACCAGCGGATGCCTGGTACCTCGGGTGTCGAGTTACTAGAGCGCGTCCGCGTCGAATACCCGGACACGGTGCGGCTGTTGATCACCGCGTACAGCGACGTGCAAGCCGCCGTCGCGGCGATCAACCGCGGGCGCGTGCGCCGCTACTTGAGGAAGCCTTGGGAACCGGACGAGCTGCGCGCGGAGCTGACCGACGCGCTCGACGTTTACTCGATGAGCCGCAAGCTGTCGGCGCTGGAAGTGCGGCTGCGCGAGACCGAGCGGGTCTACGCGCTGGGCGTCGTTGCCGCCAGCATCGCGCACGAGATGAAGAACCCGATGATGTGGGTGACTAACAGCCTGTCGTTCGCGCAGAAAGAGCTACGGCGTTTGGCCGAGCAGGGCGGCGCGAGCGCGATCAAGGATCAGATCGAAGAGATCGAAGCCAGCCTGACCGACACGCGCACCGGCGTCGATCGCGTTATGGACATCGTGCGCGGCATCGAAATGCCGACGCGCAGCGACTCCGGCGCGCTTCGACCGACCGATTTTGCCGAAGTTTTGCGGCTGAGTCTGCGGCTGGTTTCCGGCGAGCTGATGCGCTGCGCGTCGCTCGAGCTGGACGTGACGTGCGCGCCCAAGGTGCGGTCTTCGCCGACCAAGCTGGGTCAAGTCGTGCTGAACCTGATCGTCAACGCCGTGCAATCCATCTCGGCGCGGCCGCGCAGCGAGAACGTGATCAGCGTGCGGCTGCGCACCGAAGAGGCGTGGGCGGTGCTCGAGGTGGCCGACAATGGCCCGGGCATTCCCGAGGCAGACATCGATCGGATTTTCGATCCGTTCTTCACCAGCAAGGTGGGGGTCGGTACCGGCCTCGGCTTGGCCATCTCGCGCCGGATCGTCGAAGAGATTGACGGTAGCCTAGTTGCCGGGCGCGACGAACGCCTCGGCGGCGCGAGCTTCATCGTGCGGCTGCCGCTGTAGGTTGGGCGCGAGGCTCGGCACGCGCAGCGTGAACACCGTGCCGACGCCCAGCTCACTCTGCACGCCGATCGACCCGCCGAGCGCGCGCGCTACGCGCTGGGCGATCGTGAGGCCGAGGCCCATGCCCGCGCCGGCGTCCTTGGTCGTGAAGAAGGCGTTGAAGACGCGGCTCAGATTCTCGGGGCTGATGCCGGCGCCGTTGTCGCGCACGCTGAGGCACAGCTGACCTTCGGCGTGATAGCCGCGAATCTCCAGCTGCCCGCCATTGCCGGGCGCGGCCTCGGCGGCGTTCTGAATCAGGTTGGATAACACCTGATTTAGCTCTTCAGGAACACAGTCGACCAGCGGTTCGCCTTCGAAGCTGGTCACGACGTCGAGCGGCTTGCCGAGACTGGGTAACAGTACATTGAGCGCTTCCAGCGCGGCGGCGTAGACATCGTGGGGTTGGTGAACGCGGCTGAAGCCGTTGCGGCTGTAGCGCATCATCAAGTCGACCGTGGCGGCGATGCGGCGGACGCCGCCCTCGGCAACGTCGAACAACTTCTGCGTGCGGCGCTCGATTGCGGAAAGTTCCAGCTGAAGTTCGGCGTCGCTCGGCTCGCGCCTCACCGCCGCCACCAGCTGCTGCGTGTCGCGCTGCACCAGCTGCAGCGCGTTCTTGACGTAGTTGAGCGGGTTGCCGATCTCGTGCGCCAGTCCGCCGGCGATCGTCTCAATCGAGTCCATTTTTTGGGACAGCACTAAATCTGCCGTGCGCTCTTGGTGGCGCACCAGCGAGCGCACCGTCGACACCAGCTCTTTGCTCGAAAATGGCTTGCCGAGGTAGGCGTCGACGCCGCCTTGCAGGCCAGCGATGCGTGATTCTACCTCGTTGCGAGCGGTCAGCATCAAGATCGGAATGTGACTGAGCTGGGGATCTTTGCGCAGCCGTTCGGTCAGCTCGAGACCGTCCATCACCGGCATCATCAGGTCCGTGACGATGACGCTCGGTTGGTGTTTCTTCGCGAGCTCCAGGCCTTGAGCACCGTTGATTGCGGCGAAAATCCGAAAATCGTGGTGCAAAGACAGCCGGATCATCCGGATCACGTCGGGCGTATCCTCGACCACCAGCACGGTGTGGCTGCGCCGTAGCTCGTCGGGATCGCGCTCGACGACGCGCTGCTCGGTGACTTCGTCGATCTCCAAGAAACGGAACTTGGCTTCGGCACCGCTTCGCCAGTCGGCGATGCCGCGATCCGCCGTGCGCTTGCCGTCGGCGTGCGGGCCTGCTGAGCCGCGCCGATCGAGCACATCTGGGTTGAAGTGTTCGCGATCTTTGAGCAACCGCACATAGAAGACGGAACCCTTGCCGGGCTCGCTCTCCGCCCAAATCGTGCCGCCGTGCAGCTCGACCAGGTCTTTGGCCAGCGATAGCCCGATGCCGGTGCCGCCGTAACGGCGCTTCTTGCCCATGTCGGTCTGGAAGAAGCGCGAAAAAATCCGCTCGGAGAGCTCCGGCGGGAAGCCGATGCCGGTGTCTTTGACCTGGATCATCAACGACTCGCCCTCGTCGCTCAGGTGAATCGTCACCTGGCCGCCCGCGTCGGTGAATTTGGTCGCGTTGGAGAGCAAGTTCAGAAATACGCGTTCGATGCGCTCGAGATCGCACCAGACGAGCACCGGATCGCCGTGGCATTCGACGACCAAGCTGATGCCCTTGCGCTGGACTAAGACGCGCATCTCTTGCACTAGGTCGCGCAGGTACGCGGTGAGGTCGTGGGCGGCGATGCGCAGCCGCACGCGCGACTCTTCGATCCGGCTCAAGTCGAGCAGATCGCCGATCAAGCGCAGCAGCTTCGCTCCGCTGCGTTGCATGGATTGAAAGGTCGAGCGCTGCGCTTCCGAGATGTGACCGAGCTCGCCGTCGAGTAGGAGCTCGAGCGAGGTCAACACCATGGTCAGCGGCGTTTTCAGCTCATGCGTGATGTTGGCGAAGAACTCGGACTTGAAGCGGTCGAGTTTCTTCAGCTCTTCGTTGGCCAACTCGAGGTTCTTACGTGTGCCCTCGATGATCGATTGGTTGGCGACTTGCCCGCGCTGCGAACCGTAGGTGAGCACCTGGCCGGTGCCAGCAATGATCGCGGTAGAGACCAGGAAGAACAGATTCGACAGGCTGGTGAGCGGGTCTCCGCCGTGCGAAAACAGCAGATTTGGCAGTAGAAACGACATCACGATGATGACGTGGGTGGTGATAACGACCTGCATCGGCCACACGAACAAGAGTCCACAGCCGACCGTCATCAGCGACAATCCGGCGTAATACGGCGAGGCCAGGCCGCCCATGAACACCGTCATCACGCTGATGCCGAGCGACGCCAGCACCATGAAGCCGGCGGAGATCAAGTTCGAGCGGCGCGTAAACAACGATGATTTGACGACCCCGAACATGACCAGCGTAACGAGCGTGATCAGCCCGCGCGTCAGGAACAGCACCCACAGCCACTGTTTGGGCGCAGTCAAATAGTCGAGGATGCCGAACAATGGGTACAGGCCCATCGCCATGAATAGCGCGCTGCGCAGGCCGCGCGCGTTACGTTGTAGCTGCCAGGTCGCCCAAGCTTGCTCCGTTTCGACTGGGCTGCCGGACGCGTCGGTCACGGGTTCAGTCCCGTGTCAGGGCCACGAACGGGTTGTAGCCGCTCCGCTCTTCGCAAATCCGCAACGTCGCACGTGGCGCGGCGGTACGCGCCAGCTCGAGCAACTCCGCCCGTTCGCGGTGGACGAGGTTCCATTCGAGGTGAAACTCCATCACCCAGCGCGACGGATTGTCGGGCGCCATGTTGCCGACGTACAGCGTGCCCTGCGGCGCCAAGGTGCGATACAAGGTTCGGCACAGCCGAATCCAAGTGTTGCGCTGCAGGTAGTCGCATAGTCCGCTCGCGTAGACCATATCGTACTCGCCCGATTCCGTGAACACCGTGGAACCGAGCAACAGGCGCTTGATCGAGTCGTGGAGCAGCACGATCTTGACCTGGTTGCGCCAGCGCTGATTCACGATCCGGCTCAATCGGGCGTAGGCGAACGTCAGAGCACGTCGGTCCTGCTCGAACAGTACGATCTCGACACGGCCCGCCAGCAACGCGCGCTCCTGCAGCAGCTCGTACACCTCTTGCGCCGGGCCCGCTGCGATCGACAAAACGCGCACCGTGCGTTCCGGCGAAGCGAGGTCGAGATGCCGAGACAGCTCGCTCTTCATCAAGTCCTTGCGCATCCGTACCGCGTCGCCGGCCGGCATCGCCGCGATCGCCAGGTTGACGGCCTTGGCGAACAGCGTGGCGCCCGCGAAATGATTGCCGTAGAGGCCGTTCATGACCTCGTAGTCACCCGGGTAGCCGAGCGGCTTGTTGCGCGCGCGATGCATCCACGGGGAGTGCATCAGCAGGTCATGCAGGTGGCGGTGAGAGAATTCGCGCAAGGCTTCGCGATCATTGCCGCTGGCCTGGCGTGTCGCCGCATCGATTTCGGAAGAGACGGCCAGAATGTCCTTGGCAAAGCCGTTGCGCACGCGCTCAATCAGCGCCTCGCGAGCTGGCGATCCCTGATCACCTTGCGAGATATGCGACGGCAACGACGCTTCGAGGTCCGTCAGCTGATCCTTGCCGTCTTCCAAAAATAGCCGCAGCTCTCCTACGAGCGACTTGAAGCGCTCGTAGCCGTCGACCCGCCACGGCGCTTCGTCGGAGCGCAGCTTGTCCGACGCCGTTCCCGCCACCCAGGCCTTGACGTCGCGCAGGTGGAGCACGTCCTCGATGTTCATCAGCGTGTCGACCAACGACACGCCGACGACCGTCGTCGGGCCGATGCGTCGCACGGAGCTGACCTTGGCGACGCCGGAGTAAGCCTCGTGATCGTCGAAGCGCACGACCAGCTTGTCGACCTCGGCGCCGAGGTGTGGCGCCCGTTCAGCGGTCCATTCGAAGGCAATCCCGTTTTGAGAAACGTCGAAAAGCTCGCATGAGTACTGCTCCCCCGCGAGCGTCAGCTCGACCGCGACCCGCACCAGGCCGAGGTCCGCGCGCAGGTAGCGGTCGGGGCGATAGAAAACGTCGCGACCTGAACCACCGTCGAGCTCGGTGTAGTCGAGCGGCGGTGGCTCGCTATGACGCGTGCGTTGACGCGGGAGCTCCTGGCTCGCAGGCGACTCACTGTCGGAGCTAGGGCTGACGTCGGTTGCTTCCGTCATATATTTGCTATCTCGGTGATTCGATTGAACTAAAGGAAGGGGCGCGGCTGCGCATGATGCGGCTCCTGAGGGTGAAGGGGCAACACCTTCCGGCAGCGTCGGTTCGGATCTCGGGCCTTGAAACGCAATGTTCACGCGAACTTCGCGGGCGCTTACCGAAGCGCTACCCTTACGGGTGACGGTGCCCTAGTAGGTGACGGTACCCTGATCGGCGATGGTGTGGGTAGCGCTACGGCCAGTCGCCGTCGGGTTTATAGAGGGCGTCTCTTTTTTCCAGATCGGGTGAGCTGATCGAGCGCTCGCGCCAATGCCTGCGTGGCGGCGACGCGTCGACCCAGTGAAAACTGTGCTCGCGGCTGTCGAGGTGCACGTATTGGGTTTTGGGGTGAGTATAAATACCTACGCCAGCGCGCGGAATTTCGCGCAAGTAGCTAGCTAGATCGCGGCGACAAAAGTCGAAGCGCGCGAAAACAAAAGGGAATTCGCGCGCAGGCGGCGATGGAAATAGAAACAGACGGGTATCCGTTCTCGGGAAGCACGCCAATGCACCCCAAAAAACGGAGACCCGATG
>JBBRMI010000309.1:0-6833 GCA_038230915.1 Polyangiales bacterium | reverse complement strand
TGGCCTTGCTTGTTCTTGCAGCCCATCAGGAACCACGAGCTTTGCCAGGTCATGCCAAAGTCGCTCTTCGCGCCGACGATGCAGTCGAGGCTGGCATCGACGCAACGCGGGACGATCGGTTGTTCGGGGGCGCCTCCTTCACTGCTGATGTTTCCGGCTTCGCTGCTGGTGTTGCCGGCGTTGCTGCTGGTGCTCGTTCCGCCGATAGGTGACCCCGCCGTGCCGCCGCCGGCCGACTCCGCGGTGCCGCCAATGCTGGGCCGTGGGTCAGTCGCACTTCCGCCGATTGCTCCCGCTACGTTGCTCGTCCCCTTGCCGCCTGCGCTACCCCTGACTCCGTTCTTGGCGGTGTGGCCACCACAGGCGCAAGCCAACGCCAAGAGCCATGCCAGGTTACGCTTCGAAGGCTTCATGGGTAATCCTTGGTCACCGGATCGTCCGATGATCGGTCTCTCGAAGGGTCCAATGTCGCGCCGATCGCGAATACTTCCATGTGCCACGCCGCGTCCTGTCAGGCCGAGTCAAGTTGGCGGGTTTCCGGGCCCAGGCGTAGCGCGCAGAGCACTGCGGGACCTCGTCGACCAAAAACTCGAACAGGCACCCGAGAGTGGTGTCAGGCACGTTTTGGCCCTCGAAAGCCCTGCCCCGGGTGGGTCGGAAGTGGGGCATGCCACGCAACCGCCTTGCCAACCTGTGCCACGGGTGGGTTAGAAGAGGGCGTATTCTTGTGAATTTTGGTTCCGAGGCGCTGGCCCGGACATTGCTTTTTGAGGGCTCGAGATGCGGGAGTGGTGGCAGTCGTTTCGGTTGACGCACATGACGGTAGACCCGCGCAGCTTGGGGCTGTTTCGGGTCGCGTTCGGCTTGGTGCTGTTTTTGGATTTGCTGCGGCGCGCGGTGGAGCTGCCGTTTTGGTACGCCAACAGCGGCCTCTTGCCGAATCACACGCTGCTGTGGCGACCGCCGGCCACGCATCTGTTCTCGCTGTTCTTCACCCTGTCGAGTGTTGCCGAGGCGCGGCTCGGGTTTGCGCTGTGCGCGCTGGTGTACGCGATGTTCCTGCTCGGCTACCGCACGCGCCTGGCGCAAGTCCTGGCGTTGCTGGCGCGCGTGAGCCTGAACAGCCGGTTGGCGGTGCTCGAGAACGGCGGCGACATGGTCATGGACCTGTTGAGTCTGCTCACGGTGGTGTTGCCGTTGGGCAACCGCTTTTCGCTCGACGCGCTGTTGATGGCGAGGCAGCGCGAGCGCGCCGGCGAGCCGAACAGCAGGCAGCCCTCCGAACTGGCACGACGCCCGATCGTTTCAATCGCGGTGCTCGGCCTGGTGCTGCAGTTCGCCACTATTTATTACTTCAACGCGGCCGCAAAGAGCGGCGTGGCTTGGCGTGACGGCACGGCCGTGTACTACGCGCTCCACCAAGACAAGCTCGTAACCAGCCTTGGCGTCTGGATGCGCGGGCATTTGCCGCTGTCGGTGCTGCGCACGCTCACCTGGTCGACGTTGGCGGCAGAGTGGACCGCGTTCTTCTTGATCATCACACCCGTGTATTCCCGCCAGGCGCGCGGGTTTGCGGTGTGCGTCATGCCGTTCCTGCATCTGTCGTTTGCGGCTGGGCTGAACCTCGGAGGCTTCACGCCGGCGATGATGTCGTTCTACCCGCTCATGCTCGCCACCGAGCACTGGGATTGGCTCGAGCAGCGGTTCGGCGCGCGCGCCCGAGCTTTCGCCGCGAAGGTCGAACACGCGTGCGAGCCTTTGCTGAGCCGGCTGAAGACTCCGGCACCTGCAACCCCACCCTCAAAGCCGGGGCGCTGGTTGGGCGAGGGCGCGATCGTGATCTTGCTGGTGGCGATCGCCAGCGAGGTACTCAACGACAACACGCCGGTGCCGAAAGCTTTGCGGGTCCATCAGCCGGCTTGGACGCACGCCGTGATCGAGTACCCGCGCATCCTGCAGGGCTGGCGGATGTTCGCGGCCGAGCCGCCGCGCACCGATTCGTTCATCTACGTCGACGCGGTCACGTCGACGGGCGCTCACGTCGACCCGTACAACGAGGTCGCCAGTGACCAGCCCTTCCCGGCGGGCACGACGGTGCCGGCCCACATGGGTCAAAGCCAGTTCTTCGTCATGTACTCGGATCGCATCGGCATGGTGAGCTACGCGGCGTATCGCCAGGCGTTCCAGGAGTGGTTAGTCGCGTACCCCGAGCGCACCGGTCGCCCTGAAGACTGCCTGTTGAGCTACGAGGTCTACCTGGTGACCGACAACACCCCGGCGCCAGGTACTCCGCAGACGTCAACACCGCAGAGCCGCGAGCGTTTCATGAACTACCACGCTCCGGGTGACGGCGCGTGCCCACCGCACCCAAGCCGGGGCCACGCGCACAAGAAGCACTGAGCGCGCGCTGAACGGCTAGGCCGCCGCTCCGCAGCCTGACCTGACGCATACCCTCCGGTACACGGGCTGAGCGAGGCTCAGAGGTAGTCGGTCGCCGGCGGATCGGCGGTGGCCTCGATCTTCGTGATCGTGAGATGGCCGATTTGTGAATGCCAGGGTTGAGTGGCTGTGGGGTTGACCACACTGAGCTCGTGCGTGGGGACGAGGACCTGATTGTTTCCGTCGATCGTGGGTTTTGGGTACATCGCTGGCAGCGCGACGTCTGCCGGCTCATTCGGAATATTGCGCGGCTCGCAAGGGGCAGCGGCAGACGCAGTATTGGGGCCGCAGTTGTCGACGACGCGGCAGTCGGGATCCTGCACGACGTAGGTGATCTTGCCCCCACCCACGACCACGATCGTTTTCGTGTAGCTAATCGCGAACGAGGTATTGATGATCTGATCCGAGTAGGGAACGGAATTCAGGTAGTAGTGGCGCGCCTCGACGCCGACCTCATCGAACACCGTCAGCTTCCACGTCGTGCGCTCATTCGGGAGGGCGCGGCCGTCGCGATAAAAGGTGTCGGCAGGCTTGCTTGGATCGGGCAAAGTCGTTCCCTGGTCGCGCACGCCGCCTTCGCAGGTTTGGAGCGACGCTACCGCGTTGAACTGAAAGGTTACCTTGTAGTGTTGGCCATGCATGCCACCGAGTGCGAAGGTCTCCAATGTTCTGGTCCCGCCCAGCTCGTTGTGGGTATCGTTCGGGCAAGTGTCGAGCTGGGTCAGGCATTCGTGTCCGCGTTGCTCGGCGCAGCCGGACAGGACCCACGAGCTCGCCCACAGATTCCCGAAGTCACTGCGCCTGCTCGCAACCTCCTGAATCGGACCAATGAGGCCGCCGGGGAGCGCGCCAGCGGTGCCGCCGCCCGGTGCCCCAGCGATGATTGCCACACCCACGTTCCCGCCGAGTTCGGCCTGCCCGCCGATGCCGCCGGCCATGCCGCCTGCAGCCATGCCGCCAGCGCTCGCGCCTGAGTGACCGGGTGCAGACGGTTTGCCGCCGGCTGCCATCGTCGCTTTTCCGGAAGCTCCGTCAGGCATAGGGTTGTCGAGACCATGCTCGGTATGGCCACACGCCAGCAGTACGAGTGAGGTCGACAACAGTGGTCGCAAGCGGTGCTTGCCTCGCCGGGTTTGGCTCCAGCCCATGCGAGCAGCTTAGCATGCGTCTAAGGCGATAGAAACGTCGTGCGGTGTGTTCCAGTTACTATCGGTCCCAGCCAATTGTGCCCTACCTAAACAGCCACCGCAGCAGCAGGTAGACGACGATAAGTCCGAGCATCGGCTTGAGCAGCCAACCGAGCACCGTGCGCCAGCCGCTGCTGAGCGACGCGCCACCACTGTTGCTGCAAGCGAGGCAAACGGCCCACGGCTGGGCGCTGCCGGTGGTGAGCACGCAGCAGTTGCCGCAAACGGGTTTGCGGCAGCGCGCGCACGGCCCCGCGGCGAGTGCGCCACAGCCGGCGCAGGGTACGAAGCCGTCGTCATCACCACCTCCGCTCGAAATCAGCGTGCCGCTCATGGGTCCCTTGCATTGTGCCTGCTTGAATCGATAGGGTAACCCACATGCGGAGCAGGGTTCGGGCGGTGTTGATGGTGGCGGCGGTCCTGGGTGGCACGACCTGGGCTCAGGCGCAGTGCTCGAAGGACACCGACTGCAAGGGCGACCGCGTGTGCGACGCCGGCCAATGCACGTCGCCGCCCGCCGCCGTTGCGCCAGCTACCAGCCCAGCACCCTCGGTGGCGCCGGCAGCGGAGCCGAGCCCGGCGGCCCCCGTAGCGGCGCCCGCCATCGCTCCCGCCGTCGTGCAGCTAGCGCCCGTCACGCAGGTGGCGCCACGGTGGCCGCTCGCGCCCACCGAGCAACCGAAGCGCCGCCGCAGTACGCCGGTGATGGTGACCGGCATCGTCATGACGTCGGCGGGACCTGTGGTGTGGCTCGCGGGCTTGCTCTTGGTAGCCTCAGCGCACGCGAGTTGCCTGAGCAGCGCGGGCTATCACAGCAACGGCCTCTACTCCGCTGCGCAAGCCAACGAGCTCAACGGTTGTCGCGACCGCGCCGCAACCGGCTCCTAGTCGCCGCGATCGCGGGTGCCGTGCTAATTGGCGCCGGTATCCCGATGATCGTCTACGGCGCCAAGAAGGTGCCCGACACGGGCGCCACCGCAACGCTTGCGCCGTGGGTCGCGCCTGGTCAAGCCGGCCTGCAGCTGCGCGTCGATCTTTAGATCAGGCTCGCCTGCACGCGATTGTACGCGCTGACTACGGCGCGGAACGTCGCGAGCACGACGTCTTCGTGCGTGCCAGCGCCGTAGCGCACGGTTTGACCAACGCGCACGGCCACGTAGGCCACCGCGCGCGCACTCGCGCCGGAGGCGGCGGCATGCTCGGCGTAGTCGACGACTTCGAATGCTGGTCCGCCCAAAGTGCCGAGCGCGGCCACGAAGGCCTCGACCGGACCGTTGCCGATGCCGCGCGCTTCGCGACGCTCGCCGCGCGCCGTGAAGTGCGCCACCACCGCGCACTCTTTGCCTTCGCGCTGCCGCTCGACGCTTTCCAGCACGTATGCTCCCGCGGCTTCGAAGTATTGGCGCTCGAATAGCGCGCCGACCTCTTGGGCCGAAAGCTCCTGGCCGCCGCTGTCGGTCACGGCTTGCACGGCTTGGCTGAGCTCGATCGCCAGAGCGCGCGGCACGCGGTAGCCGTAGTCACGCTCCAAAACGTGCGCGACGCCGGATTTGCCCGATTGGCTGTTGATGCGAATCACCGGCTCGTAGGCGCGTCCGACGTCCGCCGGATCGATCGGCAAGTACGGCACTTCGTAGCGGGAGCCGTCGGTTTTTTCCATTTGCTTCATGCCCTTGTGGATCGCGTCTTGGTGCGAGCCGCTGAACGCAGTGAACACCAGCTCGCCCGCGTACGGGTGCCGCGGATGCACCGGCAAGCGCGTGGCGGCTTCCACGACCCGTACCACCTCGGGCAAGTCTTCGAAATACAACATGGGTTCCACTCCGTGTGAGTACAGATTCATGGCGATGGTTACGATGTCGACGTTGCCCGAGCGTTCGCCATTGCCCAGCAGCGTGCCTTCGATACGGGTCGCGCCGGCCAGCATCGCAAGCTCGGCCGACGCGACACCGGTGCCGCGATCGTTGTGGCAGTGGACGCTGAGCGTGACGTGCTCGCGCCGCGCGCGGTGACGTTCGAACCATTCGATGCGATCGGCGAACACGTTGGGCGTCGTCATCTCGACCGTGGTCGGCAGGTTGATGATCATCGGTCGCTCGGGACCAGCGTTCCACGCCTCGACTACTGCGTCGCAAACCTCGAGCGCGTATTCGAGCTCGGTACCGCTGAAGCTCTCGGGCGAGTATTGGAAAATGACCTGAGTTTCTGGCATTTTTTCGGCCTCGTGCTTGACCCAAAGCGTGCCCTGAACCGCCAAGTCCAAGATCTCCCGCCGAGATTTTTCGAACACCACGCGCCGCTGCAGCTCGCTGGTCGAGTTGTATAAATGTACAATCGCGCGCGACGCACCGGCGATCGATTCGAACGTGCGCGTGATCAACGGCTCGCGCGCTTGGGTGATCACCTGCGGAATTACGTCAGCCGGCAACGCGCCGCTGGTCAGCGCCCAACGGATGAAGTCGAAATCAGTCTGCGAAGCGCTCGGAAATCCAAGCTCGATCTGCTTGAAGCCGACGCGCACCAAGAGCTCGAGCAACGCGCGCTTGCGGTCGTGCCCCATCGGGTCCGGAAGTGCTTGATTGCCGTCGCGCAGATCAACCGAGCACCAGGTAGGCGCGTGAGTCAGCGCGCGGTCAGGCCAACGCCGATCGGGCAATTGAACACGCGCCGGGGCTTGATAACGTTTTTGATCGAATGACATCGGGACCTCGGTCGGTAGGGGCCGGAGAGGTCGCGATGTACGCCCATGTCCTCTCCAGCAAAGTTGCGGGAGAGAGCTTGGGAAACGCTACGTTTTGGCTACGTTTTGCGGCGTTTCACACCTCTCCCGCGCTGCTAAGAAGCAGCCCGGAGAGAAGCGGAAGGCAAAACGGAGCGCGCACGAGCCCTGAAGATAGCGGAGCCGCTCGCGTTGTCAACGTTTCACGACGCCACGAGCAGTCTTGATCCGTTGTCTTGGCCCCGCGCGAGCGCGGCCTTTCTCGGACTCAGCACGGAGCCGGATATTTCGATGTCAGTTGCAGGCTTCGGCCCTGGCGCTCGGTCGTCTCCTTTCAGCAGACTGGTTTTGGTGGCCGCGAAAGCTCGGTGGTGGTGGTCGTGATGAGCGCGAACAAGCAGTCGCTCATCAACGTCTTGCACGGCGTGGCGCGGCGCTCGTCGGAGCGCTGGGTGACGCTGCGGAAGAGCGAAAGCAGGGTGTAAGCA
>JBBRMI010000308.1:0-6917 GCA_038230915.1 Polyangiales bacterium | reverse complement strand
GATCCGGGGCTCGGAGGTAGTGACTCCGGGCCCTACTTTTTGGTGCGGTTGCCGAGATCGTCCGACGCCGCCTCGACGGTGGCCAACTACACGGTCAGGCCGGCCCGCTCAGATTTCCGCGCTTCTCGGCGCTCGCTGACACCGATCAGCGCGTGCAAGTCGTTGTCGGCGCCGCTCGACATGTTCAGGCCGTCGTTGGGCTGCCCGTTCATGGTCAGGTTGTTCTTAGCGTCGGTCTTTTGGGGCGGCATGACGAGCCCGCAGGCGACGGCGTCGGCCGGTGCGGCGTCGAGCTGCGTTTCGAGGTCGCGAATTGCGGCTTCGTGCGCGTCGAGATGCGCCTTTTCGCTCGCCGGCGCGATGGCGCGCAGGCGCGTGAGCTCGCGCAAGTTGTGGTCGAGCACGCTCTTTTTCAGGGTGCGCGACTGCGCCAGCGCGGCCACGTTCGAGGCGGTGTTGCCGCCAGCCATCTGCGTACCGAACACGTGAGTGTAAAGATCGAGCGGCACCAGGTACGGCTTCAGCGGCGGGTGACACCGCACGCCTTTCGCGTCCTCAGTACCTTCGTCGTACTGGTACGATAGCCGCCGCACCGAGACCTGCAGCGTATCCACCCGGTCATCGCAGGATACCTGGAGCGACGCGATCGGCGTGCCTTGCAGAGCCGTGGCTCGCTTGACGAAGATCTGGTCGAAGGAGGGCCCATTGGCGTACGGATCGCCAGCGGCGTCCGGCACGTCGCGATTGGCGGTTGGAAGCACACCGGTCATCAGTGCCACGATGCCGCGCTCGTGCGCGCCAGTGTCACCCGGCGCGATCACTATGCCGCCGTCGTTCCCGACCGGGTTCTGCGACTGCAGCACGATCATGTTGTTTTTGACCGCCCCAAACGGCGACACCAAATCTCCCAGCTGCTCGATGCTGTTGCAGTGCCAGACTGGGTAAACCGTACCGACGGGACGGTGGATCACCACCAAGCGTTTGGGCGAAGCCGTGGCGCCTTCCGCTCGCTCTTCCAGTGTTCGGAGTAGGGCGTACAGCCCCGCCGAACCGCCTATCAACCGTAGAAAACTGCGTCGGGCTACTCGGTAGCTCATGGGGATGCCTTTCGGACGAGGAGCGCGTCCGACGTCGTGACGGCGCGGATCATGTCCGCAAAGGTGCCGCTGCCCGCGCTCATGAAGTTGGCGTATGTATTGGTGATGCTGCAGCTGCTGGCCGCTGCGCTGTCGAGCTGATAGCCGAGGCCGTAGCCGGTCAATTGCTGGGCCACGCAAGTCGCAAAAATTGGATTTTTGGCGAGCGCGGCGGCCATGTCCGTGACGCCCTGTGCGGTGACGCCGTCCACGTCCGCAGGCAGCGTCACCGACGAGTCGATGGTCGACCCGTCCTGGTAAGCTGCGCGATAACGGCCGATGGCGTCGTAGTGCTCCATCGTGAGCCCATATTGATCGAACGCCAGATGACAACCGTTGCAGGGCGCGGTTTTGGCTCGAATGTCCGCCTTGGCCTTCTCGGTGATGTTCATCGTGCTGAGCGCGTTGACCGCCGTCGCCAGGCTTGCCGGAGGTGGGCTCACGCCCAGGCACATCAGCTTGCCGTGTACGAACAACCCGCGATGCACGACCGACGTGTTGTCCGGGTTGGCCGCGATTGAGAGCACGCTGCCCTGCGTGAGCAAACCTGCGCGGTCGTTCGGACCGAAGCTGAACGGTTGGAAGCCGCCGCCCGGCGCTCCTGGGTATCTGACATTGTACAGCGCCGCCAGGTTTTCGTCGATGTACGTCTGCGGCGACGTAAGCAGATCGGCGACTTTGCCGTGCCACAGCACGTTGTCGACGAACATCTTCGTCTCGGTGTACATGCTGGTCTCGAGCGCCGGGGTGTAAGCCGGAAAGACCTTTTGGTCTTTGGCAGTGCCGAACAGGTTGCCGAGCGCGTAGTTAGCCAGCATCACCCGCGTCAGGTTAGCTTGCACGGCTGGTAGCGCGAGTAGGCGATTGACTTGCGTCTTGATGTCGTCCGCACTCGTGAGTTTGTCCGCCTTGGCGGCCGTCAGCAGCTGATCGTCGGGAATGGTGTCGGCCAGCATGAATGACAATTCGCTCGCGACCTCGTACGCGGTCAGCGTAGTCAGGCCATTCTGCTGGGCCGAACCGAACTCCGTGCGGTAGAGCGCCGGCGGTGCCGTCAAGATGGCCCGCAGCGCGGCGCGCGTGGCCGCGGGCACCCCGTAGCTGCTGGTCTCCGAGTACACGCCCGCAATACTCGCGCTTTCGTCGGCCGTAACCGGCCTGCGATAGAGCTTCTCGGCCACGACGCCGATGGCCTGCTTTGCGCACGTCTCGTCCAGCGTCATTGCGGGGCAGCCGCCGAGTTTCGCCAGCGTGTCGTCAGTGACCGCGCTCATCGCGGTCTCGGCGTTTTGCACGTAGCGGTCGAGCACCGAGCTACTGAGGGTGTCCTGAATGGCGATGAAGTCGCGCGTCGTCGCGTCGGGCACTGTGACGCCTTTCAGGGCGTCGATACCGAACACATCGCCGATGGCGTTGGCAACCTGCCCGTCTCCAATGCGCGCTAGCCGAGTCGGGATGCCGAGCCCCGCGCCGCACGCAGACAAGCCGCCCCTAGCACCGCCGGTTCCTCCACTGCTGTCACCACCGCCAGACATGCCGCCGCTCGTGCCGGTCGTGCGGACTTGGCCGCCTGACGAACCTGAGTTGCAGCCAACGCTCGTCGCCCATACCGACGCCAAGATCAACAAGGTGGATGCCCACGGGCCTACTCGCGCGGCCAATGCCGGGCCGCTTTGGGTGGCAGTTCGCATTCGCCGCATGGGCGCACATCCTTTCGATGCCGAGACATTCGGTCACGCACCGGCCGAACCCATCCATTCGGACGTCGGCCACGATTCCCCGATCAAGTCACGCTCGGACGCTCGCTCGGACCAGAATTCTTTCGAGCGGCGGTCCCCTCCTCACCCACGTCACGAATTCACCGGCGCATCTGCTGCTGCAAGCTCTTTACATAGTGACCCTGAGCAGGGCTGGCGCGTTTTCTGCATCGTTGCTTTCGTTCACGGCCCCAGATCCGTTGAGTCAAACCTCCGCTTCCGGAGCCTCGCGATCCGAGCGCGCGCCGCTGGGCAGCAGCGCGGTCACCGCATAGAGCATCACAGGCTCTAGCCTGCCCTTCACGGTGATCTTGTGTAGCGGCTCGGCCGTGCAGCTGTCTTTGACGAGCGCGTAGGTGTCCGCGCTGATCAGGACGTCTACCCCGAGCTCTTTCGTTGCGGTTTCCAGACGTGAGGCGAGATTCACGGCGTCGCCGATCACGGTGTACTCCATCCGTTCTTCGCTGCCGATGTTGCCGGCGACGACCTCGCCGGTGTGCAGGCCGATCCCGGTGCGAAGAGGAGGAACGCCGCGGGCAACGAGTCGCTCGTTGAGCTCCGCCAACGCTTTTCGCATGCGCACTGCGGCGCGCACGGCGCGCACGGCGTCGTCGGATTTCGAGACCGGGGCGCCGAACACCGCCATGATGGCATCGCCGATGTATTTGTCGACCACGCCGTCTTCTTGGATGACGATGCTGACCATTTCCGTGAAGTACTCGTTCAGCAAAGCGACCAGTGCCTGCGCGTCGTTCATCTGTTCCGAAATGGTCGTGAAGCTCCGGATGTCCGAAAACAGAATCGTGACCGTCAGTGTCTCCCCGCCGAGCTGCACCTTGCCGTTCATGAGGTGCTCCATGACCGTCTGAGTCATGTATTTCCCGAACGTCGCGCGGAGCTTGTCTCGCTCTTGCAGACCGTCGATCATCGCGTTGAAGCCAACCGCGAGGTTCTCTAGCTCGTCGCCCGTGCGGATCATGTCGACGTGCGCATACTCGTGCCGTTGCAACTTCAGCAGTGCGGTATTCACTCGCGACAGAGCCTGCGACATCACGCTGGCGACGCGCGCGCCGAGCGCTAGTGACAAGAGAGTTGCTCCGGCGAGCACGCACACGGCGAGCAGCAGGTTGTGTCGCACGACATCGCGGATGTCGGTGATATCCAGCGCGATCACCGCGCCGTAGCTGCCGTCGAGGCCCCGCATCGCCGCGGGTGTCGTGCGAGCAAGCGCCCAATCCTCTTTCCCGTTCTCGAGCAATGAAGACGAGGTGGTCGCTCGCTGGACGCCGTTTGTCGGGAAGCGCGCCGTCGTATCGATTGGCGGGGCCTGGTTCGGTGCCACGAAGGCCAGCTCGACGCGAAGCTTTTGGTGAACCTCGGTCAGGTAGTCGGCGTCCAGGGGTAGACACGCCACGACCATTCCTGCGCCGCGCACTCGCCGGGCGGCCGCGAACCCCGGCGGCGAAGTCGCGCCAGTCTCGCAGCCGTGTGCGATGACTCCTTGGAACTCCTTATCTGCGTCCAATGTCGCTAGCTCCTGCAGCCCGCGCGCATCGGGCGGGGGAGCGTCCACCCCAATCTGCGCGACGTACTGGTCTGCAGAATCGAAGAAGACGAGATCGATTTGAGGATAGGCGGCGTGGAAGATCTTACCATGCGCTATGATCTCCAACGCATTCTTGCTTCGGAGCGCGGTTGCCACTTCCGGCTGCGAGGCCAGTTGCTCGACGATCGTCGCGAGATCGCGCAAATCGCCCGCGAGCTCCAGGTCGAAACCGTGTACCGCGGCGGGCACGCGTTCGTGCACCTGATCCACCAGTTGACGATCCATGATCCACGAGAGCAGTGGCAACGCCGCGAACGTCACGATGGCCGAAAATGCTACTAGCGCGGTGAGCTTGGCGCGCACGGTTGTCAGCCGGAACTTCATATCTCACTGTCGCACTGCCAACGCTCGCGTTGCAAACGCCGGTCGGGGCGGTCAGCCAGAAGGGTGTAAATCGGAGCGCCTCTCTTTGGGTTGAGCGCCTTTTTGGCTGCGGCGCATTCCTTGGCCTTGGCGTGGTGGCTCTGACCATCTACGTGCAGGACCTCGCAGCGGTGCTCGCGCGGCCGACAAGGGTCGCGACGCAGGCGGCGTCCGGTAAGACGTCATGCGACTCGGAGAAGGGCTTGGAAAAATGGGTGAAGTTGACGGCGGCTCCGACAAGCACCGCTCGGCGCAGACCCGCGTCCGTCGTCGCCTCGATGGAGGGTAGCTTCCTCGAGTCCAGATTGTGACTACTTCGGGCAGCATGCCCTCGATCCGAATTTTGCACTAATAGCTCTGCTGCGAACTCAAGAGCGTGTCACGTGCTTTTTCGAGCACCGAAAGACGCAGCGACGTCTCGCCACGTAACGCGCTCAATTCGCGAAGCAGCGTTTCGATGCCCACTTCGTTCTTCAGGTTCACACGAAAATCCGTATCCGCTTGTGCACGGTCTTTCAACTGTTGGCGGTTTTGACTCATCATGATCAGCGGGCCCTGCAAGGCCACGAGCACACCGAGCAGGAGATTGAAGAACACGAATGGGTAACGATCGAATGGCCGGTTCAGAGCAACGTTGACTGCCGCCCAGGCGAGAGTGAAGGCGAGCAGGCTCGCGATAAACGTCCAGCTTCCGTTGAGCTCCGCGACTTTGTCGGCCAAGCGCTGCCCGAAAGTGAGATTTTCTTCGACCTCTTTAAGTGCGTCCTTCGCGGCGCGCTGGCTCAACATGGCATTCGTCTCGCGCAGGCGCTCCGCCAGCTCGCTCAAGATTGCGAGCGTTGCCGTCTTCGAGCGGCTCAGATGATCGGTGAAGTCGTCACGCCGCAGTTCGAGCAGCTCCGTTCCAGGCTCGGTCGCCTCGACGCTGGCCGAACGCGGCTTGTCGTCGAATAGGGAAAGCTCTCCGAAAAAGTCACCGGCGTGGACGTCCTTGAGCAACACCCGCGGCGACTCGGCCTCTGGCGGAAGGAAGATCTGCAGTCCCCCGCTTCGCACCAAGTACATCGACTCGCCCGAATCGCCTTTGCTAAAGACGATTTGTCCCTTGGCCATGGAAAGCGGGAGTAACTTCTTGGCCAGTGCTTCGATGTCGGGGGGTGCCATTGTGTCGAAGAGCGCGTTTCGTGCCAGAAGTTCTGCAGGGGTCGTCATCGGATCACCTCGGGTTTTCAGTCAGCGGAAAAGTGTTCGCCGCATTGGTTCTGCCTCGGCCGGCAACCCACGCGTAAAATCGTTGGCAAAAGAAGCAGCGCCCGCCGCGGGGACGAGAAGATGACGACAGTCGCGACTCGGCGCTGAGCTTCGGAGCCGGGTGCGGCGGGTGGGCAGCGCCATGGGCCACGAAACCTTGCGCGGCGACCAAAGCGGGTATGAGCAAGGGTGACCGTAGACGAGGATGGCGACGCCCGAGCACACTCCTGCGATGAACTCGTTCACGCGCATTGGGATGGGCTGTTCGACCGCGCCTGACATTTGGGGCACCCGTGCTGGCTGCTCCACGGTGCGGTAGAATCGCTCAGGTTTTCGAAAGTCACAAGCTTGTGGCTTCACGGCGGGAACGGCCCTGTCCGACCTCAGCGCTGGTGCGCCAGCGCGTCGGAATCGAACACCGACTCGCTCACGTTGCCCAACGCCAGGGCCGCCGAGCGCGTTACTGCGGCAGCCGAGTCGACCTCTTCGACTTGCGCCGATGTTGCGCCCTTCAGAATCTCGAGACGACTCAGGACCTGGGAGTGCAATGCGCGGCTTGAACGCTGGTTTCAAACCGTTTGTCGCTCTACTAGTCCTACTCAGATATGAGCGAGACGTTTAGCGCGTCCTGATCGCAGGCCTCATTGGCGGTCTTGCAGCCGTTTGCGTATTCCGACGTGATCCGATCAGCGTTCCGACGGCATTCGATCAGCGTTCCGAAAGTATCCGATCAGGATTCCGGGGCATTCGATCAGCGTTCCGCTCATCCGATCAGAGTCGGCCGGGCGGCTGAAGCACGAGGCG
>JBBRMI010000307.1:0-6919 GCA_038230915.1 Polyangiales bacterium | reverse complement strand
GAACCCGGCACCGGCGGCGCCAACGTTCACCACGCAGCCGGTTTCGCAGTCGATCACCGCCGGCCAGGGGGTGACCTTCACCGTCGCGGCCACGGGTACACCAGCGCCGACGATCCAGTGGCGCCTCAACGGCAGCAACCTTGCCAATGGCACGCAGGCGAGCGGCGTGTGCGCAGGCGCAAGCGCGTCCGGGGCAAGCGGCGCAACGATGACGCTGACTGCCGTGCCGATGGGCTGCGGCGGTGCGGTTTTCAGCGCCGTCGCAAGCAATGGCGTGAACCCCGACGCCGCCAGCGCCGGCGCGACGCTGACGGTCAACCCGGCGACCGCGGCGCCGACCGTCACGCTGCAGCCTGCGGATGCCACCGTCCTCGCGCCGGCCACCGCGGCCTTCACGGCCGCAGCTTCCGGGGTGCCCACGCCTACGGCGCAGTGGCAACTGAGCACGGATGCCGGCGTGACCTGGGCCAACATCACCGGCGCGACGAGCCCGAGTTACACCACCCCGGTGACGGTGGCGGCCGACAACGGAAAGCGCTTCCGTGCGGTGTTCACCAATAGCTCGGGTGGTGCGACCAGCAATTCGGCGGTGCTGACGGTGACGGTAGCGTCTGCTGGGCTCGACCACCCATTTGGTGTCGCGCTCGACTCCGCGGGCAACGCCTATGTCGCCGACAGCGGCGATTCCACGATCCGCAAGATTACGCCCGCCGGTGTCGTCAGCACGCTGGCCGGTGCGGCGGGTAACACAGGAACCGCCGATGGCACAGGCAGCGCGGCACGGTTCGCCCGCCCGAGAGGCGTCGCGGTCGATGCCGCCGGCAACGTCTATGTCGGCGACAGCGCCAGTTCCACGATCCGCAAGATCACGCCCGCTGGTGTCGTAACTACTCTGGCCGGTTTGGCGGGCAACCCTGGCAGCGCCGACGGCACCGGCAACGCGGCTCGGTTTTCCTTCGCGGAAGGCGTCGCGGTCGATGCCCCAGGCAATGTCTATGTGGCCGACACCAGCAACGGCACGATCCGCAAGATCACGCCCGCCGGTGTCGTCACGACGTTGGCCGGTTCGGCGGGCAACCAAGGCAGCGTCGATGGCACAGGCAACGCGGCTCGGTTCTTCAACCCGAGAGGCGTCGCGGTCGATGACGCCGGCAACGTCTACGTCGCCGATACCGAGAACGACACGGTCCGCAAGATCACGCCCGCCGGTGTCGTCACGACGCTGGCCGGTTCGGCGGGAGCCTTGGGCAGCACTGATGGCACGGGCAGCGCGGCTCGGTTCTTCTTCCCGTACGGCGTCGCGGTCGATGCCGCTGGCAATGTCTATGTCGCCGACCAAGGCAACGACACGATCCGCAGGATCACGCCTGCCGGCGTCACGACGTTCGCAGGTTCGGCGGGCAACCAAGGCAGCACCGATGGCACGGGCAGCGCGGCTCGGTTCAACCAGCCGCGAGGCGTTGCGGTCGATGCCGCCGGCAACGTCTATGTCGGCGACACCGACAACAGCACGATCCGCCAGATCACGCCCGCCGGTGTTGTCACCACTTTCGCCCGATAGAAATCCCCGCGCGCAACGGGTCGAGCGGGCTCAATCGGTCGTCGCGAGCGCGGACTCGACTACTTCGGCCTAAGCTATGAGCGCTGGTGGAGTCATGCCCATGGACGGGACCGGGAAAACTGATCGTCCCGCGCACGAGTACGTGCTCGGACATTCCGAACACGAAGTCGAGCGGCTCAAAGCCCAGGCTCGCCTGATCGACCCGATTACCGATCGCTTCTTTCGTGCGGCGGGTGTCGCCAAGGGAATGCGAGTGCTCGACGTGGGCAGCGGTGCCGGCGACGTTGCATTCCTGGCCGCGGAGCTCGTTGGTGCCGGCGGTTCGGTCGTCGGCGCCGATCGGGTTGCTTCGGCGGTGCGAGTGGCGCAAGCGCGCGCGGCCGACAGGTCGCTGTTGAACGTGGCATTTGAGGTCGGCGATCCTTCCGACCTGTCCTTCGCCACGCCCTTTGACGCGGTCGTCGGCCGCTACGTGCTGCAGTTCCAGAAGGAACCCGCTGCCTTGCTCCGGCGCCTTGCCACGAAGATTCGGCCAGGTGGTGTGTTGGTCTTTCACGAAATCGACTGGGCCGGTCTCTCTTCGTTCCCTGCCGTGCCGACGTACGACCAATTTTCCCGGTGGGGAGCCGACGCCATGCGCTTGCACGGCACCGAAACCCGTATGGGAAGCAAGCTGCACGCGACATTCGTCGCCGCGGGCCTTCCGGCCCCAACGATGCGCATGGAGGCGCTTGTAGTGGCCGGGGTAGAAAGCCTCCCGTGGCTGCGATTGTTCAAGGACCTTATCGCAACGCTGCTTCCCGAGCTCGAGCGGTCCGGCCTGGCGACAGCAAACGAGGTGGGCGTCGACACACTGGTACAGCGGATGAGCGAGGAAGCCAAGGAATCAACCAGCGTCTTTTTCGGCCACTATCAGATCGCCGCTTGGGTGAGGATATAGGTCGGGACAACCGCTCCGAAGCACTGGATGTCGGCTTTGCACGGCTACGGTGGTCAGCTAGGGGTAGTTTCTCAGCACGTTGTTCCCTTCGGAGCCGAGGCGGGTGATGGGAGGGCGGTGTGAGACGGCGGAGTGAGGTCGCTGGAAGTTGTAGTGATAGATCCAGGGTTCGAGTTCGCCCGTTCGATGCTCTGAGGTGGGGTAGACGAATGCGTAGGCCCACTCGCGCAGCAGGGTCTGGATGAAGCGTTCGGCCTTGCCGTTGGTTCGCGGCGTGTAGGGCCGAGTTCGGATGTGCTTGATCTTCAGGCGCCGCAGCAGCTTGGCGAAGCGGCGTGACCTGTAGGCCGAGCCGTTGTCGGTCATGACGCGCTCGATCCGCACACCCAGAGCCTTGTAGTAGCGCAATGCGGCCAGCAGGAACGAGCAGGCGCCGCTCGTGGCCTTCTCATCGGCCAGCATCAGGCTGAAGCCCACGCGCGAGTGATCGTCGATGGCCACGTGCAGCGCCTGCCAGCCAGCACGCGGCGTGTTCTTCGTGCGGTCGCCCGTGACGCGGTGGCCGGGCTTGTCGAAGCGGCCGAGCTTCTTGGTGTCCAGGTGCAGCAGTTCGCCGGCCGTCTTGCGCTCATAGCGCCTCACCGGTACTGCGTTTTGCATCGAAGGTAGTCGTGCCACGCCGGCGGCCTTGCAGGCGCGGGCCACGACGCTCTTGGACAGGCCCACGCGCTCGGCGATCTGCTCATACGTCAGCTTCTGGGTGCGCCGTAGCGCCACGGCCCGCTCGAGCTTGCTGGCATCGCTGCCTGTGGGACTGCGGTGCGGACGTGAGCTGCGATCGATCAGCCCGCACGCACCTTCGGTCGCAAAGCGCTGGTGCCACTTGCGCGCCGTGCGCGGGCTCAGGCAAGCGGCCTCGGCCGCCGGCCTGAGCCCAATCCGGTCAATCTCGCGCACTAGGTGCGCTCGACCTTTGGGTGTCATTGAGGCATTCTTGTGAGTGTTCATCCGGGGAGTCCTGATGGAAGTTGGTTGCGTCAGAACCTCCATCGTCCTTCACCTCGGGTGAACAACCTCTTGGGAAACTACAGCTAGGGGTAGCCTGGCGCCAGTGGGGTCGGGGTGGGAGCTGTCTTCGCAGCGCGTCGGGTATCGGGTGCTCCCCGGAGGAGCCCGTTTCGGCCACTTCCGGCCGTACGAGCGCCGCGAAGTTTGACGTCGGCGACGACGGGTCTCAAAGTACAGCTGACATTGGCAAAGGCCGGCTCGCGGGCCGAGTTCTCCGTTGCCGCCACTCGACGAAATCTCGCGCTAGTCGCCGTCAGACGACTGCCGAGTGACCGTTGCTCAACGGCTCGGGTTGGTGCCGCCGACCCGAGCGGCCGTCCGTCGACCAGGACAGCGGACACCCTGGGGTGGTCCGCTGGCGAGCACGATTGCCACACCCACTCTAAAGCAGAAGGTAGGCTGCCCGGGCCGCACGAATGCATGATGACGCGACCACTACCTTGAGGCGCGTGCCGCCGCGGCCCGCCTTCGTGTTTGGCGCAGTCGGCCGACTCGAACGGCGCTAAACGGGCACGGCCTCCAAGAGGTCGACCCCCACATGGGTTGGTGTGACACGGCACAGTTTGAAGCCCGCAGCCGTCAGAAGGACTTGATGTTCAGCCTTGGTCCGTTCTCGCCCACCCGAGGTCCAGACGAGCATGAGCAAGTCCAGCAGTTTGCTGAAAGCGGGATCGTTGCCCTCGGGAACGACAGGCTCGATCAGAAGCAGCCGCCCTGCTGGAGTCATAGCGCGCCGGCATTTCGAGAGAATCATCGTGGCGCGCTCGTCATCCCAGTCGTGGATGACTTTCTTGAGGACGTATAGGTCACCTCCATTCGGGACGGACGAGAAGAAGTCGCCAGCCACGAACTCGAACCGTGTCGACAGTTCTGACTCCTCCATGCGGCTACGCGCGCTGGAGATGACATGGGCAAGATCGAAGAGCACGCCACGTGCTTCGCGGTTGATGCTCAGGATGGATTCGAGAAGGCTGCCCTGTCCCCCGCCAACCTCGACCACGGTTCGGGCATTGGCGAAGTCGTAGGCGGCAACGATGGCCTCGTTTTCCGGGCCGCTCCTGCTGGTCATTGCTGCGTCGAAAATCCGTCCCGCCTGCGGATATCGCTCGAAATAGTCGAAGTGCGGCATCCCGAAGACCTTCTCGAACGCGCAACTTCCAGTCTGTACGCTATTCATCAAGCCTTCCCACGCGCGCCAATGCTCACGCTCGCCGAGCATGATGGCAAACGCGCGCAGCGAACCCGGTGCATCGGTGCGCAGATGCTCAGCCATTGGGGTGAGGCGAAAACACCCGTTCTCATCCTCGTGAAATATGCCGACGCTGGCCAGCGCACGAAGAACGCGGTACAGCGCGTGAGGATGGGTCTGTGTGGACTCGGCGAGGGAGCTGCACGATCTCGGCTGCGCTTGGAGCAAGTCGGCAACACCCAGTTTGGCGCTGATGTACACGGCCTGAGTGATCCAGCCTCCAGCCAGTACGCGCAGCAGCGCGGCGGGCGTGGCCGCTGTGGATGCGATTTCCATTGCGTCTCCTTCTCGATCTGAATGGGGCGTCGCAATGGTCGCGACGCATGTCGTCAGCAAGCACCCGGCTTTTGGCCTCGCAGTGTTCAGTCCGCGTGGACACCGGTCGCCACGATGACCTTGCGCCAGCGTTGCGCTTCTTCCTTCATGAATGCCGCTGTTTGCGCGGGCGTGCCGCCAACCGGCGTCGCGGCGAGTTCGCCAAGCCTGGCCACGATGTCGGGCAGCTTGAGTGTTTCGTCGATGGCGGCTGAGAGTTTCGCGACGATCTCGGGAGGCGTCTTCGGGGGCGCAACGATGGCGTACCACGCCACGGAAGCGAATCCCGGGAAGCGCTCCGACAAGGCGGGCACGCCGGGCAACGCGGGGTAGCGCTTTTCGCTACCGACGCCCAGCGCCTTCAGCTTGCCGTTTCTGATGTATGGCAAGACGTCGCCGAGGTTGGCGAACATCATGTCGACGTGGCCGCCGAGAAGATCCGTCAATGCCGGGGCTCCTCCCTTGTAAGGCACATGAGTCACGCGAATGCCGGTCAGCGACTTGAACCACTCCGCCGTGAGATGAGGTGTGGTCGCGTTTCCTGGTGAGGCGTAGCTGAGCTTGTCCGGGTTCGCCATCGCGAACGTGATCAATTCCTCGATGCTCCCCAGCCCCGTCTTCGGCGCGACAACGAGCACGTTGGGCACCTCTGCAATGACTGTCACAGGAACGAAGGCTGCCGGATCGAAAGCGAGACTGGCGTAGAAGTTCTGGTTGATCACCAGCGGCGGAGGCGGCGATGCCAGCAGCGTGTAGCCGTTCGGCTCCGCGCGTGCCACGGCTTCGGCCCCGATATTGCCGGAGGCGCCGGGCCGGTTTTCCACGACCACCGGCTGAGTCCAACGCACGGCGAGCTTTTCGGCAATAAGGCGCGGCAGGATGTCGACTGCGGTGCCCGCCGAGAACGGCACGACGATTTTGATCGGCTTGTTGGGAAAGGCGTCCTGCGCCAACGTCGGCGCGTGCGCCCAGAAGAGCATGGCTGTCGCGAGTGCTCCAAACAGCGGTTTTGTGATCGCACCCATTGCCATCCCCTTGAATCGAATCCAGTCGAAATCGACTGCGTGCGACTTCGATGGATCGATCGTAGGAGGCGGCGCCTTTCACGTCATGATGTGCGCGTCCCGCAGGGGGGCCGAAAGCGCTGCAATCGAGAGGGCAATCTGGGGCAGTTGTCCCGAAACTGGTTCAGCGAGGGGTTCTCAGGCCGATTCCCGCCTCGCGCGCGTGAACAATCACTTGCGCCCGGCTGTGCAGCCCCAGTTTGCCGAGGATCGACGACAGATGATTGCGCGCCGTCTTCTCGTGAATGTCGAGTCGCTCGGAGACCTCGCTGTTGCTCAGCCCTTGGGCCACCAACTCCAGGATCTCCTTCTCTCGTGTCGTCAAGTCTTCCAACCGCAATTCATCGTGGGTGCTCGCCGCAGGCGGTGCGAACGGCAGGAACTCTTCGATTGCTGCTTCAAGCTGCTTCCACGCAGGCTCATCTTCCAGCAGGATCAGGTTGCGACCGTCCAGCGGCACGAACCGAGCGCCGGGAATGAGCCCGGCCAGGGCACGACCCTCTTCAAACGGAACACGAACGGCTCCGCGCGGATGAAGCACCAGCGTGGGACAGCGAACCAGCGGCGCGACGCTGCTGACGTCAGCGGCGAACCAAGCGCCCATCAGCCCGGCGGCGTTTTTCGGCGAAGCAGACAGGCGCATCATGTCGTTGAAGGTTCGGAATTGCTCGGCGGTCCCGTCGGGTAGGAACTGGCTCACGAAGAGTTGCCGGAACGACGGT
>JBBRMI010000306.1:0-7217 GCA_038230915.1 Polyangiales bacterium | reverse complement strand
CTGCTAAGGAGACGACCGAAACCCAGGGCCGAAGCCCGCAACCGATACCGAAATACCCGGCTCCGCGTCGAGTCCGAGAAAGGCCCTGCCCGAGCCCGGCCCCGCCTCTGGCTTGCCCGAAGCCCCTGCCGAGACCGATCCCGATCCCGATCCCGCTGCCGGACCCCTTCCTGGGGCCGCCCTCGCGCAGGGCCCCGACAACGGATCAGGACTGCTCGACACGAGTAACCAGGTCGACCGCAGCCCGAAGCGGTCGCATGATTTGGCCCCGCGACGCCACGGCAGTTTCTGCGAGAGGGCTACAGTTTGGCAGCCCAACCTTGGTGTTGTCGAGCGAGGTCGAAGTGGGCTAGCGCCGCGCGGCGGAGAGCTTTTCTTCCAGCTCGGCCAGCATCGGGTAGGCACGACGCCCTAGTGCGCCGCCGACGCTCACCGCGCGGTGCAGCAGCTTGCGCGTACCAGCCAAGCTTTCGCCGGGCAGTCGCACCAGCTGCTTGCCCTCAGCGGCGCTCAGCGCTTCGCCGAGTAAATGCGTCGGCAACTCGGACAACAGCGCCAAGACTTGGGCGGCTTCTTCGGGGTTTGGCTGTTCGAAATGCAGCGTCAGGATGCCCAAAAGCCGCCGCGGCACGCGCTCGAACAACCTGCCGAGTCCCGCACCGCTGAACGGCTCCAAGCCACGCCGGGCGAGCCAGCTGTCGAGCACGGCTTGGGGGGCGTGCTTCACCATCTCTTCGGTGACGGGCAATGTGCCGTCGAGCACGGCTTCTTCGATCGCCGCCCACGGTTCGTCGCGCAGGCGCTCGAACGGCATTGGCTTGTCGCGCGCGTCGGCCAGCAGCGGGCGCAACAGCTCGCGCGGAATGTGCGCCCAAAACAGGCCTTCGTCGTCGCTTTCGGGCAGCAAGAAATCTGCGCCCTCCGCTGGCCTTTCCGCGGCGTCCCACGCCTGCCACACGGCGCGCGCCACGTCCGCCCACGGTACGTCGAGCGTGATCGCCGCAGCGCGCGTCGCGGCTAGCAACAGCCCCGCGCGACCACGCCCCAAGCCGGCCACAGTCGGCCAGGTCAAGACGCCGTGCATCACCTCTTCGACGATCACGGTCGGCTGCTCGAGCGCGTGCGGTGTATCGACGCCGATCAACGCGCCGACGTTGGTGCGCAGTCGCCCGATCATGGCGAATACACCGAGCCCGGCGGCTTGGCTGAGCTTCGGCGACTCGAGTCCGCGCGCGACTCGATCCAAGAGCTGGGCCAGGCGTCGATCCAGCTGCTCTGCACCCCACGGTCTCAATAGCGCGTGCTTGCGGGTGTGTTTCGGTAAATCTTCGGACAGGCTGAGCGCCGCCAACAACCACAGCGCGTGCCGCTCGGCGCGCTCATGCTCGGTGCCGCGCAGCACGCGTGGCAGCGGCAGCTCGTCGGGCAGCTCGAGCATCAGCTCCATTTGATCTTCGAACAGCCCCTCGCGCAGCTCGCGCGACAGCTCGGCACCTTCCAGCAATGCCAAGCCGGCGGCCACGAACCCCAGCTCCAGCGCACCGACGTACGACAAGCTATCCGGATCCGAAGTCTCGAGCAGCGGCTCGAGGCTCGCGCCGTTCGTCGCGCGCGCCCGTTCGAGCACACTCGTCTCCACCTCGTGCCGGGCCGAGCCGTCGAGCAACGCGGTGCCCCATTCGTGGGGGGACGCGCTTGTCAGCGCCGCGACGGCTTCGCTCAGCAACGTGCGGGCGACGAAGCGCGGAGCGAGCATGAGCTGATCGTCAGCGGTGGTTTCGAGCAGCCCGGCTTGCTCGAAGCAGCGAATCACTCGGAAAGCACCCGGCGGAAGCTTGCGCGCGGCGCGCTCCAGATCCGCGGTTCGCAGCGCGCCGGGGCCAGTTCCGAGCGTCATTTTCAGCCAATCCAAGTCGGCTTCGCGCTGCAGCTCCTCAGGCACCAACGAAAGCCAGCGTTCGCGCGGGCGAGGCGCATCCCACGGCGCTGCGTCTTCCGCAAGCAAGCGCCGAACCAACGCGACGAGCGCGCCGTAGCCGTTCTTGCGAAAGAAAGCGGCGTGCGGCGTCTCGGCGTCGAGCGAAGCGGCAAAGCGCGCCTGCGCGTAGCGCCGCACCGCGTGATCCAAGTCTTCGCTTAAGACACGCGCACCCAGCTCGTCAGCTAAGCCGCACAATCCGAGCGCGGCACCCGGGCCGTCGATGATGCCGCGCTCGAGCGGCTCCGCTGACAGCCACGCCAGCACTCGCTCGGGTTCGAAGCGGCCGTCTTTGGGCGAGCGCTCCGCGACCCAATCGACCAACGCGCGTAAATACGTTTCCGGCTGGGGCGTGTGCACGACGCGAAACGCGTGCGGCTCGGGCGGCGCAAACGCCGCAGCGATACACAGCCGCACTCCGGGCGCCAATTCCGGCACGGGCGCTTGGTCCGGCGCCTCCAGCTCGACGAACACCGCACCGTGCGTGGGCAGCTGCGGTTGCGCTTCACGAAAGCTCGCGGCGCGAACGAAACGCGCCAAGCCGCGCGCTTCGAGGAAACGCCCGACCAACGTGCGGCCCGAGCCGCTCGGCGCCACCCAATACACGCCGGCGAACGCCGACGGCTCCAACACTTCTGCCGGGATGCCTGGAAAAAGCGGCTCTTCGAGCAGCGACAGCGCGCGCGCGGCCGGCAAGGCCCGCAGCCGCAGAAGCTGGCCCGGTGCGCCCTCCTGACCACGCCGAACCCGCGCCCGGATGTCGTCGAGCGGCGCGCCGAGCGCTTTGGCCAGCGCCACCTGGGCTCCCGGGCGGTCGCCCAGCCAATCGAGCTCCTGGTCGCGGTCGAGCTTGCTGAACAAGGCGGCCAGCGACCGCGGTTGCATCTTGGTGTCGCTTGGCCAATCCCCCGAACGCAGTGCGGAGCGCGACAAGTCGCCCAAGCTCCGCATCGGAGTGGGTGCCTGCTGCATCAGATCGCGGAGCCAGCCCATGGTTGCCCGCGTTTGCGGGTGCATATCATTTGCACAATGCACGCATTATGCAAAAAGATGCATATCGCACCCGTCAATACACCTGGATTCTCCCGCTTTGAAAGCGGGCCCCAGCCCCCGTTATTCGCTGGTCGCCCGACTACCGGACGCGCCAGCCGCCGTCGTTCAGCTCCAAAATGTACCGTCCGCCGGCCTCGAGCTTGAGGCCTCCGACGTGTTGGTAGCGGCCATCGCGGTCCACGGCTCGAGCGTCCCAACGGCCGGGTCCGGCTACCGCGATAGGGACGCGTTGCCCCATCCCGATCGCGCCGGCCAATAGGTCGCCGCCCCAAACACTCTCCCCTTCGGGCGAGTTGTCGTCGAGCTGATGGGGGACGGTCTCGCTCTTGGCCAGGTACAGGTTGTTGATCGGGACGCTGGTGAGGTTCTTCACCTCGAACTGGACCGCGCCCTGGCTCGTGCCGGTTTTCACGGTGACCAGGCGCGTGGGCGCCCCGGCGCACGCGGTGGCAAGCGCGACCGAGGCCAGCGCGATGGCTGGCGGCCACAGCAGAGCCAGCCTCAACCAAGAGCGGCGCGGGTGCATGGGCTCGCAGCTTAACACGCTATGGTTCCCGCGATGGATGGAATCCCTGCGCTCGTCGCGATGTACCTCCTGTTCGTGTTCAGCACGACGTGTCACGAGGCTGCGCACGCGTTCGTGGCGCAGCGCGGTGGGGATGCGACCGCGTACGGCTTGGGTCACGTCACGCTCGATCCGATGCCGCACATCGCGCGTTCGCCGTTGGGCATGGTCGTGGCGCCGATTTTCGGCCTTATCACGATTGGCTTTCCGTTCGGTTGGGCGTCGGTTCCCTATGATCCGGTTTGGGGCCAGCGCCATCCGCTGCGCCGCGCCGGCATGTCGCTGGCCGGTCCGGCCGCAAACTTCACGCTGGCGTTGATATCGATCTTGACCTTGCGCGTGCTGATCGCGACGGGTGTCTACCACCTGAGCGGCACTGGCTCCCATGCCGGTTTCGTTTACTTGAATCAGGGCGTCGCCCAGAATTCGCCACTGGCAGCGTTGGCGTTTTTGCTGTCGGAGCTGTTCAGGCTGAACCTGCTGCTCGGCGCGTTCAACCTGGTGCCGTTGCCGCCGCTCGACGGCGCCGGCGTGGTCGAAGGCGTCTCACCTCGACTGTTGGGCTCGCTCTACGACCGCCTGCGCGACATTCCGGGGCACGAGCTGCTCGGGTGGATCGCGGCATCCCAGCTGTTCCGCTACCTGATTGAGCCTATGAATCGCGTGATCGTGTTCGGCTTGGGCCTTTGATAGGCTCGAAGCTCGTTGTTACGGCAAGGCTTCGGTCAGTTTTTTTTGCTCGCGGCATGCGGCGTTGGCGTGTGCTGGCCGCGCGCTTCGCACGCGGAGAATCCAGCCGCGGCCGAGGCGCTGTTCGAACAAGCGCGCGCGGCGATTGCCGCCGGCAGCTACGACATTGCCTGCGCTCGCTTCAAAGATAGTGACAAGCTCGATCCCGCCGTTGGCACGCGCTTCAACCTGGCCGACTGCGAAGAGCGCCGCGGACGTGTCGCTACCGCGTGGAGCTTGTTTCGCGGCGTGCTGTCGGAGCTGGCCGAGGACGACGACCGTCGGCCGATCGCGCAAAAGCGCGCGCACGCGCTCGAGCCGCGCATGCCGTACGTGACGCTGACGCGCGCAGCCGATGCGCCGCCGGGCGTGCGCGTGCGCATGGACGGCGTCGAGCTCACGGAAGGTAGCTTCGGCGTCCCGCTGCCGATGGACCCGGGCACGCACGATTTGGTGCTGCTGCCGCCCGAGGGCGGCGAGGCTCAGCGCAGCACGTTCGCGCTGCGCGAGGGCGAGCATAGCGACGTGCCGATTCGCCTGGTCGGCACGGTATCGCCAACTCCGCCGCGCGACGAGTCGCCAGCCGAGACGCAGCCGTTCAGTCCGGGCGGCTCGCAACGAAGGTGGGCTTACGTGGCCGGCAGCATTGGCGTAGCGGGCGTGGCGTTCGGCGGGGTGACGGGCATCGTCACGCTGAACAAGAAGAGCACCGCCGACGCGAACTGCAGCGACGCGCGGCGCGTCTGCAACCGGGCGGGCATCGACGCCAACGAATCCGGCAAAACGTTCGGCGCGCTCAGCGGCATTGGGCTTGGTGTCGGGCTCGTGGGGCTCGCAGCGGGCACGTATTTGTGGCTGACCGACGCCAAGGCTCAGCCGCACGCCGCGCACTCTTCCATACCTTTGGGTTGCGGCGTGCGCGTGAGCCCCAAGCTTTCGTGGGCGAGCGGAACCAGTCTTGTCGCAGTCGACGGCAGCTTCTAGCCGGATCTGAGTTAGTCTGACGGGGCTGTGCTGCGCTCTGTTCCAACCTTGGCGTGGTCTCGCGCGCTGCTTTTGCTGGCGCTGCCGGGGTGTCTGGTTTCGTTCAACGATTACCCGCTCGGCGACCCGCAGGGCGCGCCCGCGGGCGGTGGCAAAGGCAGCTCCGCCGGCGGTTCGGGCGGAGCGGCCGCGAGTGGCCGCGGCGGTGTGAGCTCCGGCGGCTCGACTGCGCCGACCTCGGGCGCCAGCTCGAAGGCTGGCGATACCAACGACGCCGGCGGCCCGGGCACGGCCGGCAGCACTGGCGTCGTGCCGAACCTGCTTTTGGTCGACGACCTCGAAGACGGCGATCAGAACATCTTGGAGCTGCAAGGCCGTAGCGGGGCCTGGTACGCAGCCAACGACGGTCGGGGCACGCAGACGCCGAGCGCCGGCGTGCCGCTCATGCCGAGCCTGCTCGAGCCAGCGCGCGGGACGAGCACCCATGGCGCGCACACCTTCGGCGGTCCGTTTCCGATTTGGGGAGCACTCGTCGCGACCGCCTTCGCGTCGAGCGGTAACAACCCGGTCGCCTATGACGTGAGCAGCTACCAAGGGTTGCGGTTTTGGGTGCGCTCCGGCGGTATGTACCCGAACGCTGCCAACAAACTGCGCTTCAACTTGCGGACCCCAGCCACGATTGCGGGTGGCGGCTGCACGGTCTGCAACGACCATTTCGGAGCCGACATTCCACTGACCTCGAAATGGGTACAGGTCGAGGTGCCGTTGGCGATGCTGCAGCAAAGGGGCTATGGGCGTCCGAGCTTACCCAGCCCGGATTTGAAGCACGCGATGGGTATCGAGCTGGTCTTCGGGGTCGATGTAACCTTTGACCTGTGGATTGACGACCTGGAGCTCTACTGAGTTGGCAGTGCGGAGTTGGCGGTGCCGAGTTGGGGACACGAGCAAGTAGGGGAGCACAGGGATACGACCCAAGGGGCGATCGGGTGCTGGGTCAGAGGAGACATGGACGAGCTGCGAGAGAGCTCATTGTTGTTTTCGTTGGAAGGCTTGCTCGAGACCGAGCGTGAGCGCGTGCAGCGCGAGGCGCGGGAGGCTCAGAAGCGGCGCGACGAGGAGATGATTCGCGTCGCCGAGCAGGCTTCGCGTCGACGCTTGGCGCAGCAGCAAGAGCGCGAAGCACGCGAACGGCGTGAGGCGCTCGAGCAGGAGCGCGAACGGCTCGAAGCGGAGCGCATCGATGCGATGAGGATCGCTACCGTCGAGCGCGTGCGAATCGAAACCGAAGGGCGACTGCGCCTCGTCGAGCTCGAGCAAGCGCGCAAGCACGATTTACTCTTGTCGCAGATCCGCGAACGGCAGCAAACGACGCGTTACCGCACCTTGACTTGGCTCAGCTCCGTTGCGTTCGCGTTGTCGATCACGGGCGCGTTCGCGGCGTACTTCGGCTGGCTGCGGCCTGCGCAGGCGCGCCAGCGGCAGCGCTTGGAAGCGCTCGTCAACACCAGCGCCGAACAAGCCAAAACCAGCGAGCGCGCGCTAGCGATCGAGCTTCGCAACAATCAAAGCCTGGCTCTGCGCGTGAAGCTGCTCGAAGCCTCGGTCGCTTTGCCGCCGAGCGTGCGGCCCGAGCCGAAGTTTCGTTCGGGTCCGGGCAAGCTGCCAGGCCTCGCGTCACCGCCGCCACCGAAGCGCTGTGTCGACAACGGCGATCCGATCGACGGCTGCATTCGCCGTTGATCGGCGCGTCAAGTCGCGCTCGCTAGAGCGCAGTCCTGATCCGTTGTCGGGGCCCTGCGCGAGGGCGGCCCCAGGAAGGGGTCCGGCAGCGGGATCGGGATCGGTCTCGGCAGGGGCTTCGGGCAAGCCAGAGGCGGGGCCGGGCTCGCGCAGGGCCTTTCTCGGACT
>JBBRMI010000305.1:0-7298 GCA_038230915.1 Polyangiales bacterium | reverse complement strand
GACGAGCAACGTAGCGGGAGCAACCGGCGGAAGCGCGACTGACCCACGGCCCAGCATTGGCGGCACGGCGGGGTCAGACGGCGCCGGCACGGCGGGCTCACCTATCGGCGGAACGAGCAGCAGCAGCGACGCCGGCAACACCAGCAGCGACGCCGGGAACATCAGCAGTGAAGGGGGCGCCCCCGAACAACCCATCGTCCCGCGCTGCGTCGATGCCAGCCTCGACTGCATCGTCGGCGCGAAGAGCGACTTTGGCATGGCCTGGCAAAGCTCGTGGTTCCTGATGGGCTGCAAGTATCTTGTCGGCCACGACTGCGTCAACGCCAAGGTGTGTCCGAACCTCGACGCCGCCAATTTCGAAGACCAGGGCATCAGCACGCTCGAGACCTTTCCGATCAGCGGCATCCCGGGGCAGCGCTACAAGGTCACGTTCACGTTCAACGGCCTCGCGTCAGCCAAGTACTACCAGGGCGGCAAACTCGACCAGGGCCAGACCATTCCGGCTAACGTGGAATCCGCAGTCGCCGACGCCTTTTACCGCGACGGCCAGGCAATTCGCAGCAACTACGACACTTGGAAGCTGAGCGTGTTCGACGAGCACGGCGTCGAAGTGCGCCACTACTTCATGAACGCGTTTCCGCTAGGCACGGGCTTGGAGTCCCATCGCACGTTTTGGATCAGCTTCACGAAATCGATCGTGGTGGTGGGCGGCGGCAACGTCGCCCACTTCGTCCACGATCCCAATTGCCACTCGATCACCAACTGCGGTCCCGGCACCCAATACGATGGCTGCTTCGCACCTCGCAATCTGCCGAATGAGCCCGCGAACCTAATCTTGCCTCCCGTGTATCAAGATCCGGAGGACAAGATGCTGAAGGAGACATCTGCTCTCGGCTGGCACAACCCGACGGCAATGCAGCCATGGCAGTCGCAGCTCGGTCACCTGACCGTGACCGCCGTCGAACCTACGGACGATCCGGTGACCACGGATTACCTATGAGGTTACTCGGGGTGAACGGCTCGTCAGCCGCGCGAACGAATCGGGCGGTTGCACGACAACGGGCGTCGAGCGCGACTGACGCCAGGCGTAAGGTCCCGCAGGCTGTGGCTGTTCAGTTGGCAAGGGACATGGCAGCCTTCTTGGTGCAGGTTTGGCGCGGCGAGAGAACTCACAATCAACCCGCATGACCCTGGCTCACCGAGCTTTCGCCTTCGACCACACGCGCTTCCACGACGAGCTTCGACCGGTGCTGCTGCGCGCGCTCGAGACGACGGACACGACCGCGCTCCGCGCTTGGATCGACGCCCACCTCAACCTGCTCGTCGATCCGTATGAAGGCGAGCCGCTGGCGAAGAACTGGGAAAAGTCGCTCGAGACGGGCGACGTGCATGAGCTGGGAGATTTTGCGCTGACCAAGTACTACGACGGAGACTTGGACATCGGCCTCGACGTGGATTGGCAGGACGTCGGCGAGCTGCTCGAGAAGTCGGGGTTGGCTCCGGCGCTCACGCTCGGCACGCCGCTTGGCCCACGAGACGCGCCGTTCGACCCTGGCCGTCAAGGCTCTTACTTTCAGACGCCGGCCGAAGTCGCGGCCGCCGTGGCAAGCCTTCAAACACTGCTTCAGGCCCAGCCCGCGCTCGCGACCGAGCTGGCGCCACTCCAAGGTATGCTGCAACAAGCGGCCCGCCATCGCTGTGGCCTGTACGTCACGTTCTGATGCGTGAGCTTCGCTGTGACGATCGGTCGCAACACTGCCCGTTGCCGGCTCGTGTGTTTTCAGTCGCTTCAACGCTTGATAGTTTTGCGTTCACCAAGTAAATGCCCGGCGTTGAGCGCGCCCTCGTAGAACCAAAGCGCGTCGTCGCGCTAGTGCTGATTTCGTGTCGTCGAGCGAATGCGGTGGTGAGATCGCACTCGAGATGTGCGATCTCGTGACTGCCTGTTGGTCGATCGCGTGGTACGTTGGGCTCAACGAAACGGGGTGCAACATGCGCGGGCTGGTCCTTGGTTCATTGGTGGTGCTGGTGGCGATGGCGTGTGGCGAAACTTCGCACAGGGGCAAGCCCAAGCCTGCGGTTGGCTTCGAGGGCGGTCGCGATTCGCACGACCAAGTCGACGGGGGCGCCGGCGATGATGACCACGTCGATGTCGGCGGCCGTACCGCGAACGGCGGCAAGGCGAGCGCGGGTGCGCCGGCGGCGGGCGGCGAGCGCAACGTGGTTGGGGTGGGCGGGGCGGGCGGGGCGGCAGAAGGACCGCTCTACGACTTCGTGCTGATCCCGGCGCTACCGACGCCGGCCGTTCCTCCGAGTGACGCACAGCCCGGCGACGAGATCAGCTTTGATGTCACACCCTCCAACGCGAGCGCCGACGGCAAGGTCATATTCGGAAATTCGGAAACGTTTTATCGGCACGTCAACAGCTCGGCCGGTGCGGCGGACGAGGCGCTGTTCGCGTGGACCGCGGCGACCGGCAGCCAGCGTATCGCTTCTGGCCGGCCCGCCTTTACTTGCGTGGCGAGCGACGGCTCTTCCGCGCTGTTCGAGATGATAGACGGACAAGGGTCGTTCCAGATCTGGCGGTGGACACGCGACGGCGGACTCGTACCGCTCGTTGTGCCGCCTGGCTTTCACGACGCGTACCTCGGGACGTGCGCGGCCGATGCGACGCGCGCGGAGGCGACTGCCGCTAGCCCCAAGGGTACGCGGCCGTTGTACTGGCAACTCGGCAAGAACCAGAACGCATTCGTCGAGGCCTTTCCCGGACCCGCTGGCACGGATAGCTACCTCTCGCTCAGCGCCGACGGTACGGCCGCGCTGCTGAGCGTCACTGGCCTGTCACCGACCACGAGCGGCTACTACCTGTGGCATCCCGACAGCGCTCCGACAGAGTTGGTTCCACCCACCGACTATAGGTGCGACAGCCAGCTCATCAGTGCCGACGGCAAGGTGATCGTCGGCTCCTGCTATGGCAACAAGCACCGGCGCATCTTCCGCTGGACGCTGGACGGCGGCCTCGTGTTGCTCGAACCGTCGGACGTGGGTGCGCTGATGCTTAGCGCTGACGGCAATACGCTCTTGGCCGTTGATGGCTACACCTCCAAACTCATGGTCTTCACCGGCGAAACGCTCACCCACACCGCGCACCTTCAACCCAACGCATCTTACGTCTCTTACAACGCCTCCGCAGACTTCGCGGTCATCTTGGCGGGTGCCGAGGCTGTGCGGTCACACCCGGCCGTGTTCACCCAAGAAGGCATGGTGCGAGCCCTCCCCGTCTTGCCCGAGCTACCGTTCGCCGAAGTCAAAGCCACCGCAAACGAAGGAGCGATCGCCATCGGCGCAGCCTCGCCAAACGATACTCCAACCTTCGATGTCGGTGTCGCCGTCGTCTGGGATCAAATCGGTATGCGCGACATCGCCGCGGAGTTGGTCGCCGCTCACGTCGACTTGAAGCAAGCCGGAGGCTTGGTCGCCGAACGCGTCTGGGTCGACGACCGGACGATTCGCATCGAAGGTCCGTGCTGGACCGAAAACCAATTCAACCAACAAGTCTTCGTCGCCACGCTCCCCCGCCGTTAGGCTCGGGCGTCCACACTTTGCGGCAATGACTACCCCTCCCTGCTGCGCGCAGCCGCAGGCGAGCACAGCTTTGGGAGGGGTCGGCGGCCCGAAGGGCCGACGGGGGTGGGCAACCCTAGCGTCTGAGGCTTCAGCCGCACTTCCTGTCAAACACGCCGAAAGATCTGGCTGAAGGTCAACCCTAGAGTACGAGGCCGGTTCCGAGCTGCAAGCCGAGGTCGACCCAGTGGCGACGGTCGTCCATGGCGCGTTTGGTTGCCATGTCGAAGCTGAGGCGGGCGTCGACGACGCGCCAGGTGAGCCAATCGGCGACGTCGAGCTCGTAGCCGGCGCCGGCAAAGAGGCCGAAGCGAACGAAGCTGCCGCCGTCTTTCTCGTGCGCGAACGTGGCGCCGACGGGCGAAGCTCCGAAGCGGAGGTACGGACCTTCGAACAAGCTGTGCTCGTTCGCGAGCGGGATCAGGAACGACATCGGAAACGTCCAGTCGAAGGCGTGTGTCACGCCGCCGTACAAGAGCTGGCTCTCCATCTCGAAGCTGAAGGACTCGAAGCGCAACGAAACGGCGACGCATCCGCCCGCCTTCAGGCCAGACCAAATCCCAATCCGCGCGATCGGGCACAAGTTCACGCCGGTTCCGAAGCGACCGCGGTAGTGGTAGCCACCACCGCCGCCGCCGCCGCCGCCGCCGCCGTCCGAATACTGCCCGTCGCCTGTCGCCTGGCCATTTGCGTTCGCATTCGCGTTCGCATTCGCATTCGCCTGGCCTGACCCATTCGCGCCGTTTGGCGAGATCTGGCCGCTGCCGTTGGCGTTGATCTGCACGCCGCCACGTCCGTCGGCGGCGGCGCAGACCGCGGTACCCGGCACGCAAATCGGAGTCTGCGCGGCTGCAACCGACGTGTACCCAGTAACGCCAAGCAATGTACCCGTGAAGCAACGCCGGCAGGCGGAGCGCCGGCGCCGGCGTGCCGTAACCGCTACTGGCAACCGATCTGATTGTCGTCGATTGCGAGATCGTCGAACCAGATCACGAACGGAGTGGGCGGCATCTGATAAAACTCGGCGCCGACGATGATCGACATGTAATTCGACATCTGTGCGTCAGCCTTACCGGTGAAGCCAATCTGTTTGACCTCGGCGCTATCGCTGAAGAACTTGTAACTCTTGGCACCGACGTCGACGCTCCACTCGGCGCAGTGCCAAGCCGCATCGAATTTCCAATCGTAGCCGGTGCCGATCCCGCCCTGATCGTCGGGGTTGTTGTACAGCCACTGATGCATGCCCTTGTTGTCTTCGACGATGTCGACGACGCGATTCTCGCTCTTACCCATCAGGCCCACCCACGTCACGTGCAGCACGCCGTTGCTGGGTTTGGCGGCCGGCGAATCCACCTTGTAGAAGATGCGCCCCCAGTGCTTGGACGCCGTCGCGCCGAGCGACGCGAGGCTCTTCTGGATCCGCGTCTGGCCGGTCGCCATGGAGTTGCTCTTCACCGACTGCTTACCGGAGTGAAACTGCGCGGTCGACATCGTCACGTCGTCGGCTGCACCATCGCCGTAGCCTTTGAACTTGGTCCAGCCCGTCGGGAAGGCTCCGTTCATCCCCGACTCGAAGTCTTCGCACAGCTTGTACGGCTTGCCGGCGCACGCACCACTACCGCCGCCGGCACTGCCACCCGCACCCGCCGCACCCGCCGCACCAGCGCCGCCGCCACCCATGCCGCCACCACCGCTCCTCCCGGCTGAGCCCGAAGCCCCAACACTACCGGCCGTGCCACCGCCGACTCCGACACTGCCGGCCGCCGCACCCGCGAAACTGCTGCCACCAGCTTGGCCGGCGAGACTGCCACCAGCTCCGCCGGAGGTGGCCGCTGGACCAGGCGTCGCGTCGCCGCTGCAGCTGGCGCCGAACGCGAGCAATGCCCCACCGAGCGCGCTGCCGATCAACCGGCGATGGAGCGGCGAGAGGCCGGGAAGGGTGACGGAAAGGATGCGGGCTGAGCTGCTCATGAAATCGGTTTTCCTCGTCACAAAGCCGGTGTTAGCTCGCCAACCGAGCCGCTGTGGTGCTTCGTCAGGTACTAGTTCCTCAAGTCACTCAAGACGGACCACATCGCTGCATTGCGATGGTTGCCGTTGCAATTCGACAGCCATAGTTCAATGAAGCACGCCCGCGCCGCACTGAGCAAGGTGCTCGCTTATCCCACATAGCGCTTGCGAACGCGCTCCTCGCACGCCTGTGCCAGCACGGCGGCCGCGCGGGCCCGGCCCCCGAACTGCGCGTCCAAGCTCAAGCCGAAATGAAGCCTGCGGCTCCCGCCACGGCGCATGGAAGTATTCGCTCTCGACGCGACATACGTCGTTGGAAGGAGGCGCTCGATGACTCTCCGCGCCCCAGTCAGCTTTCAACTCGCGTTGCTCGTCGCCACGGCTTGCGCTCCCCAATTGATCGACAGCGAAAGCACGTCATCGAGCAGCGCCGGGCGGAGCCCCAACACGCCGAGCGGAGGCGCGGGCAGCGCCGGCACACCCGGCGTGGTGAGTGGTGCCCCCAGCTCGCACAGGGACGGCGATGGTGGCGCAATCGCCGCGGGCGGTACCGGCAGCATCAGCGGCGCCGGCAATGGCTCCGGCGGCGTTGCCGGAAGCTCACCCGACGACGGCATCGTGACCTGTGATGAAACGCCGCTCGACGCGCCACCTGGGCCGCCGCTCGTCAACGGCGCGACGCTCGGCAGCGGCGTTTGCGCGGGGAAGACGCTCGACCAAGTCATCCAAGCCGTCGTCGCGCTTCGACCCGATCTGGCTTCGATTACGCGAATCTACGACGTCAACAAGAGCACGTACCCAGGTAGCTTCATTTACGCGTTTCAGAAGACTGACGGCGGGTTTGCGATCGTGTTCATGCGCGGCACCGACCCGGACGGCGTCGTCGACGTGTGTGTCGATGGCTGCTCGAAAAAAGAGTATTGGTATTTCGAGACGGACGCCAGTTGCGGCGTCGTGGCCGTCGGGCACTACCTGCGCCCGCCATTCGCGAACGACTGCATACCGGTGGACCAGCGGCCGCTGTGGGGGCGTCCAGCAACTCCGCCGCCCGCTGCGTATTGCGGCGCCAACGTGGCGGCGGAAGATGTGAGCGGGACCTACGACGTGGCAGCCTGCGGCAACCACACCCCATGCGACGTCACTGGCAAGGGCGAGCTCATCCCGGTCCTGCAGAAGCTACGCATGATCATCGCGCAGGATCCGGGCAACCTAGCGATCGGCACGGTCACGTTCGTCGACTCGGGCTTGCCCGAGCTGGACAACACGCCGATCCCGGTGGGGTTCACGCGCCGCGGCTTTACCGGAAAGCTCAGCTTTTCCAACCTGCCCGCGGTCTGTCCGTGGCAGCGCGACGTTACGGTCAACTACGATTTCGAGCGCGCCACCCCCAGCAGCCTCGACGTGAGGATCGGCGGCACGCCGGATTGTGCGCAACCCGACCAGTACTGTAAGGGCTTCCTCGGCGTGAAGCTCGGCCCGTCACCAGCCAAATAGGCCTCGCCCCAGCGCGCGCCGGCCGCGCTTGCAGCCTTGATTGGTGATCGGGCCGGGTTGGGGAGCGGGATCGGCTGATCGGCAGCGGGATCGGGGTCGGTCGGGGCAGCGGTTTCGGGTCAGCACAAATTCGCAGTCGGCAGCGGTTTCGGTGACGGCAGCAGGTTCGG
>JBBRMI010000304.1:0-7302 GCA_038230915.1 Polyangiales bacterium | reverse complement strand
CCTACGCGCAGCCGGTGTGCCAGCGCCCCACCGATTGGCTCCGCATAACCCGGCGCTGGCGCACCGGGTGCGCGCTCTCGGCATGAGTCCCCAAGACAAGCAGGCCCGAGCCGACCGAACCTGCTGCCGTCACCGAAACCGTTGCCGACTGCGAATTTGTGCTGACCCGAAACCGCTGCCCCGACCGACCCCGATCCCGCTGCCGATCAGCCGATCCCGCTCCCCAACCCGGCCCGATCACCAATCAAGGCTGCCTCCTAACGTGGCAGCGCGCCCGCGCGCGTCCGTTCTAGGTAACCGGTCAGCTCTTGCAGCAGCGGCGCGCCACGCGGGTCCGAGCTAGGGTCGAGGGGGCTCTGCTCCGCCGGATCCGCTTGCAGGTCGAACAACGAAAAACGCCGACCTTCTGCCACGTAAATTAGCTTAAGCGGGTACGCGACGAGCGCCGCCTGATAGGCGTGTCCGTCATCGACCGAGAAGCTCTCCGCCACGAAGCTATTCTCGTCGTCGTCCGGCAGCGTGCGGTGGTGCATCAGCGGCGCGAGGCTGCGGCCGCGAAGTTGGTCGAACGTCTGGCGGTCGCCCAGCACGCGCGCCAACGTCGGCGCGACATCCGTCAGCGTGACGCTCACGTCGAGCCGTTTGCCGGTGACGCCCGGAACGCGCAGCAGAGCGGCCGGGCGCAGCTGCGGGTCGTATAGGTTCGAGCCGTGCCAGCGGTCGCCATGCTCGCCGAACGCTTCGCCGTGATCGCCGCTGACGAACAGCACCGTGTTGTCCCACACACGTTGCTCGCGAAGTCCATCGATCAAGCGACCGAGCTGGTGGTCGACGTGCCAGATCTCGGCGTCGTAGCGCGCTTGTTCGTCGTTGCCAAACACCGGCGCGTCGGGCGGCTGCTCGTAGCGGTAGTGCGGCTCGAACAGGTGGACCCAAAGCAAAAACGGCCGCTGAGCTCGCCGAACATAGCCGAGCGCTTTGTCGATCTGCTCGGCTGCCGGAAAGCCCCACATCGTGCCGCCGCGGTACTCGAGCTGGGTCGACAGATCGTAGTGCTGAAAGCCGCGCTCGAAGCCGGCGTCTTCAAGCGCCGTGAATGCCGAAAAGTCGGTCAAAACGGCGATTGTTTCGTAGCCGCGCGCGCGCAGCAGCTCGGGCAGCCACGGCGTCTTCGGCCCGATCCTTCGCATGCGTTTCTCGGCCGCTTGCGGCAACCACTCAATCTCCGAAGGCGCGTACGAGCTCCACAGCGACGCCAAGGCCAGCCGCGTCAGGGGCGCGGAGCTGTACATGCGCTCGAACACCAACGACTCCGGCGCGAGCGAGCGCAAAATCGGCGTCGTGTCGCGCGCCGGCCGCGCAAACGACGTGTGGTCGCGGCGTAACGTCTCAATCGTTACGATCACGACGTTGAGATTCGTTGGTGAGCCGTGCGCGCTCCTGCCCCAGCTCGGGCGACGCGGTACCGAAGCCTTGCCAGCGTCGCCGCCGATACAGTTGTTGTCGATGCCATCGCCGACGATTTCGAGCGCGCCCGGGTTGATGGCGGCATCGAATGGCGCGCAGTCACCACCGCCGAGAAAGCTCGAGTATCCGTCAGCGTCGAAGTCGGTGAGTTGCCGCACACCGGCGATCAGCGGTCGCGACCAGGCGCCGTGATTTGCCAGCATCGCCACGGCGTTGGCGCCACCGAACAACAGCAGCGCCCACGCCACTCCGGCCACGCCCGCGACCGCCGCGACCACGACGCCGCCGCGCTCGCGAACCCGGCCGGAGTCGTCGCAACCAAAGAACGCCGCCAAAAACCCGATCGGGGCCGCCGATAGCCGTGCGTCGAGCTGCGCGAGCCCGCCGCGACACGCATGCGCGATCCACACCACGACCAGCAGCTCGAACAGCACGGCCAGCGCCGGCAGCCACGCCAAGCGGCGCCCCGCCGCCCGCAGACGCCCGAGCGCCCGAAAGCTCACGCCCCCCAAAATCCCGAGCAACAAGACTGCGGCCAGCACCGCCAGCCCCAACAGCGCCGCGGCGAGCTCGCTGTTATGAAAGCGCACGCTGGCGCGACCGAGACCGAACACCCACCCGAACAGTGCCGGCGCCGCGAACATCCCGACCAGCACCGCGTCGCGCCGAGCCGGCACCGCCCACTGCTGCCGCAGCATCTCGCCGAGCGACTCCTCGTCGCACGACGCCGCCAGCAGCCACGCCAGAGCAAGCGCCGCCAACGCACCGGGCAGCGCCCACAAGCCGAGCGTCCACAGCGCGCACAGCGCGGCGTCGCGCGGTGAGCTGGCGAAGGCTCGGCTGCCGTTGGCGATCGCCTCCGCCAACGCGGCCACGGCCACCGACACGGTGGCGACCGCTAGCTGGCTGCCGAAGGCTCGCCTCGTCACGCTTCCACTTGTAGCGGAAGCGCGGTTGGACGACCACTGCACGTAACCCGCTGCCGCCTGGGCTTAGGGCTTGTGACTCCATCGACCACCATCGGCCGTAGGGGCAAGCTCACGCGACCCGCTCCCCCTGCTCGAACCCCAAAAATCTCCCCGCCCTCCCGTCTCCGTGTTTGCTCGTGCTCGTGCTCGTGCTGCGCTCCCGCTCGTCGTCTTCAGCCGCCGACTTCGGACCGCTCGTAGATCTCGAAGTGCTCGATCTCGCGCACCTTGCGGTACTGATTGTCGATCAGCGCCTTCAGCTCGGGAAAGCTCGGCAGCTCGTCGCGCGAATCGAGCTTGCTACCGGTGACGGACGGAAACACGTCCCAATGCTCGACGACGATCACCCTCGGGCGGTTACTCGCCAGATCTTTGAGTAGCTCACGCCGCGAAAAGCCGCGTTGCCAAGGCGTGCGCTGCGGCACGTCGTAGGTCCAACGACTGGCCAGCGGGCGATCCGCCAGGAAATAAATCGACGGCTCGAAGCCCCAAATGAAAACCGGGTCGTTGCTGCCGCTACGAGAGCGGATCTCGAGCGCGACTTGGCGGTCGACGTCGAGGTTGTAGTCGGCGACGTAGCTCAGCTTGCGATCGAGATCGACGCGGCTCAGAAACGGCGGCCGACGCAGCAGGAAATTCATGCGCATTTGCGTGCGCTCCCAAAAACCTTGCTCCAGATCGCGCGCGCCGTCGCGCATGTCGACAGCCACGACCACGAACGCCGCCAGCGCCAAGATGCTGCCCGGGCCAGCCACCAAACAGCGACGGTACAACTTGTACAGCCCCAGGCCGGCCAGGAACGCGATCATCAGCAGCGTAGCAGCGTAGTGATACGGGAAGAATTTACCCTGCATCACGATGCCGGTCACCTGAATCGCGATGATACCGAGCACCAGGTAGATGCCTTCGCGCTCGCGAGCGTGCAGCGGCGTCATCGCGATCGCGGCGATGAAACCGAACGCGGACAGCGCCGAGAACTTGATGAAGGCTTCTTCGAGCGCGTAGTAAAGCCAGGCTGAGGCGTGAGCCTCGTTCCAATTCAGCTTGGTGTAGCCGGGAACGAAGTCGTGAAATGTCCAGTAAAACGCCGGCCAAGCGCCGCGCGCGGCGATCCACGACAGCACCAGCACAATCGGCGTCATGAAGCCGACGCCAATCAACAGCGCAGTCTGCACGAGCTTCGGCAGCTTGGCGGCGCGCGACTGTTCGCGCGTGAGTAGATACGCGCTGCACACCAAGATGCCACCGCCGAGCGGCGGCTTGAACAGCGCGCACAAGCCGAATAGCGCGCCGGTCCCCAACGGAATCAACCAGCGTCGCGCCTTGGGCACCTCGAGCGTGACGACGACCAACGCAGCGATCGTGAGGTACCCGCCGAACGTCTCCGGCTGCGCGGTGTGCCAAAACTCGAGCTCAGCCTGGACCAGCGCGGCGACCGCGCCGGACACCAACCCGGCCTTCGGCTTGTCGAAGAACACCTGACCGAGCCGCTGCAGACCGAACACGGTCGCGACGAGGCCGATCACCTCGAGCAGGCGGATCGACAACATCGACTTGCCGAACAAGCCTTGCGCCAACGCGTAGGTCAGAAAGATTCCGGGCGGCTTGAAGTCCCAAGCGTCCCGGTACGGCATGCCACCCTTCAGAATGACGTCCGCGACCAAGCCGTAGATGCCCTGGTCGCGCCCGAACGAGAACAGCAAAATCGACAGCGACGCAAACGCCACCACCATCCAGCACACGATCGCCAGCCATTGATCTGGATCGCGGATGGCTAAGCGAGGAACGACGTCGGCGGTGGGCCGAACCGACTCGGTCGGCATGGCGGCGAACCTACCAAGAGCCTCGCACCAAAGTCAGCTCATCTTTCGATACACCAGCCAGCGCAACTCCATTGGCGGACGCTCGGCGGGTAAGTCGAACAGATCTTGCCCGCCGCACCACCCCTCGTACCATCCCGTAGACGGGTACTGACCTTCGGGCAAATGCCCGCGCTCGTACTCGGCGGCGGCCTCGTCGGCTTGGCGTTCGAACGGCAAGCCCTTTGCGGCGATCTCGAGATCATGCCGCGTGAACAGCACGCACCACAGCACCTGCGAAAGTTGCCGGGCAATGTCGTCTGGCTTGTAACCGCCGTCGCTCAGGAATGCGTTGAAGACCAACAGCCCGCCGGGCAAGAGGCAGCGCTCGGCGGCTTCGAACAGCTGTCTTAGTTGTTCCGGGCTTCGAAAATGCGACGCCACCACCTCGGACAACAACAGCATGTTGTACCGCGGGCGCGGCAGCTCGAGCGCGATGTCGAGGATGCTGCCCTCGACCACGCCGACCGCGAGATTTTCGGTTGCCATGGTTTCGCGCAAGATCTTGCACAGTGCTGGCGCGGGCTCGAGCGCGTCGACGACGAAACCTTCGCGCGCCAATGGCAGCGTATTTCTGCCGGTGCCGGCGCCGACGTCCAAAATGCTGATCGCTGCGGGCGTACCGAGCGAGCGTGCGACATCGACCGCCTTCGCATCGGGGTGCTTGCCGAACAGCGGCGGCGTGCGCGTGTCGACCCAATGCTGGTACTCGTCGGTGAAGTCGGCCGACATCGCGACGATCTTCCACGTCAGACTGGTCTTGGGCGACGGATCCGTCTGATACGTCACGATCACCTTCGAGCTCGACGACGCGTTGTAAGCTTGCTCCAACCGCGCCGCGAGCGACTTCCGAAATTCGTCGAGCTCTGGCGCCGTAAATTTTCGACCAACTCCTTCCCAGATGCCGTCGAAGATCTTCACGTAGTGCTCGAGCAGCCCCGGCACGGCTGGCAGTCCAATCTCGCCGGTGCACTGCAAACGACGCGGCAGCCGCCGAATCATCGCCTGTTTGAGCACGGCGGCGTTGGTCTCGCGCTTCGATGCTTTGGCCATCGGCGCGGCATGGTGGCAGAAGTGTCCCCCTCTCCTCAACTAGGGAGCTTTTCGGCTCCGGGAGGCGTTGCGGGCGCGAGCTGCCGGACCCACAGTCTGGGCGTGGTGAAGCTGGCCGACATCGTCGCGACCTCACGGGAGGTCGCCGCCACGCGCTCGCGCAAGCAGAAGACCGAGCGGCTGGCGCAGTTACTGTCCGCGCTCGAACCGGGCGAGGTAAAGGCCGGGGTCGGGTTTCTGTGCGGCGAGCTGCACCAGGGCAAGCTGGGCGTCGGCTACCGGACCTTGCAGCAGCTGCAGAAGCAAACCGGCGACGCCGAGCCGAGCGTCGCTGTCACCGAGCTGGATGCGGCATTTCAGGAGCTGAGCGAGCTTTCCGGCAAAGGCTCGGCCGGGCGGCGCGACGAGCTGTTGCGCGGCTTGTTCGCCCGGCTCAGCGCGGCCGAGCGTGACTTCGTGGCGCGGCTGATGGTCGGCGAGCTACGCCAAGGCGCGCTCGAAGCGCTGGTCGTCGACGCGCTCGGACTTACGACGCGCATCTCCGCGGCTGTACTGCGGCGCGCAATGCTGTTTGCGGGCGACGCCCCCGCGGTCGCGGTGTTGGCGCTGACGGGCGGAGAAGCGGCGCTCGCGGCGCTGAGCATCCAGTTGTTCCGCCCGCTCCGGCCCATGCTCGCCCAAACCGCGAAAGACGTCGCAGACGCCGTCACGCGCCTCACGCCGTGCATTTTCGAGCAAAAGCTCGATGGCGCACGGATCCAGGTGCACCGCTCGGCCGAGCGCGTCGCCATTTATTCGCGCCACGGCAACGACGTAACCGAAGCCTTGCCCGAGGTCGTGGCATTGGTGCGCACATTCGATGCGCAAAGTCTGGTGCTCGACGGCGAAGCGATCGCGCTGCGGCCCGACGGGCGCCCGCACCCGTTTCAAGTGACGATGCGGCGCTTCGGCCGAAAGCTCGAGGTCGCGGAAATGGAGCGCGCGTTGCCGCTGAGCGCGTTCTTCTTCGATTGCCTGTACCTGAACGGCGAAGTGCTGGTCGAGCAAAACAACGCGCAGCGCTGGGCCGCATTGTGCAGCGCGGTCCCGGAAGCATCGCGCGTCGTGCGCACGCCGATCGACAGCGCCGAACGCGGCGAAGCCGTCATGCAAGCCGCGCTGCAAAGCGGTCACGAGGGCGTGGTCGCCAAGAACCTCGCGTCGTCGTACGAAGCCGGGCGACGCGGCGCCGGTTGGCTGAAACTAAAGCCCGCACCGACGCTCGATCTCGTCGTGCTCGCCGCCGAATGGGGCAGCGGCCGCCGCAAGGGCCTGCTGAGCAACCTACACCTCGGCGCGCGCGACCCCGAAACCGGCGGTTTTGTGATGCTCGGCAAAACCTTCAAGGGCCTCACCGACGCCACGCTCGCCTGGCAAACCCAAAAACTCCGCGAGCTAATCACCACCGAAACCGACTGGGTCGTCCACGTCCGCCCCGAGCTCGTCGTCGAAATCGCCTTCGACGGCTTGCAAAAGAGCCCGCATTACCCCGGCGGCATGGCGCTGCGCTTCGCGCGCGTCCGCCGCTACCGCGAAGACAAACCCGCCAGCGCAGCCGACACCATCGCCTTCGTCCGCTCCCTCTACGAACGCAGCCTCACCAGCACCCCCGAAGGCCCCGTCGACGCCGAAGGCCCCGCCGAAAAATCCGACGGGTGAGTGAATAGGCCGAGTCGCGTTTCCTGACCCGCCGCCCAGCTGGGCGGCGGCGCCCCCAACGAAACCCGGCCTACCCGCATGCACTCGCCCCTTGTCATTGGTCTCATCTCAGCTGTTGAGCACGCCCGCCGATCCTGGCTTCTGGCTTCGTTTTCGCTCCGGTCCGGTGCTCACGTACCAACGTACGCTCAACGAGCGGCGACCGGAAGGGTCGCTTGGTCCTCGCGAAAGCCTCGCCAGAAGCCAGGCTTGGCGGG
>JBBRMI010000303.1:0-7459 GCA_038230915.1 Polyangiales bacterium | reverse complement strand
CCTCGCGGGTCGCCCCACGCTGCGCAAGGAATGGACTTCCTGGGGGTGGACTCCTCCCAGGGTAGGACTTGCGCGAATTGTCTATGTCTTCTTTTCTCGCTCACCTACTTGCTCCTGCCGGTTTTAACCGGCGCACCGCTCGCGATCTCCCGATCTCCCTGTGAAAAAATCTCGGCGACCGCCATGGTCGAGGCCACGCGACTGGTTCGGCTAGGCCTTGGGGTTTGCGATCGTACGGCTTTGCCTGGGGACGACACGCAAGTTTCTGCGATTCGAGCTGCAGCTTGGCAGCCAAAGATCGGCCTAGCCCCAGGTGACCCAGCCGAGCAGCTCCGCGACGGCCAGCGCGGCGGCGGCTTCTTTTGGACTGACGGCGCGGGCTTCGCGGCCCGGGCGGTAGTCGGTGATGCGCTCGAGGGCGGCCGCGATGGTCAGGTGATCGGAGACGAAGGTCATCACGTATTGCAGCGAGGCGGGCGCCGCGCCGCGTTCACGCGGCAACTTGCCAGCTTCGCAGCGCGGGCCGGGAACGACGAATTTACCGTCGACTGGCAAGAGCGAGCGCGGTTCACCTTTGGTGCGCAGGATCGTCCCGGCCATCATCGGGCTAGCCAGGTCCAATTCGAGTGGAAACTCCACGCGCGTCGGTGCGGTGCCGCGATAGAACGTGACTAGCCCTTCTTCCCAGGTCGACAACGCGGCCACCCGATCGCGGCCTTGATCGCGAATTGCGCGGAAAACGTCGACGGCGTCGACGAGCTGCAGCCCGATCAGCGTGTCACCCAGCCGCCCACCGAATCTCTGTAGCTGTCCGAGCGCGGCGTCGAGCTGCTCGCGCGACAAACGCCCACGCCGCACCAGGTATTCACCGAGCAGCTCCTCGCGGTCGGACGAGGAGACATGCAGCAGCCGCCCGCCGTTGAGGTACAGCTCCTTCCTGACCGACGCCCCCATGCTCTTCGAGCGCTCGACGAACAGCGCGCCGGTTTCGGCTTTTTGCCGCATGTGCGCCAAGACTTCGAGCATGGAAGTTTCGCGCAGCAGCGCCTGGTAGTCGGGCACGCCGGGCTCGAAGATGCGACTCGTCGTCGCCGTGGTCGACGGCAAGAGGTGGCGCGCCAGCTCGTGCACGTCGTGAATGCGCTTGAAGTCCTCGCCCATCAGCGCCACTTCGTCGTCACTGCCCAGATCGCCGGTCGCGATCATTTCGATCAACTTGGCGAAGGATACGTTTTCGAGCACGTGCCCATCGGTGCGCTTCACGCGCGAGCCGGCATCGGCCGGGATAGCGTCGCGCCGCTGAGCGACGATCGAAGTTTGACTGGGAGAGCGGACCGCCTGCATTGCGCCGCTGCTGCGCGTTCGCACGGCTTGCATGCGCTGCACCGAGTCACGCACTTGGCCCTCGATGCGCTTGGCCAGCTCGCTCGAGTCCTTTGCCCACAGCACCCACTCGGCGAGCGTCTTCTTCAGCTCCTCGCGCGACGGCTTTTCGAACGCCGAAAGCGCCCGGGCAAACTCGCCGGCGTCCGCGTAGCGCTCGTCCGGATCGCGCGCCAAACCGCGCTCGCAAACCGCCAACATACCCGGCGGCAACATGATCGCCGCACGCCGCAAGGGCTCGATGTTCACGTCGCGAATCGCCAGCAACACCGCCAGCTGTCCGCTGCCGGGAAACACGCGTTCGCCGATCAGCATTTCACCGAAGACGGCGGTCAACGCGAACAAGTCCGCGCGGTGGTCCGACGGCTCACCCGCCACCTGCTCGGGCGAGAGGTAGCCGAATTTTCCCTTCAGGCCGCCGCCGCTGTGCTGCGTCGGCTTCATGCGGTGCTCGAAGCGCGCGATGCCGAAGTCGCCGAGCTTCACCGAGCCGTCGCCGGACAAGAGAATGTTCGACGGCGTCACGTCGCGGTGCACGATGTGCAGCACGTTGCCCTCGTTGTCGCGCGCGCCGTGCACGGCGGTCAGCGCTTCGGCCACTTCACGGGCAATGTGGGCGGCCAGCCCCGGCGGAAAACGCCGCTGCTCCGACTCGGCCCGCCGCAACAGCCGGTACAGATCGACGCCATCGACGTACTCGAGCGCCAGGTACGGCTCTTCGCCGACCATGCCGGCGCCGTAGACATCGACCACATTGGGGTGCTTCACCGCGCGGTGCAGCTCGGCCTCGCGCTCCAGAGCATCGAACTCCCCGCCCTCGCGCACCGAGCGAAGCAGCCGTTTGACCACCAAGTGCGCAGCCGGCTGCGTGCCAAGTTTGGGGCGCGCCAGAAACACCTCCGCGCTGCCGCCAACGGCTATCCTCCGCTCGAGCACGAATGGCCCGAATGGCTGTGGCGCCTTCGCCTTGCTGTCCTCCGGCACGACGTTCTCATTATGCAGGCGAAAACAAGGCCGCGGCGCCTCCAAATGCGACAGCTTCAGTAAGCGGCTGTTTGCGCGGGAAAATGGCCGGGCGCGCGCTATACCAGCCCCGTGCTTCGCGATCTCGTTACCCGGCCTGGCTCACAGCGTCTCCGTCTGACCACGCTCGGCACGCTCGCGTTCGCCGCGAGCTTGCCGCTGTCTGGCTGCAAATGCGGCTCCGAACCCAGTAGCGCCAGCTCGGGAGTGCCCTCGCTGCGCCTGTACGTGATGTCGAGCGTCGCGGGCGCGCTCGAGCCGTGCGGCTGCGTCAAGGACATGCTGGGTGGCGCCGACCACGCTGCCGCCTACATCGCGTCGCAAGCCAGCTCGGCGCCGAACGCGCTCACCGTCGGGGCCGGGCCGATGCTATTCATGAACGCGCGGCCCGACGCGGCGCGCGACACTCAAGCCAGCTTCAAAGCCGATGCGTTGGCCGACGCTTACAAGGCCTTGCGCTTGAGCGCTTGGGCGCCCGGCGCCAACGATTGGCTGCTCGGCGAGCCCTCGCTCAGCGGCTTGGTGACGCGCTCCGGCGCGACCCTGCTCGGGGCAAACCTGAAGGGCGCCAAGGTGCAGCGCACCAAGCTGCTCGAAGTCTCGGGCATCAAGGTCGGGTTGGTCGGCATCAGCCTGCCCCTCGTCGCCGGCAAATCGCCGACCGGCGTCGAAACCGCGGACGCCGCTGCGGCAGCAAAGGCCGGGCTCGCCGAGCTGAAGGCCGCTGGCGCGGAGCTCGACATCCTGCTGGCAGCGATGCCGCGCGGTGAGGCGCTGCGCTTGGTCGAGGCGCAACCCGGGTTCGAGGTCGTGGTGCTGGGCAAGCCGTTCGACGAAGGCGAAACCAATGATCCGCCGCAGTCGCCGACCTTGATCGGCAAGACGCTGGTGGTGGAGACGCCGAATCACTTGCAGTCGCTCGGGGTAGTCGATCTTTACGTGCGCGGACAATCCTTCGATTTTGCCGACGGCAGCGGGCTCGAAGCTACCGAGCGCAAGCTGGAGATTGGCCGGCGCCTGCGCGAGATCAAGGCGCGCCTCGAACAGGGCGGCAAGAAAGAAGACCTGGCGGCGCTCGAGCAAGATCAGAGCACGTTGCAAGCAGAGCTCGCGAAGTTACCTGACGCCAAGCCGCCGGCGCAGGGCAGCTTCTTTCGGTTTCAATCGGTCGAAGTCACCGACAAGCTCGGCTCCGACGCCGCCGTTTCGAGCCACATTGCCGCTTACTACCAGCGCGTGAACGACCACAACAAGGAAGCATTCAAGGACCTCGCACCGGTCGCGCCGGCCGCCGGCGAAGCGAGCTATGTCGGCCTCGAGGCGTGCACCAAGTGCCACGCCTCCGAGCGAAAATTCTGGGATCAGACGTCGCACGCCGCCGCGTACGCCACGCTCTCCAGCCAGCACAAAGAGTTCAACCTCGACTGCGTCGGCTGCCACGTCACCGGCTACGGCAAGCCCGGCGGCACGACCGTGACGCACGTCGAAAACCTGACCTCGGTCCAGTGCGAGGTCTGCCACGGCCCCGGCTCCAAACACGTCGAAAAACCGAAGGACAAGACGCTAGTCAAAATCCCCGGTCACAGCTTTTGCGCCTCGGAGTGTCACCATCCGCCGCATGTTCATCCCGGTTGGAGCGCCGACGCGGCATGGCCGAAAATCGTGGGTCCGGGGCATGGAATGCCAGGTGGGTGAGTTTTGGCTTTTGTTTCACCTCGGCGACCCGACCATCGTGGCGACTCGCGCGTTCTGAACCACGGGTCTTGCGCCCGGCCTCGCCGGGTTTCCGACCCACCTCTCGTTCGCGGATCGTGAACGGCTGGCAACAGCAGCTGCGCGGCTTGCGGAACCTGTCGGGGCGAGCGCTTGTGGATCGGCGCCGCAGCCGTCACGGCGTCTTCGCAAACGGCAAAATCGTCTTCAGATCCTCGTCGTTGAATCTGAGCATGCCGCCGACGAAATAATCCCGGCGCGTGTTGCTCAGGATGTCTTCGACGCCGCCGAGCAGCCAGAGGCGGTTGATGAACTCGTAGCCGAGCGAGATGCGCCAGCGCGGCAGCACGACTTCGCCAAAGCCGTACAGATCTTGGCGGAGCTCGAAGCGACCGTCGAACAGTGATGTGTCGAGACCGAGGCCGCCGGTCGACTCTTTGATGCCGAAACGCCCCGTGAACGGCCCGAAGCTCTGCGCGAACTGCAGCGAAAAGCGCAGCGAGTTGGTCGTTGAGGTGGTTACTTTACGGTAGTGCGGCGGTTCGTTCGGGTTGGTGGTATCGACGTCGGTCTGTTCGAAGCGCGTCAAACCCTTCGGGTCGTTGACGATCTCGATCATGTAGTACTTGTCCTCCTTAGGCTGGAGGCGGATCTCGACGTAGCTCTTTACCGTGCTGGCCAAGAATAAATAGTCCGTGCGCAGGCTGACGATGGTTTGCAGCCGCGAGATGCCGCCCAAGAAGTCGCCGACGTTTTCAACGGCGCCTTCCACCTCGTTGATCAGCTTTTCGTCCTTGGTCAGACGCCCGAGCGTACCCTCGCCGCGGTTGAGCCGGCCCGTCACGTCGTCGACGTTTTTGAGCGCGCTCTCCAAATTCTTGCTGGCAGCGTCGACACGCTCGACGATTTTGCGTACTTCACCTTCGTTGCCGCCCTTGCCGGTGGGATCCTTCGACACCAGCTCACGCACCTCGCGCGTGGTCTCGCGCACGTTCTCCAAGATCGCCTGGATCTCCGGTGCGCTCTTGGTCGAAATCTGCTGCGTATTGAGGACGATCTCGTGAATCGCCGTGCGGTTCTCGCGCACGGTTTCGTTGAGCGCCTCGGTCACCTGCGCCAGGTTACGCAGTGTGGACTGAATGTCGTTCTTGCCCTGATCGGTGCCGACTGAGCTCGCCAGCGCCTTGGTGACCTCCTTCACGTCCTTGGCGATGTCTGACATCTGCCTCATCAAGTCGTCGGGCGTCTGCGCCTCGGTCACGATCCTGATCTCTTCGCCGTCGACCATTTTGCGCCGGCCCTCGGTACCGGGCGTGAGCCGCATCTGAAACTCGCCGAGCAAGCTCGACGCGGCTTTGGCCGCTGTCGCGTCCTCGTACAGCGGCACGTCCTTGTTCATCAGGATGTCGATGCGCGCGACGTCCTTGTCGAGCTTGACGCTCTTGACGCGCCCGACCGGGATGCCCGCGATCCGCACCTGCGACAGCTTGGCAATCCCGCTCGCGTCCTTCAGGCGCGTGAAGACGACGTAACCATCGCTGTCGCCCGACTTGGTGACGTAGCGATAGATGAAAAGGCCCGCGCCCACCATCACGACGGCGAAGGCGCCGACCTTTGCGGCAGTGGTGATGCGACCAGCCAACCACGCGAGCGTAGACGCCAAGCGGTGGGGTAGCAACGCCCGCCTCCCCGAAACGCGGGCAAGGCCGCTATCCCGATCGATGCGCGGGGCCGTTCCGCCAACCGAAACATGCTACAAAAGGTCCATGGGCCGAACCTGGGTCGCACGAGGCCGTTCGTCTCGAGCGACCACGGTGCTGCTGTGTTGCGCCCTCGGCTGCAGCTCGGCCGCGCCCCGCCCCGGGCCCAAAACCGCGACCCGCTCGCGGAGCCAAAGCACGCCGGCCTTCGCCAGCGACGGCGGCGAGGTCTTCAGTTTCCCGGAAGCGACCGAGTCGCCGCTCGGTGTGGCAGAAGTGCCAAGCGACCTCAGGCCGTTCTTCGACCAGTGCAAGCAGGGGGACGCCGGCCTGTCGCGCGTTGCCGAGCGCTTCGCGCGCCGCCAAGCCGAGGGCAGCGCGCCGCTCGACGTGTCGGAAATCAGCTTCGCGTTGCGCGCCGAGGGGTCGCCCTACGTGTGGCCGCGCGCCTGGACGCTCGAAGGCGGGGATCTAGCCAGCTCGGCCGCGGTCGAACGCATGCGCGGCTGGCTCGACAGCTTCGACGACGGCGGCGAGCGACGTTGCGGCGTCGCGCTGGCCGCCACTCGCGAACGCAGCGTGCTGGCCGCGGTCGCGGTCGACGTCCTGGCCGACCTCGAACCGCTGCCGGTACGCGTGCGAGTCGGCGGCTGGGTCGATGTGAACGCCAACGTGCTCGTGCCCGCCAGCGACGCCAAAGTCATCGTGCTCGGCCCGAGCGGAGCGCCGGGCGCCGTGCCGACCACGTTCGACGGCCACCGCGCGCGCGCGCGCTTTCACGCGGATCGGCCAGGCGCTTTCTTGATTCAGCTGTTGGCGAGCGTCGCTGGAGGCCCGCGCCCAGTGCTGGAAGCAAGCATCTACGCCGACGTGCGCCCGCCCACGTCGTACGTCGGCGACGCAGCACCGGGCGAGCCGAGCACGCCGCTCTCCGCCAAAGCCGACCAGAGCTCGGCGCTGTTGGCGATGGTGAACCAGGCGCGTGAAAGCGAGCAATGCCCGGCCCTGCTCCGCGATGCGACGCTCGACGGCATCGCCGAGCGTCACGCTCGAGCGATGCGGCGACTCAAGCGCATCGCGCACGACGCCGGCGACGGCGATCCGCGCAGCCGCGTGGAAGGCGCCGCTCTCGGCATCCTCGCCACCGGTGAGAACGTGGCCCACGCCCTCGACGTCACGCGCGCCCACCGCGCGCTTTGGGCCAGCCCCTCGCACCGCGAGAATCTCCTGCAACCGCGTTTCGACCGAATTGGAATCGGAATCGAGCTCGATCCCGACGGTTCGATTTGGGTCTGCGAGGTGTTCGCCGACTTCCCCGATCAAGTCGGGGCGCCCCGCTGACCCTTTGGCCGGTCTTGATTAGCGGCGGCGCGAGAGCGATTACCGGGCAGACCGTCCGGCCGCACCGAAATCACCGCTTCTAATGCCGAATCGGGCAGGCTACTTTCCTTCGCCGTGGAGTCTCATCGGGAACACGCTCGCCCCGCTCTTGCGAAAGCTGCCATCACGCGCGGGGCGCGGGCCCTGGTGGCGCTGGCCCTGGGCTCTGGCGCACTGCTTCTGAGCGCCGGCGAAGCACGGGCGCAAGCAACGTACTTTCAACTCGATCGTGCGCAAATCTCCGGCGCACCTGATGACGG